>JBIJCO010000011.1:0-88559 GCA_044344665.1 Bacteroidia bacterium | reverse complement strand
AGATATTATGTTTACAACGCTTCCGTTAAAGGTGATAGCATTAAGGATAACGAACAAATAACCATAAATTTTAAAGTATCGTTGTTAAACGGAACCGAATGCTATTCCTCAGAAACACTAGGCAAAAAAACATTTATTGTTGGCAACGAAAGTATGGAAAGTGGCATTCATAAAGGTGTAAAATATTTAAAACATGGCGACAAAGCTTTGTTACTTATTCCATCTCACTTGGCTCATGGTTTATTAGGCGATTTTAATAAAATACCCCCTCAAATGCCCATAATATATGATGTTGAAATTTATTAACTTAAATAAATTCAGCATTTTATTCATGTTTTTTTTAAGCTTAAATGCTTGTACACATAAAAATGAAAATGAATTTTCCTATCATAAGTTAGGTTATTATTATAAGTTAATTTCATTTATAAATAACACAGGTTTGTCTAATCAAAATAAAGTAATCTGGCTAGATATTTCTTTTGTAACCCAATCAGACTCGGTTTTTTGGGATAGTTACAATAATTTTAACGATAATTATTTTATTAAAATAGACACGCTAAACCCGAATTTCTTCTTAAAAAATTATCTGTATAAACTAAACGAAAATGATAGCGCTTGTTTATTGATGAATCCTAAAGAATTTTATTTGCAACACTTTAATACAGATAAAATTCCTTTTTTTAGTTTAAACGATTCGGTTGTAAAAATTTATTTTAAATTAAAACAAGTATTAACCTTAGAAGAATTTAACGACAGAAAAATTAATTTAGCATCTAATGAAAGTAAACAAATAGAATCTTATTTTAAAACAATACAAGATTATGAGTTATCCATTGATTCGCTTGGCTTTTATTGGATAGAAAAACCAAATAGTTCAAATATGCCCGAAGTAAAACAAAAATCGGTTGTAAAATTAAGCTACGAAGGTAGCTTTTTAAATGGTCGTATTTTTGAGAAATCACCGGATAATTTCGAACTAATCTACGGAATTCCCGATCAGATAATAAAAGGTTTAAATTATGTTATTAAGAAACTAAAAAAGGGACAAAATGCAAAAATAATATTACCTTCACGCCTTGCATTTGGAGAAAATGGCAGCTCAAACGGAATTATTGCACCATATACTCCTTTAATTTATAAAGTAAACATAATTGATATTAAAAACGAATAAAATAAAAACCAAAATGAAAAAAACAACTTTACTTTCAACTGCAGCAATAGCCTTGTTATTTGGTGCATGTAAAAATAATTCTGAATTTGACGGCTACACCAAAGCCGAAAATGGCCTACATTATAAATTTTTTAACCACGATGAAAACGGGGTGAAAGTTGGTGAAGGAGATGGCATTACATTTAGTTATGTAATTTCAAACAATAAAAACGATTCTGTAATTGTTGATTCAAAAAATGTTAGTCAAGATGGAAGTGGTTATACTAAGTTTTTAATGCCTAAGTCTTCATTTGTTGGAAGTTTAGAAGATGGAATGGCTATGATGGTAAAGGGAGATAGTGCTGCATTTATTTTCTCTGCAGATTCGTTCTTTTTAAAAACTATGCGTATGAACGAACTTCCGCCTCAAATTAAACCGGGCGAAAAATTAAAAGCAATTGTAAAAATAAAAGACGTTATAGTTAAAAAAGAGCTAGAGGCAAATCAAAAACAGCAAATGGCTGAGCAGGAAAAAATGATGAAAGAAGCTGAAGGCAAAGAAAAAACTGATCTTGAAAAATACCTTACCGATAATAAAATTACCGTAAAACCTACTGAAAGCGGATTATATTTTATTGAAACAAAAAAAGGTAAAGGAGCTAAACCAAAAGCCGGAGAGGAAGTTGAAGTAAATTACACAGGACGTTTATTAGATGGTAAAATGTTTGATTCATCTATTGAAGCTGATGCAAAAGAAGGAAATGTTTATAACCCTCAAAGGTCTTACGGTTCATTTAAATTTGTTTTGGGTCAAGGGCAAGTAATTAAAGGTTGGGATGAAGCAATTAGTTTATTAAATAAAGGCGGAAAAGCTAAAATTGTGATTCCTTCAAACTTGGCTTATGGTCCAAATGGTGGTGGTCCTATCCCTCCTTTTGCTCCGTTAGTTTTTGATGTTGAACTAGTAAATTTTGGCCCTGCCCCTGCTCAACCTAAAGCAGATATGCAAGAACAACATGGCCCTAATGATGGTCACAACCATTAATTTTTGGCAAACTATTTGTAATAATAAATTAAAACAAATAACAATGAAAAAAATATTTTTAATATTAACTGCAATAACCAGCATTAATTTTAGTGTTGTTGCTCAAAAAAAAGAAAAACAAAAATTAAATAAAATGGATAAAGAATTTTTAAGCAAGCAGGCAGATGGTTTGTATGCCAAATTTGAAACAAGTAAAGGCGATATTTATGCCTTGTTAGAGTTTAAAAAAACACCTATGACAGTTGCTAACTTTGTAGGTTTAGCCGAGGGAAAAATAAAAAATACCGCAAAAGCTGATGGCGTTCCGTATTATGACGGTTTAAAATTTCACAGAGTAATTCCAAAATTTATGATTCAAGGTGGTTGTCCGTTAGGAACAGGAACTGGCGATCCTGGTTATAAATTTCCTGATGAAATTGATGAAACGTTAAAACATAAAGGTCCGGGAATATTAAGTATGGCTAATGCAGGTCCAGGAACAAACGGTTCGCAGTTTTTTATAACGCATGTTGAAACGTCGTGGTTAGATGGTAAACATACCGTATTTGGGAATGTAGTAATTGGACAAAATGTAGTAGATTCTATTAAACAAAATGATGTACTTAATAAGCTTGTTATTTTACGTAAAGGAAAAGAAGCCGAAGCGTTTGATGCCGCAGTTGTATTTGAAAAAGAAAAAGCAGGTTTAAATGAAAAAATGGCAGCAAAAGAAAAAGCCGCCGATGAAGCCAGAAAAATTGCAACTGAAGCTGCCTTAAAAGAATTTGCTGCAGGGAAAACTACCGAGAGCGGATTAAAATACATAGTTATTAAAGAGGGAACTGGCGCAATGCCAGTAGCTACAAGTAATGTAAAAGTACACTATACGGGAACATTTACTGATGGTAAAATTTTCGATAGTAGCGTTCAACGTGGCGAACCAATTGATTTTGGTTTAAATCAAGTAATCAGAGGCTGGACAGAAGGTGTTCAATTAATGAAAGAAGGTGCTAAATATAAATTTTATATTCCTTATAATCTAGCCTATGGAGAGCAAGGTTATCCAGGTGCTATTCCTCCAAAAAGCGATTTAATTTTTGAAGTTGAGTTACTTAAAATAAACAACTAATCAAGATAAATTTTAAATAAAAAAACCTTCTTATTATTAAGAAGGTTTTTTTTATGCTTTATTCTTTCTAAATAAAAAACGGGAAAATGAAATTTCATTTTCCCGTTATATGTATAAGTCAAAATATTAAATCAGATCTACACTGCGTTTAATAAAATTGGTTAGGCTCTCGCCTTTTAATAATCCCTGAGATAATAAAGCTAAATCGGTTGCTTGTTTTGCTAAATTAACTTGCTTATCTGTAACAGTTTCACTTAAAATTTTTGAAATTAAAGGGTGGTTTGAATTAACTACCAAATTATACATGTCAGGCATATTTCCATAAAACCCCATGGCTCCTCCTCCACCCAGCTGATTCATGTCTTTCATACGACGCATAAATTCAGGGCGCGTAATAACCATTGGAGCATCGTTTTCACTTAAATTTTCAAAAACAACTGTAAATTGTTCTTTACTTATTGTGCCTTCTATAATTGGCTTTAATTGGTTCTGTTGATCTTCTGTTAACTTACTAGTGGTATTTTCGTCTTTCTTAATTAATTTATCTATTGTATCTGAATCAACTCTTACAAACGAAATATCTTTTAATTTGCTTTCTAAATGATTGATGTAATGAGGATCTAACATAGTTTCCATTAATAACACCTCATAACCTCTGTTTTTAGCCGCATCAATATAGGCATGTTGCTCTTGCACATTAGTAGCGTATAGATAAATTAACTTCTTGTCTTTATCGGTTTGGTTTGGTTTAACCAAATTTTCGTATTCGTCAAATGTAAAATACTTATTGTCGGTAGTTTTAAAAAGTGCGAATTTAACAGCTTTTTCATAAAACTTTTCGTCACTTATCATGCCGTATTGAACAAATATTTTAATGTCGTCCCATTTTTTCTCAAAATCTGACCGTTCTTTTTTAAATAACTCTTCTAATTTATCGGCAACTTTTTTTGTAATGTGACTTGATATTTTTTTCACATTACCATCGGCCTGTAAATAGCTGCGGCTTACATTTAGAGGAATATCCGGACTATCAATAACACCTCGTAACAAGGTTAAAAAATCAGGTACAATATTTTCTACATTATCTGTAACAAAAACCTGGTTGCAATACAATTGTATGCGGTCTTTAGGCATTTCCAATTTGTTACTCAGTTTTGGAAAGTACAGCACACCTGTTAAATTGAAAGGATAATCAACATTTAAGTGTATGTGAAATAAAGGTTCTTCGAACTGCATTGGATACAACTCGTGATAAAAATTTTTATAATCCTCATCTTTTAAATCGGTAGGTTTTTTAGTCCACGCCGGTAAAGGATTATTAATAATATTATCAACTTCAATTTCTATATCCTTTACTTCTTCGGCTTTTTCGCCTTCTTTTAATTCAGGTTTAACCCTTTCTTTTTTGGTGCCAAATTTAATTTCTACCGGCAAAAACTTGCAATATTTTGTAAGTAATCCAGATATTTTAAAATCTTCTAAAAATTCTTCGCAATCGTCGGCAATGTGTAATACAATGTCAGTACCTCGTTGAGTTTTTGTTGAAATTTCTTCTACTTGGTATTCAGGGCTGCCGTCACATTCCCAACGAACAGCCTTTGCTCCTTCTTTATGAGATAACGAAAAAATTTCAACTTTTTTTGCTACCATAAAAGCTGAATAAAAGCCTAAGCCAAAATGACCTATAACCACGTTTTTATCAACTTTATCTTTATACTTATTTACAAATTCTTCGGCACCGCTGAATGCAATCTGTGCAATGTATTTTTCAATTTCATCTGCCGTCATACCAATACCCTTATCTTTAATGGTAATGGTTTTTGCATTTTTATCAACTACAACTTCAATTTTCGTATCACCAAGATCGCCTTTTACTTCGCCCATGCTGGCTAAGGCTTTTAATTTTTTTGTAGCATCAACAGCGTTACTAACTAATTCTCTTAAAAATATTTCGTTATCGCTATAAAGAAATTTTTTAATAATTGGAAAAATGTTTTCTGTTTGAACGTTAATTTTACCGGTTGTACTCATAGTTGTTTTTTTAATTTTTTCAATATTTCACAAAAATAATACCATAGACCATTAACGTGACAAATTGGCAAAAAAAAATCCTCCAATTAATTTTGGAGGATTTTTATGTTTTTTTTGTGAGAAAAATTATTTGCTACCCTTCATTTTTTCATTCATTTCTTTTCCTTTTGCTTCATTGCCAGTTAAAAGGTATAATTTTCTTAAGGCTGACATTGTTAATTTATCATCTGGTTTAACACCCAAAGCCTGCTCTAATAAAGGAATTGCTTTTTTATAATTATCCTGACTTTTTGTTTCCAGATCTTTACCTTTTTTTGAATACTCGGCAGCAGGCATTGCGGATGCTTTATTTTGCAGGGAACCACCATAGTTATTATACATAGCACCCAAATTATAAAGAGAATTGTATAATAGTTCGGTAGCGGGTTTTAATTCTATGGCTTTTAAATAATTGGTTTCTGCATTTTTAAATAATTCATCAAAGTTTGCAGGTTTATCCAACTCTTTACCTGTTGTTTTATCTTTCGGATTAGCCATGTTATCATAAATATTTCCGGTTACCAAAAAGAATAAAGCATTGGTTGGATCTTTTTCGCTGGCTAATTTTAAATTATTTAGAGCTTCCTGTTGTTTGCCTTTGGCTAAAAACTGATTAGTTTCTAAGTTTAATAAACCCATGTCACTAGGAAAAGCAACTCGGCCTTTTCTTAAAATTTCGTTTGCTGCTATTGAATCACCTTTGCTGATGTTTGCATTAAACATTGATTCGTAATTGTAAGGCGAAGCAATTTTACCATCAATCATTTTTTTATTATACTCTAAAATTTTAGCCGTATTTTTTGATTTTCCGGCAGATACGCAGGCGTTAAAAAAGTTGGCGGTATCTTTTATTTTAAAAAGCATAGTATTCATAAAACCGGTTTTATAAAAATAGTCAGCAGCTTCATCATATTTTTTTGCCTTGTATTTTCCGCTGGCAATAACACCCGATTCCATTTTCATTTGTTGAGCCATTAAGGCAAATTTCAAATCATCTTCTCCTAACATGGAGGTTCCTTTAGTTAATCCATCTTTAATGGTCTCCATAAATTTAGGGTCTAAATCTTGGATTTTGTTTAACTCTTCGTTTGCATTTTCAAAATCAGTTAAAGGCGTGTTACCATAAGCCAAAACGTCAATTTCATTTTTATCAACATTACTTGCTTTTAATTTATTTTTCTCTTGTTCTAATTTAAAGTGATAAAACGCATAACTGATTCTTGCTTTATAGGCATGGGTTTTACCTTGATTTTTTGTATCTTCACTAGCCAATGCCGCATCAATAGCATCCTTAGCTTTGGTAAGATAAGCTAATTCAGGTTTTCCATCTTTTTCACTAGTTTCGTAATCATTAAGGGATCTCCAGGCGGTTTGTACTTTTGATTTTTGAGAAATTCCAAATAGAGGAATTAATGCTAAACTTAAAATGGTTATTTTTTTCATGTTGTTTTTTATTTTAAAGGATGTAATAATTAAACAAATTACACATCGTTTTTTAGATATTTAACTTTTTTATTCGTTGGTTTCGTTTGTTGTTGTGTCTGAATTATTTTCTTGTGAATTGTCTTCACTATTTAAATTGTCAGTGTTTTCAGTTTCGATTGTTGAATCGTTTTCGATTTCATCCTCAAAACGGTCAACTTTTGTTACCGCGGCAATTTCGTCAGACTCAGAAATATTAATTAAACGAACTCCTTGAGTGGCTCTACCCATAACACGAAGTGTATTAACTTTTAATCTTATGGTAATACCATTTTTTGTAATAATCATTAAGTCGTTAGCATCGGTTACAGATTTAATTCCAATTAAGTTTCCTGTTTTTTCTGTAATGTTAATTGTTTTAACCCCTTTTCCTCCGCGGTTTGTAACACGGTATTCTTCAATGTCAGAGCGTTTACCGTATCCTTTTTCAGAAACCACTAAAACGTTAGATGACATATCATTTATACAAATCATACCAATTACTTCGTTATTACCGCCTTCATCGTCATTTAAATCAATTCCAATAACACCTGATGCGTTTCTGCCCATTGGCCTTACTTTTGATTCATTAAAACGACAAACCTTTCCTAATTTGGTAGCTAACATTATTTCGCTATTACCATTTGTTAGCGCAGCTTCTAATAAAATATCACCTTCGCGAATGGTTACTGCATTAATTCCATTGGCACGAGGACGTGTATAAGCCTCTAATGTTGTTTTTTTGATAATGCCATTTTTGGTTGCGAGAACAATGTAATTATTGTTTATGTATTGTTCGTCAGTTAAACTGGTTACGTTTATGAATGCTTTTACTTTATCATCAGGCGCTATGCTTATTAAATTTTGGATGGCCCTACCTTTGCTTGTTTTTGTACCTTCAGGAACTTCGTATGCACGCAACCAGAAACATTGACCTTTTTCGGTAAATAACAACAAGTAATTGTGAGTGCTGGCAATAAACATGTGTTCAATAAAATCTTCATCGCGAGTGTTAGAGCCTTTACTACCCTTGCCTCCTCTTGCTTGCGAACGGTACTCATCTAAGTTAGTACGTTTCATGTAGCCTAAATGTGATATTGTAATTACAACATTTTCATCAGCTATCATGTCTTCAATTTTAAGATCATCTCCGGCGTAAACAATATCAGTTCTGCGTTCGTCACCGTATTTGTCTCTTATTTCAATAAGTTCATCTTTAATAATTGTATAACGTAAAGGTTCATTATTTAAAATATCATTTAAGTGAGCAATTGTTTTTAATAACTCTTCGTATTCTGATTTAATTTTATCGCGTTCTAGTCCGGTTAACGTTCTTAATCGCATATCTAAAATTGCGCGAGCTTGTATTTCAGATAAATTAAATTTACCCATTAATTCGTCTCTGGCAATTTCAGGACTTTCGCTTTCGCGAATAATTTTAATTACATCATCAAGGTTATCAATTGCAATTAATAAGCCTTGTAAAATATGAGCGCGTTTTTCAGCCTGAGCTAATTCGTATTTTGTTCTTCTAACAACAACTTCGTGTCTGTGCTCAACAAAATACTGAATCATATCTTTTAAATTCAGTATTTCGGGGCGTCCTTTTACAAGAACAACATTATTAATGGAAAATGAAGTTTGAAGAGCTGAATATTTATACAAGTTGTTTAATACAACATTTGAAATGGCATCTGAACGTAATTCATATACAATTCGCATACCTTCTCTATTGCTTTCGTCTCTAATCTCACTTATACCTTCGATTTTCTTTTCATTACAAAGTTCCCACTGACGTTTAATCATCTCCGCCTTATTTATCTGATAAGGAATTTCTGTAACAACAATGCGTTCTCTGTTACCAACAGGTTCAACATTTGCCTTTGCGCGCATGACAACACGTCCTTTTCCTGTATGAAAAGCCTCCTTAACTCCTTCGTAACCGTATATCGTTCCTCCTGTAGGAAAATCTGGAGCTTTAATATATTTTAATAAACCATCAATATCAATTTCTCTATTATCGATGTAAGCTAAAATGGCGTTAATACTTTCTGTTAAATTATGAGGGGCCATATTTGTAGCCATACCTACTGCAATTCCAGAAGCACCGTTCATTAATAAATTTGGAATACGCGTTGGCAAAACGGTAGGTTCTGTTAACGAGTCATCAAAATTTGGACGGAAATCAACCGTATCTTTCTCAATATCCGCTAACATTTCTTCTGTTATTTTTCTGAATCGTACCTCTGTGTAACGCATTGCTGCAGGAGGATCACCATCTACCGAACCAAAATTTCCCTGTCCGTCTACAAGCATATATCTTAGGCTCCACTCTTGCGCCATACGAACCATGGTGTCGTATACACTGGCATCTCCATGTGGGTGATATTTACCTAAAACTTCCCCAACAATACGTGCAGATTTTTTGTAAGGTCTATTGTGTAAAACTCCTAAATCTAACATTCCATATAAAACACGTCTGTGCACAGGTTTTAAACCATCTCTAACATCAGGTAATGCACGAGATACAATTACTGACATCGAATAATCGATGTAAGCCGTTTTCATTTCATCTTCAATATTAATCGGAATTACTTTTTCTCCGTCTGCCATATTTTGTCTGTTTATTATTAAGTTATCTAAATTATCAATGCACTTTTGTCAGTTAGAATTCAGTTTTTTTTTCAAAAAAATAACGTTACGTAAAATTGACAAATGCCCTATGAAAGTACCGAAAAATCAGCAATTACGCTTAAAACTTATCAACAAAAAATTTGTTAAAAAAACGAATTTAAAAATTAGAAGAAAGATTTATTAAAGCCTATTTTTGAGTTTGGCATTATATATGTGAATTATTTACTAAACCTTACAATTTATGGAAGCAAAATTTTCGCCCCGAGTAAAAGATGTTATAACCTACAGCCGAGAAGAGGCTTTAAGATTAGGTCATGATTATATTGGTATAGAGCATTTAATGCTTGGTATGATTAGAGAAGGAGATGGTGTTGGAATACGATTATTAAAGAATTTAGGTGTTGATGTAAGTGAATTTCGCCGCAGCATTGAACATAACCTCTCGCCTGGTTTAAGAAAATCAAATAACCTAGCAAACATTCCTTTAGTTAAGCAAGCTGAAAAAACTTTAAAACTCACCTACCTCGAAGCTAAATCATTTAAATCAATCCAAATTGGAACTGAACATTTATTATTATGTATTTTAAAAGATAATGATAATGTTGTTTCTAAAACATTATTAAAAGCAGGCGTTGATTATGATGCTGTAAGAGCTGAATTAGAAGGCTTCGAGGAAAACCCGAATAAAATTGAAAATTCTGCAACAGGTGGCGATGAAGACGAAGGAGAGGAAACAAGTTTTGGTGGATCATCTGGTAATGCCGGAAGTCAAAAAAAACAAGGAGACAGCAAGTCTAAAACTCCTGTATTAGATAATTTCGGAAGAGACTTGACAAAAATGGCAGAAGATGGGAAATTAGATCCAGTTGTTGGCAGAGAAAAAGAGATTGAACGTGTATCTCAAATTCTATCTCGCCGTAAAAAAAATAATCCAATCTTAATTGGTGAGCCCGGTGTTGGTAAATCCAGTGTTGCCGAGGGTTTAGCATTAAGAATTGTACAACGTAAAGTCTCACGTGTACTTTTTAACAAACGAGTTGTTACTTTAGATTTAGCATCATTAGTTGCTGGAACAAAATATAGAGGTCAATTTGAAGAGAGAATGAAAGCTGTCATGAACGAACTTGAAAAATCTCCGGATGTAATTTTATTTATTGACGAAATTCATACAATAATTGGAGCTGGTGGTGCAAGCGGAAGTTTAGATGCAAGTAACATGTTTAAACCGGCCTTAGCGCGTGGTGAAATTCAATGCATCGGTGCTACTACTCTAGATGAATACCGTCAATATATTGAAAAAGATGGAGCATTAGAACGACGATTTCAAAAAGTTTTAATTGAGCCAGCAACGCAAGATGAAACTTTACAGATTTTAAATAATATTAAATCTAAATACGAAGATCATCATAATGTCACTTACACTGATGAAGCTTTAAAAGCTTGCGTTAGTCTTACTGCGAGATATATAACTGACAGACATTTGCCCGACAAAGCTATTGACGCATTAGACGAAGCAGGCAGTCGAGTTCACATAACAAACATTAATGTTCCTGAAAATATTTTAGAAATTGAAAAGAAGATTGAAGACATTAAAGAATTAAAAAATCAGGTAGTTCGTTCTCAAAAATATGAAGAGGCAGCGAGATTGCGTGATACTGAAAAGCAGTTGCATACTGAATTAGAGACCGCAAAAAAGATTTGGGAGGAAGAAACAAAGCAAAATAGAATCAGTGTTACTGAAGATAATGTTGCTGATGTAGTTAGCATGATGAGTGGTGTACCTGTTCAACGAGTTAATCAAAATGAAAGCGATAAGTTAGTTAAAATGAACGAACTTATTACCGGAAAAGTAATAGGTCAAGATAAGGCTGTAGCAAAAGTTGTAAAGGCAATTCAACGTAACAGGGCAGGATTAAAAGACCCAAATAAACCAATAGGATCGTTTATATTTTTAGGTCCTACGGGTGTTGGTAAAACTCAATTAGCAAAAATTTTAGCAAGACATTTATTTGATAATGATGATGCTTTAATTAGAATTGACATGAGCGAATATATGGAGAAGTTTGCTGTAACTCGATTAATTGGTGCACCTCCGGGATATGTAGGATATGAAGAAGGCGGACAATTAACCGAAAAAGTTCGTCGCCGGCCATATTCAGTTGTTCTTTTAGATGAAATTGAAAAAGCGCATCCGGATGTTTTTAATATGTTATTGCAAGTTTTAGATGATGGTTTGTTAACTGATAGTTTAGGTAGAAAAATAGACTTTAAAAATACTATAATCATAATGACCTCAAATATTGGTGCAAGACAGTTAAAAGATTTTGGAACTGGTGTTGGATTTGGCACGCAAGCCAGAAAAGCCGGTGAAGAAGATGCCTCAAAAGGAGTTATTGAAAATGCTCTGAAGAAAGCTTTTGCACCTGAATTCTTAAATAGAATTGACGATGTTGTTATGTTTAATTCTTTAGAACGAGAAGATATTCATAAAATTATTGATATAGAATTAGCTCACTTATTTGGTAGGGTAAATGGTTTAGGTTATTCAATTAAAATTACCGATGCAGCAAAAGATTATATCGTTGAAAAAGGATATGACGCCAATTATGGCGCAAGGCCTTTAAAGCGTGCTATTCAAAAGTATCTTGAAGATCCAATGGCAGAAGAAATAATAAAAAATAATTTATCTGAAGGTGATGAAATTGAAGTAGATTACAATAAAGAAAAAGATGACGTTGTAATTACAACCAATAAACCAAAAGGCAAGAAAAATAAAAAAGAAGATAAAGCATAATTGATAATAAAAAAACCCGGTTTTTCCGGGTTTTTTTATTTGATTTAAAATTACATTATACCTAAATGGTTAATCCAAACACACTTACATCATCTGTTTGTTCGTTTTCGCCCTTCCAATCAAAAAATTCTTTTATTAAAATTTTACGATGGTTTGAGAAATGATGACTAGCAATTAGATTAATTAATAATTTAAAACGCTTGCTGCCAAATTTTTTATTATCACGCCCACCAAACTGGTCTATAAATCCATCGGAGGTCATAAATAAAGTATCTCCAGGTAACATTTGAAATGTTTGGATAACGCTTTCTTCTATGTTTGACAAAACCTGATCTCCAAATATTTTTTTAGTCCCTTTAATTTCAATTAATTCAGATTTTCGAACAATAAATAAGGTTGTTTTAAAACCACAGTATTTTAATTCTAGTGTTTTTCTGTTAAGAAAAAAATAACCTAACTCTGCCGAATCTTTATTTGTATTATTATTTAGTGTTTTTTTAAATTGATTGTTTGCAGCGCAAATAATCGAACTAACATCATCTTTATGTTTCGTTAATTCAAAAGATTCTCTTAGAGCCCCAAATGCCAGCAAGGATACAAAAGCACCTGGTACTCCATGACCTGTTGAATCTGCGATGCAATAACTCAAATGCGATTCATCATTATGATACCAGAAAAAATCACCACTCACAATATCTTTGGGTAATATCAAAGTAAATGCTTTTGGGATATCTAAACTAAATTGGTCCTCAGAAGAAAGAACAGACTTTTGAATTAATCCGGCATAATGTATACTATCTGTTAGTTGTTGATTTTTATAAGCTAACTCATATACTTTTTCGTTAACTATTCTTGACAAATTGGCGTTTACATGTTGAAGCTTTAAATTAACTTCTTTTACCCTCATTTCAAGTTCTATTGATTCTATAGCTTGTTTTACAGCCAATTGAAATTCAAGTTCCTGAATGGGTTTTGTTAGCATTCTATAAATATGTGCAGAATTAATTGAGTGTAAAACAGCATCTAAATTTGGATTCCCTGACATTAATATTTTTTTTGACTCAGGAAAATATTTCATTGATTCTTCCAATAATTCATCTCCTTGTAAACCAGGCATAGAAAGATCAGATATTATTAATGAAGGAGAAACACCTTCGTCATATAACACACGCATTAACTCAAGACCTGTTAAAGGGTCGCTTGCGGTTTCTACAATAAAATTAAATTCGGGAATATTATATAACTTCTCTTTTATTGATAATAATAAATTGTTATCATCGTCAATAATCAAGACAGTATGATCAATAGAAACATGTTCTATTTCTACTAAATTTGTTTCTGTTAAATTATCTGATTCCTTTTGCATATTCAGTAATTCTAACTGTAAAAACGGTTTCGCCCGGCTTTGAAACTACTTCAATTTTTGCCTTTAAACTATCTAAATACTTTTTACAAATATCTAAGCCTATACCAGTACCTGCCTGATTTTTTTTGGTTGTGTAATATGGCATAAATATTTTGTTTAAATTTTCTTCAGGTATCCCTGAACCATTATCTTTTACTTTAACCAATATATCATTGCCTTCCTTAATTACTTTAACTTTAATAGTTCCCATTGAATCAGTTGCTTCTATTGCATTTGAAAGTAAATTAATCCAAATATGTGCCATATGCTGTATGTCTCCTAAAACAAAACAAGAAACATCATAAGAAAACGAAAATTTACGTGAACGAAGCCTATGCCCTAACATAGCTATAGCAATTTCTAAAGAAGCTTTAAGATCAAACAATTCAGGGTCTGAACCAAGTTGCTTGCGGGTATAATTTCTCAGCGTTGTAATCAAATTATTTGACTTGTTTTTTGCAGATTCCAAAATAGAAAATGATTGTTTTATTGACAATAATGAGATCAATAATTCAAATAGTTGTTCACCATTTTGCCGTGTAAATAGGCTTTTTAATTTATCATCAACATGAAATATTCCTGAATTAACAAAAATATCTGCACCCCGCTGAACATTTTTAAATTTAAATTCCTGAATCTCTAACACAAGTATTTTTTTCATTGATCTTAATTCCATCTGATTAATACTCCAAGAGGTAAAAGAAGTTAATGTCTGACTATAATTATAAATTTCTAATGCACAATTAGAATCATTTAAACCAAAAGAAAATGATGTTACAAGTTTCATTGCCTTATGATGATCTTCCATTAAATTGCTTAATGAGTATTCTAAAAGACTAATAGGAGAAGAAATGTCATGAATAAAATCTGGAATTAATTGTTCTAAAACTCCTGCCAACTGATGTTTTAAACCTAGCACTTCTGAAGTTTGATTTTCCTGCTCTTTCAAGCGCTCAATCTCATCTTTTAAAAACTCAATTTCAGATTTAACATCATTATTTTTAATTGACTTGGTTACCGTCGAATTATAATTAGATCGGTAATTCTCCGATTCATCAGAATCATCTGTTTCATTTTTACGATAATGTTTCTTTAAAATAGTCGCACGTAAATCTTGTAAACTTTTATTTTTTTGAGATTTATTTTTATCAACTATTTCAGCTTTAGCTGTTTTTTTTTCAGTAGCAGTAGAATGTTTCATAAAAAAGTGATGTATATCATTGACAAGTTATTACTTTGGTTAACTGAATAAATGACTCTTACTTTTATTTTATAAACTTTTTTATTAACAATATATGGAACCCTAATTGGGCAATAAACAAAGAATGGAAAGCTGTTTTTAGTTAAAATTATACTAAATAAACTATAATGATAGCTTTATAAAAAAAACAATAAACGACTACTATATAAGCAACTAAAAACTTAATTTAATTGATTTGTTTCAATCAAATAAACATAAAGCTCCTCTACTTTTTTTCGTGCCCATGGAGTTTTTCTCAAAAATGTTAAGCTCGATTTTATGCTAGGATTATTATTAAAACACCGTATATTTATTTTTACCCCAAGATGTTCCCATCCATAATAAAACACGATTTCTTTAAGAATCATTTCCAGAGTTTTTCCGTGAAGTGGGTCATTAGATTTTGTTTCGCTCATGTTCAGAAACTTTTTCGCGTACTAATTTACGCACAAGTAAATCAACTTCCTTGTTAAAAATATTACCATTTTTTTTATGTGCTTCCACCTTAATAAATTTTATTTCAAATTTTTCTATTTGTTCCAATAAAATCATAACTAAATCGTAGTTTTTAATTAGTTTCCCTTTTTTTGTAATAAAATGCTTGCTTGTCAATTTAGCTTGTCTATCAATTAAATTAACTACATACTGGCTGTCAGAGTAAACATGAAATTCTAAATTATTTAAATTGATTTGATTAAAATAATTTATAGCATTAATTACGGCTTTTAATTCCATTCTATTATGAGTTGTATCAAATTCATAATCTTGTAAAACAATTTTATTCGAATCAAAAAATATTAATGCAGACCAAGCCCCTATTAAAAGTTGCGTGTGACAGCTGCCGTCGGTAAAAATTTTGATTATTTTACTTTCTAGTTTAATTGTTTAAATAAAGTTATTGTTAAAACAAACCTGGTTGAAATTAAATATTTAATTTTAAATGCTATTTTGTTTTATTATAAAACTATTTGTTTTTAAAAGTACCGTATTACTAATGAAAAAACACACTATATTAATTGTAGAAGATGAAGAAAATTTAGCAAAAACAATTGCCCTCAATCTAAAACTTGAAAACCATGAGGTAATCATTGCAACAAAAGGTCGCGAGGCGTTAAAACTGTTTACAGTAAACAAAAATGAAATTAGCCTGGTACTGCTTGATATCATGTTACCAGAAATTAATGGCCTAACTTTATGCTCGGAGTTTAAACGTATTAATCAAAATATTCCAATAATATTTTTATCCGCTAAAAATCAAATAAACGAAAAAATTGAAGGCCTTAAATTAGGTGCAGACGATTATATTACAAAACCTTTTGATTTAGAAGAGTTACTGCTAAGAATTAATAATTTAATAAAACGCGTTTCCAAAGATTTAAACGATGTGTTTGAGTTCGAAAATTGTAATATTAACTTTACAACATACGAAATTAAAGATGTTGCCGGTAAACTAATTACACTTACAAAAAAAGAAATTGGCCTGCTTAAATTGTTAACTCAAAATGAAAATAAAGTTATTTCGCGAGATCAAATTATTGAAAAGCTTTGGCATGTTAATGAAAATGCTTCTTCCAGAACAATAGATAATTATATACTTAACTTTAGAAAATATTTTGAAAATAACCCTAAAGAACCCAAACACTTCTTTTCGATTAGGGGCGTAGGTTACAAATTTACAAGCTAAAAATTAACATGTTTAAAGATAAATTAAATAAAAAACTTAATGCTGCCTTAATTGACTGCGGTATTGAAACACCAACTAAAATTCAAGCTTTATCATTATCAAAAATTAATTCGGGTGCAGATGTTATAGGAATTGGACCAACAAATTCAGGAAAAACAACTTTAATAAATTTATGTACCATTCAAAAACTGCAAAGAGCATTTGAGAATCCACCACGTGCTTTAATTTTAGTGTCTAACATGGAAAAAGCCATTGCCATGGAAGAACAATTTAAAAATTTAACTAAAGAAACCGATTTAAGAATTGTAACTGTTATTGAAGAAGGAAAAATTGATTTGCAAACAATGGCTATTTATGAAGGAACAGACGTTGTTATAGCAACAGCAAAAAGAATTATGGAAATTTACTTTAAACGTACATTTAATTTAACCAAAATAAAATTATTTGTAATAGATGATGCAGAAACCATGATTGAAAACGAATGGCAAGGTCATATTGACAGGCTTGCGCTGAGTTTACCTAAATGTCAACATTTGGTTTTTTGTAAAGAGTTAACACCCAAAATAGAACGAATGATTCATAAATTTATTATTAATCCTCAAATTGTAGAAGTAGAAAAATAAATTCAATAATTAAGATGTGTTGTTTTTTATTTAATCAACTAAGCCCTTTAAGAAATTCTTATATTTAAACAAATTAAAGATATACCAAATTTAAGTCATGAATCAATTACAAAATTATGCTTGTGGACAATGGGTTGCAGGCGCAGATAAAGGTCAAGAATTATTTAATGCAATTACCGGAAATTTAGTTGCTACAACTAGCAGTAAAGGTTTAGATTTTGCATTAATGTGTGAGTATGCAAGAACTGTTGGCGGACCAAAACTTCGAAAAATGACTTTTCAAGAACGTGGTTTAATGCTCAAAGCATTGGCATTGCATTTACAAAGTAAAAAAGAAGAATTTTATAAAATAAGCTGGGCAACTGGCGCAACTAGGGCCGATAGCTGGGTAGATATTGAAGGTGGTATTGGTAACTTATTTACATACGCATCTTTACGTCGCCAATTTCCGAATGAAACATTTTGTTACGATGGTGATGTGGCTCGCTTGTCAAAAAATAATACGTTCATAGGTCATCATATTTGTGTACCTAAAGAAGGTGTGGCAATACATATAAACGCGTTTAACTTTCCGGTTTGGGGTATGCTTGAAAAAGTGGCTGTTAATTGGTTAGCAGGCGTGCCCGCAATTGTAAAACCGGCAACAATTACTTCTTTTTTAACTGAAGCGGTAGTAAAAGAAATTATAGCCAGTAAATTATTACCTGATGGTGCTTTGCAATTAATTTGTGGTAGTGCAAACGGACTATTAGATCATGTTCATAGTCAAGATGTAGTTACCTTTACAGGCTCTGCTTCTACCGGAAAAATGCTGAAATCACATCCACGTTTATTAGAAGAAGCCGTTCATTTTAATATGGAGGCTGACTCTCTAAATTGTTGCGTTTTGGGTACAGATGTAAAGCCATCTATGCCTGAGTTTGACATTTTTATAAAAGAAGTTACTAGGGAAATTACAACAAAAGCAGGTCAAAAATGTACAGCTGTTCGCCGCATAATAGTGCCCGAGGGAATGGTTGAAGACGTTCATATTGCCATAGGTAAACGTTTAACACAAAATATCATTGGCGATCCAAATATTGAAGGTGTGAGAATGGGTTCATTGGCCGGAATATCGCAACTAAATGAAGTAAAAGAAAAAGTTGAGATATTAAGTAAAACTCAAAAAATAATTATTGGTGATTTTGAAAATTTTGAAGTAAAAGGAGCCGATAAAACTAAAGGAGCATTTATGCCTCCAATAATTTTTTTAAATGACAACCCATTTAAAAACACCGACTGTCATAATATTGAAGCTTTTGGGCCTGTTAGCACAATTATGCCATACAAAACAATTGATGAAGCTATAGAATTAAGTAAGATGGGTAAAGGGTCGTTAGTTAGTTCAATAATTACTGCAGATAATTCAATTGCTAGAATGTATACAATTGGCGCTGCCTGCATGCATGGTCGTATTTTAGTTTTAAATTCTGAATGTGCAAAAGAAAGCACAGGTCATGGCTCCCCTATGCCAATGCTTGTTCATGGTGGGCCAGGAAGAGCAGGAGGCGGAGAAGAAATGGGTGGAAAACGTGGCGTAATGCATTACATGCAGCGTACTGCAATTCAGGGTTCGCCAACAACAATCACAGCAATTTTAAATCAATATCAACAAGGTGCTAAACAAATAGAAAAAGATATTCATCCGTTCCGTCAGCATTTTGAAGATTTGGAAATAGGTGAAACACTGATAACAGCAAAACACACCATTACTGATGCCGATGTTGTAAATTTTGCAAATGTAAGTGGTGATCATTTTTATGCGCATACTGATGTAACATCCCTAGAAGGAACAATTTTTACTGGACGTGTGGCACATGGCTATTATATATTAAGTAAGGCAGCAGGTTTATTTGTTAATGCAAAAAAAGGCCCAGTGTTACTTAACTATGGTATTGATGAATGCCGATTTACAAAACCCGTTTATATGGGCAGTACAATTGGCGTAAAATTTACTTGCAAAGAAAAAATTGATCAAGAAAAGAAAAATACGGAAGATATTGCAAAAGGTATTGTAAAATGGCTAGTTGATGTTTATGATGAAACAGGAGAAACGGTTGCTATTGCTACAATTTTAACAATGGTTAAAAAAAGAAATCAAGACTAATTCGTTTCGTTAAACTAGTTGGATTTATTTAAAATTAATTCTCCAGACTAAGTATTTATTACTTTAAGAATTGATTCTTTTAATTCTTCAAATATCCAAGGTTTAGAAAATGAGGCATGTAAACCTATTGAATTATTAAAATCAGCAATCTCATCTATATCAGATTGACCGGATAATATTACCTTTTTTGAATTAGGGAATTTTTGGTGAGCGTAAGAAAGTATAGCTGTGCCTTTAGTGTCATCTAAATTATAATCAGAAATAATTAGTATAATATCTATCCCATCATTATAAAATTCGTCAATTAAAGCCTGAGATTCTTCTCCTGAAGAAGCAGCCTCTAAAATAATATTTTCATCAATAATTCTGCTTAGCTGAATTCTGAGTGATTCCAAAATGATGAACTCATCATCTATTATAATTATAGCTTTTTTAGTTGACATTAAACAGTTATATTTCTTATCATCGTTACTAAATCATTTTCAGACCAAGGTTTTGAGATCACTTTTAAAACAATTTTTTTACTTAAAAGTTCAGTAGATAGTTTTTCTGTAATCTGCCCGGTAAGCATCAAAATATTAATGTTTGGTAGTTTTTGTTTAAGGGTTATTGCAAACTCATCTCCATTTAAACCCGGCATTTGATAGTCAGAAATAACTAGAAGTATGTCTATATCTTTATATATTAATTCATCAATTACTTCCAGAGCCTCTTCAGCACTTTCCGCATATTCGAATAGATATTTATTCTTGAAATTTTTTTCAAATTGTATCCGGAGTGAATCTAAAATTATTTTTTCGTCGTCTACTGAAAGTATGGCAATTTTACTCATTTAAAACTGGTATTGATATAATAAATTTTGTAACTGATGAATTACTCGTGCATTTAATTGTTCCTTTATGTTTTTCGATAATTTTTTTAACTATGTTTAAGCCAAGCCCGGTGCCCTCTCCCCTTTTTTTAGTGGTAAAAAATTCATCAAAAATACGATCAATTACATTAGGTGGAATTTCAGGCCCATCATTTTGTAACGTTATAATGTGATTAGAATTTTCAGCGTAATAACTGATTTCTATATTACATTTGTTATTAGCGGCTTGCAAGGCATTATTAATAATATTAGTCCAAACTTGTGACAATTCTTCCTGATTACCTTTAATCGAAATATCATCAGAAATATGATTAATAACTTTTGAACCATGTTTTATTTTATTCCATAAAATAGTTAATACAGACTCTATATTATCTTTAAGGTTAAAAATTACAGACTCATCGTTAATATTTCCATGAGAAAAATTATTTAAGGCCTTTACAACCTTAGTAGCTTTATCTACAGCAATTGTGATAGTTTCGGTAGATTTAATAATTTTAAGTAAGTTTGAAGCAAACGTAAAAATATCAGCACTGTTTTTATGCTCCAAATATTTTTTCAAACTTGTGTCTAAATTTTCAAATCCTAATTCATAAATCTTTCTGGCATAAAAATAAGTATTAGAGAAATTAAAATTTTCATTTATTAATTCCTCTTCAATTCGTTTTATAAAAGCTCTTTCCTCCCGAGTACTAAATACTTTATTACCTTTTTTATTTAGAAAGTATAATTCAATGCTGGTTACTAAATCATTAATATCTAATTGAGTAATTTGATTTATTAGTCCATTACTTATTGAGTCAACAATATTATCATTAGAAGCTTTGATTGCGCCTAAAGGTGTATTAATTTCGTGAGCAATGCCGGCAATTAATAAACCAAGCGTTGCCATTTTTTCTTGTTTTATAATATCAGTTTGGAGATTAACAACCTGTTTTAATGTTAGCTCTAGTTCTTCGTTTTTTTCTTTTAATGTATTTTGATAATTTCTAATATCAGTTATGTTGTGCAGGTAAACCCTTATAATTGGCTCGTTATCAAAGAAAAAAATATTTCTTTGATAATTCTGATTTTCAAAATCAAATTCAAATATAGCGGTGCTTTTATTTTTAATGGTTTCTTCAGAAATTATCAAAATTTTTAATAAATCTTCATACGTAAAACTTCGATCCTTGAAAATAATTGTTTTACCTGCAGGGTTTGAATAATTAATTACTTTGTTATAATAGTCTAATTCAAAAACCGGATTAGGATTTTGTTCAGGAAATAGGGCTAAATTTTTAATCTTTTTAGTTCGTTCGTTTACCTTTTCCTCTAAAACAGCATTTGAATTAATTAAGGTCTGTTTAGAAATTTCAAGCAACTTGTTTTTTTCGGTTAATGTTTCGGTGAGCCTTCTTGAATCTTCTAATCCTTTTGTAGCAGCTTGCTGAAGAAAAAGAAATTCCGCTATATAATCTTGTTTTGGGAAATTATTAATATTTATATTGTAATTAGTAATCAAATATTGTGTATTGATTACAGGCGTAGCGAAAATTATCAAAGAATCAGCGTTGTATTTTTTTACAGAACATTTATATCGTTGTTTATCGTCTATTGTCTTAAAAAATAACAACTTATTTATTCCTGAATTAGAATTAATAAAAGATTCTATGTTAAAATTTGATTCCCAAACAAAAAGATCGTTAAAATAATTTTGTTTCTTAAGTTCAGGTATTGATTTTTTATAATTTTCTCCAAAATCAAGAATACAGTTGTTTTTATCTATTAGAAGGAAAAATGGAGATGAAAAATTTATGGATTCAAACAACAAGTTTTTAGCACTCTCAAGTTCGGTATTACGCTTTTTAAGACTTAGCAATAAAATAACTTTTCGAGCTAAAACTTTTAATGCTTTAATTTGATTTTCATCAAGTGTTTTTGGTTTGTTATCTATTACGCAAATGGTGCCTAATGCATAACCATTTTCGTCCACCAAAGGTACACCTGCATAAAAAACAATATTTGGGTTGCCGGTAACTAACGGATTATCATGAAAGCGCTCGTCAATGCGCGCATCTGGAATAATTAAAACATCATCTGGTTTATTTATAGCATGCCCGCAAAAAGATATATCCCTGCTTGTTTCTTTTGCGTTTATTCCTTTAGTAGACTTAAGCCATTGTCTATTTTCATCAATTAAACTAATTACAGATATTGGTGTTTGGCATATTTCAGACGCAACCAAAACAATATCATCATATTCTTGATGGTCCAATGTATCCAGAATATCATAACTACCTAAGGCAATTAATCTATCTTTTTCATTATCTGGAATTTCAGGCTTTTTCATGTTAGTTTACCATTCTAGTCTAAAAACATGACAATCGTTAACATCATTTTTTTGCTGAATATGTTCAATTTTTAACTGTTCTTTATTGAATCGTTTACCTAATCCTCTTAATAAACCAACAACCATAGGTGCCATACCTTCTCGTTTTGATCGGTATTCTAACTCAATAGAATTATCGGTTTCGTTTCTGGTCGAAAATTGAGGAGCTACCAATTGGGGCATGATATTATTTACCCTGTTATGCAACATATCTAAATTATTTAAAAAATCAGATAAATTATCACCAGCCAAATCTAGCATTTCTCCATAACCTTCATTAGCTGTATATAAAATCCAATATTCTCCAAATGCCTCCATTACAACAGAAGCATCTGCACCTAAAACTCTTGAGGCGTTTTTTACTAATTCATAAGTCAATGAATCGGGATAAGCTTGCAACCCAATAAAAAAATCATCTTCAAAATTTGATAACTTTTTTATTTCAATCCATTTGTCTTCTCCAAATTTTTCGCAAACTAAATCTTGAATTGCTTTATTTACTAATCCGTACATTTTATATTAATTTTTAATTGTTATTATTATTGATAAATTTTGTATTAATATTTGACGGACTAATTCCTATAAACAGAATATCATCCGTTTGATCTAGATTATGTTGCCATTTTCGTAAAAAAATCTCCAATTCAATTTCTCTTTTTAATGTTGGCATTGCCGAAATTTTATCCAAAAATTCGAGCAAACCTTTTTTCATTAATTTTTTTCCATTTGGTCCTCCAAATTGATCGGTAATGCCGTCTGTAAAAAAATAGAAATAATCATTTTCAGAATACGTAAATGAAACCTGTGGAATCTCATCTAAACTATTGAAAGGATTTCCTATACTTAATCCTTTTAATTTATGGTAATGGTGAGTTTGTGTTTTTGCTTCAAAATAGATGAAAGGACGATTAATTCCTGAAATCTCTATTCTAGATTCGTCAGGAATAACCTTAAACAATACTAAATCTAAACCATCAGACATTCTGTTTTCTTTATCTAATCGTGATAAATTTCTAATTATGCTTGAATTTAATTTGTTTATAATTAACCTTAAATCACTTATTTTTTTTGAATTGCTTGTTAAAATCTCGTGGCATAATACAGACAATAAGGCCGCTGGAATACCGTGACCAGTGCAATCACCAACCCCACCAATAACTTCATTTTTTTTTCTTTTTGATACTAGGTAACAAAAGTCGCCACTAATAATATTTCTAGGCCTATTTAAATATAAACTGTTTCCAAAAGTTCGATGGATTTCGTGTCTTTGAGGGAAAATTGCTTTCTGAATTCTTTCAGCATATAAAATAGAATCAGTTAAATCATTTAACGAATCAATAATATCTTCAAGTTGAGATGGCGCTAGAGGTTTAGATAAAAAACCTTTCATGTTTGTATTCACTGCTCGTTTGAAATTATTATCCTCAGTATTACCAGATATATAAACAACAGGAATGGATCTTATTTCTTGAATTTTTTTCATGGTTTCAATACCATCAAGACTATCTTCAAGTCTTATATCCATTAAAATTAAATCTGCATTATTGTCTTGAAAAAATTCAATAGCGTCTTTGCCACACTCAAATGTTGCAATTACTTCATGACCTAAATTTTCAACATAGTGTTTATGTAATTCCTGAATTATATAGTCATCTTCAACTATTACTATCTTCTTTTTCATGTTTAATTTAAGCTGTATATCTCAAAATTAGTTAACCCAAAGGTAAAAATAACATTTTTTAAAGTTAAAATGACTTTAATCATCAACTATTAAAACTTATATTTTGCTTATATTCGGCATAAGAAAATAAACAACAAAATAGTTAACAAATCTTATTTTGAAAATTTTATGAAACTGAACCAAATAGTATTAAAAAACAAATCAGAAATTTTAGAAACATTAAACAATTACGATGTAAAATTGTATGATTTTCACTTTATTTTTTGTGACAAAGCTTTTATTGAAGGTATTTCTGAAACTGTTAAAGCTGTTTTTAAAGACAGCGTTTTAATGGGATGCTCTACAGCAGGTGAAATTGGAGATAAAAAAATAAGCGAAGGCAGTTTTGTTTTAACTTCTGTTAAATTAGAAAAATCTAAAGTGAAAAAATGCTCTTATATTTTAGATAACGTAAAAGACTCTAAACATGCAGGAGAATATCTAGCTAATCAATTATTAGCTCCGGATCTTAAACATGTATTTATATTATCCGATGGTTTAAATGTAAATGGAACTCGTTTAATAGAAGGCATCAATTCAGTTCTTGATCATAAAATAAATGTTTCTGGTGGTTTAGCTGGAGATAATGGCGACTTTATAAAAACATATGTTACGGATATAGATAATAATTTTATTCCAAATTGTATTTCAGCAATTGGTTTGTACGGCGATAGCATTCAAACTAGCTCCGGCTCATTTGGAGGTTGGGATAGTTTTGGATTAGATAGGGTTGTTACTAAAAGCAATGAAAATATTGTGTATGAAATTGATGGGCAACCTGCTTTAGAACTGTACAAGTCATATTTAGGTGATTTATCTAAAGACCTGCCTGGTTCGGCCTTGTTCTTTCCACTTGAAATGAGAGTTAGCGAAGATTCTGAGTTACTTGTTAGAACAATTTTAGGAGTTAACGAACAAGAAAA
The DNA here is from genome assembly GCA_044344665.1 of Bacteroidia bacterium. Lineage (GTDB taxonomy): Bacteria > Bacteroidota > Bacteroidia > B-17B0 > Aurantibacillaceae > Aurantibacillus. The sequence goes on along the minus strand of JBIJCO010000011.1, from coordinate 63,314 downwards.
CAGTTTAACTTTTGCCGGAAATATTCCTGAAGGGTCTTTTGTTAGATTAATGAAAACTAATGTAAACAGAGTAATTGATGGTGCCGAAAAAGCAGCAGACATTATAAATTCAACTATTGGTAAAAATGTAGAATTGGTTTTAATGGTAAGTTGTGTGGGTAGAAAATTAGTTTTAAAACAACTTACTCAAGACGAGGTAGAAGCCGTAACAGATTCTTTTGGAAATAATTCAGTTTTTACAGGATTTTACTCATATGGCGAATTATCAAAATTAAAAGGCCATAATGATTGTAACCTCCATAATCAAACCATGACCTTAACTGCTATTTCTGAAATATGATAAAAGACGATTTCCATAGATTACTGAAACGTCAAATAAAAGATCATCTGGGTGATATTAATGCCATTCACCCTAATCTGGAAAAATTTTTACAAGCTATTAATTTAGCTTATAAAGATTATGATAAAGATATAGACCATGTTGAACGAATTTTAAAACAAAGTTCGCAGGAACTCTTTAAATCAAATAAAGAATTAAATTTTTTAAATAATCAAAACGAAAAAATAATTGAAGAAAAAACATCGCACTTAAAAAAAATTACGTTCAATTTACAAAATGCTGAAAAATTAGCCGGGCTTGGTAACTTTAGTTGGAATATAAAATCAAAAAAAATAGAACTCTCCGAACAACTAATTGATTTATGCAAACTTTATAACGTAAATAGCAATAGTACTATACTTGAACTATTAGGATATTTTGAAAACTCACACCAAATACAGCTAACGGCATTAAGAGCTATTAGAACAAAAACAAAATTTCGTATAGAAAATATTAAAATAAAAAATGACCCGAGGTATTATGTTTTAGAGGGAATGTTTTTGGATGATAATGAAAATGATGATGTTATTTTATTAGGAATTTTTCAGGATATTACAAAAATAAAACTACATGAATTAGAATTAAATGAAACGCTTGAAACTTTAGAATACTATAAAAATGCAATTGATAATTCTGGTATTGTTTCAAAAACCGATGAGCGTGGAATTATTAATTACGTTAATGACAAATTTTGCGAGGTAAGTGGTTACTCTGCAGAGGAACTTATTGGAAAACAACATAATATTGTTAATTCAGGTCACCATTCAAAAGAATTTTTTAATGAAATGTGGCAAACAATTAGTAATGGCAAAATTTGGAAAGGTGTTTTTAGAAATAAATCAAAAACCGGCAAATTTTATTGGGTGGATTCCACGATAGTGCCATTTTTTAAAAATGGAAAAATATTTTCTTACATCTCTATTAGATTTGACATAACCGAAAAAATGGTTATTCATCAAAAGGTTGAGGAACAAAAAATATTTTATGAAACTATACTAAATAGCATACCCGTAGATATTGCAGTTTTTAACGAAAATCATAAGTATTTGTATTTAAATCCAATGGCAGTTAAATCACCTTCTGTTAGAGAATTTTTAATAGGCAAAGATGATTTTGATTATTGTCAGAATTATAATAAAGACATCAGTATAGCCCAAACAAGAAGAGAAATTTTTACAGAAGTAAAAAATCTAAAAAAAACCATTGAGTTTACTGATAAAATTTTACAACCAAATGGTAATTATGTTTATAATTTAAGGCGTTTTTTTCCAATACTTAACGAAAATAACGAATTTGTTAATATGATTGGGTTTGGAATTGATATTACTGAAAAAACAGAACAAGCCTTACAACTTGAAAATTCTTTAGTAGAAAAAGAAGCTCTTTTAGGTGAAATTCATCATAGGGTTAAAAATAATTTGGCATTAGTTTTAGGACTTATTGAAATGCAAAGTATAAGAACTGAAAATGATTACCTTAAACATCAATTCTCTGAAATTCACAACCGTATTTCAGCGATGTCATTAATTCATGAAAAACTTTATAAATCAACTAATTTTGCAAAAATTGATTTAAAAGATTATCTACAAGATTTAGTAAAATATTTAAGTGGCTTTTTTAATAAAGGAAAAAATGTAAAATTACATTTTGAATTAGAACAAATTTTTGCCTCTACAAAAAAAGCAGTTCCTATTGCGTTAATTGTTAATGAATTGATAACAAATTGTTTTAAATACGCTTTTAAAGAAATTGATAACGGCGAAATATTTGTAAAACTTTCAAAATTTGGAGGTGAAACCATATTAACCATCTCAGATAATGGGCCGGGGATACCCGACGACCTAAATTTATTAAAATCTAATTCGCTTGGTTTTAAATTATTGAATATATTTACTAAACAATTAAAAGGTAGTTACGATTTTAAAAATTCTCCAGGTTTAACAATCACAATAAAATTTAAAGATGAACAAGAAGGTTTTAATAGTTGAAGACGAGCAGCTTGTAGCATATTTAATGGAAAATTATGTAAATAATAGTGGCTGTTGTTCAGTTATCGGTTCTGTAGACAATGGTGATGATGCTATAGAAATTGCAGAGAAAGAAAAACCAGATTATATTTTAATGGATGTTAGAATTGAAGGTGATAAAGATGGTATTGAAACTGCTATATCAATAAATAAAAACCTTAATATTCCTATCATTTTTACTTCAGGTAATTCTGATTCAAAAACTACAGAAAGAGCAAATAAAGCAAATATGATAGGTTTTTTAGTTAAGCCAATTAAACAAGAGGAACTTGTTAAATTGCTTTGCAATAAATCGAATTAGTCTAATTTATTAACCAGAATTTAATTTAAATTATTACTAAATATGAAAAAAATCATTAATTCTTCAGATGCACCGGCACCAATTGGTCCATACAATCAAGCTGTAATTGTTGGTGATAGTATGTATATAAGCGGTGTTATTGCTATGGATTTGCAAAGTAAACAACTTATAAAAACCACCATTAAAGAAGAAACAAAAATGGTTATGGATTACTTAGGTGCTATTTTAAAAGCCGGGGGGTGTACTTATGATAATGTGGTTAAAACAACCATTTTCTTAAATGATATGAATAATTTTGTTCATGTAAATGAAGTCTATGCTTCTTATTTTAAATCAGATTTTCCGGCAAGAGCAACTATTCAAGCCGCGCGATTACCCAAAGATGCAAATGTTGAGATAAGCCTTGAAGCAAAGATTTTTTAATATTAGTTTTAAATTCATTTCATCTCTTATTTTTCAACAATTTTTGGTCGTTAAAACACCTCTTAGTTATATTTTTTTAATATCTTTAAAGGCAAGTTGTTCTATCGCTGTAAATTAATTTACAGAGGAAAGTCCGGGCAACACAGAGCAATCCGCCACCTGAAAAGGTGGGTATAAAAGCCGAAATGCTTTTGTAACAGAAAGTGCCACAGAAAACAATGTAGCCTCATTTTTATGCGGTGATAGTGAAAATGTGAGGTAAGAGCTCACAAATATAGTTAGCGATAATTATATTGGGTAAACCTCGGGTGTTGAAAGGCCAAATAGGTTGCGGTATTTAAGGCTGCTCGTCTTATTTCAGAAATGAAAACCGCAATGGGTAGGTCGCAAAGATAAATGATAGAATATACCTCAATTAGTTGAGATGAAACAGAACCCGGCTTACAAACTTGCCAAAACCAAATAGCAAAAAATCAATAATGAAATTAAATTCTGAAAGCGAAAAATTGGCGTTTAAACATTTATTAAAAAATGAGTGTATTAAACAAATTAATCAACGCATTAACAATGCTAAAAGTGCCATTAAGTTGGCTCAAGAAGCCGCCAATAGCAACGATAAAAGTACAGCAGGCGATAAATTTGAAACTTCCAGGGCTATGGGTCAAATTGATACTGAAATGAATTCGAAACAATTGCAGGAAGCCGAACAAGAATTACTTTTTCTCGAAAAAATTGATGTCAATAATCTAAAAGATTGTATTGCTTTAGGTTCTGTTTTTGAAATGTCTGATTTATTATTTTTTATAGCAATTGGACTAGGACCTATAAAAATTGACTCAAAAAAAGTGATGGTAGTTTCTTCTAAATCTCCTTTTTATGAAAATATTAAAAATAGAAAGACTGGAGAACTTTTTGAATTTATGGATAAAATGGATGAAATAAAAATGGTTTTTTAAATAGCAATTTGATTTAATACTTTAATTGTTTTATTTAACATTTCATCGTCAAAATCTAAATGCGTTACCATTCGAATGGTATTTTTACCAAAGGAAGAGATCTTAATATGTTGTTCTGCCAATTTTTTTTCAAAAACATTACCACTTATTATATCAGCTTTTAAAGTGAAAATTACAATATTAGTATAAACAGGTAAAACTGATTCAATATAATTTAATTTTAATAATTCATTTTCAAGTTTTTTTGCTTTTGTATGATCTTCTTTTAATCGGGCTACGTTATTTTTCAATGCAAACAAACCCGCTGCTGCTAATATTCCAGATTGACGCATGCCTCCGCCAAACACTTTTCTAATTCGTCTGGCTTTTTTAATAAATTCTTTATCTCCCAATAAAACCGATCCTACTGGGGCTCCTAAACCTTTTGATAAACATATTGAAATTGAGTCAAAGCATTCACCAATTTGTTGAGTTGTATCTTTTGATTCTATTAGTGCATTAAAAATTCGTGCGCCATCTAAATGTAATTTTAAATTATGCAGTTTGCACAAATCAGTTATTGGTTTAATTTGATTTACGGAATAATAACTACCTCCTGCCCTATTCACAGTATTTTCTAGCGAAACCAAAGTAGTTTTAGTTAACCAATCAAAATCGCCATTAATTGCAGGTTCTATTAGTTGAGGAGACAATCTTCCTTCATTACCGATTAAAAGCTTTGCCTGTGCGCCTGAATTAAAGGAGATCCCTCCACCTTCGTAATTATAAATATGAGAATTTACATCGCAAATTATTTCGTCTCCTGGTTGTGTATGTACTTTAATTGCTATTTGATTTGTCATTGTACCACTTGGGCAAAACAAGCCGGCCTCCATATGAAACAAATTTGCAGTATAATTTTCTAACTCAATTGTTGTTGAGTCCTCTTTAAACACATCGTCACCAACCTCCGCGCTTACCATGGCTTCTAACATTGCCTTTGATGGTTTTGTAACTGTATCGCTTCTTAAATCTATTATGTTCATGAAACTAATATTTCCAAAGTTTAATTAATTTTTGCTTAAATCTATCTTTTGGTAAAAAGTTATTTTCTAAATCAACATTCATAGGAACAGGTGTATCTAAACTACCTTCGCGCATAACAGGAGCATCTAAATAATCAAAACAATTTTCTGAAATTAAAGCAGCAATTTCACCCGCAATACCTCCAGTTAGAGTATCTTCATGCATGACGATTACTTTACCTGTTTTTTTAACTGATGTGTAAATTGTTTCAACATCTAAAGGAGCCAGAGTCCTTAAATCAATTAAATCGGCGCTTAAATCTGAATTTTCATTTAATGCTTCAATTGCCCAATGCACGCCCAAACCATAGGTTACAATTGTTAGATCATTTCCCTCCTTTACTAATCTAGCCTTACCAAAAGGGATTGTATAGTAATCATCCGGAACATCCTCGTTAATACTTCTGTATAGAGCTTTATGCTCAAAAAACATAACAGGGTTAGGATCTTCAAACGCTGTTAATAATAAACCTTTAGCATCGCTAGGAAATGCTGGATAGGCGATTTTTAATCCGGGAGTTTTAAAAAACCAAGCTTCATTACTTTGGCTATGAAATGGTCCTGACGCAACAGCTGCGCCGGTTGGCATCCGAACCACTACATCTGCGTGTTGCCCCCAACGATAATGGCTTTTAGCTAAGTTGTTTACAATTTGTGTAATGCCTTCGCTAACAAAATCGGCAAACTGCATTTCAACCATTGCTTTATGTCCGTTAATTGATAAACCAAAACCTGCACCTAAAATAGCGCTTTCGCATAATGGGGTGTTTCTAACTCTCTCCTTTCCGAATTGTTCAACAAAGCCTTCAGTTATTTTAAAAACACCACCATAATCTGCTATATCTTGCCCCATTAAAACAAGATTAGTGTGTTTTTGCATAGACATTTTTAATGCCTGACTAATGGCATCTATAAACCTCAAATTTGTTTTAGATGTGTTTGTTGGAGTGGTATCAAAAACAGTAAATGGTTTAAATATTTCTTTGATTTCTTTTTCAGTATCAGGTTTAGGATTTTGTTCTGCAAAAGCAATTTCTAATCCTGCATCAATATCTTGTTTAATTTCTAACCTTATTTTTTCTATAAGATCTTCGGTTAATACACCTTCATTAATTAAAAATTTTTCGTAGGTATTAACGGGGTCTTTCCTGCCCCAAACATCAAATAACTCTTTAGGAACATATTTTGTGCCGCTCGCTTCCTCGTGCCCGCGCATACGAAATGTTACGCACTCTAATATTACTGGACGAGGATTTTCTCTAATGCTTTCAGCTAAATTTTTAATAGTTTCAAATACTTTTAAAACATTATTTCCATCAATGCTAAGTCCTTCGATACCGTAACCAATAGCTTTATCGGCAAACGATTTACATTTAAATTGCTCGTTACTCGGAGTACTTAAACCATAACCATTATTTTCTATTATAAAAATAACCGGTAAATTCCAAACGGCTGCGGTATTTATACTTTCATGAAAATCTCCTTCACTTGCACCACCATCACCACTAAACACAACAGTAACTTTTTTATCTTGTTTTAATTTATTTGCTAGAGCAATTCCGTCTGCAACGCCTAATTGAGGACCAAGGTGAGAAATCATTCCTACAATTTTAAATTCATTTGTACCAAAATGAAACGAGCGGTCCCTACCTTGAGTAAATCCTCCTGGTTTTCCTTGAAATTGTGAAAAAAGACGGTTAAAAGGTATTTGGCGGGTTGTAAATACGCCCAAATTACGGTGCATTGGTAAAATGTATTCGTCATTTTCTAAAGCAGAAGCAACACCAACAGAAATAGCTTCTTGGCCAATACCACTAAACCATTTTGCAATTTTTCCCTGACGAAGAAGTAGCAACATTTTTTCCTCAATCATTCGAGGTTTTAAAATATTTACATAAATTTCTAATAAAGTAGAGTCTTTGTGTTTTTTACGATCAAATTTAACTGGTGTTTCAGCGGTAATCATCATTGTTGCGTAATATTTATTCTTTTTGTTTTTTATCTATTAATATATTAATTCCAAATCCAAAATTAAACCACCCCATAAAATAATTATTAGACGACGATTTAATTTCTTGAAAATGAGCAAAACGCGGAGCTTTAGGATCGAACTTATAAAACAGGGTTGTATAACTTAACATAATTGAAAAACTTAAATGTTTATCAACGATAAAATTAACCGAAGTTTCGGGTTGTAAATAGGTTGCCGAAAAATCTTTTATTACAAATGGCTTGTTGTTTTTGCTTGTATCTGCATTTACATTAAAATAATTATTTAACATTACACCAGAATTGAGTGCGAGCGAAGCGTAACCAGTTTCTGAAAAAAATTTATCATAGCCCAATTTAAAAAATACACCATGACACATTAATCTTGTATTATAAGGAATACTAGCATTAAAATATTGGTATTTTAGAAATTTATTATTTTGAAAATGAGTGTTTTGGTAACCTATACCTGTATAAAAATTGCTTAAAATTTTTATATTAAATGATAAATTACTTTCATAAAAACCAGCAAAACTTGTGCGAAACATTTGACTGCTAATGACTCTCGGAATACCTATATTACCTCTTATTGTAAAAAATGAATTTTCCTTGTTCTCTTTTTGCGAAAAAGAAATAAAAACAATAAACATGAAACAAACAGAAAGTAATTTCTTCATTTAGTCATTAAATATAGTAGTTTTTGATTATTACAAAGCATCAATAAATCATAATTATTACCGCTTTATATCAACAATGAAGAGATTTTAATTAAGCTTTTGTACAAAAATAAATCAACTCACCAGCAGGTAATCTGTATCTGTCAATTAATTCGGGGCTTAATGTATTTATAAAATCATCCGCTTTAACCAAAAAGCCAGCGGCTGCTAATTTATCTTTATAATCTAATCCAAATAAGCGAACATGGTCTTTTTGCCAGAAATGAAGTTCTCTGTCTGCTTCAGTGGTAATTGTTTTATCCTCATAAGTTGTTTGTCTGGTAGTATCTAAAGGAACCTGAAAAATTCCCCATCCACCCACACTCATTATTCGATATAATTCCCTCATACATTTATCAGCATCTTCAACATGTTCTAAAACATGATTGCAAAAAATAACATCAAATGAATTATCATTAAATGGAGCATTATGTAAATCAAAATGTATATCGGCAATGGGTGAATTATAATCGCCCGTGGTATAATTTAAATTTTTTTGACTTTTAAATAGTTTATAAAAACATTGTTCGGGGGCAATGTGAAGCATTTTATGCGGTGAAGAAAAAAAATTAGTTTTTTGTTTTAAATACAACCATAAAAGTCTGTGTCGTTCAAGCGATAAACTTCCCGGACATAATACATTTTTGCGTTTAGCTTTTCCTCCATAACCGTAAGGCAAAAACTTTCGGTACGTTTTTCCTGAAATTGGATCTTGATAGCGCTTACCATAATATACATATGGTGCAATTTTACTGAATAATAAACTTAATTTAATTAAAATTGGGCGAGGTATGGTTCTGAGTAAAAAATGAAACATATTATTTTGATTATACTATTTTAATTTCCTTTAAAGTTTGGTTTTCGTTTTTCTAAAAATGCATTTACGCCTTCTTTTGAATCGTTGGTTAAAAAACATTTTCCAAATTCTTCTGCCTCATTTACAAAACCTAAATTATTAGATTCAAAAAAATAATTAATACTTTTTATTATTCCCTCAATAGATTTTGGAGAATTTACAATTATTTCAGTTAGCAACTCTTTACTCTTTATTAATAATTCATGATGAGGCACAACGTAGTTTACTAGGCCTAATTTTAGAGCTTCAGAACTTGATATATTTCTTCCTGTCATGTGAAATTCCATCGCTTTTGCTTTACCAATATAATGTATTAAGCGTTGTGTACCTCCATACCCGGCTATAATACCCAGTTTAGCTTCCGGCTGACCAAAAATAGCATTTTCGCTGGCAATTCTTAAATGACAAGCCATTGCTAATTCACAACCACCACCAAGTGCATAACCATTTACCGCAGCTAATATTGGCTTAACTGAATTTTCGATGGTTAAAAAAGCTTTTTGACCAAAACTTGCCAAAGCTCTACCTTCAGCGTCAGACAAACCAACAAACTCTTTTATATCAGCACCTGAGACAAAAGCCTTTTCACCAGCTCCTGTTATTATCATAGCCCTTACATTATTATTGTTTTGAGCATTTTTAATAATTTCTTCTAATTCAATTATTGTTTGCCTATTTAAAGCGTTAAAAGAAGATATTCTGTTAATGGTTATAACAAGTATATTATTTTCTAATTTGATTAAAATATTAGTTGATTCCATTTAAATTTAAATAACATTAACTTGAGGCCTATCAGGATAATATTTATCGCGAAGGATTAAAAAATATTTTTCGATATACTGATACATTAAATAACTTACAATAATTGAAATTAATACTCCGGCAATCCCAATTATTATTGAACTATTATAAAATGGCGAGATAATAACATGCGCAAGTTCACGACACATTCCATGAGAAAGGTATAGTGCATAAGATATTTTACTGCCTAACACAATAAATTTATTGATATAAATTAACTTATTATGTTTAAAAGGCATTATATAATTTTCGATGTACGGTAACATAGCAATTATTATTAAGGCACAAATACTAAAATCGAGTGTTTTTACCCAGAAATAAGATTCAATTAAGTCAATAGGATAACGAATAGATTTTATAAAGTAAGTATGAACAATAAATAAAATTGTTGCTATAATAAAACAATTTAAATTATTTAATTTATTAAAAACCAACGTAAATTTTGATTTTATAAATGCCAATATTACCCCAATTAAAAGTGTATCTTGATGCAAGATAATATTTCCATTTAAACCGTCTATAGGGATATTTGTTTTTAAAATCCAATAAAACCTAAGAACATTTATTAAAATTATAATTGAAATTAAGTATAATAATACATAGTTACTTTTTGAACTAACGAACCGCATAAAAAGAAATAAAAAAATTGGAGTTCCTAAATAAAACCACTCATCTATAACGAGCGACCATGTTTCTGGAAAAAAAGAAATACCGTAAAAATGATTTTGAAGAAACAATAAATAATAAAAAATATTTAAACCAATACTCGGGTGAAAAGCAAACTTTATTAAAACCGCAAAATAATATAAAGGTAATATCCTAAACCACCTTCTCATCATAAATCTCTTCACAGAAGAGGGTTCAACTAAATCTGTAGAATAAAAATCTTTAATTAAAATCTGTCCAATTAAATAACCACTTACTACAAATAAAAACTCAATAGCATAAACGCCATAATTAAATCCTGGTAAAAAGCCGTAGTGTCTAAAAATTACAATTAATATTGATATAGTTCTAACAGCATCTATACCAAAGCTTCTTTTCATGATTTAACTTAGAAAAAATTATAATTTTTAACTTTTCAAAAAATAATTTGAGCAATAAAAGTAGTCTTTTTTTAGCTGTGGCGGGTGCTTATTTAGGTATTTTTTTAGCTATTCCTCGAATAAATTTCCATTTCGTTTCCAAATACTTTTACCTAAATGTTTGTATGCTTTTTCTGTGGCTTCTCTCCCTCGGGGTGTTCTAGTTAAATATCCTTCCTGAACTAAAAACGGTTCGTAAACCTCTTCAATTGTACCAGACTCTTCGCCAACTGCTGTGCTAATCGTACCTATTCCAACAGGTCCACCTTTAAATTTATCAATAATACAAGATAATATTCGGTGATCCATTTCATCTAATCCATTTTTATCTACGTTTAATGCTTTTAGTGAATAGGTAGCCATCTCAATATCAATAGAACCATTACCTTTTATTTGGGCAAAATCTCTTACGCGCCTTAACAATGCGTTTGCAATTCGGGGAGTTCCTCTACTTCTTCGGGCAATTTCATAGGCAGCATCTTCTTTTATTTCTACATTTAATATATTAGAACTGCGTTGCACAATGTTTGTAAGAACTTTACTATTATAATAATTTAAACGACTATTAATCCCAAATCTAGCTCTTAAAGGTGATGTTAATAAGCCACTTCGTGTGGTTGCACCAACCAACGTAAATGGGTTTAATTTTATTTGAACTGTTCTGGCATTTGGTCCGCTATCTATCATAATGTCAATCTTGTAATCTTCCATGGCAGAATACAAATACTCTTCAACAACAGGACTTAAACGGTGTATTTCATCAATAAACAAAACGTCATATGGTTCAAGATTGGTTAGCAAGCCTGCCAAATCTCCGGGTTTATCTAAAACAGGACCACTGGTAACTTTTAAATTAACACCTAAATCATTCGAAATTATATGTGCCAATGTTGTTTTCCCTAAACCAGGAGGTCCATGTAATAAAACATGATCAAGTGCTTCGTTTCGCTGTTTGGCAGCGGCTACAAAAACTCTTAAATTATCAACAACGCTATCTTGACCACTAAAATCATTAAATTCTATAGGACGCAGTGCTCTTTCAATTTCTTTATCGCTTGTATTTAGATTTTCACTTTCCGGATTTAAATTCTCATTCATAGTCTAAAGTTAGTTTTAATATATACTATGTGTTGCTATATTTTATAGAGATTTAGAAATAAGACGCGTAGATTAATCTTAATTAATTTTAATCAGGCAAAATTTTTAATTAAAAGCTCTCCTACTGTGCTATCAATAATTAAAGTTAAATCAGTTTCTTTAAGTTCTTTAATGTTAATCCACCTAAAAGACTGAGCGCCTTCTTGTACTAAATAATTATGTGGAGTTTCACTTATATTACAATTAACATTTTCTAAAGCATTTACAAGATAATATATACTTATAATTTGGCTATTTGTTTGAAATGCTGAGGCAACAAAAAAATCAGTTGTATAAAAATGATCAACAATTTCAATTTCTAAATTTAACTCTTCTTTAAATTCACGAATCAAACACTGTTTTGTACCTTCACCATATTCTAAGCCGCCACCCGGAAACTTAGTAATTTTATTGCCTTTAATGTATTCGTCAGATACTAAAACAGAATTGTTTTGAATTAAAATACCATAAACTCTTACATTAAATTTTTTTACCACGCATCAAAATTAATCAATAAACTTATTGTTATTTTTAATAAAATGAATTGCTTAATACATTTTAATACAAGTTATAAACAAAGTTAAAAGGCCTCGCCAATTGTAAAATAGGGTAGTACTTTATTATTGCCAACAGCCATATCAAATCTCAAATTAATTTTCTGTTGCTTATCAATTGTTAATCGCAAACCTGCGCCATAAGTGTAACGCCAATTTTTAACATAAAAAGAATTGTAATTTTTTGCCACTTGTCCAACATCCCCAAATACTGTAAAACCTAATATTCCTATAAGCTGCCTTCTATATTCAGCTTGAAAAAGCACAAGATTATTGTCCCTGTATCTACCTTCATAAAAACCTCGCATTTTTTTCATCCCTCCCAAATTGCCCATCTGAAAAAAAGGAAGTTCTGAATCAGAATAAACCGAGTAAAAATTTAACGCAATAGTACTTTTTTTAAAACTAAAATAGTTGGTAATATCTAAAGCAATTCTTGTATAATTAAATGTACTTCCGGTTAATTTATCGTCTTTATAAATTACTAATTCACCAAAAAAACCTTTTGTCGGATAAAAAATAAAATCTCGACTGTCATATAAACTTACTATTCCAAAACCCGAAACAACTCCCCCTTGTGACCCACTAATTTTATGAGTTATTAATTGACCTGATGTATCTAAATTAAATAAGGTGTAGTTATCGTAAGCATATCTTAAACCGGTATAAAAATTTTTAGCCATTTTTTTTAAGGCAGTAATTCTGATTCTTGGAAATTCTAAACCATAACTTTCAACAAAATTTGCAGGTTGGGAATTGCCAACACCATAAAAATTATAAAAATATTTATTGTAACCTAACTCTCCATAAATCTGTAATTGTTTGTTTTTTAAAAACAAACAATAAGGTAAATAAAATAATACTTGTTTATTTTGAGTAAATGCAAATCCCAAATTAAAATTAGAACGCTGGGCATATATAGAATCTGATTTAAAATTAAAGGTACAAATGCCAGCAGCGCCAAATGCAAATCGAGTTTCGGGTGTATAATAAATTACCGGAAAACCTGAAATTGTAAATCTTTTTTTTGTATTACGTAAATCGGATTGAGAAAATATTGAATTAAAAAAAAATAAAATGGTAATTATTGCTAAATCCCATCTTATATTATTTTTTAAAATTATCATTTTGTAAATTATTGTAAGGATACTTAATTTAAATTGTTATAAAATTATTAAAAGAATAACACAATTTTTTTTTTGATTATTAATTTAAAAGCATATTAACTATATTCGTAATGTTAATGAATAATAATTTAGTCATCATACCAACTTACAACGAAATTGAAAACATTGAGAAAATGATTCGTTCTGTTTTTTCGTTGCCTCGTAATTTTGACTTATTAATTGTTGATGACGGATCTCCCGATGGGACAGCCGATAAGATTAAATTACTTCAAAAAGAATTTCAAAATAAATTACATTTAGAAGAAAGACAAGGTAAGCTTGGTTTAGGTACCGCCTATATTCATGGTTTTAAATGGGCATTAAAACATAACTACGATTTTATCTTTGAAATGGATTGCGATTTCAGTCATAATCCAAATGATTTGGTTCGTTTACTAGAAGCATGTGAGTCAGGTGCTGATGTCGCCGTTGGATCTAGATATTGCCGTGGCGGAAAAATTACAAATTGGCCCATTGGTCGCATATTAATGAGTTATTTTGCATCAGTTTATGTACGCATCGTTTTATGGCTGCCTGTTAAAGATACCACAGCTGGCTTTAAATGTTATAGGCGTAAAGTTCTTGAATCTATTGATTTGGAGGCTATTCGTTTTATGGGCTATGCTTTTCAAATAGAGATGAAATATAGGGCTTATAAAAAAGGTTTTAAAATTAAAGAGGTACCCATTTTATTTACTGATCGCGTCTTAGGTGAAAGTAAAATGAGTACTAAAATTTTTAAGGAGGCTTTTTTAGGGGTTATACAAATGCGTTTAAAAAAATAAAATAATTATTTTATTAAACTTCCATTAACTTTTAACAATTCTGTTTCGGCTATTTTTACTGAGTAAAGTGCATTAATATAACGTGTTTGGGTTTCTTCTAGATTTTTTTGTGTTTCTATTGTTTCTAAAAAATTAGCTTTCCCAATTTTATAACGTTCTAAAGAAATATTAAGTAACTCTTTAGCATCTTTTAAATTTTGAAATTCTAATTCAGACAATTTTTTATTCAATAAAAAAGATTCATAATTAACATAAACCATGCCATCAACTTTAAGTTGGGTTTGTTCAGTAATAAACCTTTGATTAAGTGCTAAAATTGTTCTTTCCTTAACTAATCTGTTGTTTTTATTTCCATTAAATAGTAACCAACCAGCCGTTAAACCCGCATTAAATCCATTTTGTCTATTTAAGAAAATAATTCCAGCTTCGCTTTCATTTCGGGTAAAATTATAAGCGCTGTTAATTTGTAAAAAAGGTAAAATTGCTGCTTTAGCTTCAATTATACTTTGTTTAAATATTAATTCATTTTGTTTAGAAATTAAAATAGATGAATTTTTCAAAGGCAATTCTTTTTTTAAATCATCTATAGAAGGGCTATAATTTATTACAATAGAATCGATAGTAATAAAATTAGTATTGGCAGGTAAACTAATTAAATTATTTAATGCAATTTTTGAGTTTAACAATTGTAATTCCAATTGTATAATAGCGCTTTTGGCTTTATTTTCATCAGATTGTGCCAGCATTAAATCAACCTTTGAATCTGAACCTATTTCAAATTTAATTTTAGCCAATTTTTTTCGTTCTTCGCATATTATTAAATTTTGTTTAGCTGCTTTAATTAAAGATTTTATTTTAACTATATCGTAATAAGAAACTATAATATCGTAAACTGTAGTTTCCATTTGTTGTTTAAGTTGAATAGTAGAAAGATCTTCATTTAAACTTAATCTTTTTTTTACGGCAAACATTTTTAAACCATCAAAAATTGTCCAGTTAGCATTTATTGTAGCATTTAAATTATTTGTTTTTGCTCCTGCTCTTTCTTGAATGGCACCTGAATTAAACTCTTGATATGAATTTAAACTTGAAGCATTTAATGCGCTGTTTAAACTAATAGTTGGCGATAAACCTGCATTACCAATATTATTTTGAGCCTTTATAATTTCGGAATTGTTTTTAGCAATAAGTACAGAGTAGTTTTTTTCTAAACCCATTTTAATTGCATCAGTTACTGTTAAATTTTCTTGGGCATATAAACAGTTATAAAACGCAAAAAAAATAAAATAGTATTTAAGAGGTTTCATTATCATTTTTTTTATCTTTTACCAAATAAGAATACATAGCCGGAATAACAAAAAGAGTTAAAATCATAGATAGCAATAAACCTCCAATAATAACTATACCCATACCCATTCTGCTTTTTGAGCCGGCACCTAAAGCTAAAGCAATAGGAAGAGCTCCCAAAATAGTTGCCAAACTTGTCATCAAAATTGGCCTAAGTCTGGCAGTTGTTGCTTCAATTAAAGCTTCACTTACACCAACACCTTTTTTTCTTAATTGGTTTGTAAATTCAATAATTAATATTCCATTTTTTGTAACAAGCCCAATTAACATAATCATTCCTATTTGACTAAAAATATTTAAAGTTTGATTAAAATACCAAAGTGAAAATAATGCTCCAGACAATGCCATAGGAACAGTTAGCATAATAATAAGCGGTTCTAAAAAACTCTCGAATTGGGCAGCTAACAATAAATAAATAATAATTAAAGCCAAAATAAAAGCAAAAAGTATATTTGACGAACTTTCAGCAAAATCTCTTGAAGCTCCTGTTAACGCTGTCTTAAAATCATCATCTAGAACCTCTTTTGCTATTTTATTCATTTCATCAATACCATCGCCAATTGTTTTTCCTGGTGCAAGACCGGCAGATACTGTTGCTGATTGATAACGGTTATAGTGATAAAACTGAGGTGGGCTACTTTTCTCTACTATTGAAATAATATTATCAAGTTGAATCATTTTACCATTTTTATTTCTCACATATAAATTTTTTATATCGCTTGGATCATCTCTGTACTCTCTGGTTACCTGACCTAAAACTTGATACTGTTTATCGCCTTTAATATAATATCCGAATCGTTGACCACTTAATGCCAGCTGAATTGTTTGAGCGACATCTGCAATTGATACACCAATAATTTTAGCTTTATCGCGGTTAATTTCAATAACTAATTCAGGTTTGTTAAATTTTAAATTGGCATCAACCCCTTGAAAAGTTGGATTTTTATTAGCCAATTCTAAAAACTTAGGTAATTTTTCTCTCAGCTTATTAAATTCATTTGTCTGCAAAACAAACTGAACAGGTAAAGCGCCTCTTGGTCCACCACCCGATGAAATGGATTGTTCCTGGATAATAAAAACTTTTCCTTCAGGAAATTGAGCAACATATTTATTTAAATAATTTGCAATTTGTGCTTGTGTCCGATTTCGTTCGGCGGAGGGTGTAAGTGCTAAACGGACAAACGCTGTATTAACAGCTCCTGAACCTGCAAAACCAGGTGCAGTTACTGTTAAACACACATTCTTTTCAGGAATTGAATCTTGTACAAAATTTGAAATTTTATCCATCAAAGCATCTGTTGATTCAAAGGTTGTGCCTTCAGGTGCAGTAATTGACATTCTTAACCAGTTTCTGTCTTCGAGCGGTGAAAGTTCTGATTGCAATTGGTAACCAAAAAAATAAATAGCTACACCTGATAAAAATAAAATTACTATTGCCCACCATTTTTTATTTAAAAAATCTGTTACTGCTTTTTTAAACCAGCTATCTAAAGAAATAAAAAAAGGCTCTGTTAAAGTATAAAATTTGCTCTTTTTTAACGGATCTTTTCTAACAAGTTTAGCATTTAACATTGGTGTTAAGGTTAGCGAAACAAACGCAGATATTAGAACTGCCCCGGCCAGCACAACACCAAACTCTCTGAATAAACGACCAACAAATCCTTCTAAAAAAATAACCGGCATAAATACCGCCGCTAAGGTAAGTGAGGTTATTATTACAGCATTCGTAATTTCCTTGGTTCCTTCAATAGCAGCTTGTTTTGGCAATAAACCTTTTTCTAGCTTTTTAAATATATTTTCAGTTACAACAATACCATCATCAACTACTAAACCAGTTGCCAAAACAATTGCTAAAAGTGTTAATACATTAATAGAATAATCCATTAGGTACATTATAAAAAATGCACCAATTAATGAAACCGGAATATCAATTAAAGGTCTAAACGCAATTAGCCAATCTCTAAAAAAAAGATAAATAATAAGTATCACCAACAACAGGGCTATAATCAATGTTTCGGCAACTTCAAAAATTGATTTTTTTATAAAACGTGTGTTATCTAAGGCAATATTAACCCTGTAATCTTTTGGTAAACTATTTTTAATAACGTTGTAACGTTTATAAAACTCATTAGAAATATCAATGTAATTTGATCCGGGTTGAGGCACGAGTGCCAGACCAATCATAGGTGTACCAGATTCTTTTAAGATAGTTTCTTCATTCTCCGCACCTAATTCAACTTTCGCCACATCTTTTAACCGCACAATATTATTAGCGTCTTCTTTTAATATCATTTCTTCAAAATCAGTAACAGTAGATAGTTTCCCTATTGTATTTACTGTTAATTCTGTATTGTTTCCTTCAATTTTACCAGAAGGTAAATTTACATTCTCTCTATCTAATGCTTGCTTTATGTCTAATGGTGTTAAATTAAATGCAGCCAACAAATCAGGCTTTATTCTAATTCTCATTGAATAGCGACGTTGACCCCAAATTTGAATAGAACTTACACCAGGTATAGTTTGTAAATTTTGTGCAATAACATTTTCAGCATAATCGCTCACCTCAAGTAAAGATCTGGTATCACTTAAAATAGTCATTGAAATAATGGCGTCTGAATTAGCATCTGCTTTAGAAACTACAGGAGGCGAATCAATATCTTGAGGTAATTGTCTAACTGCTTGGGATACTTTATCGCGCACATCATTTGCTGCAGCTTCTAAATTTGAATTTAAATTAAATTCAACCGTAATAATACTTGAGCCTTGATTAGATGCCGCAGATATAGACCGTATTCCTTCTATACCATTTATGGCTTTCTCCAAAGGTTCAGTAATTTGCGACTGAATAACATCGGCGTTTGCTCCGGTATAATTAGTACGAACTGTAATTACCGGTGGGTCTATAGATGGATATTCTCTAATACCCAAAAAATTAAAACCAATAGCACCAAAAAGTATTATTATTAAAGACATTACAATTGCTAAAACCGGGCGTTTTACGCTAAGAGAAGCTAAATCCATTTTAATTAACAGCTTTCAATAGTTTTAATTTAGACTCTTTTCTAATGGAAAGTAAACCGGTAGTAATAACAGTATCTCCAGAATTTAGACCCTCTAGCACCTGTATTTTCTCATCTGTTCTTAAACCTATAGTTACAAAAACATCAGTTGCTATACCGTTTTTACAGATTATTACTTTATGCCCTTTTAATGTTGGAATAACAGCTTGAGTTGGAACTAAAATAGTATTTTCAGTTTCGTTTAAATTCATAAACACTTTTACAAAACTACCCGCATATAATTTATGGTTACCATTAATTAACGCTCGTGCTTTAATAGTTTTACTTAACTCATCAATTCGCGGCTCTATAGCATATATTGAAGCAGAAAAATTTTTTACACCTTGCAGATTATCATTCGAAAAATTTACAACTAATCCTTTTTTAAGTAGTGTATTGTATTTTTCAGGAACAGAAAATTCAACAAACAAAGGATTTTCCTGAACAAGCGAAACAATAGGACTACTTGTGTTTACATAAGAACCAATACTTATATTTTTTAAACCTAGCGCACCTGAAAATGGGGCGGTTATAGTTGTTTTAGAAATTTGAGCAAGATAAAATGCCAAGTCCGCTTTAAACAAATTTATTTCGTTTTCCTGAATATCAATTTCCTCTTGACTAACTCCGTTAACAGATACCAATTTTTTTAAGCGATCTAATTTTTGCTCTGCCAACTTAAGTTGCGATTTGGTTTTTAATAACTGTGCTTGCAAATCAGCGTCATTTAATTTAATTAACAAGTCTCCTTTTGAGACAGTTTCACCTTCTTTAAAATAAATATCGGTTACTTTCCCATTTACTTCAGAATAGATTTCAACCTGATTAAACGCCACGATTTTACCAGTTGTAAAAATAGTATTCGACAACTTTTCAAAACTCGCAAGAAAATAATTTACAGCAACTGGCGTTGTCATCTTTTTTTTGGAGGCATCCGAGGGTTTATCTTCCTTTTTAGAAAAGAAAATATATTTAGATACTATTAATAATCCAATTATAAAAAAAAATTTAATCCAGGTTGGTATATTTTTCATTTTAAAAAAAATCAGTTGTTTTTTAATGGTTTTTACTAAACCATTTAATCTTATTTAGGTTTATAAAGGTAGTACTAATTTTTGGTGCATAATTGTATATTTGTACTCTAAAAAACTAAACAATCAAATCTTTATTTAAAACAATAATACACCTAATATAATGACCACTAATAATTCATACCACTTATCTTTAATTTTAACAATATTAACTCTCAGCACTGTATTAGCTCAAGGCGAAAGACATTTAAAAAACATAAAAATGTTAACACATGGTGGAGATAATGCAGAGGCCTATTTTAGTTTTGACGGAAAATTTGCATCCTTTCAGAGCAACAATCAAAAGTGGAATTTAAAATGCGATCAAATATTTAATCTTGATATTGAAAAGGCCTCAAAAGATTCGACATATAAACCTAACTTAATTAGTACAGGTAAAGGTAGAACTACTTGCAGTTATTTTTTAAAAGATGGTAAACATATTATCTATGCTTCGACCCATAAAGCAGCAGACGAATGTCCTGCACCACCGGAAACTAATGGTAAATATTTATGGGCCGTTTATCGTTCGTTCG
The DNA here is from genome assembly GCA_044344665.1 of Bacteroidia bacterium. Taxonomy (GTDB): domain Bacteria; phylum Bacteroidota; class Bacteroidia; order B-17B0; family Aurantibacillaceae; genus Aurantibacillus. The sequence continues at coordinate 43,063 of JBIJCO010000011.1, read as the reverse complement.
ATATTTTTGTTGCAGATTTAAACGGAAACATTACTAAACAGTTAACTGAAAGCGAGGGTTATGATGCAGAAGCTACGGTTTCTCCGATGGGAGATAAAATTGTTTTTACAAGCGACAGAAGTGGTGATTTGGAGCTTTGGACGATGGATATTGATGGTAAAAATCAAACTCAAATTACCTTTGGCTTAGGTTATGATGGAGGAGCATTTTTTTCACCAGATGGTAAAAAACTAGTTTTCAGAGCCTCAAGACCACGAACTGATAAAGAAATTGAGGAATACAAAGAATTACTTTCTCAAGGATTAGTAGCGCCAACCACAATGGAATTATATACATGTAATGTAGACGGCAGCGACTTAAAACAAATTACAAATTTAGGTAAAGCCAATTGGGCACCTTTCTATCATCCAAGTGGTAAAAAAATTATTTTTTCAAGCAATCATCATAGCTTAAAGGGCTACGATTTTCAATTATTTATGATTAATGATGACGGTACTAAATTAGAACAAATAACTAATCAAAGTATGTTTAACGCTTTCCCCATGTTTTCTCCGAATGGAAAAAAACTAATTTTCTCTTCGAACAGAAACAACGGTGGCACTAGAGATACTAATTTGTTTATTGCAGATTGGGCAGATTAATATAATTAATTAGTTTTTCAATTAATTTTTCCCAAACAAATTTTTCTTTTATAAGATCTACAGCGTTTTGCTTTTTTGTATCTATCTCTTCGTTTGATGAAGAAATTATTTTTTGAAGCGTGTTTTTTATTAATTCAGAATTTGAATCATTGATTAAATAACCTGTTTTTTCGTTTATTAAAACACTCACCGCTCCTACATCAGTTGCTAAAACCGTTAAACCGTTAGCCATTGCTTCTAAAATAACATTAGGCATACCTTCACTCCAACTCGGACAAATTAAAACATCGCACTGTCTAATTAATTGTTTTAAACTTAATTTATCTCTTATTTCACCATGGTAAAAAACTAAATCATTTTTCAATTGCTTATTAAAAGGTATAGGTCCAATAAAATGAAACTCAATTTTTCGGTCAAATTTATTTTCTTGTAATTGAGAAATAACCGCATTTAGTTCTTCAATACCTTTTCTTCTTTCGTAACGTCCTAAAAACAAAAATTTTAAATTATCAGCAGTCGGTTTTATATTTTTTGAAATTTCTACTGATTCAACACCAGAAGGCAATTCAAATATATGAGTCGTTTTAACCCCAATTGATTTTATTATTTCTGTAATTTTTCCACCATACGAGAAAACAACATCTGCTTTTTTAGAAATTTCTTTTACCGGTTTTCTTAATAATAAAATATGCTGTAATTTAATTTTAAAATCAGGTGATTTTTGAAACATCTCATAACCATGAAACTTCACACCTATTTTTGCGCATTTTATTTTACCAAAATATTTTTGTTCTATCAAATACCAGCCTGTAAACCCCTTGGTATATATAAAATCATAGGATTGTATCTTATCCTTAATCGCTTCAAAAATTAATTTTGAATGAGCATAAGAATTACGAATATAATGTCCTGGTAAATAATTTGAATTTGGAAAATTAATTATTATTGATGTAATGTATTTCTTTTCCTCTTCAGTGAAAAATTCAAGTTTTTCTATATCAAAATTACTCTGATTAAAATGAACTAAATCAACATGAATTTTATTTTGTGATAAATATTTACAAAGGTAATAAGAGTGCTTTTGCATACCGCCTAAAACATAAGGCCAAATTCCATCTGTAATTAAGGCTATTCGCATTTTATATTAGTGAAGCTTTCCGGTAATTGGCATTCTATCGAGTATTTCAGCTTCGGCATTATTTAATTCATGTAAACGTTTGTATATTGAATCTTCATCGAAATAATTAAGCGCCATTTTTATAAAAACTTCTCCGTGCTTGGCTTCGGTTGCCCAAAGTTGATGATAAAAATTTTTAAGATTTCCTTCCGGCAAATGCTCATAAATTAATTTAAATCGTTCGGCTGCCCTACTCTCAATAACAGATACCAATAATAAACGATCCATAAAATGTTCGTCTCTACCATTTCTGCATAACTTTAACAATTCTTTTACGTAAGCATCTTCAGTTATTTCATGTTGCAACTGGATGCCTTGACTCTGCATTACTTTGTAAACATCTCTAAAATGTTCCATTTCTTCAAGGGCTGTATCAATTAACTCTGGAATTATTTCTATTCTGTTCGGATATTTTGCAACCAAACTCATTGCAGAAGCGGAGGCTTTTCGTTCGCAACCGGCATGATCTTGAAGAAAATAAGAAAAATTTGCCATCACTGCTTCAATCCACTTTGGATTGGAAGGTTTAACAACAGGCAAACGGTATTGCATACAACTATTATTTTGTTACATACATTACTTCCTTAACTGCCTTAATTACTTTTGCTAAATTTGGCAAGCTAGTTTCAATTAAAGTTGGAGCATAAGGTAAAGGCGTATCTGCTGTAGTAACTCTCAATACAGGTGCATCTAAATAATCAAATGCATCTTTTTGCACTTTGAATGCAATTTCGGAAGAAATACTAGCAAGAGGCCATGCTTCTTCAACTACAACTAATCTATTGGTTTTTTTAACTGAATTGATAACAGTTTCATAATCAATGGGTCTTACTGTCCTTAAGTCTACAAGCTCAACGTTTATTCCTTCTTTTTCAAGCTCTGTAGCAGCAGCCAAAGCCACTTTTAAAATTTTTCCGAATGAAACAATTGTAACGTCTGTACCTTGTTTTTTAATATCGGCTTTGCCTATTGGAATTAAATACTCTTCTTCTGGAACTTCTCCTTTATCACCATACATCTGCTCACTTTCCATGAAAATTACAGGGTCGTTATCGCGAATGGCACTTTTTAATAAACCTTTTGCATCGTATGGATTGCTTGGAACAATTACTTTTAATCCAGGACAATTAGCATACCAATTTTCAAATGCCTGAGAATGTTGTGAACTTAACATTCCGGCACTGGCTGTTGGTCCTCTAAATACAATTGGAACATTGTATTGACCGCCACTCATACTATACATTTTAGCAGCACTATTAATAACCTGATCTATTGCAACTAAACTAAAATTAAACGTCATAAATTCAACTATAGGTCTTAAGCCATTACTTGCTGCACCAACGGCAATACCTGCAAATCCTAACTCCGCAATTGGTGTATCAATTACACGTTTTGGGCCAAATTCAACTAGCATGCCTTTACTCACTTTATAAGCACCATTGTATTCTGCTACCTCTTCCCCCATTAGAAATATTTTTTCATCACGTCTCATTTCTTCGGACATGGCTTCTCGTAATGCTTCTCTAAATTCAATAAGTCTCATAAATTTTATTTGTAATTAATCCAAAATTAAGAAAAAATTTTAAGTTTTATAACCTGAAATACTTGCTAAAACTCAAAATAAATCAATATTCATTAACCTAGCAAAAACAAAAATAGAAAGTAAAATTATTAAGCAAATTAAATGTTTACATTTTACCTACTACACACTCAATTAAATCTTCTTCTTTAAGATACTTATTGGCTAAATCACGCAACTCTAATGGAGTTACAGTTTTTACTGCATTAAAATAATTTTCGTAATAAGAGTAATCTAATCCAAATTCCCAAATGGCTTTAAATTTATCGGCCAAAGCAAAAGGACCATCTACTGTTCTTAAAAAATGCCCAAGAATATAATTTCTAACTGTTTCTAATTCGGTGTCCGGAACTAAATTATTGCGTAATGAAGCTATTTCAATATAAATTTCATTTAATGTTTGCTTTGTTACATCGGCCCCAACCTCAGTTGAAATTGCAAAATAACCACCATTTACAAAAGAAGCCAAACCACTCCCTATACCATAGGTGTAGCCCTTATCTTCTCTAATGTTTGCCATTAAACGCGAACCAAAATACCCACCAAGTATGGTGTTTAATACCTGAAATTTAAAATAATCTTCATGGGTTTTATTAAATAATAACCTACCAACTTTAATTGCAGATTGAATGGCATCAGATTTTTCAATAAAATGTTTAGGTTGTCCTGTAGTATTAATTAAATTATTAGCTTTTGAAACCTCAGTAATGCAATCTCCCCAATTATTATTACCAAAAAAATTATTTAAAATGGTAATAATATCATTAGGTAAATTACCAGAAGCAAAAATTGTGCAATTATTAGAATTATAATGATTATTGAAAAAAGTTTTTAATTGATTAATATTTGCTGTTTCAAAATCATTTTCAGTCACCTGAATGCCATATGGATGTTTCTGCCCAAATATCAATTCAGAAAATTTTCTACGAGCTAAAACATTTACCTTCTGCGAATTTATTTGATGCTTTTGTTTTTTATTTGCAATATGTATTTTAAATTCATCTTCCGGAAAAGTTGGGCATTTTAAAATTTCTTCCACAAACTTTAAGCTTTGTTCAACATATTTGTTTAACGAATACAAGGTAACACCAGCGAAATCCTGACCAACTTCTAATTCCAAAAAAGATCCATAAAAATCAATACCATCGCTTATTTGATTGGCGGTAAATGATTTTGTTCCTGTCTCAATTAAAGTGTTTGTATTTGATGCAATTAAAGGAAAGGGCTGATAAAACATGCCTGCTTTAAAAACAAATTCAATTTTTGTAATTTCTTGACTACCGGCATTGATGGTAAAAAGTTCAATTCCATTATTTAATTTTTCTCTTTTAGCTTTTATAATATCAATCTTGTCAATGGTTTTAAAAGCAGGTGTTTCTTTTCTGTTTAGCATATTATAAAAGTGGTTGTTTACTTATTGTTTCTATTAAAGGATAAAAATTTTGAGGTATTGAAAAATTAATACCTTTTGCATTTAGCTGATTTATTGTAAGTGAATTTAAATTAAATTCAACAACTTCTTTATCAATATTCCATATAAAAACAATTGCAGTATAATTATTTCTTGGGAGTGGGCCAGTTGTTAATTTAAAATATTTGGTTGCATTATTTAAGTTATCAGAAAGCCAATTTAAAGGAATGCGCTTAAAATAAATCATTTCTTTCTTTTCGTTTTCAACACTAAAAACTAAAAATGCATTAAATGGCTTGGGAACTTTTTTAAATTCGATAGCAACGTCAGCTTCAAGACAATTAATTGATTTAGTTAACGAGTCTCGAAAACGAAAAAATTCAAAATATTCTTTATTGCTTATAAATTTTTCTGGCAAATTAGGTATCGAAACTAATTCGTTTCGTTTAATTTTCTCTTTTCGTTTTAATAATACTCTATCCCATTGATTATCTTCTCCAATTTCATCATAATAGAACTGATAATATGGTTTTTCACGTTTCATGGCATAATAATAATCACAATTCATTGTCATTTGTTCCGAATCATCCATGTGGTTTAATACAGCACCACCTCGATAGTTTAAAAAAGCATAGTTTAACTCTCTTACACGATGACCTCCAATAGTAAAAATTTGATTTGTTTTTTTATATTCATCAGTTAATTTATCAAACAATGCTTTTGGCATCGTGTGATAATATAAGGAGGTGAAATTCTTAAAATTAAGTTTATAACTAAACATAGAAATGAAAAATATAAAAATCAGTAATGTTATCTTACTTACTATTTTTTGAGAAATGTTATCAATTAAAAAAGCTAAGCTTACTACAAAAAACAAATAAAAAAACAAACCTGTTCTGTCCTCCGGAAAATTAACATCCAAAAGTTTTTTTAATAAATAAAATGCAAGAATACATGTAATAAATATTACAGAGAAGACAAGCTTTCTGGAATAAATATTAATTAGATAAATTGGCTGTTTAAAAAGTAAAAAAATCGAATAAATTAAAATAAATGCGAAAGCAATTAAAAAGATAAATTGTACTATTAGTAAATCAGTTCCAAATAAAAATTGAATCAGTGTTTTAAATGTTACAAGCCAGTAGTTTGAACCAACACCATAATCGAGCATACCTTGTTCTTTGTAGAAAAAAGAAAACTTTATCCAAAACAACAATAACACTAAATTAAATAAATGAATTATGCCGTTTTTTATATTAAAAAATAGTTTTTGGTATAATTGAAAAATAAAAACATAAAAAAGCAAAATGGAAAACACCACAACTAAAATTAAATTAGCCGCTAAAGCCAGCTGCCATAATATAGAAAATGCAATTAAATTTTTTGTCTTTTTTTCTTCAAAATAGTCTAATAAATAAGCTAATCCGAGAGTCATAAATCCAAAGGATAAGCCATAACCTCTGCACAATTCAAAAAAATCAAGAAAATTAAATGTCACTAAAAAAAAGGTAATTAAGATTAATTTGGAAGAGTCATTTTTTAAATACTTGAATAATTTATAAATGCCATAACACATTACAGTAAATGACAAAATATTTGGAAGCCTCAAGAAAAACCGATGCGAACCAAAAATATGATAACAAACATTTGACAAAGCACTATTTAAAACATGATTATTTGTATAAACATGAGCGCTATATGGTAAATAATTATCACTTTGTATATAAAAGAAAAAAGTAGCTGCTTCGTCGTGCGAAAAAGGCAAGAAAAAAGCTCTGAATGCGACAATAATAAAAATTACTGAGCAAAGCATCCAATAAAATTTATTGAAATTTTTATCAGAAATTAATTGCATTTAATCCAATAAATAAGATTGATGTCTATTAAATTTCTCCAAAGTTCTAATGCCGGAAGAGCTGATGTGTTCAAATTCTTTGTCACAAAAAATATTTATTATTTTAATCCCAGGCATTAATTCCTGGATGTAACGATATTGATTTTGCTCGTATTGAAAATCTGTAGAATTTCTTAAGCCCTTTACCACCACTACATCATAATTAAGCGATTGAACAAAATCTGTTAACAAACCATTATACGTTTCAATCTGTCTATTTTTTATTATTTCGGGCACTTCCCAAGTTCTATCAATTTTATCTGGGTTTTTACCAAATGCAATTATTACTTTATCAAAAATACGTTCAGCCTTTTGTAATACATTGTAATGCCCTTTATGAAAGGGATTAAAACTGCCACAAAATACCCCAATGGATGGTTTTTTAGCCGAAACATAGTCTATTATAGAATCTAACTTACCGTTACTATTAAGTTGATTTAAAACATCAATTCTGTTCTTTTGATAAATTTTAAAATCGGCAAATTGGTATTCTTTAAAAATTTTATGCTCGAATTCTATCAACATACTTAATGGTTGATTAAATATGTTTAAGTCTGCATTAATAAAAATCTCTGATTTTAAATTACTAGGTTTATGAGTTTTGGTGTCTAAAATCAACTGACAAACCAAATCAATTTGAGATTTATTTAGCTTAGAGTGTTTACTTTCGTTTAAAAATAATTCTGCTGATCTTTCTTCATTATCGTTAGCTTTTGGATTATATACAGCATCATGGTAAACTGAGGCCAAAAATAATTCATCATCAAGTGCGTTTTCATTTAAAAGATAAGAAATTACATCGGTTAAATGATTAACTGTATGGTAATATCGGTGATGTTCTTGATATCGCTTTAAAACAATATCATCAAAATTTAACTCTTGTAAGCGACTCGAAATGTAAGCTAAATCTACCATAAGAATTATTTCTTAGCCAAGTAATACAATGTAGTGCAATTACTTTCATTAATAATATTATTTGCCTGAGTCATAATTTTTTCAGGGGTAACCTGGCTGTATTTTGTTATTTCTTCATTAATTAAATTAGCGCTTCCAAGTAATTCTGATATAGCAAGATTTGTTGCTTTTGTTAAAACATCCGTTTCGCTAAAAGTTAAGCTCGACTCAATTTTATTTTTACATTTTTGTAATTCAACATCATTTACCAATTCAACTTTTAATTTTTCAATTTCTTCAATTATTGCTTTTTCGGCGTCCTCCATTTTTACATTATCAGGTATTTTGCCGCTAATTACAAAAATTCCTTTGTCCAAATCCCCCATCACATAAGCACTAAGGTCATTAAACAACTGTTTTTCTTTTATTAAGGTTTTGTATAACCGAGACGAATTTCCTCTGCTCAAAATATCCGAGATCATATCAACCGTATGATATTCATCGTCTGCACGAGCACACATATGGTAAACTTTATAAATTGCACTTGCCGGAACATCACGCTCAACAACTAATCTTTTAGGAGCTGTTTGCTTAGGCTCAACCGGTAAATTTCTGAGTGGTTTTAATGAGGCGGGTATTGGTTCAAACCATTTTTTTGCCAATTGCTTTACGTGATCTATTTCTACATTTCCTGCCACCACCAAAATGGCATTACTTGGATTATAATGTTTTTTAAAAAATGATTTCACATCATCCATGGTAGCATTTTCTATGTGAGATATTTCTTTACCTATTGTAGCCCATTTATAAGGATGTTTTTCATAAATTAATGGTCTAAGTATTAACCACACGTCACCATAGGGTTGGTTTAAATAACGTTGTTTAAATTCTTCAATAACCACATTTCTTTGTACTTCTAAACTTTTTTCGGTAAATGCCAAGCTAAGCATGCGATCACTTTCAAGCCAAAACATGGTTTCAATATTATCGGCCGGAACTGTACAATAGTAATTTGTAATATCGTTTGTTGTAAACGCATTATTTTCGCCTCCAACCATCTGCAAAGGTTCGTCGTAATTAGGAATATTAATGCTTCCCCCAAACATTAAATGCTCAAATAAATGAGCAAATCCGGTTTTATTTTCATCTTCGTCTCTTGCACCAACATCATATAAAATATTTAAGCACGCTAGAGGCGTGCTTTTATCTTGATGAACAATAACGGTTAAATTATTATCTAATTTAAATTTTTCAAACTCAATCATGTAATACTTATCTTGTGTTTTAATTAATCGTTAACCAAAAATAACCTTTATAAAATTATAAAACTAAAGTTTTCATTTGCTCGATTGTATGTTTAAAATCATTCATAATTTCATTAACAATTTCTGAAGCTGGTTTTATCTCTTTTATCGATGCGCTAACTTGACCAATTTCCAATTCGCCTTCATTTAAATCGCCTTCAAACATTCCTTTTTTTGCTCTGCCCCTACCCAATAATTTTTCTAAGTCTTCTTTGGATGCACATTCATTTTCGGCTTTTAAAACATTTTCATAAAATTTATTTTTGATTAACCGAACAGGGGTTAATTGCTTTAAAGTAAGAATTGTATCTCCTTCGTTGGCTTTTAGTATTGCTTCTTTAAAATTTTGATGGGCACTGCTTTCAGGAGTTGCAACAAACCTACTTCCAATTTGTACTCCTTCAGCGCCAAGTGCAAATGCCGCCGCCATTTGACGTCCATTAGAAATCCCTCCGGCAGAAATTAGTGGCAGCGAAACTGCTTGACTTATTTGAGGAACTAAAACCATGGTAGTTGTTTCTTCGCGACCATTATGTCCGCCAGCCTCAAAACCCTCCGCAACAATTGCATCAACACCAGCATCCTGACATTTTATTGCAAATTTTAAAGCACTAACCACATGAACAACAGTAATACCATGTTGTTTTAAATGACTTGTCCAGGTTTTTGGATTTCCAGCACTTGTAAACACAATTTTTACACCCTCTTCTATAATTATTTTTATATGCTCTTCGATATTTGGATATAACAAAGGCACATTAACACCAAATGGTTTTTTAGTTGCTATTTTACATTTTTGAATTTGTTCTCTCAAAATTTCGGGGTACATGCTACCTGAGCCTATTAATCCTAGTCCGCCGGCATTACTAACAGCACTAGCTAACTCCCAACCACTGCACCAAATCATACCTCCTTGAATTATTGGTTTTTCAATATCAAATAATTCACAGATTCTATTATTTTTTATTATCATAATTATAGCAAAGATGTTACAAAATTTTGGTTTTTAAATAAAGTGTATTTAAGAAAATTAATAAGAAAATTTGGCTTTTAAAATTTAAAAATTGCTATATTTGAAATTCTTAAATTAAAATTTATAAATTAATTATTTTAGTTTAAAATCCTTACATGCTAATGAAAAAAATTTTTATTTATTTATTTCTAACTTTTAATGCATTAAATATTAATGCGCAATGGCTTATAGATTACGGTTTTAAATTTGGCGCATCAAATTATCTAGGAGATATAGGTGGTAAAGACAAAACAAGACGAGATTTTGTGGCGGATATGAAACTTTCGAAAACTCGGTGGAATACTGGAGTTTTTTACAGAAAACAACTAAGATCAAGAAATGTATTTATAAAAACTTCATTGGATTATCTTCGAATAGAAGGAGATGACAAGCTATCAACAAATGTAGCAAGAGTATTAAGAAATTTTAATTTCAGAAACGACATTTTTGATTTATCCCTAACTGGTGAGTGGGTTTTTAAAGAAATAAAAGATATTGGAAATACTTACAGATTCAGAAATAGTTTTAGGGCCTATTTATTTGCAGGAATTGGTGTTTTATATTCTGACCCTAAAAGCTATTATCAAGGCAAATGGGTAAGTATGAGACAATACAAAAGCGAAGGATATATGTATAGTCCCGTTGTTGCTAGTATCCCATTTGGCTTTGGTTTTTATTTTACTTTTGAAAAACGTCATAGATTTGGATTTGAAATGAATTTCAGAAAAACATTTTCAGATTATTTAGATGATATTAGCAGTAAGTATGTTTCAAAAGCACCTAAAGATCCTTACGATCAAGGATTAATTTTACGAACCGGAGATTTAGATCCTGATTATTTACAAGAAAATTCTGTTGCGGCCTTATCTCACAATTGGGGAGAAAAAAGAGGCGACAATACAAACAAAGACGCCTTTATGACTATAAACTTTAGTTATAGCCGTGTTATTAAAGGCAGATTATCATTTTACAATAAACGTTACGGTTTCTTAGGTGGAAGAAAAATGAAAAAAATAAGAACCAAATTCTAAATCAAAATCCCATTAAATTGGGATTTTTTTTGATTATTAATTTACCATTAGTCATTATATTTGTATTCTAATTTTTATGAGAAAAATAATAACTATAGCGTTAACAATTTCACTTTTTTCATGCAATAATAAAGACAGTAATGAAATTAATTCTGATATTGTAAATAATTCTGAAAGTGCAGACGGCAAAACAAACTCAGATTTGGCTGAAATAAAATTTGAGGAAGAAATTTTTGATTTTGGAAAAATAACACAAGGAGAGATTGTAAGCCATTCTTTCATTTTTAAAAATATTGGAAAAAGCAATTTAATAATAAGCGGTGCAAGTGGAAGTTGTGGGTGCACTGTTCCTGAATGGCCTAAAGAACCTATTAAATCAGGTGAAGAAAATAAAATAAACGTAGTTTTTAATAGCGAAGGAAAAAGTGGATTACAAGAAAAAACAATAACTATTGTTACAAATTGCGAACCGGCCACAAGAATTTTAAAAATAAAAACTGAAATAATTGTTGCCGAAACAGTTAAATAAATATTTATAAACCCGATTTTCAGTAAACAACTGAACAATCATTAACAAACAAAAAAACATGAACAACCTAGTAATTTTAATGGGAGCAACTGCACAGGGTCAAAGTCCATTAATGCAATTTTTACCATTAGTGGCTATTATTATTGTATTTTATTTTTTCATGATTAGACCTCAAATGAAGAAAGCTAAAGAACAAAAAAAATATATTGAGGCATTAAAAAAAGGTGATAAAATTTTAACCATCGGTGGCATTTACGGAAAGATTGCAGACATGAAAGATGATGGTACAATAATTATGGAAGTAGAAGACGGAAGTAAAATGAAAATTTCAAAAAATGCCATTTCTCAGGATGCTTCATCTACTTTAAACCAACAATAATCTAAACCAAATCGTTTGAACTTTTCAAACAATTCATACTCAAAAAATAAATTAAAGCCTGGCAAAGCCACGGCTTTTTTTATTTGTTTAGCTGTTTCAAGCCTGCTTTGGCTTTTGCACGCTCTAAATTCCATTTATGATTACACCATAATTGTCCCGGTATCTTTTAAAAATTTGCCTCAAAATAAAATTCCAATATCGCAAATACCTAATCATTTAAAGCTCGATTTAAAAGCTTCAGGATTAAAATTGTTATTAATTTCTGCAAATAATCCATTTAGTAAAATTGACATTGATTTTAATAGCCTAAAAACAACGAACAAACAAAATAATTTTGTGTTAGAAGCCGGTAATATAAATTTTATTAGCAGTATTAAATTTTTAACAGATATTAAACACATTACACCTGATACACTCTATTTTACCGAAAAAAACGGTTATCAAAAAAATGTTCCAATAAAAGTTCCGTTATTTTTAACATGCGCTCAAGGATATGGTAACAAAAAACCGGTAATATCTCCAGCTTATATTACAATTTTAGGAGATACAGACATTATAAAAAAAATTGATACCATTTATACTCAACCACTTAATTTGGTAAACTTAAATAAAAGCTATAATTCTTCAATTGTAACTATTAAACCAAATTCATCAATAAATATCTCAGAAACAGAAGTTAATATTTCCATCGATGTGGATAAACTAGTTGAACATTCAATCAACATTCCTGTAAATGTTATTAAAAATATTAAATTCAAAGAAATAGCTATTTTCCCAGCAAAAATTACTATAAAATATACTTGTCTAAAAAATAATTTTAATATTAATGATACGCTTTTATTTAAAGCTAGTGTAGATATTACAAAAACAAACTCAATTAATAAAAGTTCGGTTTTTTTAAGCACAGTTCCGGGCAATGTAAATATTTTAAATATACACCCAAAAGAAGTTGAATTTTTAATCATTAAAAAATAATGGTAGTAGGTTTAACTGGTGGCATAGGAAGCGGAAAAACCACGATAGCTAAATTGTTTGAATTACTAAACTGTGCAGTATTTTATAGCGATAACGTTGCTAAAGAATTATATTTTGAAGAGACCATTAAAAAAAGCGTTATTAAACTTTTAGGTAAAGAATGTTACATATCAGACAAGCAAATAAATAAAGATTACATTAGTTCAAAAATATTTTCTGATCCAAGTTTACTAAAACAATTAAACAACATCATTCATCCTGTAGTTATAAAAAAATTTAAAGATTTTAAAATCAAACATGCCGGTAAAATTATTATAAAGGAAACCGCTTTGCTATTTGAAGCAAATTTAGAATTTGAAGTAGATAAAATAATTTTAATTGTAGCCAATAATGATTTAAGGATTCAGCGAGTTATTAATCGCGATAATATAAGCCGAGATGAAGCTATAAAGAAACTCAATTCACAATTAACTCAAGAAGAAAAAATTTCTAAATCAAACTTTATTATTTATAATGACGAAACTGAATTTGTTATTATTCAAACGCTTAAAATTTTTAATCAACTAAAAAATGCTTAAAAAAGATTATATTACAAGGCAACTCGAAGAGTTTGGAAAGATAATGGCTATAATTTTAAATTATAAAAAGCTTCAAGACTGGGACAAATTTGAAAATGAAATTAATGCTACATCCATAAAATTTACCACAATTGAAATTAATCAACTTGAAAAATTTAATGAAGACGATTTCATGAAAGAAATTTTAAATAATACTCCCCTATCTCAAGATCAGTTAAAAATATTAGCTGATTTACTTTTTGAAAAATTAAATTTATACGCTCAAAAAAATGACACGATATCATATAATAATCTAAAATTAAAATGTGTGCTTTTGTATAAACATATTCAAAATCAACTTACACATAATGAATTTGACATGAATGTTTATTATAAACTAGAGATTTTAAGTAAAAAAGATTAATTAAAAAAAGATTTTGTTCCATTTACAATACCTATAACCTTTCCAGATAAAGATTTACCGAAGAAAGGTGAATTTTTGGACTTAGAAAAGTTTGATTTTTCGGTTAACGTTGTATTCTCATCAATTGAAAATACTGTTAAGTTAGCATTATTACCTTCTGAAATTATTGGTGTTTTTAACCCTAAAGCAGAATAAGCATTATCAGATATTGACTTTATAATTGTATTAATATTTTTATCTTTTAATCCTTCAAGGGCACACGAAAACGCAGTTTGCAAATTAATAATTCCAAAATCTGCTAAATCAAATTCTAAGTCTTTACTTTCAACATCCTGCGGTAAATGATCGCTTACTATAACATCAATAACCCCGGTTAACAGACCGTTACGAAGTGCTTGAACATCTTTTTTTGAGCGCAACGGAGGATTAACTTTATAGTTTGTGTCAAAATCTGACAATACCGTGTCGTCTAAAAACAAATTTAATGCTGCAACGCCACAACTAACATTTAAACCATTTGCTTTTGCTTTTTTTATTAATTCTACACTACCCTTGGTACTTATAGTTGGAATATGAAGTTTGCCTCCAGCATATTCTAAAATTGCCAAATTTCTTTGAACATTAAGCTCTTCCGCTAATACAGGAATTCCTTTTAATCCCAGAGATGTAGACATTTCGCCTTCATTAATTTGCCCTCCATTTGAAATACTTGCATCATCGCAATGCACTACAACAAATGAATTTATATTTGAAGAATACTGAAGCGCTCGCATTACCATTCCTGCATCTTTAACAGCATGTTTGAAATCACTAAAAGCAACAGCACCCGACATCTTCATATCGTACATCTCTGCCAAATCTTTACCTTTTCCATCAACCGTTATTGTTCCAAAAGGCAAAACAGTTACCAGTTTATTTTGTGTTTTATTAAGGATATATTCTATTTGAGATTTATTATGCAAAGCAGGGTTATTATGGCTATGAATGCAAACTGTTGTAAAACCACCGGAAGCCGAACATTTAATTAAGGTATCTAATGTTTCTTTATGTTCATATCCCGGATCGCAGGCAACCGCTTGCATATCAACCCAACCATTAGAAACTTTTAGATTATTACCCTCTATTAATTTTACATTTGTTTTTGGCGATATTGTTTTTTTTATTTCGATTATAACTCCTCCCTCAATCAAAACATCAACCGTTTTGTTAAAATAGGGACTATTTTCTGCTAAAATATGGGCTTGTTTAATTAATATATTCATTTTTCTATTTTAATAATCTAAGTATGGCTACTTCGGCTGCTATAAACAACAGAGTTAAGATAATAAATAATTTCCAAAGTCTTTTCCCTTCTGTGCCTTGCTGAATAAAGCTTGTTAACTCATTAGCTGTATTTTCAATAATATTAATGTTCGCAAATGTTTTATCGTTAATAATTTTATTTAATTGCTCGTTGTTTAAACAATTCAAATCAGATTCTTTTCTTGAGTAATTAAAAGCTAGCGGAATTAATAATGTGTTATTTCTTAATACTTCAAAAAATCCCGGAACGTTTATTTGGTTATGAGGAAATAACGATAAAGAATTATTAATTAATCTTGACTCTGGTATAATATCAAAATCTCCTGACACCTGCTTTATATGAACAGGTTGATCTTTTAATGTTATATCATTTTTAATATTAATTAAAACATTTGAACTTACGTTGTAAAACAGTGGTAATGCTTTAACACTATTAAAACAAATTTGATACAACGTAGGTACAAACAAGGCATGTTTTGAAAAATTAGTGCATTTCTCATTTAGAGGCGACGTGATTAAATAAACTGTTGCATTGTTTTTTTTAGATTCACCCAAAAAAACATCCGAATTTTGAAGAGTTAATATTCCTTCAAAATCCATTTTACTATATGTTTGTAATTTAAAATGTTTTGTAATTGTAGGTAAATTCATCCTATCATTAATTTTTTCGAACACTCCACTATAAAATTTTGAAGCAGATTCAATTTTATCAACTTTTAGGCTACTGCTATCGGAAATTATAAAATTAGGTAGGTTAAAAGCTGATAAACTTTGATTAAAATTAATTAAACTTAAATATTGTGAGGGTATGAAAACAATTGCACCTCCAACTTCTGAAAATTTTAATAATTCAGTCATAAGACCACTGCTTAATTCGCTCATTTGATTTAAAAAAATGACATCACTTGTTTTGAACATGCTAAAATCGATAGCTTGTTCAGAGAAAATAGTTGTTTTAAAAAGCGAATCGGATTTAAAAAGGTTGGTTATTGAATTTTCCGAATTTTGATCTTTACCATTTATAACACAAACAGAAATGTTTACCTTAGAATTGAAAGCGAAAAACAATTCATCATCAAAAGTAATCGGATAATCCTCTATTTTAATGGAACCATAGTTTATTCCCTCCTGCTTGCATTCAAATGTAAACTTAATTTCGGTGGTTGAATTTGCTTCAACAGAAAAAGAACTAATAGCAATTTGTTTATTGTTAAGGTTAAGCTTAGCAGAACCAATTTCTATAATTGCATTGCCGTTATTTACAATTTTTGCGTGGAGTTTTTGAATAAATCCTTTCTGTTGCAATGGAGATTCAAACCAACAAGAATCTATATACAGGTTGTTTGTTTCATTAGCCATCAAAGGAACTAAAGTAAGTTTAACACTTGTATCGTTATTAATTTCATTTAAATTAAATGTAGACTTTTGTATATCACTTATTGCAAATAAATTTTTATTAACCAGATTAGACGATTTTAAAAATTCAGCCTGACGTTTAAAAACATCACTAAAAAATCTAACCGAAGATGATATCTTAATTTCATCAATAATATTAAGCACATCTTCTTTTGAATTAAAGCGTTGATGCCTACCTTCAAAATCGTTAGTTATTATTTGAAATTTATCGCCATTAGAAAATGCCTTAACAATTTCTTTTGCTTTTGTTTTTGCAACTTCAAGCATCGGTCCTTGTTTGTTTACATTTTCCATACTATAAGAATTATCCAAGTAAATACTTATTGCTTTTGCACCGGGATTTATGATTACCGTATTTCTATCTTTAATTATGGGCTGAGAAAAGGCAAGAACTAAACAGCAAATAGCAAGACATCGAAAAAATAAAACAAGTATCTCACGCAAACGCGATTTGGATTTACTCTGATGCTGAATTTCTTTTAAAAATTTAACATTTGTAAAATAAACTTTTTTATACCGTCTGAAATTAAATAAATGAATAATAATAGGAATTGAAACCGCCGCTAAAGCCCATAAAAATGCGGGATATACAAACATCATAGTGCATAAAAATACAAAATAGAAATGGCTTTACAAATGAGAAATCCTGTTTTTTATGAAAAATAGTAAGGTTTTAGATTGTGAAGAATAAGATTCTGACTTACAATTCAAATGGCTTATTCAATACAAATTTTGTAAGTTTACATTATGAATTCAGCACTTGCATCTATTGGTAAAAATCTGTTTTTACTAATCATTTTATTTATTTCTGCTTTTAATTTTTATTACGGATGGTTTTATTGGAAAGAACTACTTGGCATACAATTAATGTTTGGTTTGGCTTATGTGTTTTTAAGTTGTTATGAAGTATTGAACACCAGTTATAAAGCTGCTTTGCCTGTTCAGCGTTTTGCTTATTTAACGTTTAGCTTTGTTAGCTTTAGAATTTTAAAAGCGGGAATTTTTATAACATTTGCAATTATGTTATATACGTCAGATAGTCGCGCAAAATATTTATTTGCCATTTGTTTAATAATTGCTTTAACCGAACTTATTATTTTACTTATTAAGTACAAAAAAAACCTCTGTTTTATTAGCATTTACGCTAATTACCTATTATTTGCTGAAAAGAATTTGAAAAAATTATTCGCTTCTGAAATTGAATTAATTGAATTTAGACACGAAATATTTTATTTTATAAGCAAAGACAAAAAAACATTTCTTATTAAATTGATTCATATAAAGGAAAAGGAAACTTTTTTGTTAGCTATTAATGATTGGGTCACTCGAAATAATTGTAATGTTAGTATTGAATCAAAAGAAAAAATTTTAAAATGGATTAATTAATTTTAAAATAAAACTTGTAATCAGATTTAAACAACTTCAAATCGAATATTTACATTTTAATAATTTTACCATCCTCCATTTCAATAATACGATTTGTTCGTTTAGCAAACTCATTATCGTGTGTCACAATTAATAGTGTTTGATTATAATTGGTTGTTAATTCTTGAAATATATCAAAAACAATATCGCTGTTTTTTTTATCTAGATTTCCTGTTGGCTCATCACCCATTATAATAATTGGATCGTTTATTAAAGCTCTAGCTATTGCAACACGCTGCTTTTGTCCTCCAGATAATTGATTCGGTTTTTTTAACGCTTCATTTTCAATTCCAAGTATTTTAAGTTTTTGTAAAGCTCTATGTTCTGCTTCTTTTTCGGAATAAACCCCCAACTTTAATGCAGGTAACATGACATTTTTTAAAACCGAAAACTCATTTAATAAATAATGGAATTGAAAAACAAATCCAATTTTAGCATTACGTACAAGCGCAAGTTCAGACTCTTTCTTGTTTTTTAGAGATTTACCATCCAACCAAAATTCTCCTTCATAATCTGTATCCATGGTAGAAAGAATATATAATAAGGTTGATTTGCCACAACCTGATTTTCCAATTACAGACACAAATTCTCCCTTATTAACTGAGAAATTTATATCATTAAGAACTTTTATTTTTGAAGGATTTCGAAAGTACTTAGAAATTTCTTTTACTTGAAGTATTGTTCCCTCCATATTATTTACCTCTTATGATAATTACTGGATCAAGTTTACTTGCTTTTTTTGATGGAAAATACCCTGCAAAATAGGTTGTGACTATAGAAAAAATTGTACCTATGATGTAAAATTTTAATTCATAATTAATTGGATACGTTTTTATTGTTGGTAATGAATTTGTATTGAATGGTATTTGATCAATTATTGCTGAAAGACCTAATCCAAAAACTAAACCGATTAAACCACCAAAAACACCAATTGCAGATGCTATAGAAATAAAAATAACCTTTACATCTTTTCCCGAAAATCCAATAGCTTTTAAAATAGCAATGGCATCCATTTTTTCGTAAATCATCATATTTAATATATTATATATTCCAAAACCAGCAACAATAAGCAAGGTAACTCCAACAGCATAGGATATTAAACTTCTTACAAAACTGCCTGTTTCAAATTGAGAGTTAGCTGTTTTTATATCTAACGCATCCACATTAAATAAATTTTTATACTCTATAGCTAGTTTAGGAGCAATCTCAATATCATTTAGCTTAATTAATATATCTGTAATCCCGTTAAAAGATTCTCCGATTAATTTCTGAGTAGTTGAAATAGAGCAATAACTTTCTAAATTGTCAAGCTCACGCAATCCCGATTGAAAAAATCCGACTACTTTTAAGCGAATGCTCGTCCCTTGAGCAGTAGTTACCTGAATAACATCACCTATCTGCGCTAAAATTTTTTCTGCAATTCCCTTTCCTAATATAATACTATTTGGTATAATTTTTAAATCCATAAAGTTACCAGCAACAACATAATCTTTAAATAGAAATAATTTGTTTTCTGCTTCAACCTCAATACCATTTATTATCCCATTTAGGTTAACTACACCAACATTATAAAAAATTTGAGATTTTATTCTTGGAGCTAAACCAATTACTCTCTTATCATTTTTTAAATTAGAAATTATGGTATTACTATTATATATTTCTACTCGCTGAATTTTCGGTTTAACAGAATAAATAACATTACGATAATTTTTAAATTTTTCGGATAAAAATATTGGTTGAAAATCTGTGGGTTTAATCTCGTTATATAATCTAATATGAGCTGTACGATTAAGTATTAAACCATCTAAGAGACTATTTAGTCCCGACATAAAACTAAGCAAACCAATAAACATTGCTATACTAAATGTTACACCAATTGCAGCAACTAATGTTTGCCTCCACCTTGCCAATAATAAAGAAATTGATATGTTTGCAATCAGTTTATAATTCATTCTTCTGGATTTAACAATTCATCATTTTTATTTAAACCTGATATTATTTCTGCTTGTTGATAATCTTTTATTCCTGTTATAACTTTAATTTTATTACCGCTACTCTTTAGTACAAATGAATCATTAATTAAAAAATGTCTCGGAATTATTAGGGCCTTTTCTTTTGATTGAATTACAATATTAGCTTCAAAAGAAATATTTGGATACAAAATTTGAGGTTGTTTAATAAATTCCGATTCAACTAAAAAAGACTTATTGCGTTCATTCATTATAGGAATAATCTTAGATACTTTTGCGTTAAAAACTTTTCCTTTATAGGTATCTAGTGTAACATAAACAAGTAGATTTTTTTTTATTTTTAAAATATCGTATTCATCTATCTGCATTTCGAGAATAAATTTTTTGGCATCACCTATTACCGCCAATGGAGTTTGAGGCCCAACCAATTCACCTTTTTTTTTATTAATACTATACACCAATCCGTCTATTTCACTCCTAACAATAAAATCATTTATAATATTACCAGAAATCAAATAGTTATTTTTTGATTGAGAGGCGTTATAATCCAATTGCCTTTTAAGATCATGAAACCTAACAAGCGAAGAAAAATATGCATTACTCGAATTTTGAAAAGCCAGTTCTTTTTGCTCAAATTCAACTTTTGTTCCAATTTGCTGATGCCATAAATTTTTTTGCCTGATATAAAGAATGGAATCATGCTTCATTTTATTACGAGAAAATTCAATTAACATTTTTGATTCATTTAATTTTTCTTGATTGGCTTTAAAATCAAAAAACAATAATGATAGTTTTGCATTTTCATTATTAAGGTGTTGTGTTAAACTAGAAATAGATAAAATAGGGCTCCCAATTTTTACAGAATCTCCCTCAGACACAAAAATCTTATCAATAATACCAGTAGCGTTAGCAAAAGCCTGATATTGATTTTTACTTTTAATAATTCCTGTGGCATAAATTGATTCGGAGATAGACGATATAATTGGTTTAATTTTTTGAGATTTATTTTTACATGCCAACATAAAAATTGAAAGAAAAATATAAATAAATATTTTTAGCATTAAGTAAATTTATCTAAGAAAAAACATCTAATAACGTATCTAAATCAAACAATTTTGTGACTTTAATCACTAGATAAAAGGTCAAATATTTTTTTAAACTATTTTTTGAATCAGAATAATTCTTTTAACAATGATTTAAAAAAATAACTTAAGTAGTTGTAATACAGAAAAACGTTACAAATAAAAACAACAACTAAAAACAGAATAATTTAGTTTATGATACGTAAAATTGTTTTTAAAATTATTTTAAAATCGGTTTTTAAACCAATTTCATTAATATATTTTGCATTTAATTCAAGCTTGGCAGGCATTATTTCTTTAATATAAGTTTCTTCAGGATTAGTTGATTTAGCAAGTAAATCATTTTCACTAAAATATTCCAGAGATGCGTAATCCGTTATGCCAGGTTTAATTAACAACACTTTTTTCTGAATATCGTTGTATAGATCAACGTATTTTCTAACTTCCGGTCTAGGACCAACCAAACTCATACTACCAATTAATACATTCAACAATTGTGGTAATTCATCTAATTTGTATTTACGCAAATAATAGCCGATAGTAGTAATCCTAGAATCTCTTCCTCCAACAGTTAATAAACCTGCTCTATCTGAATTATTTTTCATTGTTCTGAACTTAAATAAACCAAAGTCTTTACTATTTTTTCCAACTCTTTTCTGAATATAAAAAACAGGAAAACCGCTGTTTATAATAATTAGACATGCAAATAAAATAAAGAACGGCAATAAAATTAATATACCAATTAAAGAAATTAAAAAGTCAAGTAGTCGTTTAAAAAAAGGGTACATATCTAGTTTAAAACTTTATCTAAGGCTTGGGTTAAAGCATTTACAACTGTTTTTATTTGTTCATCGGATAAATCATAAAAAATAGGCAAGCTAATTTCACGACTGTAATTATCATAAGCAACTTTGTAATCAGATACGTTATATCCTAAACTTTTATAATAGGTCATACCAGGAACGGGCAGGAAATGAACGTTAACACTAACATCAGCATCAAAAATATGCTTCATTACTTCATCACGTTGCTGCTCGGTTACATTTTTTAATCTGAGAGGATATAAATGAAATGAACTTGTTTTGTATTCAGTCTCAAATAAAGGCAATTCTAATCTCGTATCCTCAATCAATAATTTATTATATAAATCTATTATATGTTTTCTTTTGATTAATGTATCGTTATCATATCTCTCCAATTCTATTAATCCTATTGCTGCGCATAAATCAGTCATATTGCATTTATAACCTGCTTCAACAATGTCGTATCTCCAATTTCCTTTTTGTGTTTTTGCCAAGGCATCTTTATTTTGACCATGCAAGGTTGAAATGCAAAGTTGTTTGTAAATTAATTCATTATCAAATGGAGCTGGTAAATTTAATGCCACAGCCCCACCCTCAGCAGTAGTTAAATTTTTTACCGCATGAAAGGAGAAGACACTAATATCTGTTAAAGAGCCTGCTTTTTTATTTTTATAAAAAGCGCCGAATGAATGTGCAGAATCACTTAAAATTAAAATCCTCCCTAATTGCTGTTGATTACTATTTTTAGATGCTTCAAAATCAGATTTATACTTTAATACCAGTTTATTTATTTCATCATAATCACACGGCAAGCCACCAAAGTCAACAGGCATAATAACTTTTGTTTTTTTTGTAATTGCTTTTTCAATTTCAGAAATAGAAATATTAAAGTCATGTTGGTTAACGTCAACAAAAACTGGTTTTGCACCCACATGAATAATTACATTTGCTGTGGCTGAATATGTATATGCCGGTAAAATAACTTCATCGCCCTCTGTTACACCAAACCATCTCAAAATAATTTCAAGGCCTGCAGTTGCAGAATTTAAACAAATAGTATTTTTATTACCGCAATATTCTGTTATTTTTTTTTCAAATAATTTTGTTCTTGGTCCTGTAGTTATCCAACCACTTTTTAAAGCTGAAATAACCTCTTCACAAATTTTATCATCAATTCTTGGTGGAGAAAAAGGAATCATGTTATTATTAAAATTTAATTTATAAAATATTTACCTGTGTTGCCCCAAAACCATAATCTTTATAAGAACCGTCTTGAAAAGTAACACCTTTAGTTTTATTTAATCTGGAAATAATCTCTTGTTTTAAACGCCCATTACCAACGCCATGTATAAAAATAATTTTTTTCATGTTTTTATGGATAGCATCATCTAGTTCATTTTCAAATTTTTCGAGTTGAATATTTAGCATTTCAAAATTACTTAATCCTTCAGGGTTTTCAATTAATTCTGTTATGTGTAAATCAACTTCTTTTTCAAGTAATTTTAAATAATCTTTATTCGATTTTGAAATTTTAACTCGAGAATTGAATTCCTTAACACTTTTAAGCTTTGCAATATCAATTAAACTTAATTCCTGATCAATATTTTCTTGTACTAAAAATTCTTCTTTTAGTAAAAAAGCGTATACTGGAAATTTGAACTCGTCGTGTTTTAACAACTTAGATTCTGCAAGAGATTTAGGACTAACATTTACAATTTCGGCTAACGGTAACTGAGTTTTAAAATGGGTGTTTTTATAAAATAAACATTCTATTTTATGATAGCTATATTCTTTAAAAAAAGGCATTTTTACCTGTTTTAATAAAATCTTTTGAAAGGCTCCTAATTCACCATGCTTAAGGGTTTGAAAATAATTTTCGTCTTTAATTGAGTAAGAGAATAAAATATTAAAAGATGAGGAATTAAATAAATAAATTTTATAATCATTAACTAATGACAGCAACTCGTGATCGGGTTCAATAATTAAATAAATAGCGTCGTTAGTTTGAATATCCGGGTTTAATTCAATATTATCAGTATTATTATCAATAATTAATTCAGTATGAATTGGAACTAATTGACTAACTAAATACGGAATTTCAAAGCCGTCCTGCATTTCAACAAAAACAGTTTGTTTGTCTTTAATTCTCGATACAATGCCATCACCGGTTTCGTTCAAAAATCTTACCTTATCGCCAATTCTGAGTTTCATTATAAATTGAGAATATAAGCCCTTGTTTGCTTTGTTTTTATTAATTCAATATCAAATTTACGACATAATTCTTCTGTTTTTCTTATACTAAAAGAATTATTTGAACCATCAAGAATGATTGTTTTAAGACTTTTTAATAAAACAAAATCAGCTTCTTTAAGTTTAAAATTATTAGAAATCAATAAAAAATTTATATCACGTAATGAAATATTAGGCCAATAATTTTTTTTATTCAAAATTAAAATCTGCTTGTTATCTTTTCTTATGTAATTATAATTTTTAACAGATAACACTGTATTATTAAACGATATAATATGTGGCTTAATATGAAATAAAAAAACGGAAGAATCTAATTCGTTTATTGTAGATTGAACCTTATTTTTAATCACATAATTATTATTCTTATTAATTTGATAAACTGTAAATAAGCTTTGCGTTTTTAAATTATATGAAACAAAAAGTGAGATTATTTGCCACCAAATAAGCAAAGCAAGACTTGATACTATGAACTTATAAGATTTGCATTGAATGGCTATGGTAATAAAAATAATTAAAACAGCTAGAAAAAAAGCATCATAAAAATTAAAATCAACATTATCAATAAATCCAAATTTTGAAGAATTAAAAAAAGATATAAATTTAACTAGGAACTTTACTAAAGTATTAATTACAATTGCAACATAACCAACATTTAAAATAATTAAAAGGGATAGTAATAAAATAATAAAGCTTGCCGGAACAACAATAATGTTGCAAATAAAAAACCATAACGGAAATTGCTTGAAATAAAACAATGTAAGCGGCAAAGTACTTATTGTTGCGGCAAATGAAGCTGTAACGCCTTGCCATAACCATGTTGAAATTGATTTTTTGGGTTGCCAAATAGAGGATAATTTTGGTTGATAGTATAATAAGCCAAACATGGCAAAATAACTTAATAAAAAACCAACGTCAGTTATGTAGAAAGGATTATAGGATAATAAAATAAATGCAGATACTAATAAAATATTTAGTTGATTTTGATAATTAGACCTAAAAAATATCTTACCAAAACCAAGTAAATTAAACATTATTACAGCTCTTAACACAGGAGCTGAAAAACCTGTAATTAAAGCAAATCCCCACAAAAGAAAGGTTATTATAACAAATTTTAAAATAACATGTTTTCTTTTTCTATCTACTAAATCATATAAAAAGCTTAAAACCAAATAAATTAAACCAACATGTAAACCGGATACCGAAAGCACATGCAAAGTTCCTGAATGCGAAAATGATTCAATAACTGATTTATCAATTTCATCATCATACCCTGTAAGTAAAGCTGCACAAATTCCATAAGCACTAGTAGATAAATTACTGTTTTTTAATTTTTGTAAAATATAATTTTTGAGTAACAAGCCTCTGTACCAAACTTTATTTAATTGAAGTGGAATGTCTAAAACTTTATACGATAGCGAATCAACAAATACAGTATGATAAATTTGCTTATTAAACAAATACGTTTTATAATCAAATTCAAAAGGATTTTTTGGTGGATCAATGCTACTTAGATTTGCCTTAAATAACATACTTGAACCAACTTTTAATTGATTTTTACCCAAACTATTTTTAAAGTAACCTATTAAATTCCCACTCGCTTTTTTGAAACCAGTATTTGTTTTTACCTCGTTAACTTTTAAAAAGCACTTCATAAAGTGATCTTTTTTTATAGGTAAATCACTAACAGTAGCAATAAAAGTAACTGCTGAGTCAGATTTTAAATATTTTCCATAATAGGATTTATGAGAGATTAAATTAGCTTCACTAACAAGATTAACGCCAAGCAGTAAAAAGAAAAAATCTAATAAAATTAAATTAAAACGTTTTAATAAAACAGGTTTGTTTTTTTTAAGATTTATTAAAATGACTAGTACAATAATAACGACCAAATAAACAAAACTAAATGCGCTTAAACAAGAATAAATGCCTAACAAAATTCCGAATACAAAAGGAATTAATATTCTAAAAAAAGGAATAGTATTAAAAGCATTTTTCATTTTAATTTTTAGGTAAAAAAAAATCCCGGTTTGCATATACAAACCGGGATTTAATTTAAAAAATTTAATTAGTTTATCACTAATTTTTTAGTCATTTTAGCTCCGTTAATTGTTAGATTAACAAAATAAATTCCTTTAGATAATGTATTATTTTTATTGATGCTGATTGTCTGCTCTCCGGCAATATAATTATTAATAGTAGTTGGTAAAACATTTTTACCGAGAATGTCTATTACATTAATAGAAACAATAGCAGGATCGTTTAAATTAAACTTAAGTGTAGCCTCATGTGATGTTGGATTTGGAAACAAATTTAACCTATATAGTTTGGTAAGTTCGTTTAACCCAGTTATAGAGCTATTAAAATTAACTGCATCAATATATAAACGATTACCATTACCATTTGTGGCATCCTCAGTAAATACAAATCTGAATACTACGCTTGGAGAATTCATTAAATAAAACCAATTTGGATATGAAGTTACATCAACCTTTTTCCATTGATTAGAGGTAGGTACAAAAGGGTTGGTTGTTACACCGCCTGAACCCGAAGCCATAGTACCTGCAGAAAGACTCACAATATCCCTCCAACTTCCTCCACAATCTGTTGAAGCCTGAACCAATAAATTATCGGCATGCGTAGATGTTTGTCTAGCATATGCATACATAAAAGTAAGTGTATCATTTGGGTTATTTAAAACATCCATCATTGGCATAACCAAATAATCTTTTTCTCCTGCTGCATTTCCTTCAGCAATAAAAAACGACGCGTTGCCATCTTTTGCAGCTAAATACGTTTGATTCCATGCAAGGCCATTAGGATTAATAACAGACCAATTAGCAGGAGTTCCCGGACTTTCAAAACTTTCAGAATATGGACCTGTAATTGAAGCTTGACCATTTAATACAGTAACGGTTCTAACTTTTGAATTAACACCTTGTGAACTACCTACAGTAAGCGTTATTGTAGTAACACCTGGAGTTGGAAAGGAAATTGAAGTGTTTGAACTGGTAGGGTTTGCAATTACTGCTCCATTATCTGCCGTCCAAACGTAATTTGTAATTACAGCATTATATGAAAAATCTTTCATTAACAATGAACCGCCTGAACAAACTGTGTATCCTGAGGTAGATAAAAAATCTGCAATTGGAGCACATCCTAAAGTGTTATTAATATCTGTAAATGCTAAATTACCGGCTGACCATAAGTTGTTTCTACCAGCTGTTGCAGACTGTAATGCTGTTCTCATTCTGTTAGTTTGACCAGTTGTAAAATTCTTAGGACATGAAGAATAATCCATTATGTTCTCCACATTTTGGTAATAATTATTGGCATTTGCAGGATTAGGAGATGTACAAGTGAATGCGGTATTAGTTGAACTAGCGGGACAAGTACTAAAGTTACCTTTTGTGTCAGGTGTATCAGAAACTCCGTCACCTCCGGCTGTTGAGCCACATGAAATACCTGGGTTATTTGTATTACCAAATGTATGAGATAAATTTAACCAATGTCCAATTTCATGCGAAAGAGAACGCGCGCTTAAACCAGACAAAAAGCTATAATTATAAACTATAGCATCTTGATTTGCCGGACCGTTACCCCAAGTGCCTGGTAAATAAGTATAACCAATAACTGTACCATTTTGACCAGCGGCGGCAACGATATCCTTAACAATAATAACATTTAGGTATTTTTGAGAATTCCATGTTATTCCATTAAACAAAAACCCTGTTGCACCAGGTTGATTTCTATCCCACAATGTGCGCGTATCATAACGATGAACAATACCGTTAGTGCAATTACCATTAGGGTCTTTTTTTGCTAACATAAATTTTATATCAGAATTTATATAAATAGATCGGAACGGTGCAAATATTGAAGAGAAATCAGAACCAGCAGCAGAAAAATCACTATTTACTTGAGCAAGCGCAGTATTTATTGCAGCATCAGAAATATTTTCCGGACCACCTGTATGCAAGATATGAAATACAACAGGGATTGTATATTGAACAGCGGCAGTTCTTTGAGTAGAAAAATTTGCCTCATTTAAAATTGATTGTTTATTTAAGACCTCGGCAGAAGCTTCGTATTTTTTTCGTGCTTCGGGGTTAGACTTAAAATAATCTTCCATTGCTGCAAATGTTTCGCATGGTTGAATTTTTGATGATTGTGAAAAACCTGAAAGAGCCGTCAATAAGGTAATTCCTAACGAAATTTTTGTTAAAGTAGTTTTCATGTGTTTATTTTTTTTAACGAAATTATTTTTTTGTATTGTTATTGTTTAATTGATTTATTGCCATCATATCTTTCATCGTTTTTTGCATTCCGTCTACACTACCATCCAAGAAAATTACATTTCCCTTGCCTTCTTGTGCAAAGTTCTTTACCGCTTCAGTCCACATGCTAAACAAAATTAAAGAAGCATCTAAATTAGCTTCGCTCATTTCTTTAGCTGCACCTGCCATACCTTTTGCCACCTCTTGTCTAAATAAAGCAATACCCTCTCCTTTTAATTGCGATGCTTCCTTCTCTGCTTGAGCAGATATTTTAATGAAATTACCTTCTGCTTCAGCTGCTTTTGTTCTTGTAATTAATAAGGCTTGCCCTTCATTTTCTGCGGCAGACTTTAAATTATTACTTGCAACCACTTTTGCCATAGAACGCATTACTTCCTCATCAAAGGTTATGTCGTTCAATTGTAAATCTATTAGGTGATAACCCCAATCTTCCAACGTTCTGTCTAATTGATCTTTAACTGCTTCAACAATTTCACGCCTTAAAATTAATACTTCTGATTGTTTTTTTGTGGCAACGTAAGCCCTAACAGAACCTTCTACTGAGCGCACAAGGGCCTGCATAAAATTACGTTCATCTATAAATTTAAAAGCCACATTTTTTATAGTTTCTTCGTCGCTATTAATTACAGAATATAACAACATTGCGGTAAAGTTTACGTTTGCCTGATCAATAGTAACAGCTTGAAAACCAAGCTCTGAACTTCTATTCTGAACAGATATTTTTTTAAAAACTTTTTCTATAATGGGTATTTTTAAATTTAAACCTGGTCTTAAAATACGACTGAATTTTCCAAAAATAGTAGTAATAGCAATCGTCCCCTGCTGAACAGTAACAAACGATGTTAGAATTATAATTAATATTAAAACTAACACAAATAACAATCCTGATGGTATCATAATAATTTATATTTGTATAAATGTATTGATTAATTTTTCTGTTTCAAAATCAATTATAACAGTGGCAAAAATAAAGTATAACCGGATAATATTATTTATTTGCTTAAATTACTTTAACATTTTGTTCAGTCAGGTAATTTTAACAGACAGTATACCGTTCTATCAAAAAAATTTCAATAAAGCCGTTCAATATATAGATTCTAATAAATTTGACAAAGCATTGCCTATTTTAAAGGCTGTGATAAAAGAAAAAAAAGATTTTGGACAAGCTTATATAAAAACAGCTTATATAAAAATAAAACAAAAAAATTACAAGGAAGCAGAAAAAGATTTACTAAAAGCCGAGAAATTTCAACCTAATGATTTTGAAATTTTTAAGTTAAAAGGAATTAATTTTTATTTTATAAATAAATTCGATGAAAGTAAATTCTCGTTAGATTCTGCTTTTGAAATATCTAAAAGAGAAAAAATTGATGATTGGGAACTTTTATATTACAGAGCATTGCTAATGTTTAAGGGTAAAAACTATAAATCAGCTCAGGAAACATTAGAATCTGTAACAGACTTAAATCCAAAATGTGCCGAAGCTTATTATTTAAAAGGTGAAATTAGATTTGTTAAAAAAGAATATAATTACGCTTTAAAAGAATTAAATGAGGCTATAAATAAATTGCCGGTTACAAAACCTGATTATAACTTTTACAAACTAAGGGCTAAAACCAAGTTTGAAATTCAAGATTACAAAGGCGCCGTAAATGACTGGAATGTTTACTTTGATGGAATTCCAAATGAAGAAGATGCATTAATTTCAAGAGCCGCAGCAAAAATAAATTGTAAAGAATTTACTGGGGCAATTGTTGATTTAGATGAAGCTATTAAATTAAATAGTAAAAATCCGATAAGCTATTGTTACAGAGGTGTGGCTAAGTCAGAAAACAAAGCATTTAAAGAAGCATTAGACGATTATAATACTGCCATTAAATTAAAATTTGATTACGCTGCTGCTTTTTTTAATAGAGCTGCAACAAAAATGGCCATAAAAGATAAAATTGGGGCTTGCGATGACTTAAATAAAGCCGATGGATTAGGTAACCTACAAGCGGCAAGAATAATTGACAAATATTGTAAATAAATAGTTTTAAACTCTCTGCTCAATTTAATTTTGAGGGAACTATTAAATCAAAAGTTGGAATTTGAACCTTAAACGTTGTATGATCCATTAAACGTAACATCGTGTAATGTCCTTTCATATAGCCCATATCGCTCATTAAATTACATCCGCTGTTATATTGAAATTTTTGTCCGGGTTCTAAAACCGGAGTTTCACCAACCACTCCGTCTCCATCAACTTCTCGCTTTTCTCCTGTACTATCAAATATATCCCAGTGTCTGCTGAGCAACTTGACAGAAAAACTACTTTTGTTTTCGATAGTAATAAAATAAACAAAAAAATAATGATTATCGTTAGGTAAGCTATTTTCAGCCATATAAAACACCTCTACAGAAATTTCAATATTTTGTGTTGTTGTTTTTACCATGAGTATATGCAATATTAAAAGGTATTTTCTTAATTAAAAATAGCTCAGTAAAAATTTAACATTTTTAAGACAGAGAATTTGAAATTAATTTCGAATACAAACTCTCATAAAATGGCAAAACATTATTTATATCAAATTGTTTTGCTTGTTCAAATGCATTCTTACGGAAATTTTGAAATAAATTATCATCTAATAAAAGCTTTATTGAATTATCGGCCATTTCTTCTACATTACCTACTTCACTTAAATATCCTGTTTTTCCATGAATATTTACTTCCGGTAAACCACCACTATTTGTGCTGATAACCGGAACTTTCATTGCCATGGCTTCTAAAGCAGATAAACCAAAACTCTCTGTTTCAGATGGTAAAATAAATAAATCTGCTACACTTAAAATTTCTTTCGGATCGGCAATTTTACCAAGATTAATTACATCATGACTCAAATTTAATTGCCTGCATAATTGATCGATAGCTGCTTTTTCAGGGCCGTCACCAACCAAAATAAGTTTTGAAGGAACAGATTTTTTTACAACATCAAAAATCCTGATAACATCTTCTATTCTTTTTACTTTTCGAAAATTACTGATATGTACCAAAATTTTTTCGCCATTTGGAGCATACTTGTGCTTATTACAATTTTTTGGATGTGTTTGATATTCTTCAATATTAATAAAATTTGGTATTACCGAAATTTTATTATCAATCTTAAATGTTTTTAAAGTTTCCATTTTTAAACTTTCAGATACAGAAGTAATAACATTAGAATGGTTTAGAGAAAATCTAATCACGGGTTCAAAAGCAGGGTCTCTGCCAACCAGTGTAATATCGGTACCATGCAATGTTGTAACATAAGGCAAATGAATTTTTTTTGATTTTAAAATTTGTTGCGCCATATAAGCAACCGAAGCATGTGGTATTGCATAATGCACATGCAAAACATCTAATTGCTCAAAAATTGCTACATCAACTATTTTACTTGCTAACACGCTTTCGTATGGTTGATAATCAAAAAGAGGATAATCATTAACACTAAACTCATGATAAAACAAATTCTCGTCAAATAAATTTAATCTAAATGGTTGACTATAAGACATAAAATGAACTTTATGCCCTTTTTTTGCGAGCGATTTACCTAATTCGGTTGCCACAACTCCACTCCCACCATAAGTCGGAAAACAAACCATTCCTATATTCATAAAAAATTTAGTTTAAACAAATTTACAATAATAAACATTGAAATTAATTTTAATAAAAGCTTTGAGATTTTTCTAAATATATAATTGTGTTTAACTAATACATAACTATCTTTGCCACCTTTGAATTACAAATTAAATAGTTTGACGCCAGAAAACGAAGTCTTGTTAAATGCAGGGGAGTTACTCCCTATAATGGAAGAATTTTATACCATACAGGGCGAGGGTTTTAACACTGGTAAAGCAGCATATTTCATACGAATTGGTGGCTGCGATGTTGGTTGCCATTGGTGCGATGTAAAAGAAAGCTGGGACGCTAACATGCATCCATTAACACAAATTGATAAAATTATTTCAAATATAAAACTATGGAATGCCAAAAGCGCCGTTATTACAGGTGGCGAACCACTTATTTATAATTTAGAAAAGCTTACTACAACTTTAACAGAAAACAACATTGAAACTTTTATAGAAACATCAGGGTCATATAAGTTAAGCGGAAACTGGAATTGGATTTGTTTAAGTCCTAAAAAAACCATGAATGCCTTGCCTGAAATTTACAAAAAGGCTAACGAGTTAAAAATCATTGTTTTTAACAAGCATGATTTTATATGGGCTGAAGAACAAGCAAAAAAAGTAAATGAAAATTGTTACCTATACTTGCAACCTGAATGGAGTAAGCACAATGAAGTTCTACCACAGATTATTGAATATGTAAAAGCTAACCCAAAATGGATGATTAGCTTACAATCTCATAAATACATGAATATTCCTTAAAAATTACTGTTGCAACAAAAAATTTGAAACTGCCTGCGAATAACTCTTAGCTACATTTAAAAGTCTGTTATTTGTTTTTATACCTTTATAATTTAAATTCATTTTCATTAATTCAACACATTCTGTTTCGTGATCTTGGTATAAACTTTCGCCATAAACTAAAGGAGAATTAATTAATCTACACATATTTAAATTTCTTGAAAAAACACCTAAACTAGTCGTATTTAAACATTTTTCGGCTAAATAATCAGCATGATGTTGCGATGCAATAGGAATGTTTAAATTTTTGTTGAACAAATTAACAGTACTAGAAGCCAATTTTTCAGATTTTTCTAATTGATCGGTTAATAACAATCGTAAAAAATGAATTTTATTTTCATAATTAGTTAAGTTATCTTTTGTAAAAGCGCCCCCAATAAATGCCATTGTATAATTTTTTTTTGTCGTTTGTTTCCAGGGATTATTTTTCTCATCAACATTGTAATGTATAACTAAGCTCGCGTGCGGAAAAAAATCATTCATGATTTTGGCTCTATTATTTAAATCAAAATCTCTAAAAAATTCCCAAAATAAATCTCTGTCTTTTAATTTTATTAGTCGTCTATGCTCATGATAAGAAATAATGTCTGATTTTTTTAAACTATCTAAAACCCTATGCTTATGATATTTTAACCAATAGTTATAATTGCAATTAAAAGAATTATAATTTTCCTGATTTCTTGTGATTAAAACTTTAGCCCCCTCATCTTCGAGCATTTTTTTTACCAAAAGTGCTGTATTAAACGTTAAAACACTTTCAAACAATTTTATAGTATCGTTTGGGAAATTGACGCTGTCTTTTACAAAATAAAGAAACTTTTGTTCAATTTTTGCATCTGTTAAATTTGCTGCCGAATGACCAGGGTCAATGGCAATACGATATCCCGCCAACTTTAAATTATTATCCTTTTTAATCAGATTCTGTTTGTTTAACCTCTTAACTTTAATACTATCAAATTGTTGTTTAGATAGTTTTTTTAATCCTTTTTGTTTTATAAAATGCCGTTGTTCTTTAAAGTTAGAATTGCTAAAAAAATCAGCAAGAAAAACAATCTCGTTTTCATAAATTGCCGTTTCTTTATTGCCTTTATTATCCAATAAATAAATAACATTTTTTTCAAAAATTATACAATTGTTTAACGTATTTTTATAATTAAGATAATTATCAAAACGAAATTTACATTTCTGAATTGTTTGAGATAAAATATTGTTTGCGAGAAATAAGAATAATAAAAATATCCTGAACATGCTCATAAAATTAAAATTATACGATTTAAAATAAATAGTAAATTCAAATTGTTATCAAACAATTTATGTTGACAGATGCTCAAATAAAAAAAATAATCTCAAGTGAACTAAATTTCAAGACTTCTCGCTCCGGAGGAAAAGGCGGGCAAAACGTAAATAAAGTTGAAACAAAAGTAGAAATTCATTTTAATATTCAAGATTCTGAAATTTTAACTGATGCCCAAAAAATTCAGATTATTAAAAAATATAATGCCTTAATAAATGATACTACCATAAAAGTGTTGGGTAATAAATACCGCAGCCAACTTGAAAACAAATTAGATGCAATTGAAAAACTAATTAAACTAATAAATAAATTACTAAAACCAGAAATAAAACGTATAAAAACAAGCCCCACTAAATCTTCAATAAATAAAAAGACGGAAACAAAAAAACGCGTAAGCGAATTAAAAAAATCAAGAAAAAAATTGATGTAATTATGTTATTTAATTCGCTAATATTTACCGTTTTTTCACCTGTTGTTTTTATATTATTTTGGATATTACCCTATAAATTCCGAAATTACTTTTTACTGTTGGCTTCTTACTATTTTTATTTTAGTTACAATCCATGGTTTTTATTTTTACTTATAGGCACATCAGGATTGGATTTTTATTTGGCGAAAAAAATTTCAGTAACTAATTCTCAATCTCTAAAAAAAACATTTTTGATTTTAAGTTTAATAAGCAATATTGGGGTGTTGTTTATATTCAAGTACTTTGTGTTTTTTTATAATACATCGATAGAATTATTCAATTTCAATCATAAGTTATTAAATCAATTCATAATTCCTGCCGGTATATCCTTTTACACGTTTCAATCTATAAGCTATACAATTGACGTTTACAGAGGAAAATATAAAGCAGATGATAAACTTTCGGATTTTTTGCTTTACGTTTCATTTTTTCCACACATGGTTGCTGGTCCAATAGTAAGGTATAACGATTTGATGCCACAGCTAAAAATTACCAGCTATTTTAAAAGTATTAATTGGGCTGATTTTGCAACTCTAGTAACATGGGGTTACTTTAAAAAATTGGTAATTGCCGACAATTTAAATTTAATTGTTACACCAATTTTTAATAACGTAAACAATTATTCTGGTGCCGAATTATTACTTGCGGGAGTATTATTTGTAATTCAAGTTTACTGCGATTTTAGCGGTTATAGTGATATTGCAACCGGAGTAGCTAAACTTTTTAATATAAACTTTAGTTTAAATATGCGTCGACCACTTTTTTCAAAATCGTTGCATGAATTTTGGAAACGCAATCATATAAGCATAACCACTTGGTTTAGAGATTATTTATATATTGGCTTAGGTGGCAATCGGGTAAATTACAGCAGATGGTTATTAAACTTATTTTTAGTGTTTATTATCAGTGGATTTTGGCATGGGGCAAATTTTACATTTATAATTTGGGGAGCCATTCACGGCTTCTTTTATGTTACAGAAATTATTTTAAAGTCAAAATTCCCGAAAAAAAATGTTCCTGTAATTGTTAAAAGAATTTATTTACTTAGCGTTCACACCATATCACTAATGGCTTTTAGAGCTAATAATGTTGCTGATTTGAAAAATATTTATAATCATGTTTTCTCGAAAAATATTTTTAAGTTTTCGGCTGAAAGTTTTTTTAAAATTCAGGATCGATTTTATTTTTTAATGATATTTTCAGTTATTTTAATTTTACTTTTTAAAGAAATTAATGAAGAATATGGGTTAATTAATAACTATAAAAACACCTATAATTTTTTAAAACCTGCTGCATATATCTTTTTCATTATTTTAATATTTATTATTGGTAATTTTTCGGCAAATACATTTATATATTTTCAATTTTGATTAAAAAAATAATTATATATTTTTTATTAATTACCTGTAGTTTATATAGTCTACGTTATTTGCATTATTATGGTTTATTAAAACAGAAACAAGGATATTACGGGAAATTTAATGTAGCTTTTTTTAATAAAAACAAGTTTAATGTTCTTTTTCTTGGCTCCTCAAGATCTGAAATGCATTACAATACAAAAATTTTTGATAGCATTACAGGTAAAAATTCTTTTAATTTAAGTATGGCCGGAAGTACTCCGCAAAGTTCATATGCAATTTTAAAAGCTTATTTGCTAAAAAGTAAACAACCTGATTATTTGATATATGAAATTGATTTTCATTCTTTAAAAAAACACACTAACCAAATTAAAGAATTTAATAATTTTTTTCCTTTTCTCTCGAATACTGAATTGCGTCATCAATTCAATAAAATAGATTCGCGCATGAATCATTTTTATTATAATCCTTATTACTCGTTTCCATTTGTTGGATTAAAAAATATAAGTACAAGTATGCATGGGTGGCTCAATATCCCAAATCAGAGAGATCATCTATTTTATAAAGGCTATTTTAAACAATGTGTTCAACCTGATTTATCTTATGAAAAAGCAATTCCTTATTACAGTTATTTTAATATTGCAAATAGAAATTACCTAGACTCTATTATTTTACTTTGCATAAAAAATAAAATAAAAATAACTATGGTTAGTTCGCCAGTATTTGCAGGTGGCGCAATTGATATTATAAATAAAAAGCAAATTATCAGACAAATTGAAAATATTGCAAACCAAAACAATATTAAGTACTTCAATTTATCAACACCAACTTTTTGCAACAAAAGAAATTTGTTTATAGATCACTTTCATTTAAATTACAATGGAGCAACCAAATACACCTATATTTTTTCTGATATTTTCAATAATAATATCTCTATTTAATCGTTAAATTAGAGTGTATTTTCATTTTTTTGATTTAATTTTATACAATATGAAAAAAATATTTTTCTCGGCTTTTATACTGATATTACTTCAAACAGAAGCTCAAGTTCGCAAATACAGTAACGAATTTTTAAATATTGGTGTTGGAGCCCGAGCTTTAGGCATGGGTAATGCAAACATTACTTCTGTAGAAGGAGTTAATTCAGGTTATTGGAATCCGGCAGGTTTGTTAAATCAAAAAAGCGATATTGAAGTTAGTCTAATGCATTCTGAGTACTTTGCTGGGATTGCCAAATACGATTATGTTGGCATTTCAAAAAGAATCGATAGTAATAGTGTTGCTGGCATATCAATTTTGCGCTTTGGTGTAGATAACATTCCAAATACGCTTGATTTGGTTGATGCAAATGGCAATGTAGACTATAACCGAATTAGTTCTTTTAACGCTGTAGATTTTGCAGCACTTTTAAGTTATTCCCGAAAAATTGCAAAATTAAAAGGAGTTGATGTTGGAAGTAGTTTCAAAATCATTCGTCGTAAGTTGGGCGATTTTGGTGGCTCATGGGGTTTTGGTTTAGACGCAGGCGCAAAATACAACTATAAAAACTGGAAATTTGCTGCGATGGGAAGAGATATTACAGGAACTTTTAACGCTTGGAACTATAACTTAAGCGAAGAAAACATGACAACATTTCAACAAACCGGAAACGAATTACCAACATCATCTATTGAAATTACCAGCCCAAAGTTAATATTAGGTGCTGCACGCAACTTTTTATTTTGGAAAGACAAAATTTCTGTTCTAGGTGAAGTTAATTTAATCAATACGTTTGATGGTAAACGGAATACCGTAATTAAAACAAATACATGGAGCATGGAACCTGCCATAGGTAGCGAAATAGGTTACAAAGGTTTTGTTTATTTAAGAGCTGGTATTGGAAATATTCAAAAACAACTTAGTGACAATGCAACAAAATACATTACTACATTTCAACCTAACTTTGGTATTGGTGTGAAATATAAAATCTTTACTTTAGACTACGCTCTAACAGATATTGGTGACAGATCAATTGCTCTTTATTCAAATATTTTTTCTTTAAAAATTGACATTAATAAAAAATTAGTAAAATGAAGAAACTATTAGGTTTATGTATCTTCTGTTTTTTTGCTATTTCAACAATAGCACAAACTCACAGCAATGAATGGATAAAATATAATCAACAATACTTTAAATTTCCAATTTTTAAAGAAGGCGTATACAGAATTGATTCTGCAACCCTTTCTAATTATTTTGATTTAACGAACATAAATCCTAAAAATTTTCAACTCTTCTTTAAAGGAAAAGAAAATCGACTTTTTATAAATGGTGAAAGTGACAACAAAATAAACATAGGAGATTATATTGAATTTTATGCCAATCCTGTTTTGGGAGATGTTGACTCTTTAGTTTATAACGATATTGCTTATGTACCAAACCCATTTAAAGGCTTATTTAACGATACCATCTATGCCTTTTTAACATTAAATGACCTTACTAATAATAAAAGATTTTTATTAGAAACAGACACAAATTCGGTTGCTTACCCTACAGGTAATTATATTTATTCAGAGAAAATTTTTACAGGAGGATCTTCTTATAATTCTGTAATTGAATTTGTTTTTGATGCGAGCGACCCAAGATATACTCAAGCAGAAGGCAAGGGTATTGCTTTTAACAATGGAGGTACAATTAATACAGGATTTTCTGGATTAAATACTTACACTACAATCAATTTACCAGCTAAGATTTCAATTAACATGTCAGGCTTTAGCACTAATGCCACATCGCCTAAAGATCATCAGATTAAAACCTTTTATTCGAATCAAAGTGGAAATAACATCTTACTTAATGACACCATTTTTAAAGGGTTTGCACCTATCAGAAAAATCTATACAATCGGATCCCAAAATATAGGAAACAACAGTAACATCATTCTAAGCGGAGCAGCTTCCTCCTCATTGGGTTCAATTACCAATAAAAACATAGTTCACTACATTAATTTGTTTTATCCTCAAAAGCCAGAATTAAATAACAATAATTTCACCAAATTATTTATTGATGATATAACATCTTCTAATAAAACATTTTTTAATTTCTCAAATTTTAATCTATCAAATTCCGCAAATGTTATGTTTTACGACATCTCAAACGGAAAAAAAATCACAACAAAAATTGCCAATTCCAATGTAAGAGTTGTTATACCGAATGCGTTTGGAAGAAAGTTATGTGTAATGAGTTCTGAGTTTGCGGTTATTAACGTAACATCAATGAAAAAAGTAAATCAAACCGGATACTTTACAAATTTTAAAAATTTACCTTCAACCAATCCGTTTGTTTTAATTTATCATAAGAATTTATTAATTGGTGCTATGAATTATAAGAGCTACAGACAGTCAATAGCAGGAGGCTCTTATAATGTTATTGATGCGGATGTTAACGAACTTTACGAACAATTTTCATATGGTGTTAACAAACACCCTATTGCCATTAAAAATTTCTGTAAGTATTTAAAAGATAGTTTAAGCAACCCTCCAAAATATATTTTTATAATTGGCAAGGCTGTTAAAAATGATGCTTTAAGTAGCAGCACTCAATCATTAAACCTTGTTCCAACCATGGGAATTCCGAGTAGTGACAACCTTTTGACATCAGTACTTTCATCAAGCAACACAAATAGTTTTGCTCCAGAAATTCCAATAGGAAGGTTGGCTGCTTTAACCAATTCTGAAGTGGCAAACTACTTAGCGAAAGTTCAACAGCATGAGGTTTCAGGGCCTGCCGACTGGAAAAAAAGAGTGTTGCATTTCGTTGGTGGAGCTGAAGCGAGTTTAACAAATGCACTATCTGCATTTATGTCTGGCTACGAAACAATTATAAAAGATACCTTGTTTGGTGCAGAAGTTTTTACATTCAAAAAAAACACTACAGCGCCAATTCAAACGGCAATAAGCGATAGTATTATTAATATAATTAGCAACGGAAGCGCATTAATTAATTTTTTTGGTCATGGCTCCGAACAAGGATTTGATCAGGCAATTGACGATCCTGAAGTTTATAACAATACTGGCAAATATCCTTTTGTAATTGCTAACTCTTGTTATTCAGGTAATATTCACATTCCTGGAAGGAAATCTGTAAGTGAAAAATTTGTCTTTTCAAATCAGAAAGGTAGTATTGGTTTTTTAGCTACAACTTCTTATGGTTTTATTGGTTCTTTAAATAGTTACAACAATTATTTTTATCAGGCCTTAGCAAAAACAAAATATAATAAGGGTATTGGCGATGTAATTAAAGAGACAGCCTTCAATAACTCAAGTGCATTTGACATTCTAACTCAAATTACAAGTCTAGATATGACTTTGCATGGTGACCCCTCGTTGAAAATAAGTGTTGGAGATTTGCCTGATTATCAATTAAATAATAGTGATGTAATTTTTAACACAAAAAAATATACTGACTCTCTTGGTGTAACCATTAAGTATAAAAATGCAGGGAAAGCAATTAAAGATTCTATTTTAATTAAAATCGAACGTTATTTTGCAAATGGTGATTCAGCAATATTTTTTAAAAAAATTAGTGCCCCTTTATTCAAGGACAGCATTTATTTCTTTACACCTATAGATTTTAACAGAGGGATTGGTTTAAATAAATTTAAAGTTAAGATTGATGAGTTTAATGAAATTGGGGAAAGTATAGAAACCAACAATAGCACAATCGGTTCCGTAGATATATTTATTCAAGGAGGAGACATTGTTCCAGTTTATCCATACAAATATGCCATTGTGCCAAAAACAAACTCTATTATTTTAAAAGCATCTACTACCGACCCTTTTGCACCATCAGGAAATTATAAATTTCAATTAGATACCTGCGACAGATTTATTAACCCCATTCAAACTGCATTAATTTCAAGTAATGGTGGCGTTGTTGAGTGGAATGTCAATTTACCATTTGCTGACAGTACTGTTTATTTTTGGCGAGTAAGTAAAGATAGTACTTCTCCTACATTACCTTATTTTTGGAGAGAAAGTTCGTTTCAAACTATAGGCACAAAAAGAGGCTGGTCTCAAGCTCATTTTCATCAATTTAAAAATAACAATTACAGATTCGTAAATTATAAAAAATCACTACGCAAGTTTGTTTTTGAAAACAACAAACAGAGCGTTGCTTGTAGAAACGGTATTCAACCATTTATTTTCTCGACAAATATTAATTTTTTCTTTAATAATATTACTATGTCAAGTTGGGGATGTGCGCCAAATGGTTGGAACTTTGCGGTATTTGATTCAATTAGCGGAGAACCTGACGAAGTTGTCAGTGTTAACTGGCCAGCAGCCGGTGCAGGAACCTATAACAATTGCGTATGTGTAGACAATCAAATTTTATATGTTTATTCATTTGGTGCTTCAAATTATTGTGGATTTCCGAACTGGAAAACTGACATGCAAAACTTTTTAAATGCAATTCCTCCAAATAACTATGTTTTGGCTTACACGATGGGAGCTACAATTCCTAGTTATGCAGGAATTAGCACTTACAGCAATTCACTTTATAATGCTTTTGAAAGTATAGGTGCAGTTAGTATTAGAAACACACCAGATACTGTTCCTTACATTTTATTTGGTAAAAAAGGTATGTTGGCTGGCCAAGGGCATGAAGTTAAAGGCACTAATAAAAAATCAATAATTACGCTTAACGACAGCATTAAAACCCGCTGGAACAGTGGTCTTGTTGTTTCTGAAATTATTGGCCCTTCCAATAAATGGAATAGCTTACATTGGAAAGTAAAAAGTCTGGATAATAATTCCGGAGATACAACTATATTAAAAATTTTAGGGATTAGTAATACTGGCCAGGTAGATACATTAACTACCTTTATTCAAGATAGTACTGATGTATTAGCACTTTATAATTATGTTGATGCCTCCACCTACCCTTACATTAAACTAGCCGCATTTTTAAAAGACAATACCAACACCACATCACCACAAATTAAGCGTTGGCAAATTATATATGACGAAGCACCAGAATGTGCTATTAATCCATTGAAGGGATTTGAATCAATTAATGATACGCTACAAGAAGGTGATGAAGTAACGTTTAAATTTCCAATTGAAAATATTGGGATGAAAAATTTTAATGACAGTTTGGTTGTTACTTACTGGATTGAAGATAACAACAGAAACAAAACACCTTTGCCTCAAAAAATGAAATCAAGACCATTTATTCCGAGTCAGGTTTTTATTGATACAGTTAAAGTAAATAGTTATCAGTTGGCAGGTAATAACGCGCTTTGGTTATACGTAAATCCATTATCTAATTCTAAATATCAAAAAGAACAAACTCAATTTAATAATATCGGAAAATATAATTTTAAAGTTTTTACAGATATTACTAATCCTTTGTTGGATGTTACGTTTGATGGTATCAGAATTTTAAATGGAGACATTGTTTCTGCAAAACCTTCAATATTAATTACTTTAAAAGACGAAAATAAATTTTTAGCCTTAAACGATACTAGTTCATTTAGTGTTTTTATTCAGTCTCCTAATCAGGGAACGCCACAACGGATTTATTTTGCACAAGGGTTACAATTTACTCCAGCTAATCTACCAAAAAACAGTTGCAGCATAAATTACAATCCAAATTTATTAATAGACGGCAAATACACACTAATTGTTCAGGCAAAAGACAGAAGTAAGAATAATTCGGGTTCACAGGATTATAAAATACAATTTGAAATTAATAATAAACCAACCATTACAAATGTTCTCAACTACCCTAACCCTTTTAGCAGCAGTACAAAATTTGTTTTTACACTAACAGGAAGCGAAATACCAGAAGTTTTCACTATACAAATCATGACCATTACAGGAAAAATTGTGAGAGAAATTCAAAAATCAGAGTTAGGTAATTTACATATTGGTCGAAACATAACAGATTATGCCTGGGATGGAAAAGATGAATTTGGTGATAAACTTGCAAACGGAGTTTATTTATACAAAATTGTTACGAAATTAAATGGTAACAATATAGATAAATCTGAAAATTTGGCAGATAAATTTTTCGTGAAAGATTTTGGAAAAATGGTTTTAATGAGATAATTTAAATAAACGTAAGTTTTTAAACTTTTAATACGTTGTTATTTATTTCTTTTATTATTAA
>JBIJCO010000062.1:0-8778 GCA_044344665.1 Bacteroidia bacterium | reverse complement strand
TGTATCAACCGCAATACATTCGCCATAATAACTCCAATGATGACCAAATTTAGGAAAAAGAGGATAAGGAGAAATTGGTTTTAATTTATCAAAATAGGTAAAAAGATCAAGATAATTTAAGCCAATTATTTTACTATTTGAAACAAATAAGTTATGATTGGTGTTTTTAGTCTCATGCTTATATTTATCTTCAATAAATTCTTTGCATGACGAACCTTTACCAGGTGCATAAACTAATAATAAATCTATTCCCTTTTTGCTTAGAGTATCTTGCAGTACTTTTGCTTTTTTAAGCATGGCTTTTATTTTATCTTCTTTTATTAAATCATCGCCAAATGCTGAAAAAATATAACTTTCACTAAACACGTAATCATCTTTACCAATAACAAAACCATTTACACGAATTTGATTAAACATTTTGTAATAAAACTGATTATTTAATCGAACCATTTTTTCTTTGTATGCCCAATGATCATTATTATAATCATCTGCAGAAGTTTGATATGAGGAATTTAACCAGTCTGAAAATGAAAATTTTGGTTTTTCATCAGATATTACTATGCCTGTTAAATTAGGTTTATTATAACTAATATCTTCTTCGCCTTCGCGCGATTGATATTTTAAAACAGAATAAAGTAAAGGCCATGATATAGCCATTAAACAAATTACTAATTGCGCTGAATATGTTTTTTGTTTAACCGACATTAAAATCTGAAATAAATAAATGGATTAAAATCTAATGCCGAAATATAACTTAGCGATATATAAAACAAAACAACGCTTGTTAAAACTCTAAGCCATCTAGATGAATTTGAAAACTGCTCGCCATATAATTTAGTTTGAAGAATTTTAGTTTTATTAAAAATTGCAAAAAAAGAAAATAAAAATGCCAAAGTAACCATAAAGACAAAATCATTATTCATAGCAAATTTGCCATCGGTAAAATTAAAGGAATACATGTTTTTAATAACATTAAATGCAAATCCTAAATTTTCGTTCCTAAATAATACCCAGCCTGTAATTATAATTATAAATGTTATTGGTACAGAAATAAATTTGCCAGCTTTCTTAAATAAATGACCTAAAAATAATCGTTCCATAACTAAAAATAAACCATGATAAGCGCCCCATAAAACAAAATTCCAGCTTGCTCCATGCCATAAACCTGATAATAAAAAAACAATAATTAAGTTTCTGTACAACTTAACGTTTGAAGTTTTATTTCCACCAAGTGGGATGTAAAGGTAATTTTTCATCCAGGTGCCTAAAGTAATATGCCACCTTCTCCAAAACTCTGTAATGCTTGATGAAGTATAAGGATTATTAAAATTTTCGGGAAATCTGAAACCCATTATTTTACCTAATCCT
Organism: Bacteroidia bacterium; assembly: GCA_044344665.1. Lineage (GTDB taxonomy): Bacteria > Bacteroidota > Bacteroidia > B-17B0 > Aurantibacillaceae > Aurantibacillus. Next base: position 7,410 of record JBIJCO010000062.1, on the reverse strand, counting down.
ATAGCCATATCGCTGTAACCACTAAAATCAAAATAAATTTGAAACGTATAAGCTAAAGCACCTGTCCAAGCTGCTGCAGTATCCAATTGCTCAGGATCTAATTTAAAAACTGCATCAGCCTGCATACCTAACGTATTAGCCAATATTGTTTTCTTAGCGAGTCCTAAACAAAAAATTAAAAAACCACTCAATTTTATATCTGCTTTATAATTTTTTTCGCGATTAGTTATTTGGTCTGCAATATCATTGTAACGAACAATTGGACCGGCAATTAACTTTGGGAATAATAAAATATAGGTTTGATAATTCAAGAAATTTTTGAGAGGTTTATGTACACCCCTATAAACGTCAATTACATAGGTTAAACTCTCAAAAGTGTAAAAAGAAATACCAATTGGCAAAACAACTTTTACCCAAGAAATTTCGGTCCCTAAAATCGCATTAACATTATCAATAAAAAAATTACAGTATTTAAAATAAAATAGTAAACCAAGGTTTAAGCATAGTGAAAATACTAATAATACATTTTTAGCCTTTTTAGTTTTTTGATTCTGCATGGCATTAACCAAAAAATAATCTAAAAAAGTTGTTGTGAGAATTACGAAAATAAATTTTGGACCTCCCCAGCTATAAAAATAAATGCTAGCAATTAAAACAACTGCATTTTTATATTTATTAGGGGCTAAATGATAGAGTAATAAAAATACTGGGAGAAAATAAATTAAAAACGTTATACTGCTAAAAACCATGATTAAATAAGGCAAACAAAAATAAGATTATTTAAGAATGCAGCAAAAGTTAGTTTTTAGGATTTTCAAGTAAAAAAATCTATAAATGTAATGAAGCCTTTTTAGCCAATAACTCCTCTTCAGTTTCGACATAGTCCTCATCAGAAATACAGCAGTCTACAGGACAAACGGCAGCACACTGAGGCTCATCATGAAAACCCTTGCATTCTGTACATTTATCTGTAACAATAAAATAAACATCCATATTTTTAGGTGTTTGCGGATCGCTTGCCTCCACTTCTACCCCGCTGTTATGACCTTTAAATTTTCCGGAAACTCCTGTTCCGTCTGCAAAACGCCATTCGGCACCACCTTCATATATTGCATTATTAGGACATTCAGGCTCACATGCTCCACAATTAATACATTCGTCTGTTATTTTAATTGCCATTTTTTTAATTAGTTTTGTTATTTAATCCGTTACAAATATACTATCTAATATGATGACTTTAAAACAAAGGATTGAAGGTTTTGTTCAAGTAGGCTTGTTTATAAATAGACATTTTTCAGAAACAAAAATTGCGGATGAAATAAAATTACATGAAGGATTGGATAAATTAATTGAAGTTACGCATACCTATAATAATTGGTTTATACCTGAATTTGTAAAAGAATCTATATTTAATATTTCTTTGCTATTGCAAAAAGATGAACTATTAAAATTTACCTTGAATATTAAAGAACGGTCACCTAAAACAATTGCTGTAATTTGTGCCGGAAACATTCCTCTGGTTTGCTTTCATGACATTATATGCATTTTGCTTACTGGTAATAATGCCTTAATTAAACTATCTGGCGATGATAAAATTTTATTGCCGTTTTTTTTGAAATTATTAAATTATTACGAACCGCAATTTGAAGAGAAAATACTATTTGCCGATGGAAAATTAGGTGCATTTGATGCCGTTATTGCTACCGGTAGCAACAATTCTGCAAATCATTTTAATTATTATTTTAAAAAATATCCTAATATTATCCGTAAAAGCAGAACATCAATCGCAATTTTAGATGGGAATGAAAGCAGTCAAGATTTAAAGAACTTAGGAAAAGACATATTCCTTTATTTTGGACTTGGATGCAGAAATGTCAGCAAAATAATGGTCCCTAAAAATTACTCATTTAATTTATTTTTTGATTCAATCATAAATTTTGGTTTTACAATAAACAATAAAAAATACAGTAATAATTACGATTATCACCGTGCAATTTATCTATTAGAATCTATGCCTTTTTTAGACAATAATTTTTTAATGCTTAGAGAAAGCAATGAACTGTTTTCGCCTGTTGGGGTGTTGTATTTTCAATATTATGAAAATGAAAGGACATTAATTGAATATTTAAATTCAATTGAAGATTCTTTGCAGTGTATAGTTGGGCAAAAAAACATACCTTTCGGTAGTTCACAACAGCCTGTTATTAGCGATTATGCAGATAATGTAGATACATTAGAATTTTTATTAAATTTGTAAATATGATTGGTAGATTTATAAAATATTTACTTGTATTTTTTGTTTATTTAGCAGGTGCTCAACCACAAGCTCCAAACATTATTACATCCTCTAATTTTATTTGCACAGATATACCAATTACTTTTTCAGCTCAAACAACAAATTCCACTACAACCTATAGTTGGTCAATTACACCATCAAAATCTGTAACTTTATCATCAAGTAATACCGAGTCTTTTGTAACATATAATATCAATAATAGTGGTAGTTACACTTTAAATTTAGTTATCTCCGATCCAACAGGAACCGCAAGTACGTCAAATGTTATTACTGTAAATAAAACTGCCTATGCAGCATTTAATGCAAGTTTAAATACGACAGGATACCCTAACCAACTAGTTTTAACCAATTTTTCTACATTTAGTAGTTTTTACCTTTGGGCGTTTAGCGATGATAATTCTGTTAACACCAACTCTCTGAATGCTGTAAAAAATTATAGTATTAGTGGTAGTTATACAGTAACATTAATTGCTTATAACACATCAGGGTGTAACGATACTTCAGATTATTCATTTAGAATCTCAGACACTTCAGGAATTACTGTACCAACAATATTTTCGCCAAATGGTGATAATATTAATGAAATATTTAAACCTATAACAAAGGGGATAACTTCTATTAATGTTTGGATTTACAATCGCTATGGAGCAATTATAACTAGTTGGGATAGAATAAATTCTTTTTGGGACGGGCACACAACTAGCGGCGAAACATGTGAACCGGGTGTTTATTTTGTTATTATTGAAGCTAAAGGTTTTGATGGTAAATCCCATAAACTCAAAAATAACCTAACTTTAGTCAGATAATTATTCTTAAAGTTAAAAACATATCCTTTAATTATACAAATCAGAATTATTTTAAAGGAATAAGAAACGTTTCATTTCAATTAAATAGTGGTGAAGTATTAGCTTTAGTAGGTAAAAGTGGTAGCGGTAAGACAACCCTTATGAAATGTATTTATGGACTTGAGGATTTAAGTGAAGGTGAACTATTTTTAGAAAATGAAAGAGTTTTGGGACCATCTTACAACCTAATTCCTGGTCATAAAGACATGAAATTAGTTAGCCAAGATTTTTATGTTTTAGATAACCATTCGGTAGAAGAAAATATTTTTGATAAACTTATTGGATACACCAATGAGGCAAAACAAAAAAGAGCTAACAAACTTTTAAAATTATTAGAGCTCACCGCCTTAAAAAACTCAAAAGCAAAATTTTTGTCAAGTGGTCAAAAACAACGGGTAGCAATTGCCAGAGCTTTAGCCATTATTCCTAAACTTCTATTGCTTGACGAACCTTTTAGCAATTTAGATACTATTTTAAGCGAAAAATTATTTGCATTTATAATTAATGAAGTTAAAAAAAATAACACCGCAGTTATTTTAATAAGTCATCTGGCTGACGAGGCATTAAAATATGCTGATATACTTGCGATTATTGATAATGGTAAAATTTTACAAGCAGGTAACAAATGGCAAATATATTATAAACCAAAAAATATAAAATTAGCAGGGCTTTTAGGACCATTTAATATTGTAAAATCTGAAGACTTAGAAAAAGGTAATATAACCGAAAAGAAATTATTTATTAGACCAGATAAGATTAAGCAATCCAATAATAAAAAACACAACGATTTATTATTATCAATAATAAATTCAACGTTTAATGGAAAGTGTTTTGAAATATTAGCCGAAACAAAAAATGGAAACTCAATACTTATCTACTCACAAATCGATTTAGAAATTGATAAACAAGTTTATTTTGAAATAACTGATTAATTTATATCGTTACCATTCTTCTTGAGAAGACCCAGAATCTATTGCCATCCCGTCTTTAATATCTTTTGCAACTTTTCCTGCTAGTTTTAGCGCTTCGCCTCTTAGTTTTTTCCATGGAACTTCTCCCATAATCATTCCGCCACATTCCGGTACTATGTTATCTATACTGCCTCCAGTTGCTTTACCTGTTTTACTAATGTGCTTAATATCATAAATTGAATATTTATAACGATTATCCTTACACTCAATCAATACATTCATCGTAACCTTTCCGTTATAATCAACTTCAGGATTTAGTTCTTTTGGCTTTACTAAGAATATAGCTGAGAATTCTATTTTTGAACCGCTCGCAGTGCCAGGTTTAACCTCGTAATCTTTTTTCTCAGCTTTCAAAAAATTATTAGCTCGTTTAAAATATTCACTTGCGGAGATAGAATCGCTAGTATTAGCAACAACTTCAGTTACTTTTGTTTCTTTTTTCTTTTTAGCAGAATCTGTATTAGATTTAGTTTGAGAAAAAAGATTTAAACCAAAAGAAACTAAAAGGGTAACTATTAAAGTTTTTAAATTATTATTTTTCATGTTTATTTAGTTATTTGCTATTAAATATAAAACTACAATTTTTTAATATATTATAGGAAACTTATTTGGATTTACCTCATGCATTAATTTATATACTGCATCAAAAACATCGTCTGAATTTGGTTTACTAAAATAATCACCATCACTACCGTAGGCCGGTCTGTGTTCTTTAGCCGCTAAAGTTATTGGCGAAGAATCTAAATAATTATATGCACTCTGCTCTTCTACAATTTTATGAAGAATATATGAACTTGCTCCACCTGAAACGTCCTCATCTAAAATTAATAAACGATTTGTTTTTTTGAGAGATTCAACTATGCTATGATTAATATCAAAAGGAATTAATGTCTGCAGGTCTATTAACTCTACTGAAACACCATGCTTATTGAGATTTTTTATTGCTTCCTGAGCAACTCTTATACTGCTGCCGTAAGAAACCAATGTGAGATCCGTTCCTGAAGTTAAAATTTCAGGTAAACCTAATTGAATTTTAAATTTACCAAAGTTCGAAGGTTGTTTTTCTTTTAAACGATAACCATTTAATGGTTCAACTATCAGTGCCGGCTCGTCGGCTTCTAACAATGTATTATAAAAACCAGCAGCAACCGTCATATTTCTTGGAACACAAATATTTATACCTCTGCACGCATGAACAATCATTCCCATTGGAGAACCACTATGCCATACACCCTCCAACCTATGTCCGCGAGTCCTAATAATTACAGGTGCTTTTTGTCTTCCTTTGGTGCGCCATTGAACAGTTGCCAAATCGTCACTCATTAATTGTAAAGCATACAATAAATAATCGAGGTATTGAATTTCAGCAATAGGGCGCAAACCTCTCATTGCTAAACCAATTGCCTGTCCCATAATAGTAGCTTCTCTTATTCCTGTATCAAATACCCTATGTTCTCCGTATTTTGCCTGTAAACCTTCCAAACCTTGATTAACACCACCAATTTTACCAGAGTCCTCACCGAAAATTAAAACCTCGGGATATTTTTCCAAAATTGCATCAAAATTATCCCTTAAAATTTCACGGCCATCAACAGACTTTTCGTCATTATATTGAATGGACTCAGGAGAAGTATTACCAACCTTTTTTTCTGATTGAGAATACAAATGAGAGCTAAAACGATCGTTATTTTCTTCTTTAGACTTATTCAGCCAATTTATTAAGTTTTGTCTTTCTGAAGAATTATCACCTAACGTTAAACGCAAAACACTTTTTACTGCTACTTGAATATCTCTTCTTATTGGTTCTTTAATAGCCTGAAGTTCCTTTTTAATGGTTAACACCGCATCGCCTCCTATTTCATCAAAACAGGAGCATACCTCAGCAACCTCTGTTTTAATTGGGGTTAAATAGTTAGTCCAAGCAGCATTTTTTGCTTGTTTAACTGCTTCTTTTGCATCTTCTTCAATTTTATTTAACTCTTCGTCATTAGCCAAAGCATTATTTAAAATCCATTCACGCATTTTTTTTAGACAATCAAAATCTAACTCCCATTGTAATCGTTCTTTACTTTTATAACGCTCGTGAGAGCCACTTGTACTATGTCCTTGCGGTTGTGTAACTTCTTCTACATGAACCAAAACCGGCACATGCTCGTCTCTGCAAACTTTAACAGCTTTTTCATACGTCTCGCATAAGTGCGCATAATCCCACCCTTTTGTTTTAAAAATTTCATAGCCTTTGGTGTTTTTATCTCGCTGAAAACCTTTTAAAACATCGCTTATGCTTTCTTTTGTTGTTTGATATTTTTTAGGGACGGATATTCCATGGCCATCATCCCATACACTAACTAACATAGGCACCTGCAGAACTCCAGCGGCATTAATTGTTTCCCAAAATAACCCTTCGCTAGTTGACGCATCACCGATTGTGCCAAATGCAACTTCATTACCTTTATTACTGAAATTACTAAATGGATGAGAATGAAGATCTTTATTAATTTTGTAGAAATGCGATGCATATGCCAATCCTAATAATCTTGGCATTTGAGAACCTGTTGGCGAAATATCGCTGCTTGAATTTTTTTGATCAATCAGATTTTTAAATAAACCATTTTCATCTAAACTATGTGTTGCAAAATGGCCGCCCATTTGCCTTCCGGAACTCATAGGTTCTAATTCAGAATCTGTATGACCATATAAACCTGCAAACCATTGTTGCAAGGTAATAGCGTTTATAGCCAACATAAATGTTTGGTCTCTATAATAACCACTTCTAAAATCTCCATTTTTAAAGACTTTACTCATGGCAACTTGCGCCAATTCTTTACCGTCACCAAAAATTCCAAATTTGGCCTTACCGGTTAAAACTTCTTTTCTCCCCAGTAAACTTGCTTGCCTACTTTCATTGATTAACTTGAAATCATCCAGAACTATTTTTCTGAAATCGTCAAAACTTAATTTACTAGTATTTGCTTCTATTTCTTGTTTTGTCATTACACAACCTTAGTATACAAATATAACAGATTGGCAGTAATGCCAAAAATATTTTAAGGTAGAATAAAAAAAATAAAAAGGGAAACTATATAATTACAAATAAATATTAAATATTAACGTTTGGTATATTGAGCTTCATAATAATTGGCATAATTACCTGAAGTTACATTGTTTAACCATTCTTCGTTACTTAAATACCAATCTACCGTTAAAATTAGACCTTGCTCAAAAGTTACTGAAGGCACCCAAGCTAGGTCATTTTGTAATTTTGATGAATCTATTGCATATCTTAGATCGTGACCTG
>JBIJCO010000038.1:0-28639 GCA_044344665.1 Bacteroidia bacterium | reverse complement strand
GCAGAGGTTGCTCTTAATACATCTATTACAACAACAACCGAATCTGGTTTATGAAAAAGCGAGTATGAATTGGGAGTATAGCAAACTTCAATGTTCATGATATTTATAAGTATTAAAAAGTAAACTTAATACTTTAAAACTACATTTAAAAAATTACTGCATTTTAATGTAATTGGCCATAAAAAAACATAAATTTAAACCATGATAAATTTTATAAAATCTAAAATTGAAGAATCCGTAAAATTAAAAACATCGTTATTATCAAACACTGCCATTTTAAACGCAATAAATAATATTGTTGAAGATATTGTAAACTGCTATAAAAATAATGGTAAAGTACTTTGGTGTGGAAATGGCGGAAGTGCTGCTGACGCTCAACATTTAGCGGCAGAATTAAGCGGAAGATTTTATTATGATCGCCCCCCTCTTTTTTCAGAAGCTTTACACGTAAACACAAGTTATACCACTGCAGTAGCTAACGATTATAGCTATGATATTATTTACAGTCGTTTGGTAGAAGCAATGGGTAAAAAAGGAGATGTGTTAATTGGCTTAAGCACCAGCGGAAACAGCGCCAATGTTTTAAAAGCAATTGAAAAAGCAAACACAATGGGAATTACTACAATAGCCTTTACAGGACAAACAGGTGGTAAAATGAATGGCCTAAGCAATTATTTAATTAACATACCAAGCATCGACACTCCCAGGATTCAAGAATGCCACATGTTGCTTGGCCATACTATTTGTGAGCTAGTTGAAATGAAATTATTTCCTAAAAATTAATTCGAGAAAATTTATTTTGTTAATTCTTAAAACTTAATTAATCTCTAACAGTTGTAATTTATATAAATGATTAATACAGCAGTTATATTAGCAGGTGGTTTTGGAACGCGACTTCGGTCTGTGATTAACAATACACCAAAACCAATGGCTCCTATTAATGATTTACCTTTTTTACATTATCAATTAAATTATTTAAAACACTTTGGTATTAAAAACGTAATTTTTTCTGTTGGTTATTTAGCCGAAAATATAAAAAACTATTTTGGAAATAATTTTAATGAGCTAGAAATTGAATATGTTCTGGAAAAAACACCATTAGGAACAGGAGGCGGCATTAGATTGGCATTGCAACAAAGTGAAGAAAATCTGGTGTTAGTTTTAAATGGCGATTCTTTTTTTGACATCAATCTAAATCAATTTTATAATTATCATATTAATGAAGACGCCCAAATTTCTTTAGCTCTCAGAGAGGTTGATGATGCCTCTAGATATGGCACCATTGTGAAAAATGAAGAGAATAAAATAATTTCATTTCAAGAAAAAAATAACCTATCGCAACCAGGTATTATTAATGGTGGTGTTTATATTATTGATTCAAGTTTATACTTAAAACATACACCGTCTGAAAAAAATTTTTCAATAGAAAAAGATTTTTTCGAAAAACAAATAACTACTTTGTCAATTAAGGGTTTTCAGTTTAACGGTTATTTTATAGATATTGGTATTCCTGAAGATTATCAAAAAGCGCAACATGACTTTAAAGGATTTAAATATAAATAACAACTGGACTTTGTTTTTAGACAGAGACGGCGTTATTAATAAAAAATTAGATAACGATTACGTAAAGCATTGGATAGAATTTGAATTTATTGAGGGAGTGTTTGATGCGCTGAAAAAATTTAATTCTGTTTTTGGTAAAATTGTTGTAGTAACCAATCAACAAGGAATTGGTAAAGGTTTATACAGAACCGAAGATTTGGAATTAATTCATAAAAACATGATTTATGAAATAACTTATTTAGGAGGAAGAATAGATAAAGTTTATTTCTCCCCTTATTTAAGTGCTGAAAATCACTCTACGCGAAAACCAAATACAGGCATGGCCATGTTGGCTAAACAAGACTTTCCTGAAATAGATTTTAGTAAAAGTATTATTGCCGGCGATAGTATAAGCGATATGGAATTTGGCAGAAACACCGGCATGAAAACAATTTTTATTTCTGATGAAAATAAAATAGATGAAAAAATTGATTTTAATTTTAGTTCACTTTTAGAGCTTGCAAATAATTTATAGCCGATTTTGAAAATTTCTATCATTACCATAACGTATAACTCCGCTAAAACACTAGAGCAAACAATCTTATCTGTTTTAGAACAAAGCTACCCTAATATAGAATATATTATTGTAGATGGCTTATCAACAGACGGTACAATAAACATTATTGAAAAATATAAAAACCGAATTTCAAAATTCATTTCAGAGAAAGACAATGGCTTATATGACGCCTTAAACAAAGGAATTGATATGGCCACCGGCGACGTTATTGGTGTATTGCATTCTGATGATTTTTATATTGATAATTCGATAATAGAAAAATACGCTAATACATTTATAAAAAATCATTCAGACGCAGTTTACAGCGATTTGTTTTATGTTGACAGAGATAATCCGAATAAAATAATTAGAAAATGGAAAAGCGGCAATTATAAATCCAACTCGTTTTTACACGGCTGGATGCCACCACATCCAACTTTTTTTGTTAGGAAAACTATTTTTGACAACTACGGTAAATTTAATTTGGAACTAAAACATTCGGCAGATTATGAATTGATGCTAAGATTTATTCATAAACATAACATAAAAATAAATTATCTGCACGATTTTACCATTAAAATGAGAGTGGGCGGGCAAAGCAATGCATCGTTGCAAAACAGAATAAACGCTAATAAAGAAGACAGAAAAGCTTGGGCAATTAACGGACTTAAACCCAAATTTTATACTTCTTACTTAAAACCTATCCGAAAAATTTTTCAATATTTCGGATAGGAAGTAAAATCAGTTGACATTAGATTATTATTCAATAATTAGATATCCGTAAGAATAACTCTTAGACTTACCTTTCTCGCCTTGTTTTCCCTTATCTAAAAAAATATCAAAATAACATGTTGATCCTACATCAATCTTATTAAATGTTTTTCTAAGTGATTCGCTGATAGTATCTCCAGTAAAAACTCCTTCAATAATCCTTCCTTCAATTTTAAAAAAGAATTTAACCTCAATGGTTTTAAAACTCTTCGGGTTTATTGTTACAATATCACTAAATAACTTCGATTCAATTAATTTACTTTTCTTTAATTTAAACTCTTTAGTCGCAGTTTTTTGAGAGAAACCAAATGCCATCAATAGGCAAAACAATACGATAAGATTAGTTTTCATTTTTTTTCTTTTAAATTTTATAATTAAAAATATTATTTTGTTAAAGAAAATTATTTTCTGTCAATTTTCAAAACACAAGATGTTTTTAATAATCTAAATTTCCATAGTCCAATTTCTTTCCCTGAATTTTTAGCACCAATCTTAGTAATAAAATTAAAAAGGGAACATACATAATTGCAGTTGGCAATTCAAAATGATTTAATATAATTATTGATTTACGTTTTAAACGCTCGGTAATTAAATACATAGAAGGTATTAACAACAGAGTTAAAACCGTTGCAAATAATAATCCAAATATCATAGTCCAACTTAAAGGACCAAAAAAGGCTACGTTATCACCACCAATAAATATTTTTGGATTACCTGAGGAAAGCAACGATTCGAAATTAATATTAAACCCAACCGCTAAAGGAATTAAACCTAAAATAGCTGCAGTGGCTGTTAAAATTACAGGCGTCATACGTGTTCTGCCGGCTTCAACCGTTGCATCATAAAGACTCATTCCGCCTTCTCTGGCATACTCGGCAAATTCAACAAGGAGAATACCATTTCTAACAACAATACCTCCTAACGCAATAATACCTACACCGGTCATTACAATACTCATTTCCATTTTAAATACCGAAACGCCAATGATAACACCAACAATACTAAAAATAATTTCGACCAAAATAATTAAGGGTTTACCTAAGGAGTTAAATAAACCAACCAATACCAATAACATGATACCTACAGCAGTTAACATGGCATTTCCTAGGAAACTCATGGTTGCTTGCTGGTCTTCTTTATCTCCCGCAAATTTAACCACAACATCTCCGGTTTTTTTAAAGTCTTTCATTAAGCGTTCTATATTAGCAACAACTTCGTTAGGGTTATAACCATCTTTTACATCAGAAGAAATTGTTATAACACGCTTATTGTTTTTACGCTTAATACCTGAATAGGTATAATCATAACGGATATTGCAAACAGCAGAGATAGGAACACTTCTCACCATGCCACCCATATTCATATCTCTGTAAGTAATTTTTAAATTTCGTATGGTTTCTATATCTATCCGCTGATCCAATTTATATCTTAATTGTACAGGATACTCGTCGTCTACATCTCTAAATTTAGTAGCTTCAACCCCATAAACAGCACCACGAATCTCCATTGCCAATTGGTAGGTTGATAAACCTTCGCGCTGCGCACGCTCTCTGTCAATATCAAATACAATTTCAGGTTTGTTGCTCACAAAATCTGATTTTAAACTAGCTACGCCAGGTATTTTGGCATTGGTAATAAACTTTTTAAGATTATCGGCGTTTGCGTTTAACGCATTAAAGTCTTCGCCAATTATTTCAATACTAACGGGCTTTGGAGTTGGTGGTCCGGCTTGTTCTTTATTTACAACAATATCTGCACCCGGAATGTCCCAGTTTAATGATTGTAATTCTTGTAAAAATTTTGTTGTAGACTCGCCATGTCGTTTTTCAAATTCAACAAATGCAATTGCAATTTTTCCTTTGTTAGGATATGAATTTTGATCCCCATCTTGAGGATCGGTAACACCAATAGTAACGTTAGTGATCATAGATTCAACCAAAGGATTATTTTTACCCAAAACAGTTTCCACCTTGGCTTCTACTTTACGCATAACATCATTTGTAATTGAAGGATCGGTGCCTTCAGGTAATTTTACATATACATACAAATTATTAGGATCTCCTCCAGGGAAGAATACAACTTTTGGTTTTCTAATGGCAAATAACACAAAAGAAAAAATAAATAAAATGAGCAAATAAAATAAAGGCTTCCAGGGTTTACGTAAAAACCATTGCAACACTTTAACATAACGGTTTATAAATGCAGGCCAAATTTTAAATTGCCAGGCTTCAATAACTTTATACAACCATAATCTGTTAAGCACTAAAAAGAAAGCCAGAAAAACAGTAAAATTTGCAACTGCAAAATGTCCTGTTAAATATGAAAACAATGCCACCAAAGCATAAACAAATAATTGTAAACGCGCTTTTTTAGTTATTTTACCGTATTCTTTGCTTTCCTCTTCGTGAGGTTTCATAAAATCAACGGCAAAAACAGGATTAATAATATAGGCTACAAATAAAGAGGCTAATAATGAAATAATTAAAGTAACCGGTAAAAAATACATGAACTTACCTATAATACCTTGCCAAAATACTAAAGGAATGAACGGAGCCAAAGTGGTAATTGTTCCGGATAACACAGGCATAAACACCTCGCCAACAGCCATTTTTGCTGCAGTTTTAATGTCTCTTTTGCCGTTATCAAATAAACGATGCGTATTTTCAATTACAACAATGGCATCATCTACCACAATACCCAAAGCAAGAATAAAAGAAAAAAGAACAATCATATTAAATGAAAAGCCAATACTTGGCATTACCAAAAAAGCAATAAACATTGATAAAGGCACAGAAAGAGCTACAAACAAAGCATTAGTAACTCCCATAAAAAACATAAGCACAACTGTAACCAAAATAAAACCAATAATAATTGTATTTATTAAATCCGTTAATGAAGATTTTGTTTTATCACTTTGATCGCCGCTAATTGTAATATCAAGTCCTTGAGGAAATTCCGATTTTTTCATTTCGGCAATAATCTCTTCAATTTTATCGGCGGCATCAATTAAGTTTTCGCCTGAACGTTTAACCACGTTTAGAGTAATTACATTTTTACCGTTAGAAGAAGAGTAACTTTCTTTTTCTTTAAAACCATCAACTACAGTTGCGAAATCTTTAATAAATAATTTAGCTCCGGTTGCAGATGTTACAATAATATTTTCAATTTCTTTTGGATCTTTAAATTCGCTTTTTATGCTCAACGAAGGTTTCATCCCGTTAAGCGGAATATTACCGCCTGACAAGGTTAAATTCTCTGAACCAATTGCCCTTTGAATATCAGTTAGAGTTAATTGCGCAGCTTGTAATTTATACGCATCTATATTTACTTGTATTTCTCTGTCTAAAGCACCAACTAACTTAACTTCGTTTATTTCTTTTAACCCTTCAATTTTATCTTTTAAATTTTCGGCGTATTTTTTTAGTTGTTTTAAATCGTATTTACCTGCAACGTTAATATACATGATAGGAATTTCAGAAAACGCAATTTCTTTTATCATTGGTTCTCTGGTTAAACTCGTAGGCATTTCTCCTCTGGCTTCATCCACAGCATCTTTAACTTTTTGTTTGGCGGTTTCTACTTTTACATTTGTATGAAATTCTACTACAATTACCGAAACGTCTTGCAATGAGGTACTTGTGAATTTTTTAACGCCTGACAAACCTTTTAAACGTTTCTCAATTGGTTTTGTAATTGTATTTTCAATATTTGTTGGCGAGTTACCTCCATTAATTGTATTAATATAAATAGTAGGAACAGTAATATCAGGAAACTGCTCTTTTGGTAAAGAGTTATAGGCCATTATACCTGCAAGCGTGATGAAAATAGTTAACAAATAAATTGTCATTTTATTATCAATTGCCCAACTTGAAGGTTTAAATTCTTTTATTTTATCTAACATAAATCTTGTTATTTAATTCGCTTTAATTACTTATGAAATTATTTTTTTACGCTAATGTTATCACCTTCGTTAATTAAGTCGTAACCTTCTGTTATAAGTAAATCACCTTCTTTTAAACCATCTGTAACTTCAGATAAACCTTTGTATTCGCGAGAAATATTGATTACTTTTTTTACAGCCTTTCCGTTTTCGGCAACAAGCACAAAAGTTTCGTTTATTCCTTTTTGAATAAATTTAACTGGTACTGTTATTTTAGGAGTTGCGGATTGGTAATCGTTTATTTTTAATTTAGCTACCATATTTGGATGAAACTCTTTTGAGTTATCAAGTAAAACCTCAACTCCAAACGTTCTAGTTAAGTTGTTTATAGCACGCGAAGCATAATATATTTTTGAATTGATAGAATCTTGCATGTCAGGAAAAAATACCTGAACTACATTGCCATTTTTAACTCTTGAAGCATAGGTTTCGGCAACATCTGCCTTCACTTTTAAGTTTGAAAAATTAATAACAGTTATTGCGCCCATGCCCGGGGCTACTGCCTGACCAATTTTAATATTAACGCCATCTACCGTTCCGTTGATTGGAGAAATAATTTTTGTCATGCGAACTTGTTCTTGCATGGCTGCCATTTTATTTTCAAGACTTTCTTTAGTTGTTTTACTTTGCAAATACTGAATTTCTGTTCCGATTTTTTGCTCCCATAAATTTTTTTGTTTTTCATAAACTTGTTTAGCCAAATCTAAATTTGTTTGCAAATCACTTATTTGTTGCAACATTGCACGCGAATCTGTTTCTGCAAGAACTTGACCTTTTATTACTTCGTCTCCTACTTTTACGTTTATTTTTGTAATAGTGCCGGGTATTTCAGAAGATAAGGCAACGCTTTCATCGGCATCAATTCTGCCCTGAACTTCAATAAATGTTTTAAAAATAGATGATTGCAATGGTACAGCAATAACCTCAACAAATTTTTCTTTTTTTGCAGTGTCTGATTTAGCTAATTCCTCCTCTAAAGCAGTAATTTTAGTTTCTAAATCGGCTTTTTGTTTTTTAAGTTTTTCTAATTCGGCTTTTTTATCTGAGGTGCCGCAAGCAAAAGTTAAAACCATTATTACCATTACCAGTAGTGTATTTTTCATTTTATTTTTTTTTGAATTGATGAACATATAAAAATTAATTAATTGTTGTTTTATTTTACAAGAGTTCCTATTGCTTTTTGATAATCTATTTTAGCTACCAACATATCATATACAGAATTGTAGTAATTTGTTTGAGCTTCTTTTAAGGTAGTTTCGGCATTTACAATTTCGAGATTAGTGCCTACACCACCTTGATATTTTTTCATGGCAACTTCATAAACATGTTGTGCCAAAACCATGTTCTTTTTCTGAGCCAGCAAACTTGAGTAAGCATTATTATATGAAATTCCGGCAACTGAGGCTTCAAGTTGCGAAGCTGATTCAATATTTTTTAACGTATTATTATTTTTTAATGCACTTATTTTAGCCTGCTGAATTTTATAATTGCGCTGAAAGCCATCAAAAATATTAACGTTGAGTGTAGCGCCCACTAAAGCAATTTTAAACCATTTTTGATCCGTATCAAGTAAATCAAACTCTTGGCGTTGGGCATTATATTGATATGCGCCGTAGGCTGCCAGTGTTGGTAAATATCCCCATTTTAAACGCTTTACATCTAAATTAAGCAAGTTTTGTTGTGACTTTAGCAACTGGTAATCGGGTCGTTTACTCACGTCAACATTAGTTATGTTTAGTTCTTCAAATGTATCAGAATTCAAATTTAAACTATCGGTAAGGGCAATAGCATCATTTAATTTATATCCCATCTGAAATTTTAAAACTGTTTCAGATAAACCAATTAATCTTAGAACTTTATCTTTTTCGGTTACCAAATTATTGTATTGAACCTCTAACCTTTCAGCATCAATTAATTCGGCAAAACCTTGTTGGTTAAATGCTTTAGTGTCATCTAATATCTTTTTAAGACGAATTAAATTAGACTCCAACAATTTTATTCGCTCTTTATTAATGATAACGTTGTAATAAGCTTTTGAAACTTGAGAAACCAAATCGGCTTTACTTCTGGTTACATTTATTTTTGAGAGATTAATAAATTCTTTTGAAGCTTTTAACCCAAAAATATAATCGCTGCTAAATAATAACTGCGAAGCGCTTAAACCGGCAGTTGAGTTATATTTGGTGCCAAATTTAACCGGGATGTATGTTCCTGCAGGTGCTCCAAAAAATTGACCGGGTAATAAAGATGTTGGTAATTCAACATAATCTTTAATATCTATACTACCAGATACTTGAGGTAATCCTAAACCGGTAATTTCATTTTTTTTATAAACAGCGTTTTTTAAATCCAACTCGGCATTCAAATAATTTGGGCTATTTTTTACAGCATAATCAATAGATTGCTGAAGGCTAAAAGCGCCGCTGTTTGATTCTTGTGCATTGACATCAACTATCGAGAGTATCGAAAATAGTAATGCGTATTTCTTAAATTTTATCATATATAATTATTCTTCGTCATTTATTTTTTTGTAGTTATTTATTAGCTTGTGACCTTTTACAGTGCATATACTATAAACAAATAGATCTAATAATAGTTGATGTGTTTGATTAAAGCTTTTACGTTCAAATGAAAAATAATTCCCAAACATTAACATGTCCATTTGAGACATTCTATAATTTGCTGTGAATTCTTCATCAATATCTGCTCTGTATAAGCCTATTTCCTTCCCTTTTTTAATATTATTTAATAAATTTTTGTAAGCACAATGCTGCTTAAAATCCTGAAACCGTTCAAAAGCAATTGGATGGAATTTTTTAAGATCAATAAAAAAAACAGGATTTATATTGTGCATCATCTGCTCTATCTTTTTTGAAATCAAAAAAATTTCATGAATGGGATCTTTAGCTTGTTTATTAGCATCAGCGAAGTAACGTTCTTGATTTAACATCTCAAATTCGAAGAGTTGATTAATTAAATCATCTTTTTCTTTAAAAAAAAGATAAATCGTTTTTTTTGAAATGCCCAAATCTTTAGCTATATCATCCATTGTTACACGTTTAATACCATGATTAAAAAAAAGATGTAGAGCAGATTTTAATATTTTTTCTTGAGTTTCCATTAACAAAAAACGGCGCAAAACTAAGGAAACTATAATTGTTTTGCAAGTTTCCGTGAATTTATTTTTTTTTGCATCTTTACCAAATTAAATGAGTGATGCAAAACATAGTCGCTGGAAACTATTTTTTAATTTTTTAAAAAGTAAGTTCCGTTTGGTAATACTTAATGATAATACCTTTGGCGAAAAGGTTTCGATAAGATTGTCTCCATTGGGCCTAATTACGGCTATTCTTGCGGTAACTATAATTATGACTACCCTTGTAATCAGTTTAGTTGCTTTTACACCATTTAGAGAGTACATTCCTGGATACGGTACCGTAGCGGAAAGAAAACAAATTTTAAACCTAAGTTACAGAGCCGATTCTATGGAGGAAACCTTAGAAGCGAGAACGGCATACATTAATAGTATTTTAAATGTATTTAACGAAAATTTTGAGACTAAAAGCGAAAAACCGAAAAAAGACACCTCTGGTAAATATAAAAACATAAAAATTACACCAAGCGAATCTGATATTGAATTTAGAAATGAGTTTGAAGATAATAAATCAAACTCAATTGCCATTTCTCCTAAATTTAAAAGTTTACAAGAGCTTGTTTTTTTTACTCCTGTAAAAGGGTTAATAAGCGCATCATTTAATATAAAAGAAAATCATTTTGGAGTTGACGTGGTTGCAAAACCTGATGAGCCTGTAAAATCTGCCCTTGATGGAACAGTCTTATTTACTGGTTTTTCATCAGAAGACGGAAATTTTATTCAAGTTCAGCACAGTAATAATCTTACTAGTATTTACAAACACAATTCAGCTATTCTGAAAAAAATAGGTGATAGAGTTAAGGCAGGGGAAGCTATTTCAATTATTGGTAACACAGGAGAAAAAAGCAGAGGGCCACATTTACATTTTGAATTGTGGTTTAACGGACAAGCCATTAATCCGCAAGATTTTGTTGCTTTTTAAAATAGGCATCGCTAATAAATAACGAATAAAAAAAGGCGAAAAAACTCAAACCTGCCTGTGTTTCAAGTGTGTCTTCTGGAATAAATGATAATATAACAACTAAAAAATAAGGCCAAAACAGACTATTAAAAAACTTACTCAAATAAATTACAGGATAAAAAACACTGAATAAAAACACCAAAAGCCCCACTATACCCAGCGATAAAGTTATAGTTAAAAATTGGTTATGTGGTCGTTTAAACCACTCTTTATTTAAGGGTGAATTTGTTTCGAGATACGTTTTGTTTAGTTGATTTTGAACGTCGCCTGTGCCTACACCAAATAATTTATTTTTATTAATTAGTTGCAAGGTCGCTTTCCAGAAATAAAGCCGCATGGTTAAAGAATGACCATTAATACTTCTTTGGTTTACAAACTCATCATATTCACAAACAAACTCATAAATACGTTTATGTAAAAAACTCCAATCGGGATATTTATAGTTAGTAATATTTTTTTGAATGTTTTCTAAATCAGTATTGTTTAATTTCGTTAATCCAACAGAATCTTTACATAAACCTTTACTTGCCATGTATCTTAAAATAACGTTATAACGGCTCAAATTATGAGGGTTTGGCATGTATGAAAAACTGTCTTGAGGGAAGCGTCTTTGCCACTCTTTTTTTAATTCGGTTGGCTGAATATTAATAAAAACAAAATTGCCGTTTTCTTTTTGTGTAAAAGAATTATAATTTAAATAAGGATTGCCGTTTTGACCCGTTTTATGTGATTTGTTATTTACAGAAATAGAGGGTTTTAGTTGGGAATCAAATACAGAGTTGACATAATAAATTGTATAAGTAAATCCTAAAAAAATGGTGATAAACGAAATTAATTTTACTTGCATTTTTTGCTTAAGTAGAATTAATATCACAGCAAATAAAAACGCAATTAACAAATAGAAAATACCGGTAATTAAACCTAATATAAACAAAACAAAAACAAAATAAATTAACAAAACGCAAAATAAAATTTTTTGAAAAACGTGTTTATTTTTTAAGATAAAAAAAGCACAACAAAAAATAGCTACATTTAAATACAAGCCTAAACGTATGTGACTCATAAATCTTGAGGCGTTTCTTAACTCATTAGTTTTATGCAACATAAAATTATAAATAAGGCACCAAGCCGTGTTTGTAATACAACCAAACAAAAAAGAGTACAACAACATTTTAAGTTCATTTGGATGGAGTGGTTTCTGAGTAAAAAAAATAAGCGGCAAAAACAACAATGGAAGTTTAATTCTGACATCATTTAATCCTTCATTAAAATTTTGCGTATAAATCAATCCAAAAACATGAGCAAAAAATAATGAACTTACTATCCAAAATAGTTTATTGATTTTTAACTGCTGCCATTTTTGTTTAAAATCCCCTTCTATTAACCAGTTCCCTAATAAAATAAATTGCGGTACGCTTGTTGGAACTGTGCCCATCATCATACCATAGGCCAGAGAACATAATCCGAACAAATAAATGTATCTATGTGCTTTTTCAGAAAACATGCTTTATCCTCAAAGAAACGAAAAAAAAGAAAACTTATTATTTAAAAATAAAAAATCCCGCCTATTGTTGTAAGCGGGATTAAGAAGTCTATAAGAAATTAATTTCCGAAATCAGACAAAAATTTAATTCTCATTAAACGAATTTCCTCCTCGGTATAATCATTTTCGCCTAACTCTTTTAATGCGGCATCTATATTGTCTGTTTCGCTTTCTTTAAAATACTCCACTATTTCATCTTGTTTTTCTTCATCAATATTTTCTTCGATGTAATAATTGATATTAACTCTGGTGCCTGATTCTACAATAGTTTCTATTTCTGTTATTAAATTGGGCAAGGTTAAATTTTTACTTTTTGCCATTTCATGCAAACCTATTTTTCTATCAATATTCTGAATAATATAAACCTTTAAACCTGATTTATTTACAACCGATTTAATTATCATATCTACCGGGCGCTCTATATCATTTTCATCAACATATTGTTTTATTAAATCAATAAACGGTTTTCCGAACTTTGCCGCCTTACCAGCTCCAACACCGCTAATTTTGGTTAATTCATCAATTGTTATAGGATATTGTATAGCCATTTCTTGCAACGATGATTCCTGAAAAATAACATAAGGCGGTAAACTTTTTGCTTTAGCTAATTTTTTAACCTGATCTTTTAGTAAGGCATATAATATTTCATCTGCTGCACCATTTCCACTTTTACCTCCAATAACAATATCCTCTTCATTATCAGCATCAGCATCAGAAAAATCATGATCTCGTGTAAATTTTATACTATGGGGATTATTAATAAATGCGTGTCCTTTTTCAGTAACGCGCAACAAACCATAATTTTCAATGTCTTTAGATAAATAACCATTTACAATTGCCTGCCTTAAAACAGCCTGCCAAAATTTATCATTCTTATCATGATCTATGCCCTTACCCCAGCTATCGAGATTATTATGCTTGTAGCTTTTTGCAGTGGCAGTTAATGTACCCATAAGTACATTAATAACATCTTTTAATTTGTGCTTTTCTTTTATTTCAAGAACAGTTTCAATTACTAATTCTAAATCTTCTTGTGCTTCAAATCTTTGTTTTGGATGGCGACAATTATCGCACATAGATGAGCATTTTTGCTCTTCAAATTCCTCACCAAAATAATGCAAAATAAATTTACGTCTACAACTGCTGGTTTCAGCAAAAGAGGCTGTTTCAGAGAGCATTTGCTTTCCTATTTCCTGTTCGGCAACAGGCTTGTCTTTCATGAATTTTTCAAGTTTAACAATATCATCATGGCTATAAAAAGTAATGCAATTACCTTCTCCACCATCTCTGCCTGCCCTGCCGGTTTCTTGATAATAGCCCTCTAGTGATTTTGGAATATCATGATGTATTACAAAACGAACATCCGGTTTATCGATTCCCATTCCAAATGCAATAGTTGCTACAATTACATTTAATTCCTCCATCAAAAACATATCTTGAGTTCTGGCACGCTCCTTGGCATCTAAACCGGCGTGGTAAGGTGCCGCTTTTATTCCATTTACTTTAAGAGCTTCAGCAATTTCCTCAACTTTTTTCCGACTTAAGCAGTAAACAATGCCACTTTTGCCAGCATTTTGTCTTACATACTTAATAATTTCTTTATTTACGTTTTGTTTTGCTCTAACCTCATAATATAAATTAGCACGATTAAAAGATGATTTAAACAAATCCGCATTCATCATGCCTAGATTTTTTTGGATATCCTGCTGAACTTTTGGAGTGGCAGTAGCAGTTAGGGCCATAACCGGCACATTACCCACAGCATCAATAATAGGACGCAAACGTCTGTATTCAGGACGAAAATCATGCCCCCACTCAGAAATACAATGTGCTTCATCTATAGCAAAAAATGATATTTTAAACTCCTTAAAAAACGCAATATTATCCTCTTTGGTTAACGTTTCAGGCGCCACATACAATAATTTTGTTTTGCCCGAGAGTACATCTTTTTTTACGGTTGTAATTTCTGATTTATTAAGGGACGAGTTTAAAAAATGAGCAATTCCATTTTCATTACTAAACCCTCTAATTGCATCTACCTGATTTTTCATTAAGGCTATTAAAGGAGATACAACTATTGCTGTTCCTTCAGATATTATTGCCGGAAGCTGATAACACAAACTTTTTCCCCCGCCGGTAGGCATAATAACAAAAGTATCCTTACCGGAAAGTAAATTTTTTATTATTACCTCTTGATTTCCTTTAAATCCATCAAATCCAAAAAAACTTTTTAATGTATCCAGAACCTCTGTGGTTTCTATCTCGCCAATCATGCTTTTAATCGATTAAACTATATGTCTTAATGAGTAAATTAATTATTATTCTACTTTAAAGATATATAAAAAAAAAACTAATTCGCAAAATTTCTTTCACATTATTAAAAAATTATTCGGTTTTTTTTATCCGTTTTATGAATAACAAACAATAGACTTCGACCTTATAAATTTGGATTCATTTTTGAAAAATGGCGAAGTAAAAAAAAGATAAAAATACCGGAAACAACAAGATTAAAATAAAAACCAAACCCCAATTGATTGGCAAGCAAGTAAAATAAAATTTTAGCAAATACAGACAAAACATACAATTGTACTCCCCACTGTTTAAAATACCATAAGCCCACACAAGCAATAAAATTTGCGGCTACCAAAATTCCATAGATTGCTGGCACTAAAACACCAAGTTTTTTAATTTGTGGTGAAAAAATCTGAGGAAAGGTAAATACAACAGATAAATAACCTGTAATGCAAATAAATGAAATTATTTTTGGCCGAGTTGACATTTTAATTACTTCTGATTGCTTCTACCGGATCAAGTTGCGAAGCACTGTAAGCAGGAATAAAACCACTAACAATACCAATTAAAATAGATATGGTAAAACCTAAAATAACATTAGTACTTGTTAAACTAATTTCCATATCAATTACTCCTTTACCTAATATTGTAATAATGTACGTTAACAATAATCCAAAAAAACCACCTATTATACTTAAAAAAATACTCTCTCCCAAAAACTGCACTAAAATAAAAAAGTTTTTAGCTCCTAAACTTTTTTGAATTCCAATAAGATTAGTTCTTTCCCTTACAGAAACAAACATGATATTGGCAATGCCAAAACCTCCTACCAATATAGAAAATCCACCAATTATCCATCCTGCAGTTCCAATTATGTCAAACAAACCATCAAAACCCTTACTTATTAAACTGGTTTCGTTTAAAGCAAAATTAGGCTCAGCCATAGGTTTTAATTTCCGGATACTTCTTAAAACACCTGTTAACTCAGCCATCATTTCAGAATTGCTTACATTAGGTTTTGTTTTTGCATAAATTATTGGGTCGGCATTGTCTGATTTTGGATCGAGAAAATATCGGGCAAAATTAAATGGCGTTATAACTTGGTAATCAAAACTAATACCAAGTAGACTCTCACCTTCTTTTTTAATAACACCAATAACCAGCGCTTTGTATCCCGATATTTTTATCTCCTTTCCTATCGGATCTTCATTATTAAAAAGCCCTTCTGCTATATTTGCTCCAATTATTGCTAAATGATAACCAGCATCGGTTTCGTTTTGTGTAAAATATCGGCCTGAAACTAAATCAAAATTTTTTATCTTATAGAAATCATGTGAAATACCTGCTATAACTGCATTTTGTATACTATTAGACTTGTATTTTATGGTTCTGCGCTTACCCATGCGATAAGCAATAGCCTCTGTGCTTTTACATCTTTTTTGCAATTCATCTAATTCATAATACTGAGGTATTGGCCTATTAATATATTTCCACCAAGGGTAATCAGGACCAAAATCCCATGGCCACTTTTGTATATAAACTACATTGTTTCCAAGTGACTGTATGCTACCTCTAACATTACTTTCTAAACCATCTACAATAGTAAACACAAATATTATGGCAAATATGCCAATGGTAATACCTAATAAACTCAAGAAAGACCTGAGCTTATTAGCTACGAGGGACTGCCAGGCAAAAAACAAACTTTCTTTTAGTAATATCCAAACCATAATTTACTGCAAACTTAAATTTACAACTTAAAACATGTAAAATATTGCTTTTAAAATAAATACATATGAAAACATAAAACCAACGGCAAAGATCATGGTATTTGATGAAATTTCACGCCTTTTTATGTTGCTCTTGCTCTTTCAAAAACGCCTGATGTTTTTTTCGTTGACGTTTGCGCATTAAATATATTAACGACGATAAAATAAAAAAACCAAAAAAGAAAAGTGCGCTGTCATTATCTTTCATAATTAAAAAATAAACCACAAGAATTATTCCTAACACAACGCCTATTAGCCAGAGGCGCTCTAAAAAAATAAATGTTTTTGTTTGAAGATTAGAGTTCATTGTTTTTTAAATTAATTGTTCCTGTGACTTCCTTAAGTTCATATTTTGTAAAATCCTGATTACTGTTTAAACCCTTACCCATAATTACTTGATTTGCTGTTGTTATTTTTACAAAAGCATCAGTATAAATTGTTTTTTTTGTTTCATCCCAAACTAATTTTTCGGTTTCCAATTTTTCGCCGTTTTTATTTACAACCTCTACTGCGTATTTCGCTTCCATTTTTTTAGAAATATCGTAACGTATACCATAATTGCCCTTTAATGTACTAGACACTTTTTCTTCCCCATCAAAAAAAGTTACAAAAAAGCCTTTTGGTAAAATAGTAAAGGGTTCGCTAACATGGTTTGTAAATACTAGCATTCTATTTGCCTTAAGTACTATTTTTAATTGAGCACTATCAGTATACAGCAATGTTACACTATCGCCAATTTGTGACGGACTTTTATTATTGCCAGGTAAAGCCATAACATCTTTTAAATCATTTGTGCAAGACAAAAAAATTAAAGAAAAGAAAAAAATTAAGGCTATCAATTTGGTTTTATGCACGTATTAATCGTATCTGAATTTTTGAAACCAGCGATCAGAAAAAGTAAACCCAAAATTTATTTTCCAAAAATTTTCTTTCAGTAAATTATTGGTTACCGTACCCATTTGCCCATATTGGGCGCTAATATTAACCATAGAGGATAATCGACCAATCCCAACAGGAAAACCTACACCGGCTGTTAAAGCATAACTCGTAATTAATGTAGAACTTACATCTATATACCCGGTTTGATAATTAGCTCCTAAGCGGTAATTTAATTTCTTGAAAAAAGCACCATTGCCTGCAGCATATTTCTCAGGTACGAAATTAACGCCCACTGCAACTCTATAATTATCTTTTAGAGAACTCGGATTTTGACTAAAATTAAATTGAGACCAATTTGTGATAGCAAAATCTGCCACAGCGTTTATACGTTCACCTTTTTTAAATCCTATTCCAAAACCTTGTTCTAAAGGCAAAGTAATTTTACCTGACTGATCGACGTTATATAATACTGTGTCTCTTGCTATTTCTGCACCAAGACCATTAACAATGTAATTATAAACCGTTGCATCATGATTTATTTTTAAAGAGTTATTTAATGCCATGAAATAACCAAACGTAAATTTAATTTTTTCATTTAATTTTCTCTTCTTCAGAGTTCCACTTTGTTTAACACTATCAATGGTTACTGCAGTTTGTAAACCAAAATTACCTGTAAAGTCTCCCAATATTACACTTCGGTTTCTAAACGTGTTGTTATAATTTATTGAACTCGGATAAATAACACGAGATGATTGAGAAACGCTTCCAAAAATATAATTTAGATTAAACCCAAGAGAAAAATCGCTTAATAGTTTACTTCCGAAGTCAAGTAATTTATAATTGGCATTGCTTAAATGTTTTAAGGAGTCTTCTACAAATAAATTTTTCTTTCTAAACTTAACCAATCTGTTTTGAAAAGGCATAATGCCATAACCGGCAAAAACTTTATTAAATCCGCCACTGCCAGAATAAAAATAATCAACAGCACCAATTCCACTCTCTTCAATTGTATTTTTCAAATCATATCCAACGTTGCTGTAAGGCATTATACCAAAACAAGCACCGCCGTTATTTTTTACAGGAAAACCCAATGCGCCATAAGCAAAATTAGCAGACCATTTTTTTAAGGAACTATTACTACCTGTAAATTGTGAGTAAACATAACTACCGCCAACCTCCAAACAAGCCAATTTGATTAATGAATAAGCGGCCGGATTGCCAGCATTTATAAAAACCGGCATTAACGAGTCAGGCTTTAATGCCACATAAGCACCTCCCATTGCTGCATTATGAGCAAAAGTTGTGGAGTTAATTTCTCCTAATCCAAAACGAGAATAAGGACTAAATGTATTATTTTGAGACAGAAAACAAGTAGTCTTTACTAAAAAAAATACTGTTATAACTATTAATTTACTTTTCAAGATTATAATTTAAAATAGTGTTTAAACCGTAAAGCAACACATTTTGGTTGGCAAATAAACGACTTTTAAGTTGTTTGCCCAAATAATCCGCATCGCCCCCGGTTAAAACTACCTGTAAATTAGGATATTTTAAGAGGTATTTTGCTATCATTTCATCCAGTTCGGCTAAAGCTCCTATTAAAGCACCGCTGAGTAGCGATTTCTGGGTATCAGAACCTACCAAGGAATTGTAAGTTTTATCGAAATCTACTAATGGTAAAGCGTGCGTAAATTGGTTCATGGCCTTTAGCCGCATGGCAATACCCGGTGAAATTGCTCCTCCCAAAAACTCATTGGCTTGATTCACAAAATTATATTTAATGCAGGTTCCGGCATCTATGGTTAATACATTTTGGTATGGAAAAAAGCAAAAAGCCCCAACAGAGGCTATTAACCTATCGGCACCAAGTGTTAAAGGCGACTTGTATAAATTTTTTATTGGTATTAGTGTTTCCGAATTAAAAAACAAAAGTTGTATATTGTTTGGCAAAGCATCTATAAAAGACTTGTGCTTAGAAGTTACCGAAGTTATAGCACAATTTTTAAAATCACTTTTAAGATTTAAACCCTCTATTAACTCATCAACAGAATCAAAAACAAAAGATTGCAGTAATTCATTCTCATTAAATACCGCTGCTTTAATACGCGTATTCCCAAAATCAACAACCAAATTCATAGATGTAAATATAATTTATTATACGTTAGACCGATTTTAAATAATATTTTTTTAGAAATATTTTGCAGGCTAAATAATTTATGTATTTTTGCAACCTCAAAAAGCTGGTGCCTTAGCTCAGTCGGTAGAGCAAAGGACTGAAAATCCTTGTGTCCCTGGTTCGATTCCTGGAGGCACCACTGCTTAAACACATAAACCCTTTACTAGCAATAGTTTAGGGTTTTTTGTTAGGTATTTTTTTCCAAATTTCCACCACATTTTATTTATTCAATACAATTTATTTATAAAGGAATAGCATTAATAAAAAAACCTACCCAATTAGTGAAAAATCATTTTTAAGTACTTTTAATTTAAACTGCGGTTATAATTTCTGAATTATTAAAATTCATAAAAACTAAAATTTACTTTTAATTAAACAAACATTATTGCGAATCGCTGCCATATTAAAACTTATTATGCAGGAATAAGTTCGTATTCAATATTTATATTTTTATTTAATTAAGAATTTATATACTTGTGCAATTTTAAACTAGTTAATGCAGGAAAATATCGATTTTAAAAACTTATACGATCAATATGTCCGCATGGTTTTTAACCTATGTTTAAAGTACCTGCAAAGCATTGAAGATGCAGAAGATGTAACCCAAGAAGTTTTTATCACGGTTTTTAAATCTATTCATCAATTTAAAGGTGAATCAAAAATCTCTACCTGGATTTATAAAATTGCTACTACAAAATCTTTAGAGTTTATCCGAATAAAAAACCGTAAAAAACGATTTGCATTTTTTCAATCAATCTTAAGTAACGAAAAAGGAGAAATAAATATTAGCAATGTTCATTTTCATCATCCCGGCATACAACTCGAAAATAAAGAACGAGCAGCAATATTATTTATCGCCATAGATAAATTACCCGAAAACCAAAAAACTGCCTATATATTATGCAAATTAGAAGAATTAAACTATGCCGAAATTTCAGAAATCATGAAAGTTTCCATTTCTTCAGTAGAATCGCTACTTTTTAGGGCTAAACAAAATTTACAAAAGTTTTTGGGCGATTACTATGAAAAAAATGAAAAATAACGCAAGTTTTTAAACCAATAAACATCAAACTAATAACATGAATGCTAAGCAAAATTGGATAAAAGAAACTGAAAACAGCCTTAATCATTTAAATGCTGTTGATGTAAATCCTTATCTGTATTCGAAAATTATTAATAAATTAATCGCAGATAGCTCTCTAAATGACCTTGGTCGAGGAAAAATTTCCGGAATTGAAAAAGATAATGAAAGGTTTAAAGTTCCGGGATTAAGAAATATTGAAATGACTTAACCATATATGCATGATGGTCGATATAAAAAATTAAAAGATGTAATTAATCATTATGGGAATTCAAAAAATTTTAGCAATTGCACAAATTCTTCTTTATTCATAATTGGAAATTTATCAGAATCAGAAAAAAAGACATTCTGTTGTTTTTACTTACTTTAACTGATAAAGAATTTCTTTACGATAGACGATTTGCAGATCCAAATATGCAGTTTTGAATCGGAATAATTAAAACGAAAACCAGTCCTTAAAAACCAAAAACTAAACAGAAGATTTTTTGCTAACAAACTTTATTTTAGATTCCTGCTTATTAATAATTCGAATAATATTTTTACGATGGGTTACTATTAATAATAAAGCTACTGCAATAGAAAAAATGGTTAACACAGAGTTTGAATTATGAAACGCAAAATGAAGAAAAAACGGAAAAGAAATACCGGCAAGCATAGATGATAAAGAAACCATGCGCGAAGCAAACAAAACCATTAAAAACACCAATAAAGATAAACAACATGATAATGGCAAAATAAAAATTACAATTCCCAAAATAGTAGCCACCCCTTTTCCACCTCTAAAACCTGCAAAAACAGGGAAAATATGACCAACCAAAGCTGCAATTCCCAAAACCAACTGGAGGTTAATAAACTCGTCGCTCACAGAATCATACGTGCTCAAAAAAGCCGCTGAAACAGCCAAAGAACCTTTTAATATATCTATAATTAAAACGGGTATACCGGCTTTTTGTCCAAGCACTCTAAACGTATTGGTGGCGCCGGCATTACCACTACCAAATTCGCGCACATCAATATTGTAAAAAAACTTTCCTATCCAAACTGCTGTTGGGATTGAGCCAATTAAATAAGCTAAGATTATTAACAGTGCAATCAAGAAAATAAGTGTTTAAAATTTAACTTTTAACAAATCTATAAATTATTTTAAATAAAAAAACACTTAAACTTTTTAAAATTAGCCTAAGTGTTTTAAAATCAAAATGTTAAATATTAATAAGCGCCTTTAAGTTTTACGCCTTGCTCAATTTTTTGCAATGCTGTAATGTATGCCGCAATTCGCATTCCTGTATTGAACTGTGTAGCGTTATTCCATACTGCATCAAAAGCAATTTCCATTTTAAGATCGTGTTTAGTATTCACTTCTTCTTCAGTCCAATAATAACCTGCTTTGTTTTGAACCCACTCAAAATAACTAACAGTTACTCCACCACTGTTTGCAAGAATATCTGGAACACAAATAATTTTTTTATCATTTAATATTTTGTCGGCCTCCGGAACAGTAGGACCATTTGCCCCTTCAACTATTAATTTTGCTTGTATTTTTCCGGCATTTTCTTCAGTAATTACATTTTGTAAAGCTGCAGGAACCAATACATCACACTTACCGGTAAGCATGTCTTCAGGTTTTATTTCTGTAGCTCCGGTAAATCCTTTTAATACTCGATTATTTTTTGCTACGTATTCTAATGCAGCATTAATGTCAATTCCTTTTTCGTTATAAAATGAAGCAGTATGATCGCCAATACCTACAATTTTAATTCCTTTTTCGGAAAGTAAACGCGCTGCATGAGATCCAACGTTTCCAAAACCTTGAACAATTGCAGTAACTTCACTTGGTTTCAAACCCATTTTTTTAAGAGCGGCTAACG
Organism: Bacteroidia bacterium; assembly: GCA_044344665.1. Classification (GTDB taxonomy): domain Bacteria; phylum Bacteroidota; class Bacteroidia; order B-17B0; family Aurantibacillaceae; genus Aurantibacillus. The sequence continues at coordinate 6,107 of JBIJCO010000038.1, read as the reverse complement.
TATTAACCATAACACCTCTGCCAGTAGCCGCGTCTCTTCCTAGAGAACCCCCAATTGCAATTGGCTTACCAGTAATAACGCCAGGGCTATCTTCGCCTGTTATCTTATTAAATTCATCTAGTATCCAAGCCATTTCTCTACCGCTTGTTCCCATATCTGGCGCGGGAATATCTTTATTTACTCCAAATACATCTTTCATTGCAGCAGCATAAGCTCTGCTTAAACGTTCTAATTCTCCAACACTTAGTGCGCGAGGGTCGCATTTAATTCCGCCCTTAGCTCCACCATATGGCAAATTAGCAACAGCACATTTAAAACTCATCCATGCTGCTAAAGCCATTACTTCGTCAGCGTTTACATCCATTGCATAACGTATCCCTCCTTTACTTGGGCCTAAATGTGTGCTATGAACTGTACGGTAACCTTCAAAAACTTGAATTTTACCATTATCCATCATTACCGGCAAGCTCACTTTTACCTGTTTACTGGGATTTCTAAGAACTTGCAAAACCTCATCGCTTAAGTTCATTAATTTTGCGGCCACATCTAAACGGGCCAATACAGCATCAAACATACTCTCTTGGTGTGCTTGTGTTGCCTCTAATGTGTGTGTTGACATAAGTTAATTTTTGTGTTATTAGCTGGGTCACAAAATTAACAAATTTATTTAATTAATCTACCCAATAAAGTCCTGAATAATACTTAACAAAAAAACACTTTTTTTGGCGATTAATATTTGTTTTACAAGTATGCTATGCGTTATTTTGAACAATGTTATCCGAATTTCTTAAAATATTTTCTGTATTCTTGACTTGTACTTTTTTCTTTGTAAAACTTGGCATGCCAACCGCTGTTATTGTTTTTAAGTATAATTTTTTTAAAGTAATTATTGTTGCCTGCGCAGGAGGAATTACGGGTAATATTATTTTTACAAACTTAAGTGCAGTAATTTTAAAATGGTTGCACGTATACAGAACAAAAAGAAAAATCGAAAAAAAAATATTCACTAAATCTACACGCCGAATGATTCTCATTAAACAACGTTTTGGCTTAGTGGGAATTGCAGCTATTACACCTCTCATTTCACAGCCAATAGGCGCCTTTTTTGCTGAAAAATTTTTTAAGGATAAGAAAAAAGTAATTCTCTACTTAAGCGTGTCGGTAATTATTTGGGCAATTGGTCTTTATTTTATTCTTTATATATTTCATGATCAATTAAAAACATGGGGAGTTATTTAAAAAACAAAAAACATCTTTTTTTTGATTTAGATGATACCCTGTGGGATTTTGAAAAAAACTCAAGTCAGGTTTTAGAAAAATTATTTTTTGAGTTTGAACTAGATAAAAAACTTGAAACAAATTTTTTTAATTTTTATTTTACTTATAAAGAAACAAACTCATTGCTTTGGCAACAATATGGCAAAAAAGAAATCGACAAATCTTATCTGAGAAATCATCGTTTTAACTTAACCTTTAAAAAATTTAATTACGATAATTACAACGAAAATTTACTCATAACGGAAGAATACCTTAATCAATCTCCAAAAGGGAAACACCTTAAAGAAAGTTGTATTGAAACATTAGAATATTTAGAGAAACATTATAAATTGCATATTATTACTAATGGGTTTAAGGAGGTTCAATCCATAAAAATTGATAATTGCGGTCTGAAAAATTATTTCGACACCATTATCATTAGTGAGGAACACAACCTTACAAAACCCGATGAAAAAATTTTCAGACTCGCCGAAAATTTTGCAAAAACAACAAAAGAAGATTGTGTAATGATTGGCGATAACTTCGAAAGCGACATTATTGGAGCTATTAATTCAGGATGGGATGCAATTTACTTTACTGAAAAAAATCCCGAAAATTTCTCAGGAAAAAATATTTCTAATTTAAAAGAATTACAAACTATTTTTTAAGCCGTTCACTCATTTTTCTTACTCAACATTCTCATATACTTTTTCACCATTTATAAAAGTAAACAATACTCTGGTGTTAAGCACATCCTCAATTTTACAGCTCATAATATTTTTGTCTAGTACAACAAAATCAGCGTATTTACCGTTTTCCAAACTGCCCTTTTCATTTTCCTCAAAGTTAGAATAAGCGGCCCAAATAGTCATTCCTCTTAATGTTTCTTCGCGGGATAAGGCATTTTCTATCTGGAAACCTTTTTCAGGATACCCTTTATTATCCTGTCTAGCAACAGCAGCATAAAAAGTTTTAAAAGGCGAAATATCTTCTACCGGAAAATCAGTGCCCAAAGCAACAACACCGCATACTTTAAGTAACTGTTTATACGCATAGGCATGTTTTAATCTACCCTCTCCTAACCTGTCCTGTGCCCAATACATATCGCTTGTTGCATGTGTTGGCTGAACAGAAGGAATAATGTAATCTGATAATTTCATTTGATCAGGGTTTACAACTTGTGCATGTTCTATTCTCCAACGATTATTTTTACTAGCACCTGCATTTTTATACGTCTGTAAAATTATTTTATAAGCTGAATCGCCTATGCAATGGGTATTCATTTGAAAACCTTTTTTGATAATAATTTTTGCATATTCTTCAAAATGCCTTTTTTCACTCAACAAAAAACCTTTCCAATTTTTTTTATCATTATAATCATGAGACAAACAAGCTCCGCGGGAACCTAGAGCACCGTCGGCATAAAACTTAAACGAACGAACATTTAACCATTCCGTTTTATAAGGTCCGTTTTTTAAATAATATTCATAATTTGATGCCGAGTCGCTTAACATTGCGTAAACGCGTAGTTTTAATTTTCCCGACTTATGTAAAGAATCAATTACATCGATTTCACTCTTCATTAATCCTGCATCATCAATTGTGGTTAGGCCCATAGCTAGGCAGTTTAATTGTGCACTTAACAATGCTGCCTTAATTTTGTAATCATTATTCTTAGGGATTATTTTTTTTACAAGATCCACGGCATTATCAATTAATATACCTGTTAACTTGTTGTTCTTTATTAAAAGTTCACCTCCCGTAAGTTTTGTATTTTGAGTAATACCGGCGCGTTTCAATGCTTGGGTATTAACTAGTGCAGCATGCCCATCAATTCTATATAGAATTACTGGTGTTTTTGGAAATAATGAATCTAACTTTTTGTTATCAGGAAATTGTTTGTCTTTCCAGTCATTTTGATCCCATCCTCGTCCAATAATCCAATCTCCTTTATTTAATATACTCGGCATATTAACTTTATCTGCAGGTTTACTATTTACAAATTCAGACACTCTTTTTAACACCTCGTTAAACGAAGTTGTACCAACTAAATTTACCTGCTGCAAACCTAAACCATAACCTAAAAAATGGCAGTGAGCATCAATAAATCCAGGCACAACCGTTTTGCCATTTAAATTCGTAATAACTTTAGCCTCGTATTTTTTAAATAGTTCTTTGTCTGAATTTAAGGCCAAAATTTTACCATCCTTTACAACAAAGGCCTCATAAACAGTAAAAGAAGAATCTACAGAATAAACAATTCCGTTATAAAATAATTGATCAACCTGAATTTTTTTTTGATGACAAGAAAACAAAAAAGAAATTGCAACTGTTAAAATAAAAATGTTTTTTAGCATAGTTAAAATTAAGCAGAATTACCACACCATGAATCCTGAACAAAATAAAAATATTGCCATAAAATGGCTTGAGGCATTTAACCAACACAACCTCAAAAAATTACTATCACTTTATAATGATAATGCCGAGCATTACAGTCCAAAATTAAAAATTCGACATCCAGAAACCCAAGGTTTAATAAAAGGTAAAGAAGCTTTAAAAACATGGTGGGAAGACGCCTTTAATAGGCTTCCAAGCTTACATTATGAAATTATTAAACTAACAGCAGACGCCGAACAAGTATTTATGGAATACTTCAGGCATGTTGAAAACGAAGAAGATTTAAGGGTTGGCGAAGTATTGGTAATTAAAAATGATTTAATAATTTTTTCAAGAGTTTATCACGGATAAAAAACTTATTTACTAAAAAGAAAAGAAACAACTGCATTTATTATAAATTTTAATTTTAAATTCACACTACATCCTAATAACATGAAAAAAATTGTATCCACACTTATACTAACCTCGGCATCCTTATTTTCGCAACAAAAATTAAGCTTACAGGAAATATGGGGAAGCGGAAAATTTTACGCTAAACAAGCCGAAAGTTTTAACGTATTGCATGATGGTTTGCATTATGCCGACATTGAAGAAGTAGAATCGAAGCTCGTTTTAAGTCAGTTCGAACTAAAATCAGGCAAAAAAATAAAAGAGCTGGTTAAAAACGAAGACATAACATTTAATAATAAGCCCTTAAATTTATATACTTATGAGTTTAGTCCTAATGAAGATAAACTTTTATTGTACGAAAACAGACAAAGTATTTACCGTCGTTCTCCAAAAGCAAATTATTTTGTTTATGATATCGCTACAAAAAAAACAATTCAGTTAAGCAACAAGGGCCAGCAGTTATTTCCGAAATTTTCACCCGACGGCAAAAAAATAGCCTTTGTACGAGACAATAATTTATATATCAAAGAGATTGAATCCAATAATGAAATTATAGTAACCACTGATGGCGAACAAAATAAAATAAAAAACGGTTGGGCCGATTGGGTGTATGAAGAGGAATTTTCGAAAGCCGATTATTTTGATTGGAGTAGTAACGGACAATATTTGGCTTATGTGAAATTTGATGAATCTAAAGTAAAAGAATTTACTATGGAATATTATAAAGGCGAATTATATCCTACACCCTATACCTTCAAATACCCTAAAGCAGGCGAGGACAATTCTATTGTATCGGTCCATATTTATGACATAAACACAAAAAATACCACAACAGCAGATGTTGGTTCAGAAAAAGACATCTATATTCCACGCATTCAATTTACTAATAATTCAAAGGTGCTATCTATTACCAGACTCAATAGATTACAAAACAAATTAGAATTGATTTTTACGGATGTTACAACCGGTGCAGGAAAAGTGGTTTATACCGATGAAAGTAAAACATACATTGATGTAACAGACGATTTAAAATTTGTAAACAATAGTGGATTTATTATTTCAAGCGAGCGCGATGAATACAATCATTTATATTACTTTGATCTTAATGGCAAACTCATCAACCAAATTACAAAAGGTCAATACGATGTAACAGAATTTAATGGTTATAACGAATCTACCAATACCATTTATTACACATCCACAGAAAACGGAGCAATAAATAGAGACGTTTATAGCATCAAACTTAACGGTAAAAACAAAAAACGTTTGTCTGAAAAATCCGGATTTTCTTCTTTTGAATTTACTCCCGGATTTAAATATTTTATCTCAAAATATAGCAATGCCAATTTACCACCAGTGTTTGAATTACATAGTATTGATGGTAAACTTATTAAAGTGTTGCAAGACAATTCCGAACTAAAATCGACCATGTCCAACTATTCTTTATCAACTAAACAATTTTTTAAATTTAAAACTTCAGAAGGAATTGAATTAAATGGATGGGTTTTAAAGCCTCAAAACTTCGATTCAACAAAAAAACACCCAGTATATATGTATGCCTATGGCGGACCGGGCTCTAACGAAGTAAACAACGCTTGGGACGGTATTGATTATTTTTGGCATAATTTTTTAAACCAAGAAGGATATATGGTAGTTTGTGTAGATAACAGAGGCACCCAAGGACGCGGTAGGCAGTTTAAACACAGCACGTATTTACAATTAGGTAAATTAGAAACCATAGATCAAATTGAAACTGCAAAATACTTGGGTAAACTCCCTTATATAGACAATTCGCGCATAAGTTTTCAGGGCTGGAGCTTTGGCGGTTACATGGCTTCCTTACTCATCTCTAAAGGTGGCGATACCTTTAAAACTGCTGTTGCCGTTGCACCGGTTACAAATTGGAAATATTACGACAACATTTACACCGAACGTTTTTTAAGAAAACCTTCCGAAAATAAAAACGGATACGAAGAAAATTCACCAACTAATTTTGTAAAAGGCATTAAAGGAAAATTTTTATTAATTCATGGCAGCGCAGACGACAATGTGCATTTACAAAA
>JBIJCO010000061.1:0-9114 GCA_044344665.1 Bacteroidia bacterium | reverse complement strand
TCTTTGTTTCCTTCAGGGGCACTAACACAACTAATATTTTTTTGATTGGCGTAGGTAACATCAATGTTTTCCATACCCGCACCCACTCTGCCGATGCACTTTAATTTAGGGCAATTATCTATTATTTCTTTAGTGATTTTGAATTTACTGCGAATTACCAATCCATCATAATTAGGTAAAATAGTTATTAATTCAGTCGCACTTTTATCCCATAACAAATCGCATTCAAAACCCAATTGAATTAGTGTCTCATGAAGAACCGCATGATTAGAATCTGCAAATAAAATTTTCATTTGTAATAATTTAATTCTCTCATAATTAATAAAATTAATGATAAATCAAACACTAAATTTCCGAAACTGGATTAAATGCTTGAGAATGAACTCATATAAGGAATTAACAATTACCTAACATTACTCCTGTTAAAAATTGACTTTTGTAATTATGAACAACACGCAGCACCTGAAAGCGTTGATATTGTTAGCCTAGGACATACAAACTTAATTTATACACAAGTTATGAAAAGTTAAAGGTAAATTGTAAATTTATTATGAGTCAAATTTTTGCACTTTTGCTGCCCCCCATTTTATCACTATAAATTTTAGAAAAAATGGTATTATAAAGGAAATAACAGCGATAAACATTAATAGATAATGAATCAAGACAATCAAAATAAAACACGTAAACGAATTTTTACTAGCCCAGTTGTTAACGTTAATGAAATTGGGAAACTCCCACCGCAAGCTGTTGATTTAGAAGAAGCTGTTTTAGGCGCCATGTTATTAGAAAGAGAAGCTCTGAGCACGGTAATTGATATTTTGAGCCCTGAAGCTTTTTACAAAGAACAAAATGGCAGAGTATTTGACGCAATAAAAAAATTATTTAACCGTAGCGAACCGGTAGATATATTAACAGTTACACAAGAATTAAAAAAAACCGGAGAACTTGAAATTGTTGGAGGTTCGTATTACGTTTCTGCCTTAACAAACCGCATTGCTTCTTCAGCAAATGTTGAATTTCATGCAAGGATTGTAGCTCAAAAATATATACAACGCGAAATAATCAGATTAAGTACCGAAACAATAAAAAACGCTTACGAAGAAGGAACGGATGTTTTTGAATTATTGGATAAAACAACTAAAAACATTTTTGAAATCTTAGATGGCAATGTTAAAAAACAGCACGATAAAATGAGCTCGTTAATAACAAAAGCCATGCAGGAAATTGAAGCTGCTTCAAACCAAACCGATGGCATGTCAGGAGTGCCAACTGGTTTTACAGCGCTTGACAGAATTACCGGAGGCTGGCAAAAATCAGATTTATTAATTCTGGCTGCAAGACCCGGAATGGGTAAAACTGCATTTGTAGTTTCAATGGCAAAAAATGCAGCAGTAGACTTTCATAAACCCGTCGCAATTTTTTCGTTAGAAATGAGTAGCATTCAATTAACAAAACGTTTAATATCGAGCGAAACAGAATTTGCACAGGACAAAATTTTAAAGGGTAATTTAGAGAATCATGAATTTGTTGAATTACAACAACGTCTTAATAAATTATCTGCAGCGCCATTGTTTATTGACGATACGCCTGCATTAACACTTTTTGAGTTGCGTGCAAAAGCCCGTCGTTTAAAAGAAAATCAAAAGATAGAACTAATTATTATTGACTATTTGCAATTAATGAGTGGTGGTAACGATAGTAAAGGAAACAGAGAGCAGGAAATAAGTCAAATATCGCGAGGATTAAAAAGTTTAGCTAAAGAATTAAGTATTCCAATTATAGCACTTTCACAATTAAGTCGTCAGGTTGAAAACAGACCAGGCGGCACCAAACGGCCGCAATTAAGCGATTTACGTGAATCGGGGGCAATTGAGCAAGATGCAGATATGGTAATGTTTATTTACAGACCTGAATATTATAAATTAGAGATTGATGAAGACGGGGAATCTACTTTAGGTAAAGCAGAAATTATCATTGCAAAAAATCGTCACGGCGCTTTAGAAACTATTAAACTTCGTTTTCTTGGACAGTATGCTAAATTTGCAGATTTAGATTACACAGAACGACAAGCATCTACGTATTCTGACATTAGTACAGGTCAACTACCTCAAAATAATGATTTTTTAACTCCAGGAACCAAAACAGTTGCCTCTAAAAATTGGGATAATGTTGATGAAAATCGCAACGATATTATAAAGCGAAATGACATAGAGGATTTTAATGAGCCGCCATTTTAATCACTTTTTTATTACTTAATTCAAAATAGGTATAGTATTATTTTCATAATTTAGTAAAATGATTTCCCCTTATTTAATTGAGTTTAAAAAAATAGGTAACGCTGAAATAGGATATCTTTCCGTAAATGAAAATACAGAATTTGTGCCCTTTAAAATTGAGCGTGTATTTTGGTCATATTTTACTCCTAAAAATGTTACAAGAGGCAATCATGCGCATTATAACACTAATCAGGTATTAATTGCTACAGCAGGTATTGTTATTATTAATATTGAACTACCTACAGGCGAAAAACAATCCTATAGTCTAGATAAACCTAATATAGGTTTATTTGTTCCTGCAAATTGCTGGCATACCATGACATTTAATGAATCATCGGTTTTGATGGTTTTAGCAAGTACTACTTACAATGAAAATGATTACATAAGAGATTACGAGCAGTATAAACTTATATATTGTAAGTAATCATACCAACTGTAAAAAATCAAAAATTATTCTTTGAACTAATAAGTGATTTTAAATTATTTAAATCTTGCTTTACGCTAAACAATCTTTTCAGTTTCATTTTATTATTTACAAAAAACACTACCCCAATAGCAATACCAACGGCCATATAAGCTATATTTACTGTATATGCAGCACCATCTATATCGTATTTAGAAATTAAAAACGGAGCCAAAACTAGAGATATAACAAAACCAAAACTATTACAAAACAGAATTAATTTTAATTTTCCGAGTGCGGAAAAATAATGGCTGATTATTCCAAAAAAACTAACCATCAAAATTCCTGGAGAATATAACACCATTAATCGCTTAATTCCTATATAACCATTGCCTAGCAAATAAATGTAAAAGTCCTCTGGCAAAATAAATATACAAGCCACAACTATACTGCTAAAAAAAAGACTTGCTTTACTCAAACTCAGCGTAATTTCTGAAGATTTCACGGTATCGCCTGTGTTTGCTACCCTTGCCAATAAAACCGGTGAAATTCCATTTGCAATAATTAGTACAGATTCGATTAACGAAGATGCCGATGAATATAACCCAACTTTTGCGCTACCAGGGAGTAAATAATAACTATAACGATTGCAAAAAACATGCATTAAAACAGCTGCCTGACAAATTAATCCGTTAACTAGCAATGGTTTTAATTCAAAATGTTTTTTACTCGAGTCTTTAAAATCAAACTTCAAAACCACTATTGTAGAAAAAATAAATGAGGCAATAAATGAAAACAAAAGTGGTAAAATATATGATTTAAAAGTAAACTCTCGAAAAACTAATAGCGAAAAACATAAACCTACCAATAATAAAAACGGCTGAATAAAATTTAAAAAATTATAAATCAAAACCTTTTCTTTTCCTAAAATCAGAACGCAATTAAATGTATTTACAATAACTAAAAAAGATATAATATAACCTAACCAACCATACCCCGGCACCTGTTTATTTAAAAAGACAACTACTAAATTACTCAATGAACAAAAAACAAGCGTATAAATTAATCCCAAAACATACACCTTTAAAAGATTAAACTTTGGCAGAAAATATATCAAACTATAACCGGTATACACCTCGTTTACAATCTGAATAATTGCAATATTTAAAATAAAAATGCTTATTTCTCCTCTTGAACTAACGCCGAGATAACGGGAAGAAATTATTAAAATAAAAAAATTAATAACCGCCACCAGCCCTTTTGTAAATAAACTATGAATTATATTTCTAAACATCTGCGATTATTTCTTTATTAGAAAAAGTCAGTAAAAATTTCTATTACCAAACAAATTCAATTATTTGCTTCACATCAGGATGCAGGCTTTTGGCAACCGGGCAGGTATGTGCTGCATTCTCATAAATTTTTTTCTCCTTTTCAGAATATGAATTATGAGGAAATGTAATTTTAATATGTATCTCTCCTATTCTTCTAGGCTCAGCGTACATAACTTTTTTTACTTCAGCTTGGGCACCCTCAATAGATGTATAACCTTCTTTCATTGATACAATTCCCATAATAGAAATCATACAACTTGCGAGTGAAGTAGCAACCAGATCGGTCGGTGAAAAAGCTTCTCCTTTACCATGATTATCTTTTGGTGCATCGGTATTTATAATCGCTCCAGACTGAAGATGAGATGCTTCTGTTCTCAACTCTCCTCTATATTTTACATAGCTCGTAACCATTATCATTGTTTTTACAAAAATAGGATAATACCTTGTAATTATTTAAATTTGTTAAGATGTTAAAACGAATTTGTATCATATTGTTTGCTATTTTTTCTTCTAATTTTTTATCTGCTCAAGACAAGCCTGCATTAACTTTGGAAAATGGTTCAAACTTAAATGTACTATATAGAAATGAGAGTATGGGGAAAATTTACGCCAACTCAAGAGGATTAGGCGTATTGTATAGAAGAGGAAGACATGTTACTGCAAAATCACGTTCGTTTTACGAAATAGATTTTCAATCATTAAATCATCCTAAAGAAGTTAAAGTTAATGGCTCCGCACAAAACAGAAAAAGATTTGTGTATGGTAAATTAAATCAGGTTTTTTTGCTAAGAGGCGCATTAGGTATGCAACATGTTTTATTTTCAAAGGCCGACAATAAAGCCGTTGAAGTAAGATACAGCTATTCTGTTGGTCCTACTCTAGCTTTTGCGAAACCCTATTATGTTCAGGTATACAGATCTCAGAATAGTCCAGGTGGAGGACCAGGTTTTACCGATGTTGTTAAATTTGACTCCGAAAATTTCACTCAAGACAGTGTAGTTGGTCGTGGTTCTTTTTCTGATGGATTGGCTGAAATTAAAATATATCCAGGTGCCAGTGCAAAATTTAATCTAAGTTTTGAATATGCCCCATATAGTAATCTTATTAGAGCAATTGAAACCGGTATATCTTTAGATTTTTTCCCTAAAGGTTTACCAATTGTGGCAAGAAATCCCAAAGAAAACTTTATCGTAACATTTCATGTTGGATTTGTTCTTGGATCAAAGTGGTATTAAAATGGAACCTGAACAAGAAATAAAAAAAATAAAAAAACCAGATTGGCTGCGTGTAAAATTGCCTACTGGCGAAGAATATGTTAAAGTACGCGGCATTGTTAGTCAACATAAACTGCATACTATCTGCGAAAGCGGAAACTGCCCAAACATGGGTGAATGCTGGGGTGCAGGCACCGCTACTTTTATGATTTTAGGAAATATTTGTACGCGCAGTTGCGGATTTTGTGCAGTTGCTACGGGCAAACCAAAACCTGCCGATTGGGATGAGCCAAAACGAATTGCCAATTCAGTTAAATTAATGGGAGTTAAACACTGTGTGATAACTAGTGTTGATAGAGACGATTTAAAAGATGGCGGTTCTATAATTTGGGCAGAAACTATTAAAGAAATTCGTGCAATAAGTCCTGAAACAAAATTTGAATGTTTAATACCTGATTTTGCAGGCAAATGGGAAAACCTGCAACGCATTATAGACGTTGAACCCGATATTGTTTCTCATAATATTGAAACAGTAAGACGATTAACAGCGGAAGTAAGAATACAAGCTAAATACGACAGGAGTTTAGAAGTTTTAAAACGATTAGATGACGCTGGTGTAAAAACTAAAAGTGGAATTATGGTTGGTTTGGGAGAGACCGAAGATGAGATAATTGAAACTTTAAACGACTTAGCTAACGTTAATTGCGATGTTGTTACAATAGGCCAGTATTTGCAGCCTACACCCAAACATCTTCCTGTAGCAAGATTTGTGCACCCTGATGATTTTAAAAAATATAAAGACTACGCCTTATCAAAAGGCTTTAAATTTGTTGAAAGTGGCCCATTGGTCCGCTCCTCTTATCATGCTGAAAAGCACATCTTTTAGCCATGAAAAAAATATTTTTTTTAAACTCAGTTTTAATTTTAATACTTTTTCAAAATTGTGCGCCAGTAAGATTTGTTAAACCCTTAGACAAAAATCAACAAGCAGCAACATTCTCTTTTGGCGGACCAATGATAACATTTGCCGGAGCGCCAATTCCAGTTCCGTTCACAACACTAACTTATGGATACGGAATTAAAAATAAACTCACCGGATTTTGCAGCATACATACAACAAGTTTATTGTTTGGAAACGCACAAAGTGACCTTGGTGTTTTATTTAATTTATATCAGTATAAAAATAAATTTGGTTTTACGGGGTCAACCGCCATGCAGATTGCTTATAATATCAGAAATAAAACCGGTTTAAGAGCATGGCCAACAGCCGATTTAAATGCTTATTTTCATTTTAACGAAAAACCTTCTTATTTATATGCGGGTTTAAACTCTTGGTTTGAATTATCAAAATATAAAGCTCACAATCAACCACAACAGCGTCATGCCATTCCAAACCTACACACAGGATACATGATAGTTAAACCAAAATGGCAACATCAGTTTGAACTCAGTTATTTAGGCATAGGAATTGCTAATACTCCTGGGGTTGTAGATTATATTGGCATTTCGGGTAAAGGCGCCTTAGGATTTTATTATTCACTAATAAGAAAATTTTAAATGAGAGTTTTAATTTTTATTACGTTTTCGGTTTTTATTATATCCTGCTTAAAACTAGACAACAACTTATTTAACAATGCTAAACTTACAGAATACAAGCTTGACAACTACACAGGCGAACAAGATTTTATTTTAGACAATACATACGATATACCTCAACAGCTTGTTACTATTTTTCAATTAGCATCTAAGGCTGAAAATGAAAGTAACGCAACAAACATTCATGCAATTTACATCGGAAACATAAACAATATTAATACAGACACCGTTATTTTATATTGTCATGGAAACAAATGGAATATGGATTTTTATTGGCAACGTGCAAAATTATTAGCTCATGTAAATGGGAAGAACCATTATGGTGTTTTAATGATGGATTACAGAGGGTATGGCTTAAGCGAAGGAAAACCTTCGGAAAGCGGCATGTATGCCGATGTAGACGCTTGCATGAAATGGCTTTACGAAAAAGGCTTGAGTAATGAGCGGTTAATTATTTACGGTTTCAGTTTAGGAAGTGCCCCGAGTTGTGAGTTAACAGCAAATCCAAGAACATTAAAACCTTCAAAATTGATTTTAGAAGCGCCGTTTGGAAGTGCTGCTATCATGGTTCAAGACGCCTCGCAATTAAACATGCCGGCAGAATACTTTACTGATTTAAAAATAGATAATGCCGAAGAAATAAAAAAAATAAATCAACCCTTTTTATGGATTCATGGAACCGGCGATAATTTTTTAAATTTCAAAACACATGGTCAGGTAATTTATAACAACTACAACGGAACTTATAAAGAAAATTATCTTGTGAATGGCACTGACCATGGTGAAGTGCCTGAAAAAATGGGGTTTGAAACTTACCTTAAAACAATTGGTGACTTTATTTTAAAAAAATAATTTAACGTCAAATAACCCCAACATCTGTTGTTTTTACCCAACCTTCATTACCGTTATCTAATTTAATTAACAACCAGTTACCATTATTTTCTATCAGTTTGATTTTTGTTCCTTCGTGTAAAGAAAACTTAGAATTAGCGGAAGGAGTAGGCTCATTCATGATTTTCACTTCTTTAATTAATACAACGGCGTATTTATTTTCCTTCTTTGAATTTAAAGACGAATAACCTAAAAAATAGGTTGCAAAAAACATGATGGCTAAAACTGCAGCAAAGGAAAATGAAATTCTTTTTACCAACAATTTAGTTGAGTTTATATAAACAAAAAATAAAACACAAGCCACACTGAGAGTCAAAATGCTAAACCAAGCCCAAAGACTTGTAGAGAAAGAGGATAACAAATTAGTTTTAACTGCACTGATAAAAAAATTTTCTTTCGAACTTATTTTATCAATCGTTTTTGCTGAAGTTATACCCAAATTAATTCTTACATCTTCATCATTTGGATTTAACTTTCTGGCTAATTCATAATTATAAATTGCTTTACCCAAGTCATTATTTCTGTAGTAAGCATTTCCTAAATTAAAATATAATTGATAAGAATTAAATCCCTGACCAATTAATTTTTCATAGTTAATAATTGCCTCCTTATAATTTTTTGAATCGTAAGCTTTTTCGGCTTTTTGCAATAAATCATTACTTAAGCTCTTAATTGTAAAAGCAAATAAAAAAATCAGTGTTAATATAATTTGTTTCATTTTTTTGTTGGCTTTAATTTTAACCTTGCTTGCAAATAAAATTTTACACTTTTTTATTTAATTTTTCTTCTAAGTCTGCAATCAAATCTACTGTGTCTTTATACACCTGTGTTAAATTTTCGCTAACCGCTCCGGGTGCATATTTAGCAAATTCAGAATTATTTATGGTTGTAACTAATTTTGAAATGGTAAGCTCCTCAATTTGTTTTTGATTTAACACCGACACAATTTTTTCGCGAGATAAATCGGCCACCGGTATGTTAAGTTTATTACCTAAGTAACTGTTTAAAGCCATTAGTATTTCGGTGTAAAATTCATCTTTTTTATTTTGTTGCATTAATTTTTCGGCCAGCTGCAGTTGCTTTTTAGCCAATTTAGCAGCTTTACGTTCTTTTACAACAATTGCATCACTATTATTTTTTATGTAATTTCTTCTCACATACAATCCCGAAACTAAAATTACGAGTGGTAAAAATAAAAGCAACAAATGTGTAAATGAATTAAAAAATTCATTTTCAGTTTTAACTAATTCAAAGTTTCCTTTCTTTATATATCTGATATCGTTTTCGGTTTCCTTAACTTCACTTTGTTGAGTATAAACCTGCGCAGATTTGCTATTAGGGTCAGCAGGAAGTACATTAATTTTAATATCACTTGCAGGAATGATAATGTACTTTTTTGA
>JBIJCO010000010.1:0-96295 GCA_044344665.1 Bacteroidia bacterium | reverse complement strand
ACGTATTAGCTCCAGAAGCAGATAACGTAGCCGTATTACCAATACAAATAGCTGAAGAAGAAACTACTGCATTTACAGTAGGATTAGAATTAACGATAAGAGAAACTGTTTGCGAATTAGAACAACCGTTAACATCAATACCAATCACGCTGTAGTTAGTTGATGCGAGAGGTGATTCAGTAATTAAAGCTGTGGTGGCTCCTGTGCTCCATGAATACGTATTAGCTCCAGAAGCAGATAACGTAGCCGTATTACCAATACAAATAGCTGAAGAAGAAACTACTGCATTTACAGTAGGATTAGAATTAACGATAAGAGAAACTGTTTGCGAATTAGAACAACCATTTATATCCATTCCAATAACCGTGTAATTTGTATTTGTTGTTGGTGATATAACAGTAACCGAGTTTGTTAATGCTCCAGGGTTCCATGTATAGCTAATAGCACCGATTGCGGATAATGTTGCATTGTTCCCTGAACAAACTGCACTTGAACTGATATTTGCAAGAATATTTGGCAATGGATTAACTGTTAATGCAACAGTGCTAGTGTTACTACACCCATTATTATTTATTCCGGTAATTGTATAAACAGTTGTTGAGTTTGGCGACACAGATACTACTGGTCCGGTTAAATTTCCTGGATTCCAAGTGTATGAACTTGCCCCATTCGCAGTCAATGTTGCAGTTGAGCCTATACAAATAGGAGCAGGCGAAGCATTGTATAATTCTAAAATTTCTTGATTAGTTAGTGCTTTATTCCATATACCGATATCGTCTATTTTTCCTTTAAATGATGAGCCAATTAGCATTTGTATCGTACTTGTCGGGTTCCCTGGTGTTCCAATCCAGTTTTGCTGACTTACTTGCTGTCCATCAAAATAAAATGTTCCTTTTATATTATCAACCTTAAAAACGACAAAATGCCAGTTTAAATCGGCTACAGGACCTGTATAATTCATTCCTACCGGATTTCCACAATTTGCGTAACCTTCAATAATTCCTGTACATGGTGAAAGAAATCTTAAATAGTGCGGGGTGATTGTAGCATTATTATTTATTGGACTTCCCATTGCTAAGTGCCAACCATTCCAACTAGCAGTTAAATATTTACTGACAATTTCTCCCCCTGTAAAATTTGGTTCTGTTTTTATCCAGCAAGAAATAGTGAATGGATAACTGTTTAAAGCGGCATTATGAGGAACTGATATATTGTCTGTAGTTCCATTAAAACTATAGGCTTTATTAGAATTTCCAAACCTATCTGTTGTGAGTGTTGCGCCATTTACGCTTCCATTCAAGGCATTTGGACTAAAATCGTTTGCGTTACCATTAAACGGCCACCAACCAACTAATCCATTTGTGGATACATAAGATGGAATAGGTTGATTATTGTTTATGTTTTGAGCAAAAATAGTTGGTAAACTATTTACAGTAATAATAATCGTTTGTGTATTACTACAACCAATCATATTAGTACCCGATACAGTATAAGAAGTCGTTACGCTCGGCGAAACTACCACAAATGAATTAGTTGCTCCAGTGTTCCAAGAATACGTAGAAGCACCCGAGGCAGTTAATGTTGCAGATCCACCAGCACAAATAGTAGTCGGCGATGAAACAATTGAAACAGTTGGATTAGGATTCACCACTAAATTAAGTGTAGCCACATTAGCACAAGAATTTGCATTGGTACCAGACACCGTATAAGAAGTCGTTACACTTGGCGATACAATAACAAGAGAACTTGTAGCCCCTGTATTCCAAGAATACGTAGAAGCACCAGAAGCAGTTAATGTTGCAGAACCACCCGCACAAATAGTAGTCGGCGATGAAACAATTGAAACAGTTGGATTAGGATTCACCACCAAATTCAGTGTTGCGATGTTAGAACACGAATTTGCATTAGTACCAGAAACCGTATACGAAGTCGTTACGCTCGGCGAAACTACCACAAATAAATTGGTTGCTCCAGTGTTCCAAGAATACGTAGAAGCACCCGAGGCAGTTAATGTTACAGATGCACCAGCACAAATACTTGTTGAGGAAGCCGCGATAGAAATAGTTGGATTAGGATTAACAACAATACTAACCGTTGCAAAATTAGAGCAGCCATTTAAATTCGTACCAGAAACTGTATAATTAGTTGTTACACTAGGAGATACAATAACAAGAGAACTTGTAGCTCCTGTGTTCCAAGAATAAGTGCTTGCACCATTAGCTGTTAAAGTAGCTGAGTTACCTGAACAAATTGCAGTTGGGGAGGAGACAATACCGATAGTTGGATTTGGATTTACAAGTATTGAAATCGTTTGAGTACTTGTACACCCATTAGCATTAGTTCCAATAACAGTATATGTGGTTGTTACACTCGGCGAAACAATTATAGAGGAGGAATTAGCACCTGTATTCCAAGAGTATGTATTGGCTCCGCTGGCAGTTAAGGTTGCGCTTGCGTTCGTACAAACAGATGTACTCGAAGTTGCAATTGAGAATGAAAAAGGAGCAGGCTGAGTAATTGAAACCGTATTTGAACTTGTACAACCATTTTGGTTTGTGATGTTGCAGGTATAGTTACCTGCTGTTAAACCAACAGCGGTTGAATTTGTGCCACCGCTCGGGGACCACGAATAACTATAAGCATTATTAGTTCCTGTAATAGAAACAAGAGCAGCCCATCCTGCGTTATTAATAATAATATCAGATTTGAATTTTATTGTTATACATCCGCCTGCCAGGCCATTAACTATTCCCGGTGAATTAAGACCTGTATAAGAACCAATTAAAGAAGATGTATTTACACTTGAGCCATTGTATATGAATAAAGAATCCCAACCGTTTTCAACATCAAATGCAGAAAAATTTAAGGTAACAACTTTTCCAGGCGGTGCACAGAAAGTAGTGACATGATTTTCATTTATGGCATATGGATTCCCTGGTCCGCCTGAATCGTAGAAGTTTGCTCCGCATGGATCTGAGAGTGTAATTGTTCCTGATGATGAGGTTAGAGAATAGTTAACGTTTGGTGCAGGGCAATTTACTGAGAACGATGCTGATCCATCTGCCCCATTAAAGCAAGTTACGTTTGTTTGACTTGCTGTTGTTATTAAAGAGGAAGGTGCGGTTATATTAACTGTTTTACTTTGAACACAAGTATTGGCATCACTAATATAACAAGTATAAATGCCTGCACTAAGCGCAGAAATACTTGTTGTGTTCCCTGCAACAGGTGACCAAGAGTATGACAACGAGCCACCACCAATTAAATTGATTGAAGCTGCCCAACCCGTGTTCTCAATAACATAATCAGAAACAAGTTTAAATGTTAATGCTCCTCCGGATGAACTTGTGTAACTTCCAGGAGAGTTAGTGCCTGTAAATGCTCCAAGAAGCGGAGAATTCGTACTGTTACCGTTGTATATATACAACGAGTCAAAATAATTTTCAATGTTAAAAGAATTAAAAGTAACCACCAAGCTTTTTCCGGGTGTTGCTACAAAAGTGGTTTTATTATATTCGTTTATGGCATAGTTTCCAAAGGGGCCTCCCGAATCGTAGAAAGTTCCGCTACTGCATAAATCGTTAACAGTAATGGTGCTGGCATTGTTATTCATTAAATAAGTGTTGCCGGATATTCCGTTGCATTGGGCAGAGATAGAAACAGCACCATTCGAACTAGCAGCACAGGCAGGATTTGTTTGTGAAAATACAGATGAGATTGAACCTGGTTGAACAATATTTATTTCTTTAGTGAATATGCAATTGTTCACATCTGTGATGCTACATGTATAACTTCCGGCTGATACATTTGAAATAGAATTACTGTTCCCGCCCGAAGTAGACCAACTATAGGTATAAGCGTTACCGCCCGAACTTGTTACATTTGCCGACCAACCAGCACTATTTATTATGAAATCTGAAGTAAATTTAAATGTAAGGCATCCACCTAAACTGCTACTTATTGTCCCCGGTGAATTTACACCGGTATAAGCACCTAATTGAGGAGACAGAGTGCTTGAACCATTGTAAACGTATAAATAATCATAATTAGCTTCAACATTAAAGGAGGTAAAGTTTACTGTTAAGATTTGATTCGCAGGCGCACAAAGAGTTACAATACTGTTTTCATCGTAAGAGTAATCGCCTGCAGAGCCTCCTGAATCATAAAATTTAAAACCACAGGCGTCTTTCAGTGTCCCCATGTTTCCGGTTAAATTAACCGAGTTTTGCTGCATAGGACATAACGCATTTAAAGTGGCACCACCATTTGCTAAATTGTAACAAGTAACATTGCTTTGTGTTAGTGTGGTTTGAGGTTTAGATGGCTCTATAACATTAAATGTTTTAATAACATTGCATGAATACGCATCTGTAATATAACAATTATAAGTTTGTGCGATTAAAGCAGAAGCATTTGGGGCAGACCCTCCTAATGGATACCAGGCATAAGAAAAATTAGATGCACTGCCTGTATAAAAAACTGAGGCATTCCAGCCATTTTTTGTTACGGACCCATTTGAACTGAATCTGATTGTTATACATCCGCCACTTGTGCCAACTATATTTCCTGGTGAAACCGTTCCAGTATAAGTACCCATTAATGGTGATAATGTGCTGCTACCATTATAGACGTAAAGATAATCAGAACCGTTTTCTATATCGAATGAGGTGAAATTAACATTAACGTTTTGACCGGGTGAAGCGCAAAAACTTACAATGTAGTTTTCATTATTGGAATAATTGCCTGCCGGCCCACCAGAATCGAAAAAAACAGAACTGCACGGATAATTTATGGTACCTAGGTTATTATTTAATTGAATATTGTTTTGGCTACTAGGGCAAGTACAGGTTAACGATATTGCACCATTGTTTCCGCCACCGCAAGTTACATTGGTTTGAGTTCCGCTTATACTTAATTGTAAAGGTTGAGTAATTTGAATAGATTTTGTGGTGGCGCAGTAGTTAGCATCTGTGATGGTGCAATTATGTATTCCCGCTGAAAGATTGTTAATGTATTGTGTATTAACATTATTGGATGACCAAAGGTAAGTGTATGGGCTTGCTCCTCCAGAAACGTTTACCAAAGCCTCTCCGTTCCAACCGCCAAAGCAACTTACATTGGTGTAAGAAAATGATACTGATAAATTATTTACGGTAACGCTTGTGGTAGCTGTGCCAACACAACCAAAAATACTGGTGCCGGTAACGGTATAAATGGTTGTAACGCTTGGGCTCACCGATATGTTTGATCCGTTAGTAGAACCAGGTTGCCAGAAATAACTTGTCGCACCCGAAGCCGTTAGATTTAGGTTTGACCCCACGCACATTGAAGGTGATGAAGCTGCCGCTGTTATTAACGGAAGGGGATTTACGCTTATGGTAACCACATTTGAATAGGCTGGACTGCAAGGGCCATTTGTGACCATAGCGCGATAATATTTAGTTGTGGTAAGAGAACCAATTAGGCTGTTGATCAATACCGCGCTCGTAGCTCCTGTAACATTAGTCCAAGAAATATTATCATTTGAACTTTGCCATTGTATAGTAGTTCCTGTATAACTTGCTAGGGTAATGTTAGAAGGCGATGAACCCTGGCATATAGACTGATTGGAAGAGGCCGTTCCACCTGCACTTGCCGCAGATGAAGTAGAGATGGTAATTAAGCCTGATGTGGTTACGCAATTATTAGCATCAGTAACAGTTACCGAGTAGTTACCGGCTGTTAAATCTTTAATATCTTCAGTGGTAGCGCCATTCGACCATAAGAAATTATATGGCAGTGGTGTCATATAAGTTATGAATGAACGGTCTGTTGATAAATTATCCGTACCGCCTGCATACAAGTTAGAAGGACAAGAGGTTAACCAAGACGCATTACTCATCCTGAACGTATACTGTTGTCCGGTAGATAAAATTGGGCTGATTGGTATATTAATATTTTTCCACATCGCACCTCCCTGAACAGGAAAATTATAGGTTCCGGATGCTAACAAGGTACCACCCGTACCCGTGCCTTGATATACAAACCAATTGCCGATATTGGCCGAATTTGTACTTAGGTAAACATCTATTCCTTTAAATACTCCTGTAAAACCCGGTGTAAACGATTGCCAAAAATCTGCCGAGCCATTGCTGCAGCCTGTGTTGTTTTGCTGCTGGTCCGCAACGTTTGTTTGAGAAATCTGCGTGCCACCATTCACTGTTAAGTTAATGATACCATTATTACCTCCTGGGCAAGCAACATTGGTTTGGGTTGAAGAAATAGTTATAGAGGCGGGCTGTGTAATTGTGGCGCTGCTATTAACCGAACAATTGTTGGCATCAGTAACAGTAAAATTATAAACACCTGCCACAAGACTGCTAATATCCTCCGTAATTGCACCATTAGACCATGAATACGAGTAAGGATTTAAAATCATATTAACTTTAAATGCTTTATCGTATAGTCCGGTGTTATCTTGGCCACCGCTGTAAACATTTGAGCAGGCTAACACCCAATCAGTATTATTGGTAGTTAATCTAAAAGTGTAAACTTGCCCAGAACTTAGTTGTGGCAAAGAAGTAATGGGAATATTTTTCCATCCTAGTGCGCCTGCAGTATAGGTTCCTGTTGCAAGTAATTGCCCGGAAGTGCCGGTGCCACTGTAAACATACCAGTTACCGCTGTTGGCGCCATCTAAAAAAACATCCATAGACGAAAACATACCGGTATTATTAGAGGTAAACGATTGCCAACTATCAATTTGACCAAGAGCACAGGTTGTTGTTGTTTGTTGCGCAATTATAAATGGCGTGCTGCTATTTTGATTACCCCCGCTTACGGTTAAGTTTATAGCACCATTGCTCCCTCCATGGCAGCTGACATTTGTAAAAGAATTTGAAGTAATTATATAATTAACGCTAATTTTTGTTGTGTAGGTGTTAACACAAGTGCCTGTTTTTCCGGTTAACGTATAAATAGTTGTTGCAGTTGGCGATACAACAGCAATACTAGAATTAATGGCTCCTGGATTCCAAGAATACGTTGTTGCAGACCCACTTGCGTTAAGTGTAAATGAGTTACCTGGGCAAATTGTGGCTGCGTTGGCGCTTAATGTAAATGAACCCGAAATAGAAAATAACTGATTGTTGAAATTATTTGTCATGTTTGGATCTATTGACCCATTAGGATTAAACACCCCTACGTTATAGACACGTGAACCGTTAGTTAAATTACTTACTTGAGGCATTGAAATTGTGAGCGATGTGTTTGGCGCAATGTTCCCAGACCAAGAATATGTTTGGGTGTTAACGCCATCAACATTATATGTATACGTAGCCGAAGTAATTGCATTTGACCCCATGTTTTTTACTGCAACCGTTGGTGTAATAAAATTATTACATGTAATGACTTGCGAATAAGTAGGACTTATCACATACAATAAAGCAATGTCATTTACTACACTTGGTAAGTTGCAGACCGTAGAAGTTAATAATGATGCCCTCATAGGCGAATTTGTCATAATTAACTGAGCCCGCATTTTTTGATCTTTTGAAAACATATACATGCAGGCGTCATTTGTATAGTCCATAAAGTTCATAAACATTTCACCGCTGGTGTTTCCTGCACAGGTTCCTAGTTTAAATGGATGAACAGGGCAATTATAATTACCTGCTTGGGCTGGAGGTGTGTCATTACAATAATCTGTAGCACAAGCGGCATCTCCCCATATGTGTCTTAAGCCCATCCAGTGACCAATTTCGTGGGTTGCTGTTCGGCCTTTGTTATATGGGGCTCCGCTAACGGCTGTTCCTATGCTTCCGAACGCTGAATTATGCATAACTAAACCGTCAGTAGTTAAAGTACCAAATGAGCCAGTTAATCCAGATAAACCCGAGGTGCCAGGGGTTGGAAAAGTTGCATAACCTAATACGCCCCCGCTGATTGAACAGACCCACATATTCATATATTTATTTGGGTCCCAAATACTATTTGGTTTTATTGTGCCGTCAATATAGGTTATTGTATAAGGCGGAGCCGTCCAGCCTTTGCTGGTACTATTAATTCTATCAATACCCGGCTCTGCCATTATACCCCCCGTTGGGTTGACAACAGCGAGGCAAAAATTTATTTGAAATTTACCTAATAAAGGTTTAAAAACTGCAGGAATTAAACTTGTATCAGCATTATTCCCATTAAAATCTTTATTTAAAATGTTAATTTGATCTTGTATTTGGGCAGCATTAAGATTCCCTCCTGATGTAGCGCTAAGGTTATTGAGAGTTTCATTATTGTGGATTACATGCACAACAACCGGAATATTGTATACAGACTGTACAGAATTACTCTGGCCGCCGTTTTTACCACCTGCAGGCGTAATATTTTGCACCCATGTTTCAAATTGTTGTGGTAATATTCCCGATCCACAACCTCTATTTTGCACATTGACAAGATATGGGTTATTAACAACCTGTATATTTTTATTTGTTTGCGCAAATACACCTAAAGGCAGTGTAACAACCGTAATTAAAATAAAGAAAATGAATTTATTGACACGTAATTTTTTAACCATTTAAATATTGGTTTAATAATTGTTGTTTTAAAGGACTTTGAAATTAGCTAATTTTTTTTAAAGGAGGATATAAACCCTTCAATTTTTGAGTTAAATTTTAGTTTGAAAGAGCCTAAGCGTTAAATTATAAAAACAACAAGGTGTTTTTATAATTTACTTAAACCAAAACCAAAGGAATTTTAATGTCGTGTCGAACATTTTCAATCGTACTGCCAAGCAAAAGGTCTTTAATGGTTCTGTGACCATGGGTACCCATTACAATTAAATCGCAATTATTCTTAGTAATTAATTCAGGTATGGCTTGTTTAGGTATGCCAAATCCTAACTGAATTTCAGTGTTAATTTGGTTTGCCAATAATTCTGTTTGGTATTTTTTTAGTCTTTGGTAATCTTCTTCCCTTTCCAGGTCAAATGAATTTTCGCCATACACCATGGCATTGGTGCTCTCGAGTATGTGTATTAAAACAAATGTGGCGTTTTTATTTCCCAATTGCAGGGCCTTGTTAATTGCCTTGTTGTCGCTGTCACTAAAATCAACAGTTATGGCAATTCGTTTAAAACTATTGTTAAAGTTTAATATTAATGGCGCCGGCTCATTATGAAATCCTTTGGCATGGCTAGTTTTGTCTTTGCTAAGTAAGGGTATAAAAGTGATGTACAATAACATAATTATGCAAAAAACACAGACGGGAACTACGGTAAAACTAATTAAAACAGGGTAATTGCTACTTAAAATTAAATCAGAAATCTCATTAAAAACTAGCTTTATATTTAATGAAATAATAATTATGGCAGCTACCCAAGACAACAGTTTTTGCCAAAAAGGAATTACAAAGTCACCCATTTTTCGTTTGCTGCTTACAAAGTGTATGAGTGGTATAATTGCAAAGCCAAGCTGCAAACTTAATATAACCTGGCTAAGTATTAGTAATTTACCGGTTGCGGTATCTCCCATAATAACAATAGCTATAAAAGCAGGTGTAATAGCAATTAATCTTGTAATTAGTCTTCTAATCCATGGTTGCAATCTTAAATTTAAATAACCTTCCATTACAACCTGACCGGCTAAAGTTCCGGTAATTGTAGAACTCTGTCCGGCTGCAATTAATGCTAAGGCAAACAATACAGGAGCAAGGGCACTCCCTAAAATTGGAGCTAACAACTGATGCGCATCTTGTATTTCGGATACGTTATTTTGCCCTGTTTTAAAAAATGTACTGGCGGCTAAAATTAAAATGGCTGCATTTACAAATAGGGCAAGGTTTAAAGCAATAGCGCTGTCAATTATGTTAAATCGTATGGCTTTTTTTATATCAACGGGTGTTCGGTTAAATCTGCGCGTTTGAACCAGGGAGCTGTGAAGGTATAGGTTATGAGGCATTACAGTGGCTCCAATAATACCAATAGCTATATATAGTGCTTCGTTGTTTTTTATAATTGGTTTTAATCCACTTGCAATATCGCTTATAGCAGGTTTAGCTATTAATAATTCAATAAAAAACGAAACCCCAATTAGAAAAACTAGACAAATAATAAACGCTTCCAGTTTACGAATGCCTTTGTTTAACAGAAACAATAAAATAAAACTGTCTAAAACAGTAATGCAAACACCGGTTAAAATACTAACATTTGGAAACAACAAATGAATACCAATGGACATGCCAATTACTTCTGCCATATCGCAAGCGGCAATAGCAATTTCGGCAAGAATATATAAAAACAAGTTAACAAAAGCCGGGTAACTTTCTTTTGAAGCTTGCGCTAAATCCTTGCCGCTTACTACTCCCAGTCTTACGCAATGGCTTTGTAGGAGTAAAGCAATAAAATTACTCATGACTAACACCCATAAAAGGCTGAACCCAAATTTGCTTCCTCCTGCAATATCGGTAGCCCAGTTTCCTGGGTCCATGTAACCTACACTAATCATGTAGGCCGGACCTAAAAACGCAAAAAGTTTTTTAAAATTATTGCCTGTATTAGTGTTTACACTGGCATTAACTTCTTCTAATGATTTATTCATTTTTTTATATCTACTAAAATATTTGCAGCAACCTTATTGCTAAAAAAACGTGTGTTGTGTTTGTTTATTTTTACTTTAAACGAGTTGTCAAAATCGTTAATGTCTTCAATTTTTAAGGTGTCGCCAATTTTAAGTCCAATAGCGGTAAGGTGTTGTAAAAATGATTTAGAGTGTTCAGTAACACCTACAAAAATAAATTCACTTTTGGTTTTGTGTTTGTTTAAAGCAACTGCTTTTACAACATTTAACGACCCGTTGGCATCTGGTATTGGGTCCCCATGCGGGTCAAATTTCGGTTTTCCTAAAAATTTATCCAGTCGCAGAATTAAATCGTCGCTGTTAATGTGCTCTAATTGTTCAGCAATCTCGTGAACTTCATCCCATTTAAAATTTAATTTTTCAACCAAAAAAACTTCCCATAAACGATGTTTTCTTACGATCTTAACTGCAGCCTGTTTTCCTTTTTCGTTTAGTTTAACCCCTTTGTAAGGTATGTAATTAATTAGTTTTTTTTCTGATAGGCGTTTTAACATGTCAGTAACCGTAGCGGCTTTTATGTTTAAATGGTCAGATATCAGATTAGTGCTTATTGCTTCATCAATCCCCGATGAGCTTAATGTATAAATTGCTTTAAGGTAGTTTTCTTCGGTTAGAGAAATTGTCATAAAAATAAATTATACAAATCTAAATAAATTTTTAGGTTAGGCTAAAAAATATTTTTTTAAAGATTAAAATCAGTTCTGTTTTTGTTAAAGAGTCTTTAATTGTTAGCTTTGTTTACATTATAAAAAAGAACATGAAAAATTACAGTTTGTTTATTACGCTGGCAGCTTTTTTGGCAACATCTACAATTGCTCAAAATAAAGTAGTGCCTAAAAAAGACACAGAAAAAAAGGAAAAAATTTCTGACCTACATAAATCTGAAACATATTCTGCCTTGGCTTTTAGGAGCATTGGCCCTGCGGTTACCTCTGGTCGTGTAATAGATGTTGTCGTAAATCCAAAAAACAAAAATGAGTGGTACGTTGCAGCCGCTGCAGGAGGTGTTTTTAAAACGCAAAATGCCGGTGTAACATTTGAACCTATTTTTGACGGTCAAGGAGCATACTCTATAGGTTGTTTAGCTATAGATAATAGTAACACAAATGTTGTTTGGGTAGGTACTGGTGAAAATAATAATCAGCGTGCCGTTGGTTATGGCGATGGGTTATATAAAAGTGAAGATGGGGGAAAGTCTTTCAAAAATGTAGGTTTAACAAAATCAGAACATATCGGAAAAATTGCCATTCATCCTCAAAATTCAGATGTAATTTATGTTGCTGCATATGGTCCGGTTTGGAACAGTGGTGGCGAGAGAGGAATTTATAAAACAACTGACGGGGGAAAAACCTGGAAACAGATTTTAAACGTTAGTGACAATACCGGTTTTAATGAGGTGCATATAGATCCGCAACATCCAAACATTTTGTATGCATGTGCTCATCAACGTCGTAGGCATGAATGGACATTTATAAGCGGAGGCCCTGAAAGTGGAGTTTATAAAAGCACTGATGATGGGTTAACCTGGAATAAATTATCCAACGGTTTGCCGTCGGGTGATGTTGGTCGAATAGCGTTGGCTGTTTCACCGGTTAATGCTGATGTTGTTTATGCGATGGTTGAAGGTCGTGAAAATAAAGGAGTATATAAAAGTATAGATAGAGGTGCCAGTTGGGAAAAACAAAGTGGCACTGCAACCGATGGAAATTATTATCAGGAAATTATTGCTGACCCTAAAAATGTAAATAAGTTTTTTGTGATGGATACCTGGGCAAAAGTTACCACAGATGGTGGGGTAAGCTTTAAAGGTATGGGAGAAAAGCATAAACATGTAGATAATCATGCCTTATGGATTGACCCTGATAATACCGCTCATTTTTTAATGGGTTGCGATGGTGGGCTTTATGAAAGTTTTGATAACGCTACTAATTGGCATTTTAAATCTAATTTACCTATAACTCAGTTTTACAGAGTTTGTGTTGATAACGCTAAACCTTTTTATAACATTTATGCTGGCACACAAGATAATAATACACTAGGTGGACCAAGCAGAACCATTAGCGGAAGCGGAATTATCAATGCTGACTGGTTTGTTACAGTTGGAGGCGATGGATTTCAGAGCAGGGTAGACCCAATAGAACCCAATATTATATATAGCGAATGGCAATACGGAGGATTAATTCGATACGATAAAAAAACTGGAGAGCAGGTAGATATTAAACCTATTGAAAAGGATGGAGAACCTGCATACCGTTTTAATTGGGATGCACCACTAATAATAAGTCATTTTGATAATAAGCGACTATATTTTGCAGCAAATAAAGTTTTTAAAAGTGATGAAAGAGGTAATTCATGGAAAGTTATTAGTCCTGACTTATCAAGAGGAATAGATAGAAATAAATTAGCAGTAATGGGTAAGGTTTGGAGCATGGATGCAGTAGCAAAAAATGCATCTACATCTATATTTGGCAATATAACAGCTTTAACTGAATCACCTAAAAATGAAAATTTAATTTTTGCCGGTACTGATGACGGTTTAATTCAGGTAACAGAAAATGGAGGCTTGTCTTGGACAAAAAATGATAATATTGCAGGCATTCCACAAATTTCGGTTAGTAACATCCGTATGCAGCCATTGGTTAATTTTTTATTAGCCTCTCAGCATAATGAAAATATTGTTTTTGCTGTATTTAATAACCACCGTCAGGGAGATTTTAAGCCATATCTAATGAAAAGCAGCGATAAAGGAAAAACCTGGACAAATATCGGTTTAACGCTGCCCGAAAGAGGATCTGTCTATAGTTTTGCAGAAGATCATAAAAACCCTGATTTGATTTTTTGCGGAACTGAATTTGGATTTTATTTTAGTTTGGATGCAGGAAAAAACTGGATTGAATTAAAATCGGGTTTACCTGAATCAATTTGTATAAAAGATATAGCCATTCAGCGAGAAGAAAACGATATTGTATTAGCCACTTTTGGTAGAGGAATTTATGTGTTAGATGATTATACACTTTTACAAAATATAAAAGCCGAAAATTTTAATGAGACCGCCAAAATTTTCCCCGTAAAAACAGGTTTAGTTTTTCATCCATCAACACCATATGGGCACAAAGGAAAATCATTTCAGGGTGAATCATTCTATACTGCTGATAATCCTCCCATTGGAGCTACAATTCCGTATTTCCTTAAAGACGACTTTAAATCACTAAAAGACAAACGTAAAGAAGCTGAGAAGGAAAAAATAAAAAACAATAAAGATGTTTACTATCCTCACGCAGACAGCTTAAGATTAGAAGATAACGAAGAAAGTATTACCATACTTGCAACTATATATGATGAGCAAGGAAACAACATAAGAAAAATAAGTTTGCCGGCCAAGAAGGGTCTTGCACGTTTCACATGGAATGGTCGTTACGATGTTACATCACCAATTAATTTTAACGTTGTTGATGAATCTAATCCTTATTTTACTGCAGACGAGGGACCGGTTGCAGTGCCGGGTAAATATTACGTGAGCTTGGTAAAGGTATTTAATGGTAAAATAGAAAGCTTAACTGAAAAAACGCTTTTCGAAATTAAAACATTAAATCAATCTACTTTGCCCTTGCCAGATTTACAAAAGTTAACCGCTTTTAATAAAGAAATTAGTGAATTGAGAAGAGTTGTTTTAGGTACAACAGATTATTATGAACTTTTAAAAGAAAAAATAAAATTTCTAAAAAAGGGTGCGATAAATGGTAACGTTAATAGTATAAATTTAGTTGGCGATTTGAAAAATTTTGAAACTAAGAAAAATGCTGTAGACTTGTTACTTTATGGCGATGCGAGTCTTGCCAAGCGAGAGTTTGAAACTCTGCCTGGGTTTATTGGTTCACTAGAAAATATTGTTGGTGGCAGCTGGAATCAATCAATGGGACCAACTCAGACAATGATGGGTAATTATTTAAAATTAAAAGCTGAATTTGCGTCAATTTACAAGTCTGTACTAGAATTAAAAACTATGGTAGAAGCTATTGAAGTTAAGGCTGAAAACCTTAAAATGCCCTCTACCTATGGCAGATTACCATTATTTGATAAATAATTTTATTTAAAAATTATTAGGCTAAATAATCTTTTGCCAAAGGTTTAAACTTAGAAATGTTTAAAAAACATCATTTTTTGAAACAAAGTGATTTAATTTTTTGCTTAAGACGAATAAATCAATATCTTTGCCAACCTTAAAAAAAAGAAGAAATGCCAAAAATGAAAACTAATTCCAGTGCTAAAAAGCGTTTTAGCCTTACTGGAAGCGGTAAAATTAAAAGAAAGCATGCTTTTAAGCGCCACATCTTAACTAAGAAAGAGAAAGACCGTAAACGCGGTTTAACTAAATCAGGCCTTGTAAGCGCAGCAGATACTGCTAACGTGAAGTTCATGTTAAGTATTTAAGCGAGAGTTCTTTTAAAATTATCGAGATCGGTTAATTAAAAAAATGTTTAACCCAAGTTTTAGTAAAAAGCCTCTTAAATGAGCACTAAAATTTAAAGTAAAAATTAAAAAAAATGCCAAGAAGTGTCAATCACGTAGCCAGCAGGGCTCGCAGAAAAAAAATCCTTAGTTTAACTAAAGGTTACTGGGGTGCTAGAGGAAATGTTTGGACAATTGCCAAAAACACTCTAGAGAAAGGTTTAACGTATGCTTACCGCGACAGAAAAAACAAAAAACGTACTATGCGTGGTTTGTGGATTCAACGTATCAATGCAGGTGTTAGAGAACACGGTATGAGTTACTCAGAATTTATGGGTAAATTAAATGCAAAAGGTTTACAGTTAAATCGTAAAGTTTTAGCTGATTTAGCAATGAACCATCCGGAAGCATTTACTGCAGTAGTAAATCAAGTAAAATAAACTAATCATATAATTTGTTAAAACGCTCCGAAATAGGGGCGTTTTCTTTTTTAACTCATTTTAATTTGTATATTAGCTAAACAAACTGTTGTTATTGAACAAATTGTTTTTAACAGTGTTGTTAATGGAAGCAAGAATACAAAAAAACAGAACTATGAAACCAAAAATTAAAAAGACGACTGAGGTGAAAGGGAGTACTTATTTAGTAAAACTTCGCATTGATGCGAGAACAGTAATTACCGTAAGAACTAAAGAAAGCTTAAAAAATTGGAAATCAAAATATCCAAACGCTGTAGAATTAGCCTAATTTTTAAGTCTACATCCATTTTTTTCTTTTAAAATAAATTATTTGAACTAAAATAATAACAAACATTATTACCCATGTAATAGTGTAGCCATAAGGAGATTTTAACTCCGGCATAAACTCAAAATTCATTCCATAAACACCGGCAATAAACGTCACAGGTATGAATATACTTGATATAATCGTAAGTACTTTCATCACCTCATTCATTTTATTGGCGTTTGTGCTTAGGTGAATATCCATAATCCCGCTAAGTAAGTCTCGATATGTTTCAACAGTATCAATAATACGCGTGCTATGGTCCTGTAAATCACGAAAAAACAATTGGGTATTTGCAGTAATAAAAGTAGTTTCTGAACGAAGCAAATTGCTTATCATGTCGCGTAGCGGCCAAACCTGTTTTCTCAGATAGATAACTTCCCGCTTTAAATTATAGAGTTCAATCAGAGATTCTCTTTTTGGTTCATTTATAATTTCTTCTTCAATTTTTTCTACTTTATCGCCAATTTTTTCAATAGCATTAAAGTAACAATCTACTACAGCGTCTAGCAATGCGTAAAATAAATAGTCTGCACCAAGTTTACGAACTCGTCCTTTGTTTTGCCTCAAACGTTTTCTAATAATGTCAAAAGCATCGCCGCCATTTGGTTCTTGAAAAGAAATAACAGTATTATCTAAAAGAACTAAAGAGAGTTGTTCGGCCCTAACTTCATTATCGTATAAAATCATTTTTAATATAGCCAAAACATAATGATCGTAATCTTCAAATTTAGGACGTTGGTCTATATGCACAATGTCTTCCATTGTTAACGGGTGAAGATTATAGAGTTTACCTATTTTTTCGATTAATTCTATATTATGAACCCCTTCAATATTTATCCATTTTACCATGTTGTCTTTAACATGAGACAGGCAAGAGGCTAAATCATAAAAATCATCTTCAAAGTAATCAGTTTCGTTAAATTCAATTAAGGTAATTTTTATTTTTTCGTTTATTTCTTCACCGTTATAAATTAGAGATCCTGGTGGAGAACCAATAATAGTTTGACTTTTAGTATTTTTTTTTCGGATTTTTTTATTGTTTTTACTCATTGGTGTCTGTGTCAGTGTGTTTGTTTCCTTCAACAACAACAACAATTTCGCCTTTAATTGTTTTGGTAGAATAAAAAGTGATTAATTCCTTGATAGTTCCTCTTTTAGTTTCTTCAAACATTTTTGTAATTTCTCTCGAAACGCTAGCTTTTCTGTTTTCTCCAAGAAAGTCGTTTAATTCTTGTAATAGTTTTAACAGCCTGAAAGGCGATTCGTAAACAATAAATGTTTTTTCTTCCTGTGCTAATAATTTAAGTTTTGTTTGTCTTCCTTTTTTTTGAGGAAGAAATCCGTAAAAACTAAACTCGTTACAAGGTAAACCACTATTGACAAGAGCAGGAACAAAAGCTGTGGCGCCCGGTAAAGAAATTACCTCTACATTATTAGCAATTGCCTCGCGTATTAATAAAAAACCTGGGTCGGAAATGCCTGGTGTGCCTGCATCAGAAACTAATGCAATGTTTTTTCCGAAATTTAGTGAGCTAATGAGCTCTTCCAAAATTTTATGTTCGTTATGCTGATGATAAGATTTAAGCGGTTTTTCTATTTGTAAATGTTTCAGTAAAAAAGTAGAGGTGCGAGTATCTTCTGCTAAAATTAAATCAACATTTTTTAGGGTGTTAACGGCGCGAAGCGTTATGTCTTCTAAATTACCTATTGGGGTTGGAACTATGTATAATTTTCCGCTCATTTTATCTTGAAATTATATTTTTAAAGTATGAAAAATAAGCTTTTAACATTATAGTTATTGATAAAGCAATGTTAATGTAGTTGTGTTTTTTTTTTTACAGAGATTTGTTTTAGTATAATTATTCATCTTAGATCAACCAAATAATATTCAGCAAGTCTAATTGTTGCTGAATTCAGTTTAGCATATTTTAGAAATGTGTTTTACTAATGATTGTTGGTTTTTTCAAAGTAACGTAAACGTTTGCTTTTATTTAAAACTTTGCATATCGCATAATTTTTTATAAGTGCCATTTAAAGCCAGTAATTTTGAGTGGTTGCCCCGTTCTATTATTTCGCCTTTGTTCATTACAATAATTTCGTCTGCATTAGCAATTGTAGAAAGGCGATGAGCAATAACAATGCTAGTTCTGTTTTTCATTAAATTGGTTAAGGCTTCCTGTACCAGCTTTTCGCTCTCTGTATCAAGCGCAGAAGTAGCTTCATCTAAAATTAAAATAGCAGGATTTTTTAAGATAGCACGAGCAATGCTTAAGCGTTGTCTTTGTCCTCCGCTCAGTTTTCCGCCTCTATCGCCAATAATTGTGTTGTAACCATTTGGCAATTGTATGATAAATTCGTGTGCGTTGGCAATTTTAGCTGCGTTAATGATATCATTGTCGGAAATATTTTGCATGCCAAAAACAATATTATTTTTTACAGTGTCGTTAAATAAAACGCTTTCTTGTGTAACCACGCCAATAAGATTTCTAACGCAATCTGTTTTTAAATCTTTAATATCGGTATTGTCAATTGATAAAGCTCCTTTATCGCTCTCATAGAAACGAGGCAACATGTCTGCTAAGGTTGTTTTTCCGCTTCCGCTTTGGCCAACGAGTGCAATGGTTTTACCTTTTTCTATTTTTAAATTGATGTTTTTTAAAACGTAGCCGTCATCACCTTTGTGATAGGCAAACCATAAATTTTTGTATTCAATTGTGTTATTAAAATGCGATATTTCTTTAGCATTGGTTTTATCTTTAATAATATTATCAGCTAATAAAATTTTATCAATGCGTTCTTCACTTGCAATGCCTTTTTGAATGTTGTTGTATGAAGTAGTAATTTGTTTTATGGGTGGAATTAATTGAGATGCCAAAATAAAATAGGTCATAAACAACGGACCGGTTAGTTCTCCTTTAAACACCATGCTGCCGCCAATAAATAAAATAAGCATTAAAATACCGGTAACAACTGTTTCGGTTAAAGGAGAACTTAAATCTGTTTTTCTGTAGACGCTTACCGATTGCTTATAAAATGTTTGATTTAGTTCTTCGAACTTTTTTTGCATGGATGGCATTGCGCTAAATGCTTTAATAATTTTTAAGCTACCTAATGTTTCTTCAATCACACTTATTAAACCACCTAATGTTTCTTTACTTTTGCGAGAAGCGTTTTTTAAACTCTTACCTAAAAGGGCAATAAATAAGGCCGCAATTGGTAAAAGTATAATTATATAAAGCGTTAGCTTTGCACTAATTAAAAGCATTAAGCTAAATAAGATAACCACGGTTAAAGGTTCTCTAAAAATCATTTCTAGTGTTTGCATAATGCTCCATTCAATTTCCTGAACATCAGAAGTCATTCTGCTCATAAGGTCGCCTTTTTTTTCTTCGCTATAATAGCTTAAAGGTAAATCCATTGATTTTTTATACATCTTGTTTCTAAGATCGCGCACAACACCATTTCTTATTGGTGCAATAAAAAACATGGCTAAATAGCGAAAACTATTCTTAAAGAAGGTTAGTATAAAAATGGCAATGCAAATAATAATAAGCGCTTTAACTTTACCTCCCTGACTTACAATTAATCCCGTTAAATAGTAATTAGTGGCTTCTTTAATGTAATCAGACGAGAGGGTAAATTCAGGCTTCCCGTTTAATAAAATTAAGCCCGTTTCAATAGGGTTGGTTTGCTCAAAAAGCAATTTTAAAAACGGCATGGCTAATGTTAAACTAACTGCATTAAATAAAGCAAACAAAATATTAAACAAAACATTAGCGGTTAAATAACCCTTGTAGTTTTTAGTATATTTTAAAACTGAAAATAATTTTTTCATTATAAGATTTACCCCGATTTTATTTCATTAATTAGCGAATATACTACAAAAATCTCAGTACATTTGTTGTATGGAAAGCCTTAGGCAACAAAAAGTAAATAAATTACTAGCTAAAGAATTAGCTGAAATTTTCAGGAGTGAATCGCGTTCTCTTTTTGGAGGGGGATTTATAACGGTAACTACTGTTCGTGTTAGCCCAGATTTAAGTTCGGCAAAAGTGTATTTAAGTATTATGGTTGTTAAAGACAGGACTGCAATTTTTAAATTAGTGCAAGATCAAAGTAATGTTATTCGTAAAAAATTAGGTTTTATAGTTGGAAAGCAATTAAGAATTGTGCCTGAATTAATGTTTTTTATTGACGATTCTTTAGATTATGCCATGAAGATTGAAGAACTCTTAAAAAAGTAAATTCTGGATTTTTCGTTTTATATAGCTAAACGGTATTTAATTTCAAAAAAATCTAATAATGCCATTAACATTATTAGTTGGATTAGTATTGTAGCTATAGCAATTACTACGGCAGCATTAATTATTATTCTTTCTGCTATGAATGGTTTAACCGGAACCGTGGCTAATTTGTATAATGTTTTTGAACCCGATTTAAAAATTACAATAGTTAAGGGAAAATATTTTGAGGCTAACGATCAGTTTATTTCCGAAATTAAATCCATTAACGGCGTAAGCATAATTTCTAAAACTTTAAGCGACAAAGCTTTATTAAAAAACAATGATAAACAAACGTTAGTTACCATAAAAGGCGTTGATAAAAACTATAGTAAGGTTTCATCAATTACAACTTCTATAGATGATGGTGTTTACGGATTAAATGATACCTTAAAAAGTAATATTTTAATAGGCAGAGGAATTGCTAATCAGTTACAAATTAATATTCGCGAATTTGTAAACGAGTTAAGTTTATTTAGCCCTGTAAAAGGAAAATCAGGAAGCCTTAATCCTGATGAGAATTTTAATCAGTTGTATTGCACACCTTCGGGAATATTTTCATTGAACGATGAGTTTGATTATCAATTTGCTTTTGTAAATATTGAAACTGCCAAAAAATTATTTGATGAGCCCGATAAAGTAAGTGCTATTGAAATTTTATGCGAAAATGGTAAATACGAAAGCGTTCAAGCGCAGCTACAACAAAAATTAGGAAATAAGTTTGAAGTAAAAAATCGTTATCAGTTAAATGATGTCTTATTTAAAACTTTAGAAACAGAAAAACTTGCAACGTTTATCATTCTTGCTTTTATTTTAATTATTGCAACTTTTAATATAATTGGTGCTTTAACCATGCTTATAATAGAAAAACGAAAAGACATTAAAACACTTTACAGTATGGGAGCAAGCATATATTTAATAAGAAATATTTTTATGCGCGAGGGGTTTTTAATTACCGGTGTGGGCGCTATAATTGGTTTGATTGTGGGTTTGTTTGTTTGCTGGTTGCAAATACAATTTCATTTGGTAAAGTTTGGCGACGAATTTATAATACCATATTATCCAATTGAAATACAGTTAACAGATTTTTTCTGGATTTTTGGATTAATCATGCTCATAGGATTTTTCGCTGCTTTATATCCTGTAAGAGTATTTACAAAAATGGATTTGTTACGTTAATTAATTTTTGGTTTTGTTAAGACTCCCACCATTTTGCTTTTATCCCTATAAATAAACCTTCTTCGTTTATTTTAACAGGGTATGTTTTTATTGCAAAAGCTCCTCCTGAAGTGGCTTTACCGGATTTTAAATCAAACGAGTAACGATGTAATGGACAAATTATTTCATTTTTTTTGCTACAAAATCCTTTACTTAAACTGGCTCCATTGTGAGGGCATTTATCGCCAAAAGCAAAAATCCCTAAATCTGTTTTTGTAATACAAATTTTTTCACCTTTTAATTCAAGATTAATGAAAGTGTTTTTTAAAAGATAGTCATCATCGTTTTCTTCTTTTTCAAAAATTTTAATCCAGTGGTAGTCCATAACATTAATCAAATTTGTAAAGTTTATTATGTTTGAAGCGATATATTTGCTTTTTTTAATGCTGACAGATAAATTTTTTTAATGCTGTTTTTTTCTTCTCTTTTTAAAATGGTATTTACGATAGGTATTAAGGTTTTATTGATGGGTGTTTTAAGTTTTATAATTTCTGCTAGTGCCATTGCTGCACTCCATCTAACAACCGTGCCAGAATGTTCGGTGCTTGGAAGTAGGCGATGAATGGTTAAATCTGTTTTTTCAGGAAATAAATGAATTGTGTTTGCAATAACTTTTGCACTTTCCCATTTAATGCGAGGAGCTTTTGCTTCTAAACCTGACAAAACAAAATCAAAATCAGTTGTATTTAAAATATCAGATTGTTGTTTAGTGGCAAATTCAATGGCCTCTATACAAGTTGCTTTTAAAGCATCTTTTGAATTGGTTGCGAATTGAATTAATTGATTTGTGCTTATTGTTTTGTCAAGTAGCCAATGGCACAAGGTTTCTGTTTTTAGCTTGGGTTTTATGTTTTTATTATTTAAAAGTTCGGTAATATCCATAGTCTTATTTTTTTTTGCATGAGACCTTATCGTTAATTTTAGAACTCCTCTTTATAAACAACCTACCGAAAATACTTGAAACCCCATTTCTTTCATTTTATTTTTTGCAAATGCCTGCTGTTAGTGTTTCGATCTCTAAAGCAGCTATAAATTTATTTTATGCTTTACCTAATATTTTGCTTGAAACTTTCAAAACTAATGCTCTTGGAATAAATCTTATAGCGTTAGCCAAAATATAATTTATAATTCCGTGTATTGCAACAGTCTTTCCTCTTAACATTGAACTGTAGCCATATTCGGCAACTTCTTTACCTGTTGGCAATTTTTTGTCTTTAAAAAGTTTGCTATCTTCCAGTCCACCTGCGGCTTGGAAACCAGTTTCAGTTGCGCCTGGACAAAGAGCAGTTATTGTTATTCCTTTATTAATTACTTCATTACTAATTGCCTCTGTGAAACTTAACACGTAAGCTTTAGTTGCAAAATATACAGCCATCATTGGTCCAGGTTGAAACGCTGCTGTAGAAGCAATATTCATTATTTTACCACTTCTTCGTTTAATCATATCTTTTAGATATAATTTTGTAAAACTTGTCAGCGTTGTAATGTTCAGGTTAATCATTTGCTGTTCTTTCTCCCAGTCAGTTTCAACAAACATTCCAAAGTCACCAAAACCTGCATTGTTTATCAAGTACTCAATTTGAATATTTTCTTTAGTCGTTTCGTTATATATTTCTTGAGCGGCGTTACTCAGAGAAAGGTCTTTACCTATGGTATAAACAGACACATTAAATTGCATTTCTAGCTCTGCTTTGATTTCATCTAATTTAGATTTGTTTCTTGCCACCAAAACTAAATCACCTCCTTTTGAAGCATGAATTTTAGCTAATTCTAATCCAATTCCGTTAGACGCTCCTGTTATCAATGCTGTATTTTTCATTTTCTATTTATTTTAAGTGTCAATGCTTTTCTTTTAAAATGCCGAAACTTTGGCAATTTTTAAATTTTTTTGTTCTGTAGTAAAATTAGGTTTATTTATTGATCCTATTTTTTGATTACTGAAAATTTTTAAACTAAGTCATTCATGGTATAAATACCTTTTTTGTTTAGCATAAATTCTGCCGCCATAATTGCACCTAAAGCAAAGCCTTTTCGGTTGTGTGCTTTATGCATAATTTCTATGTCGTCAATTTCAGAATGGTATTTAATTATATGTGTACCCGGAACTTCACCCTCTCGGATATCATTAATAAATAATGTATTTGTATTTTTTTCGTTGATGCTCCATGACTTTTTCCTGTCAAGTTTTTTAATTATTTGTTCGGCCAGTGTAATAGCCGTTCCGCTTGGTTTGTCGAGTTTATGAATGTGATGAATTTCTTCTAGGCTTACATCATAGTTTTCGTATTTATTCATTAAGTCAGCCAAATAAGTGTTTACTTTAAAAAATAAATTTACGCCAACACTAAAATTGGTTGCATGAAACAGCGCCCCGTTTTTTTTACGACAAAACTCTTTAATTTCCTCAAAATTATTGTACCACCCTGTAGTGCCAACAACAACAGGGACTTGTGTATTTAAATATTTTTTTAAATTATCAATAACGGTATGCGGGTTGGTAAATTCAATTATTGCATCAGCTTTTTTTAAATCTTCATCGCTAACTGTGGCGCAATTACTTTTATTAATTTTAAGAATAATGTTGTGATTTCTTTTAATTGCGATGGTTTCAATTTCTTTACCCATCTTTCCGTAACCGGACAATATAATATTCATATTACTTTAAATTAAATTTCACAGAAAGACCTGCCGCCATTTTATAACCATTGTCAGTTCTATAAGTATTTTGCCATGGACTAATATGAATACTTAGGTCGTCGCTTACATCAAAGGTTTTCAAATGAGCATCTACATTGGCATCTATAATATTAATTAAATAAATAATACTGAAGCCAATAACTGCAAAATCTCTGAATTTTCTGTACTCTAATTTTAAAATTTGCGATTGTTCGCTCGAGTATTGTGGCATAGATGGTACAGTTGTCGAATCACCATCGTTATAGGCTCTTACATTAGACCTATATAAATTATATTGCTTATTGTTGTTTAAAAACATATATCCAAAACCACCAATTCCAGCATAAATAATTGGAATTTTCCAGTATTTTTTATTGTATGCCTGTCCCAATCCTGGCATGATAGCGCTCATTAAGCTTGCTTTTCGCGCGTTGGAATAAATGGCTTTTTTTTCTTTTTTATTTATTGTACTTGAGTCGTTTTGCTCTAATAGATTTTTATTTTGCGCATTGCAGATGATTGCAACAAACAGAAAAATAATTATACTTAAAAATTTAGTCAACTTATTTTACAATATCTTTAATGTATGTATTTCCTAGGTCATTGTCCAGCGATTTTTCGAGATCATGCATTAATTGATTGATATGAACTAACTCACTTGTATCGCTTATTGGTAGATTATTGACGCCGTTTTTTTCAAGCGCTTCCAGTATGTTCTTTACAGTTAATTTACTTTCAGTAATTCCAGGTTGGTAAACTATTTCTTTTTCAATGTCTGTCCTCATTTCAATAAAAATGCCAGCTGAAACAAAGTCATTAATTATTGTTCGCGCAAGTCTTACAGGTAAATCTAATTTTTGAGCAATTTCGATGCTGTTTAATGGTTTTTTGCCTTCAAAAAATTGTTTGGCAACAAGGTTGGCAATCATTAACGAAATAACTTTTTTATAGCGAACGCTCAATTTGCTTATTTCATTTTCCAGTTCGTAGTGGTCAACATTTTGATTGGCAAATGCAATTTCCGCCCCAAATAAAACAACGTACCAGCTATATTGCACCCAGATCAAAAAAAGAGGCAATGCCGCAAAGCCGCCGTAAATAGCGTTTAAAGAGTTGGCGCCAATTTGAAATTTGACATAAGCCCATTCTAAAAGTTCAAATAAAATAGTTCCAATTATTGCTGCTATTATAGCAGATTTAAAATTAACTTTTGTATTTGGAAGAACTAAATATAAGAAGCCAAAAACACATGCAACCAATGAAAAGGCTAATAATTGAATTAGTATGGTGCTTAAACTTCCAAGTAAATGTATGCTCCCAACTTTTGTTTGAATAGCAACTGTGAGCCCTCCACCAACAATTAATAGCATTGGGCTTACAAGCATTACAGTTAGATAATCAGTTACTTTTCTTATCCATGTTCTGCCTTTTTTAATTTCCCATATCTCATTAAAGTTTTCCTCAATGTTTACTAATAATTTTAAAACACTCCATAACAACAATACAATACCAAATCCCGCAATTATGCCTCCTCTTGTGTTTGCCAGCATAGAGTTGGCTGAAATAAAAGCTTGGTCTAAAATTTGTTTATACTCGGGGTAACTGGCAGCAATCATTATCTGCAAATCTTTTTCGTAGCCAAATCCTTTTGATATTGCAAAAACCAATGCAAGCACGGGAACAATTGAAAAAAGTGTATAAAATGTTAGGGCGGTAGCCTTGGTTAGGCATTTGTCTTCGTTAAAACCTTTTATAGCAAGAGAAAAAATTCGTAATTGACGTAAAAAAAAACTTTGTCTTTTGTCAACTTTATCTAGTCGAATGTGCCATATTTTTTCAGTAAAAAAATGCCAAAAAGTTTTTATAACTGTAGCTAAATTCGCCATACTTAAACAAAATTAAGAAAATATTTAAAGGGGAATGATTTTTTAAATTATCTTCATACGTAGTTTAACTTTTTATAATAATTGGCATCAACTAAAAAATATTTTTTCCAGGTTCTTGGCCCTGTTTTAGCTTTGTTTTTTTGGCTTTTTGTTGAGTTAGATAGTAGCAATCATAAAGTAAGTTTAATGGCAGGTGTAGCCATATGGATGTGCGTTTGGTGGTTTACCGAAGCAGTTAGTTTAGCTGTAACAGCCTTAATTCCTGTATTAATTTTGCCCGTGCTTGGTATTGCCGATTGTAAAACTGTTTCGCAACAGTATACTGACAGCATTGTTTTTTTATTTATTGGTGGTTTTATGCTTGCATTTGCAATAGAAAAATGGCAATTGCATAAACGTATTGCGCTAAAAATTTTATCGGTAGTAGGAACAAACCCGTCTACAATTTTATTTGGTGTTATGGTATCTACTTATTTAATAAGTAATTGGATAAGTAATACGGCCACAACCATGATGCTTTTTGGTGCAGTATTTGCGCTAGTTCACGAAACTAAAGAATTTATTGAAAAAAATTCAGGGAAATTTGCCGCTGCATTATTATTAGGTTTAGCTTTTTCTGCAACTATAGGAGGGATGGCAACTCCTGTTGGAACTCCGCCAAATATGTATTTTTTTAAAGCATTTAAAGAAGCTTATCCTCAATCTACCGACCTTAATTTTGTAAAGTGGAGCGCAATTGGCTACCCAATTTCTCTTACATTTTTACTTCTTACTTTTTTTGTATTGAATTATTATTTTTTAAAAGGCAAGGTGCAATTAAAAATACAGAAAGATTTTTTTAATGAATTATACAAAAAACTTGGAAAATTTTCATGGGAAGAAAAATGGGTGCTTGGTATTTTTATTGCTTGTATACTGATGTGGCTAACGCGTTCAGATATCGATTTTGGTAATTATAAATTTGTAGGCTGGAATCGTATTTTTAAGATTCCTAAATTTGTTGATGATGCTTTTGTGGCACTAATTGCCGCAATGGGTTTATTTTTAGTACCTTCTAAGGCAAATAAAGGTCATGCGCTTCTGGTATGGGACGACGCTAAAAAACTTCGATACGATATTATTTTGATGTTTGGTTCGGGCTTTGCATTAGCTTATGGGTTTGAAGTCACTGGATTAAGTACTTGGCTCGCTGACAGCTTAATTATTTTAAAGGGGGTTTCGCCTATATTAATTATTTTAGGAATTTGTGTAATTGTTACTGTAATAAGTGAATTCGCATCAAATATTGCTAGTATTCAATTAGCAATTCCGGTTATGATTGCGTTACAAAAAGATTTAAATGTTACGCCATTATTATTAATGATGCCTGCAACATTTGCAGCCTCTTTAGGTTTTATGTTACCTGTGGCGACTGCTGCAAATACAATTGTTTTTGGAACAAAAGAAATTCATATAAAAGATATGCTTAGGGTGGGTATAGTTTTAGATATTATTGGAATATTACTTATTACCTTTATGTGCTATATTTATTTGGGTTAAAATTTTAAATAAAAAATGATTGTAGGAAAAAACATACATAAAACATTTGGCTCTTTAGAAATTTTGAAAGGTGTTGATTTGGAAATAAATCAAGGAGAAATAGTTTCTATAGTTGGTTCATCGGGAGCAGGAAAAACAACATTGTTAACAATTCTTGGAACTCTAGACAGGGCAACTTCAGGAGAAGTTATTATTAACAATGAATCTGTATTTAAGCTTAATGAAAAAAAATTAGCAGCATTTCGTAACCAGCATATTGGTTTTGTTTTTCAGTTTCATCAATTACTGCCCGAGTTTACAGCTTTAGAAAATGTATGTATTCCTGCTATGATTGCCAAGCGCAGCATCAAAGATTCAGAAAAACGCGCAACTGAATTGTTAGAATTATTTAATTTAAAAGACAGAGTACATCATAAACCTTCCGAACTAAGTGGAGGAGAACAGCAACGTGTTGCTGTTGCAAGAGCATTAATTAATAACCCGAAAGTGATTTTTGCTGACGAGCCAAGTGGTAATTTAGATAGTGTTAATGCCAGAGAATTACATAATTTGTTTTTTAAATTACGTAATGAGTTTAAGCAAACTTTTGTAATTGTAACTCATAACGCTGAATTAGCCGAAATGGCCGACAGAACATTAGTAATGCGCGATGGCGTTATTGAAAATTAATAGAGAAAATAAAAGAAATAAAAAAATTATGATTAAAGATTGGACAAAACAAGAGATACTGGATGTTTATAATACACCATTATTGGAATTAATTTCAAAAGCTTCTGAGGTTCATAAAAAGCATCATACTATTGGTGAGGTTCAAATTAGTTCGTTACTATCTATCAAAACTGGCGGTTGTCCTGAGGATTGCGCATACTGTCCACAAGCCGCTAGGTATAATACAGAAGTAAAAGTTCATAAACTAATGGGCGTTGAAGAGGTTAGTGCTTGCGCAGACAATGCCAAAGCAGGAGGCGCTAGTCGTATGTGTTTGGGAGCCGCATGGAGAGAAGTGCGTGATAATAAAGATTTTGACAAAGTGCTTGACATGGTTAAAACTATTAATAGCAAAGGGCTAGAGGTCTGCGCTACTTTAGGAATGGTTACTGAAGAACAAGCAAAAAAATTATCTCAGGCTGGTTTATATGCTTATAATCACAATATAGATACCTCTGAAGAAAATTATAATAATATAATTTCAACTAGAAATTACGACGATAGATTAAATACAATAAACAATGTTAGAAAGGCTGGATTAACTGTATGTTCAGGTGGTATAATAGGTATGGGAGAGTCTGAACATGACAGAGTAGGCATGTTGTATACGCTTAGTATTCTTAACCCGCAACCTGAAAGTGTTCCAATTAATGCCTTGGTTGCAGTAGAAGGAACACCTTTGGAAGATCAACCGCAAGTCCCTATTTGGGACATGGTAAGAATGATTGCAACAGCAAGAATTGTATTACCAAAAACAGCAGTTCGCTTAAGCGCTGGCAGATTAAGCATGAGCATGGAAGGACAAGCATTATGTTTTTTGGCAGGAGCAAATTCAATTTTTGCAGGCGATAAATTGCTGACTACACCAAACCCAAAATACAACGAGGATATGGAAATGTTTAAATTATTAGGATTAACTCCAAAAAAAGCATTTTCAGAAAAAAGTGTAGATAGTATATACGGGTAATTATGGTTACAAATAATATTCCTGTTCATTTGCTAAAAGCGCTTGAAGAGCGAAAGCAAAACGGAATATATCGTGAGTTGCATACAAATTTTCCTGCAGTAGATTTTTGCAGCAATGATTATTTGGGATTTTCTACACTAGGGATTGTTTCTAATAATTTATTTTCTTCTACCAAAAACGAGTTAAATTTTGGTTCAGGTGGCTCTCGGTTAATTAGCGGAAACTCAAAGTTAATTGAGGAAGCTGAAAACAAAATTGCTTTATTTCACAATGCTGCTAATGCATTAATATATAATTCAGGCTA
Organism: Bacteroidia bacterium; assembly: GCA_044344665.1. GTDB lineage: Bacteria > Bacteroidota > Bacteroidia > B-17B0 > Aurantibacillaceae > Aurantibacillus. Next base: position 66,872 of record JBIJCO010000010.1, on the reverse strand, counting down.
CGATGCTAATATTGGTTTAATATCAAGCGTATGCCAAAAAGAAGATTTAATTCTGTTTGATGAATTGTGTCATGCATCTATTTACGATGGCATGAAACTAAGTTATGCTAAACATTATAAATTTAAACATAATGATATAGAATCATTGAATGATTTGATAAAACGGCATCGTCAAAACTATAAAAATATCTACGTTATAGTAGAAAGTGTTTATTCTATGGATGGGGATAATTCACCATTAATAGAGATCACAGAATTAATACAAACGTTTGACAATTTGTTTTTAATTGTTGATGAAGCTCATGCTGTTGGTGTGTTCGGGAAAAATGGAGAAGGATTGTGCCAACAATTGGGTATAGAACAAAAATGTTTTGCCAGAGTGTATACGTATGGAAAGGCAATGGGTTGCCATGGCGCTGCTGTGGTTGGATGCGAAACCTTAAGAAATTATTTAATAAATTTTTCGCGCTCGTTTATATATACAACTGCATTGCCCGGCCACAGCATTAATGTCATTTTACAGACTTATCAGATACTCCCTGCCAGCAATCAGATGGCACAATTGCAAAACAATATTGCATATTTTATTTCTCAATCATTCGGTATAAAAAATTTAATAAAAAGTAAAAGCGCAATACAAAGTGTTCTTGTAGGCACTAACGAAAAAGCTGATTGGCTTCAAGCTAGTTTGGCAAAAAATAATATTTATGCAAAAGCAATTAAAAGTCCAACGGTTAAAGTTGGTTCAGAGCGTATTAGAATATGCATTCATTCATTTAATACATTAAGCGAAATAGATTTACTTCTTAAAATAATTTCTGAATTTTAAAAACAATCAATATGACAAAATATTTTATTACGGGAATAGGAACAGATGTTGGAAAAACACTAGTTTCTGCTATTTTAACAGAGGCCCTTCAAGCTAATTATTGGAAACCTGTACAATGTGGAATTGAGGGGGGAACTGATAGAGAAACTATATCCTCATTAATAACAAACAGTAAAACCGTTTGTTATACTGAGGGTTATTGTTTTACTGAACCCGCTTCACCGCATTTAGCTGCCGGTTTGGCTAATGAAAAAATCAGGCTTGAGAATTTGCATTTGCCGGAATTGAATAATCGCTTGGTTATTGAAGGAGCTGGTGGACTATTGGTCCCATTAAATGATACAAATTATGTAGTCGATTTAGCCAAAGAATTTGAAGCAGAAATAATTTTAGTTTGTCGTAATTATTTAGGCTGTATTAATCATTCTTTGCTGAGTATTGATTATTTAATCAGAAATGAATTTGCAATTAAAGGTTTGGTTCTGAATGGTAATTTTGATAAGGCTGTTAAGTCTGCAATTATTAATTATACTGAGATTCCGGTTATTGCCGAAATCCCGGATATGACTCTTGTTTCAAAAGATAGTGTTTTATCTCAGGCTCAAAAAATAAATTTAAGTTTGTTTGAAGATTAAATATGAATACAGAACAAAAAGATGCAAAATATATTTGGCATCCATTCACGCACCAACTCAATGCAAAACCGGCAATCAATATAGTAAAAGGCAAAGGGGTTTATCTTTATGATGAAAGAGGTAATAAATATATTGATGCAGTGTCAAGCTGGTGGGTGAATTTACACGGTCATTGCAATTCATATATTTCAAAAAAAATAAGCGAGCAATTAGATCAGTTAGAACATTCTATTTTTTCTGATTTCACGCATTTACCTGCAATTAACTTAGCCGAAAGACTTTTGTCTCATTTGCCCGACAATCAAACAAAAATATTTTTTTCGGATAATGGTTCTACAGCGGTTGAAGTGGCCATTAAAATGACGTTGCAATATTGGCATAATCAAAATAAAAAAAAGACATTATTTTTAGCTTTTGAAAATGCTTATCATGGAGACACGTTTGGTGGAATGAGTGTAGGAGGGAGAAATGTATTTAATCAAGCATTTGAAAATTTATTATTTGAGGTAGCATATTTACCGCTGCCTAACGAACAAAATATTGACAACCTAATTAACACAATACAGATTTGGGCAGAACAACACCAAATTGCAGGGTTTATTTTTGAACCATTAGTTCAGGGTGCTGCAGGTATGTTAATGTATGAAGCGTGCTATCTTGATAAGTTAATACAAGTCTGCAGAACAAATAATATAATAACAGTTGCAGACGAAGTTATGACAGGTTTTGGCAGAACTGGTAAATTTTTTGCTAACGATTATCTGAAAAACAAAGCGGATATAATTTGTTTAAGCAAAGGAATTACCGGAGGATACATGCCGCTGGGTGTTACGAGCTGCGCTCAATTTATTTATGATGCATTTTTAAGTAGTGATAAAACAAAAACGTTTTTTCACGGTCATAGCTATACAGCAAATGCAACTGCTTGCAGCGCAGCTTTGGCAAGTTTAGATTTAATGGAAAACGAAGAAACATGGCATCAGATAAAACTCATAGAAGAGTCGCATCAATTATTTAAATTAAAAGTTAAAAATAATTTAAAACTTAAAAATGTTAATGTAAAAGGTACCATCATAGTTTTTGAATTGCTTACAAATGATTATACACATTATTTAAATGACGCAGCAAATAATATTAGTGAATTCTTTTTGAAAAAAGGTATATTAATTAGACCACTTGGAAATGTTTTTTATTTGATACCTCCTTATTTAATAACCCAAGCCGAATTAAATTTTATTTATGACGCAATCGAAGAGTTTTTAATATAGGTTTATTTTTTATTAAGTAATTTGTCGATTTTCCAAGTAATTAAACCACTACCAACTCCTATAATAATTCCTCCAAACACATCTGTGCCGTAATGCATTCCTAAACGCATACGCGAATAACCAACAAAGCCTGCGTAAGCAAAAGATGGAATTGTTATGTACCATTTGTTATAGCTCAAGCTCATTGCTGTTGCTGTTGCAAATGCAGCAGTAGTGTGCCCGCTGGGGAAAGAATATGGCCCTGCATTATCTCTTTTTATAATATCGTTTGGGTATTTATTGTAAGGGCGAGTTCTGTTGATTGCAAATTTTAAAGCAGAGGTTGATGTAATTGCAATTGCAATTGAAATAGCACTTTTGTAAGCGTTTCGCATCATAACTTTATTGTTTGTAAAATAACCTTGAGACCAAATTCCAATAACAGTTGTAGGCATTATAGGGTAAATAGAAAAAGAAGTGCCTCGCATTGTTTTATCCCAACAAGGCATTTCATTTTGATTGACAGATTTTAAAATTTTAAGATCGATACTTTGGCTAGTCAAGTTTTTCGTGAAACACAAAATAACCAGTATAATAAAACTTTGTACTTTCATTTAAAATTACAATAGCATACCTGCAATGGTTGCTGATAAATAACTTGCTAAAGTGCCGCTAATTAATGCTTTTATTCCAAGTTTTGCCAAATCAGCCCTTCTCTCAGGAGCTAAAGCGCCAATGCCACCTATTTGCATACCTACCGAACTAAAATTTGCAAAACCACAAATGGCAAAACTTGCAATAATTAAACCTTTTTCACTTAAAGGTTTAGCTAATTTATGAGTAAGCGTATCAAATGCCACAAATTCGTTAATGGTTAATTTTTGCCCCATTAATGTGGCAACCTGTTGCACGTCATCAGCCGGAACACCCATGCACCAGGCTAATGGATAAAATAATTTTCCGAAAATATAATCTAAAGAAAAGCCCGGGTATATTTTACCAAGGCCGTAATTTATTAAAGCAATTAAGGCAATAAATCCAATAAGCATTGCAATCACATTAATGGCAATTTTCATTCCGTCTGATGCGGCATGCGAAATGGCATCTATTAAATTAGTATGTTCTTTTTTTATTTCGAGTTTTACTTTTCCTTTTGTAACAGGCTCTTCGGTTTCAGGGAAAATAATTTTTGAAATTACGATTGCTGCCGGAGCAGCCATTAGGCTTGCAGTTAAGAGATATTCAGCTTTTGCACCCATGTTAACATAAACAATTAAAATTCCGCCAGCAATGCACGCCATGCTGCCTGCCATCGATGATAATAATTCGCTTTTTGTCATTGAGGCTAAATACGGACGAATCATAACTTGTGCTTCAACCTGACCAACAAAAGCGCTGGCCACATTACTTAATGCCTCTGCTCCACTTGCTCTCATTACAAAATTCATAACTCGTGCAATTAAGGCAACCAAACGTTGCATAATTCCAAAATGATATAAAATGCCTACAATTACACAAACCAAAATTATTGTAGCCGTAACACTGAACGCAAAAACAAAGGTATGTGGCGCACCATAAGCTGCTGATGTGCCGTCGTGTTTATCAATCATTACACCTCCGTAAACAAAAGCTGCTCCCTGAGTTGCAAATTGTTCAATTTTTGCCATTCCTCTTCCCAGAATTTCAAAAAAACGAGTAATAAAAGGGACTTTGAGCACTAAAATGGCTATTAGAATTTGTAAAGCCAAACCACTAAAAACCAAACGTAAATTAATGGCTTTACGATTATTTGACATTAAAAAAGCTATACCAAAAATTAATACAATACCTATTAAACCAATAAATCTGTCCATAACATTAAACTATGATTAAAAATACTAAAATATAACTTGTAACCAAAGTCATTTTAAAAGTTATGATTTTAAAAAGGAGGTAATTATGTTTAATAAAGTTTTGGTTTGCTTAGTAGTATTAAATTTAAACATCTCAGCAAAACATCAACGAATATGTTTACAGCAGGCCTTAAATTTTAAATTAGTGAAAGCTACAGCAGTAAGCCTTGGTGGCTATCAAGGCTTTTGCATCAATGTTTGTTTAAAAAATTTAAGTAATGATTCACTAATAGTAATTTTGGAGGCGGGCCGTCGATTAAATTCGATAGATGAAAAAACGCAAGACATATTAATTACACGTCAGGAGATTATTGCTTTAAAAAAAGCAGAAAATAAATCGGTTAAAGTAAAGGGTTATTGTTGTCAGGCTTATAATTATGCTCCGTTAATTGGCGCAAAATATGATGTTAATAAGTTAGCAGATTCGAATTTGGTAATGTTATCCAGATATCTCAATGAAAATAATTTTGAATCACAGGCAGAACAATATGCAGTTTGGGCTTTGAGTGATAGCAAATCATCAGCTCAAATTACCTCGGTTAATGATTCGTTAATAACGCCTTTGAAAAAAATGGTTTGTGCCTTAAAAGGAGAAGTATTGCCTTGGTATTCAATTGTATCAAGCACCTATGTTTTTAGAAATGCTGTAATAATAACTACTCCTTTGTATTTAAGAGGGAATTTAGAATATACTATTGATGCAGATAGTTATACTACCATGCATATTTTAAATGCAAAAGGTATTGAAGTTGGTAAAATAGTTAGTAAATGGCTTTTGGCCGGAAAAAATCAAAATTATACATTAAACATTCCGATAAAAAATTTAAATAAAGGAAAATATATCGTAGAGTTAAAAACTGCAAAAAAGCAATTAGCGATTAAAGAATTTGAAATTTAAGTATTAATTATTAAGATTTAAAAAGTGGGTATTTTACCATCATAGTATTTACTTTCTTTTTAATTTTTAATAATTCTTTTGAGTTGTCTTTGTTTTTTAAAACAGCATCAATTAATTCAACAATTTTAAGACAGTCTTTTTCTTTTAGGCCTCTTGTGGTAATTGCCGGAGAACCTATTCTGATACCAGATGTAACAAAGGCAGATTTGTCATCAAACGGTACCATATTTTTATTTACGGTTATATTAACTTGCTCAAGCGCTGCTAATGCATCTTTACCGGTTAGGTTTTTATTTCTAAGATCAATCAAAAACATATGATTGTCTGTTCCTTTAGAAACTATATTGTAGCCAAGATCCATGAATCCTTTGGCCATTGCTTTTGCGTTTTTTACAACTTGAATACAATAGTGCATGTAGTCATCGGTAAGCGCTTCGCCGTATGCAACGGCTTTAGCCGCGATAACGTGTTCAAGCGGTCCGCCCTGAGTCCCAGGAAAAACTGCCATGTCTAAAATATTACTCATCATTTTAACTTCTCCTTTTGGCGTTTTTTCTCCAAATGGGTTTTCAAAGTCTTTTCCCATCATAATCATGCCACCTCTTGGTCCGCGTAATGTTTTATGAGTGGTTGTAGTAACAATGTGGCAATGTGGCAACGGATCATTTAAAATACCTTTTGCAATTAATCCGCTTGGATGAGAAATATCACCTAGTAAAATTGCACCTACAGAGTCTGCAATTTTTCTTAATCGCTCATAGTCCCAATCCCGCGAATAAGCGCTTGCACCGCAAATTATCATTTTTGGTTTTTCAATTTTTGCAGTAGCTTCTAATTTATTGTAATCAATTAAGCCTGTTTCTTTTTCTACACCGTAAAAGGTTGGTCTAAATAATTTTCCAGAATAATTAACTGCGGCGCCGTGTGTTAAATGTCCGCCATGTGATAGGTCAAGACCTAAAATAGTATCACCGGGCTTTAAACAAGCTAGCATAACGGCTGAATTTGCTTGAGCTCCTGAGTGTGGTTGAACATTAACCCATGCTGCGCCAAACAATTGTTTTGCTCTTTCAATAGCCAGTTGCTCAACTTTGTCAACTATTTCGCATCCCCCATAGTAACGTTTAAATGGCAAACCCTCAGCATATTTATTGGTTAAAACACTTCCCATTGCTTGCATAACCTGGTTGCTGACATAATTTTCGCTTGCAATAAGTTCAATACCTGTTGTTTGACGGTGTAATTCTTCTTTGATTAGTTTAAAGATAGTTGAATCTCTTTTTATCATGATTAATTTGGTTTTGTGTTTAGTTTTTCTGACGCTAATAAAATTAAGCAAATTATTGGTGATTGCGCAATTCCTAGTAACCAACGGCTAATTGTATATTCATCGTCCTGAAATCGTTTATTAATAAAATAACCGTATATCATAGAAACTGCGGCCAAAATTAGTAAAAGGATATAGGAATAGGTAAGAATTTTTAATAAAATTTTTTGCCCACTAATTTTTTTTAAGCACAAAAAGTTTAAGGCATAAAATAAACCAACCCAAAACAAAGTCAAAAAATATTTAGAAAAATAAAGTGTTTTGTATGAAAACAGTTTGAAAAATGTCATTATCGAAGACATTGGTAAATCAGTATGTCCATAATATTTCTGGTACATAATATTATTTAGGTTAACAAAAAAATACTCCCTGAAATAACCTAAGCAACCAAATAGAATTGTGAAAATTATTAGTTTATAAATTTTCATGTTGTCATTTAATTATTTGTGTGAAAATTTATTAACCCAAATTACCCATAAAAGAAAAATGAACAAATAAATTAAAAAAGTAAATGTATACGTATGATTAAAATTTAAAGCTTGAGGATAGAATTTTGCAATTAGAACCAATGCTGTTACCCTTAAAATATTTAAAACATGAATGGCAATAATGCCTGATGGAATATACCAAAGTTTAGTTTTTATTTTACCCGGATAAGCAATAATGAATACCGAGAATAATGAGAAAAGTGTAATAGCATTACAGTTTGAGCCAATCCAAACACCGTTGGAACCATCAATTCCAATAACTTGGTAGTCGTGATCTTGAAGTACTTTAAAGGTGGAGTATCCCTTTTTTTTCAATATAAAATCTACAATCTCAATAATGCTGCCAATAAATTTTTGATCGTAAAATGTATATTTTTTTACTATAAATTGATAAATGAGATATAAAAAAAAATAGAGAAAGGAAGCTGTTAAAATAAATTTTAAAAAGGCGTTTGATTTGAGTAATGCCTTCATGGAACAATAATATTGTTTAATTTATTGATTTTTGTTTGTGGCGAGTTGATACTAGTTTTTTAACCCCATAAGCAGCTCCTGCTGCAATTAAGAAGGTTACCCCTCCGTCAATAGGAACGCATGGTGGTGGCCAACATCCAGGAGAGCCGCCTGGAGGTGGTGGAGGTACTGAAAAAGTTTTTGCGATACCTAATAGTAAAAATAAAAATACGAGTGAATACTTAGTTGATCTCATTTTAAGATTTAAATGTACAAAAAAATATAAATCAAACAAGATTAATCATTAAAACTTTATATTTGTTAAATAAATAAAAAGTGGCTACTAATCCAACAAATACTAAAAAACAAGCGATTATTTCGCAAAAAGATTTGAATCTTTTATTACGCATCATTAAAAATAATTGGTGGGTTTTTTTTGTTGTGCTACCTGTTTTTTATGGGGTTGGAACTTTTTATGTTTATAGATTAACCTCCGTATACGAGTCTCAAACAACAATTTTATTAAAAACAAACGATCAATATTATCAAAATAATGTTTTAAGCGATCAAAATTTTTACTCCTATAGTTCATATGTAGATAATTTAAATGAGCAACGAATTATACAATCATATGATTTAGCTCGGCAAGTGGTCGATAAGTTAATCGATAAAATACAAACATCTTATTTTATTGTTGGAAAAGTAAGAACCACCGAGCAATTTAAGGGCACACCATTTAAAATAACTGTTAATTCTTTAAATCCAGATTATTTCGAACAAATTTTTGATTTTAAAATAATTGATTTTGATAATTACGAATTGTTTTTCGAAAAAAATGGTGTTAAGCAATCAAAAAAAGGAAAGTTCGGCCAAGACCTTGTTGATTTAGAAATGAGTTTAAGAATTGACAGAGAAGGATTTTTTATTAGAGAAAGGGTGTCTGATTTTAGTACTATTTTTTATCAATTTATTATTCACACCCCCGATTATTTAATCTCCAATATTCAAAACAACCTCACTGTTCAGAACCCCGAGTACACAAATATTTTAACTATAGGATTAAAAGACATTATTCCTGAAAGAGCAATACTTATTTTAGATACATTAAATAATGTTTATTTAACTAGTAAGCTAAAAACTAAATTTGAGTTAAATGACCGAACTATAAGTTATATTGATAAGCAACTCGATGAAATAACGTATTCTCTTAAAGGTATTGAAGATACCATGCAAAATTATAAGGCCAAAAATTCAATTATTGATTTAGATTGGGAGCGCGGAGATTTTTTAAGCAAAATTGGCGAGTATGATAGTAAGCGCTCGCAAATGCAATTGGAAATAAACGCAATCAGCGACCTTGAAAAATACATTATAGAAGATAAAGACCCTCAATTTTTGCCCCCTAATATTTTTATCAGTGAAAAATCTGGTTTCATGACAGCAGCTGTTGCTGATTTGTACAGCAAGCAAATTGAATTAAATAAAGCATATAATATTGCCAAAGAGGTAAATCCTCTAGTAGCTGATCTTAAAGCAAGTATAAAAAAAACAAAGCAAGATTTACTGGTTTACATAAATAATACTAGAAAAGCCACCCAACAACAAATTGATAATGTAAATAAAGAAATACTTGCATATATAAGCGAAGCAAAATTAATTCCCGGAAAACAAAGAGATATGCTCACCATTCAGCGAAAAGCCGCTGTTAGCGAGCAATTATACAATTTTTTATTGGAAAAGAGGGCAAATACAAAAATTGCAAAAGCAAGTATTGTTCCGGATATGAAAATTGTAGAAGCTCCAAGAAATATAGGTATAGCTTCTCCCGATAAACCCGCCATACAAAAATCATTTTTATCTTTTGGGTTGTTACTTTCTATAATAATAATAATAATACGGTCTTTTTTTCTAGATAAAATTAAATCTGTTGATCATTTAAAAGAATTGACTGACTTGCCTTTAGTTGGTGTTTTACCTTTCTCAAAAGAAGAAAATAATACCGGTTTAGTTGTAGATTATAACCCCACTGATATTATATCCGAATCGTTCAGGAGTTTAAGAACAAATTTATTATACGCCAATATCGGATTTGACGCCAAAACATATTTAGTTACATCTTATTTACCTAGCGAAGGTAAAACGTTTACCAGTTGTAATCTGGCGGCTATTTTTGCTAAGAGCGGAAAAAAAACAGTTTTAATTGAGCTAGACTTGCATAAACCCAGAATTTACAAACGGTTTGGTTTACCAGCACAAACAAAAGGAATAACAACATGCTTGGTAGGAATGGATAATTATGAGGATATAATTAGTGAAACATATATTAAAAACCTCTATTGTCTCTTTTCAGGCCCAGTTCCTCCAAACCCATCTGAAATGGTTTTATCTGATAAATTAAAGGTAATAATAGACCGAGCGAAACAAGATTTTGATATCGTAATAATTGACACCCCTCCTGCTGGAATTTTGTCCGATTCAATCTATCTGATTAATCAGGTTGACGCTTCTATTTTTGTATTAAATACTAAATCAAGTACAAAAAAAGTAACAGACTTTTTACATAATGTTATTGAAACAAACTCTATTAAAAATGTGCTTTTGCTTTTAAATGGTGTTTCTAGAGTAAGAAAACGTTATTATTATAATGGTTATGGGTATAGTTATGGCTATGGCTACGGCTATGGCTACGGCAATGGCTATGGTTATGGCGGAAAAGATTATGGCGGAAAAGATTATGGTTACGGTAAAGACTATAAGTGATAGTTGCTTAAATCAAAAACCTCTTTTACTCATTTTAACTTTATTTCAAATTAAATTTTCGCGGTTCTTTACTAAATATTGAGTAATTTTATTACTCAATATATGATTGAAACTCTAATATCTTCAAAAACTCGTATTAAACTATTGCTTAAGTTTTTTTTAAACAGCAAAAACACTGCTTATCTGCGTGGGCTTGAAGATGAGTTTGGCGAATCCAGCAACGCCATAAGGCTTGAACTAAATAGGTTTGAAAAATCAGGATTTTTAAAGTCATTTGCACAAGGAAATAAAAAAGTATTTACTGTTAATACCCAACATCCATTATTTTCAGAATTAAACAAAATAATTTTAAAAATGGTTGGTTTAGAATACGTTATAGATTATATCCTCCAGCGAATTGGCGATATAGATAAAGTGTATTTGGTTGGTAAACTTTCTATGGGGCAAAAAACGGATATTATAGACCTGGTAATTGTTGGCGACAACCTTAATAAATCGTTTTTAATTGAACAAATTGAAAAGGCCGAAAAAAAAATAAGTAAAAAGGTGAGGTACGTGAATTATACGGTAAATGAATTTAATTTAAGTAAAATTAAAGAACCTGGTATGCATCCTCTTCTTTTGTGGAGTAAAGCTTAAAATAAACAAGCGTTGAATTTGTAATTCAATGCTTAAACATAATTAAAACAAATTTATATCTACTCATGTAACTGAGGAGGCGAAGCTGTAAATGTAAATGACAACCGAAAAAATAAAATATTGGCACGCTATTTATGTTAGCTCACGGGCCGAAAAAAAAGTCTGTGAAAATCTAAGCAACAAAAATATTGAGGCTTACGTTCCTGTAATTAAAACAATTCGTCAATGGAGCGACAGAAAAAAAAAGATTGAATTACCTTTAATAAGTGGTTATGTTTTTGTTCGAATAAATTTATCTGAAAAAGATAACGTATTACAAACAAAAAGTGTTGTTAATTTCGTTAAAAGTCAAGGACTTATTGCAACTATAAGAGAAGAAGAAATTGAACGATTAAAACAGTTAGTTGAATTGGGTTACCATTTAGAAGTTACGCCGTTTACAAAAATTAACCATGGCGATAAAATCAAAATTTCTTCGGGTCCTTTAAAAGGGATTGAAGGAGTTGTAATCGATGCAAATGGTGATAAACTCATTGAAGTTCTTCTGGAAAGTATTGGGCAATGTATACGCGTAAAGCTTCCCAAAGAAATTATTTTGACTTTATAAACCGAATCAAAAAATAAAATATTGAATAAATGAATCAAAAAACCGAGAATTGGGATCTTATTGTAAAGCCAAAAAGTAAATGGCACGACTTAAAATTACATGAGATTTGGCGATATAGAGATTTATTATTCTTGTTTGTTAGACGGGATTTTGTTTCGCTTTACAAACAAACCATACTTGGTCCAATCTGGTTTTTTATTCAACCAATAATTACAGCATTAACGTTTACTGTAATTTTTGGTAATCTGGCAAAAATTTCAACTGATGGATTACCTCAAGTACTTTTTTATTTGTGCGGTATTACACTTTGGAATTATTTTTCTGATACACTAACAAAAACCTCCGATACGTTTACGGCTAATGCTAATATTTTTGGTAAAGTATATTTCCCACGAATGATAGTGCCTTTGTCTGTTGTGGTATCCAACTTAATAAAACTATGTGTACAGTTTTTGTTGTTTATTTCTATTTGGATATATTACTTGTTAAGTGGTTCAAATATAAATCCAAACAAAATATTATTCGTTGTGCCTCTACTTATTATTTTGATAGGTTTTCTTGGTTTAAGTTTCGGAATTATAATTTCGTCTTTAACAACAAAATATCGCGATTTGAAATTTCTAGTCGCATTTGCAGTTCAATTAATGATGTATGCATCTCCAATTGTTTACCCCCTATCAATAGTACCTGAAAAATATAAATGGCTAATTTTGGCAAATCCAGTAACAAGTATTATCGAAACATTTAAATATGCCTTTTTGGGTGTTGGAGAATTCAATTGGACGCATCTTTCATATAGTTTCGTTTTTACTTTGGTTTTATTTTTTATTGGACTGATTATTTTTCACCGCGTGGAAAAATCATTTATGGATACTGTGTAAAATCATGAGCGAAATTGTATTAAAAGTAGAACAGCTATCAAAACAATATAGACTGGGTCAATTAGGAACCGGAACTATATCGCATGATATTAATAGGTTGTGGGCAAAATTAAGAGGTAAAGAAGATCCCTACTTAAAAGTTGGAGACACTAATGATCGGACTCAATCAAGTGGTAGTGATTATGTATGGTCTTTAAAAGACATTAATTTTGAAGTGAAGAAAGGAGATGTGCTGGGCATAATTGGAAAAAATGGCGCAGGCAAATCAACTTTACTTAAAATTTTATCGCAGGTAACTACACCAACAACCGGTGAGGTAAAAGTAAAAGGTCGAATTGCTGCATTATTAGAAGTTGGCACAGGTTTTCATCCTGATTTAACCGGGCGTGAAAATATATTTTTAAACGGTGCAATTTTGGGGATGACAAAGCTTGAAATCAAAAATAAGTTTGATGAGATTGTCCAATTTAGCGGCGTAGCTAAATACATTGATACCCCAGTTAAACGTTATTCATCTGGCATGATGGTGCGTCTGGGCTTTGCGGTTGCCGCACATTTAGATCCTGAAATATTGATAGTTGATGAGGTGCTTGCAGTAGGCGATGCCGAATTTCAAAAAAAATGTTTAGGTAAAATGAAAGATGTTAGCGGGCAAGGAAGAACAGTTTTGTTCGTAAGTCATAATATGGGTGCTGTTAATAGTCTTTGTAATAAAGGAATATTACTTAATAAAGGAAATTTAATTTTTGCAGGCGAAATGAATAAGGTAATAGCTCAATATTCTAACCTGCAAAAAAAAACCGAAAACAATTTAAGCCAAATAACAAAAAGAGATGGTCTTGGCGAAATAATTTTGTCAAACATAGAAATTATTGCTGAAAATAATTTAATTAAATCAGGCGAAAAAATTATTTTTAAGTTACACTATCATGCTAATAAATTTGACATCAGTGCTCAATATAATTTTGTAATTGGCGTTTGGAATCACATGGGCGCGCCAATGTTCATGCTAACAAATGAATACTTAAATAAAAAAATTTCCATACATAAAGAAATAGGTACAGTTAGTTTTATAATTAATCATTTATCATTAAATGCCGGAAACTACTCAATGAATTTTCTGGTTTCAAAAAATGGTATTAATATGGATTTTATAGAAAACGCTTATGAATTTACAGTTGAAGATGGCAATTACTTTAACAGTATGAAATTCTATCCAGAAGGTTATGAAGGAGTTTATCAAAAATTCGAAATTATAAGCGAATGATTTCAAGATTAAAATTAACAGTAAAAAACAGATTGTATTTAGTTAATAAATCTATCAGTAATTTTTATTTTGTTACCTTATTAAAAAAACCTCATTACCTATATATCGATAATTCGCAGTTGCTTCTGAATTGGATAGTTCAGCGCTTATTCAGAATGAATTCAGCTATGCCTTTTTCAGTTTCTTACACAACCAGAATACAAGGATTTAAAAACATAAAACTTGCCGAAAATGCCAATAGCATTAAAACAAGTTTTGCTGTGAGTGGCGGATGTTATTTTACAATTTTTGATTCAACTACTCTTGAAATTGGTGAGAATACGTTATGGGCGCACAACGTTTGTATTCAAACTGGTAATCATGATGTAATTGACAGAACAAAACACAAATTAGCATCCGTAAAAATTGGTAAAAATTGCTGGATTGGAAATTCAGTAACCATTTTACCGGGAGTTGAATTAGGCGATAATGTTACAGTTGGTGCAAATTCTGTGGTGACTAAAAGTTTTCCTTCCAATTGCGTAATAGGCGGTTGTCCTGCAAAAATAATTAAACAGTTTAATTAAGTAACATGTGCGGAATAGCCGGAATATTTAATTTTAATGAAAGTATAGTTGATTTACGTTGTCTGAAAAAAATGACGGAGGCTATTATTCATAGGGGCCCTGACGGCGAAGGGCAATGGGTAAATGCTCCCGGAAATGTAGGTTTTGGACACAGACGTTTATCAATAATAGATTTAAGTGAAAATGGCAAGCAACCCATGCATTATGCAAATGATAGGTATACAATAACCTATAATGGCGAAATTTATAATTACATCGAATTAAAAAAAAATCTGTTAGCAAAAGGATATTCTTTTAAATCTGATAGCGATACTGAAGTTTTAATGGCGCTGTACGATCTAAAAAAAGAACTATGTTTGGAAGATTTAGATGGTATGTTTGCTTTTTCTATTTGGGATGAAAAGGAACAAGTTTTGTTTTGTGCAAGAGATCGATTCGGCGAAAAACCATTTCATTATTTTTATAATAGTAAACAATTTATTTTCGCTTCTGAGATTAAACAATTTTGGGCTTTAGGTATCGATAAAAAATTAAAACAAAATAAGGTTTTGCCTTTTTTAAAAAACGGTCAGATTGATAACGAAATTAATTCTACTGAAACTTTCTACGAAAACATATTTAAATTAGATGCTGCACATTATATTAGTTTAAGGAAAGACTCTACAGAAATTATTCAAAAAAGATACTGGAAAATTGATTCAAAATATAAAATTTTTGAAGGAACAATAAATGAGGCGGCTAATATTTTTTTAGAATTATTTACTAAGGCAGTTAATCTGCGATTAAGATCTGATGTGCCTTTAGGTTCAAGCTTATCTGGTGGATTAGATTCTTCAAGTATTGTAGTTTTAATTGATGAATTAAAAGCTAATCACACTACTCAAAATACATTTTCAGCTAGATTTAAAAATTTTTCAAAAGATGAGGGAGACCACATTAAAACAGTTGTAAACGCCTGTAAAAATATTAGCTCACACGAAGTTTGGCCAGATAAAAATTATTTTGAAACTGTTTTTCATAAAGTTTGTTTTCATCAAGACGAGCCTTTTGGTTCGGCAAGCATTGTTGCACAGTATGCAGTAATGGAACTAGCCAAGTCAAAAAACATAACAGTACTTTTAGATGGACAGGGCGCAGATGAATATTTGGCCGGATATTTACCTTATTACCAAACATATTTAAATTCATTATTTTTTAATAACCGTCATAAATACAAACAGGAGTTAAATGCGTATAATTCACTACACAATTATGCTCCGCCATTAAACTCATTCGAAAAAACAGAAACCTTACGAATGAAGGTTGGCAGATATAAATTGCAATTGCTGAACAAAGAAAAACCTGTAAAAACAAATGCCTTATTTGAAAAATTAAAATCTGATACAATTTATTCTGGACTAAAAACATTATTACGATACGCCGATAGAAATTCTATGGCACATTCACGCGAGGTAAGGTTGCCTTTTTTAAGTCATAAACTTGTTGAATTTGTTTTTTGTTTGCCAGACAATTACAAGCTAAATAACGGATGGACAAAATTTGTACTAAGAGAGTCAATGAAAAATAAATTACCTGAAAGCATTTGTTGGAGAATTGATAAGGTAGGTTTTGAACCTCCACAAAACGATTGGCTAAATAATTCATTTTTTAAAGAGCAGATTAGCAATGCCGAAAAAAAATATAAAGACATATTACCTAAATACGATGCTGAACATTATACCAATTCAAATCAGTGGAAATTAATTATGGCCGAAAAATTTTTTAATTAATGAAACGGGTTGCTTTTTTTATGTACGGCCTAGGAAACTTGAGCGGTGGTGGTGGAGCTGAAAGATTTTTTTCCGATTTGCATTCAATATATCTCAATTTTGAAAATAAATTATTTAAACCATTTTTTATTATCGACAAAAATTCTGTTAGTGAGTTAAATAATGTAGGCAAATTAAAAGGGGTAAAGAAATTAATTTACTTTAAAATATATTCTAATAGAATAAAAAGCTTATTAGAAATAACTCAGTTGTTTTTTATTGTTATTTTTTACCGCATTAAAATTATACACATCCCACTTTATAATTTAAGTTACCTTCCGCTACTAGGTAAATTAAAGTATTTGCCAGCTATTTTTAAACCAAAATTAATAATCAACATTGTAAATTGTTATGCTGCCGATGCTTTAATTGATCATAAAAATACATATCATTCATCTATGAAAAACACTTACAATCCTTTGTTTTCAAAGGTTAAAGTTGATGGTTATTTTTGCTGGAATAAAAACTTTGAAGATTATTTAAATAATACAGCAATACTAAACTATAAACCGAAAAAAATTCAGTCTATTACTTCCCGGTTTTCGGATGTAAGTTTATTTTATCCCGAAAAGAATAAGAATAATTGGATAGTTTTTGCTTCAAGATTAGATGATCAAAAGCATCCAGAATGGTTGCTTGAGGCAATAAAACTAATTTCAGATGATGATAAGGCAATATTAAAAAACTGGAAATTTAAAATTTGTGGTAATGGCCCACTTCGCGATAGTTTAATTGATTATGCAAAAAAAAATAACATTTTAGAGTTTATAGAATTTGTAATTGAAGGAGAAATGCATAAAATTTTAAATTTTTCAAAAATATACGTTTCCTGTCAGGATTATGACAATTTCCCTTCATTGTCTATGACGGAGGCAATGGCCGCCGGAAACGCAATAATAGCCAGAAATGTTGGGCAAACCGATTTGTTTGTTAAAGAAAATTATAACGGTTTATTGTTAAGTCCTGATTCAGTAACCGGACTAAAATTGGCATTACTCGATGTGATGAATAATTCTGATAAGCTCGAAAATATGGGAAATCAAAGTGTAAAACTCGTAAGGGATACACATAATTTTCAAAATTTCATTAATCAACTTGAATCTTTTTGGAACGAAATTTCTAAAAGTTAAATTTTGAGTAACCTTAGTCAAAATAAATTATTAATCCTTTTAACCAATGCTTTCCCATTTGGAAATTCAGAGCCCTATTTATTGACAGAAATATCTTATTTAGCTCAAAAATTTAATAAGGTTATAATTATACCAATAAATCCGTCCGATAGCGATCAAATTAATTTACCCGAAAATGTTGAAGTTAAATTGATAAATAAATTTTCACCAAACCTGCAGGTTAATTATGGTCTTTTTTATTTTGAATTTTTAAAGGAGTTGCCAATTCTTGTTCAATTACCAAAACCACTTTATTATATCCGTTATTTTAGAGCTCTTTTGAGTAATTGCTTTAAAATGGCAAAGCAAATTGAAGATAGATTACAATTAAAAAATTTACTTTTAAAGGAGAGTGTGGTTCTGTATTCATACTGGACGAGTGATTTAGCTATAATAGCAGCTGTATTAAAAAAACAATTTCCTAAATTAAAAACAATTTCAAGGGCCCATGGCTATGATGTGTTTGAAGAACAAAACGAAAATAATTATATCCCTTTCCGGAATTTTCAGTTTAAAACTTTGAATTGTATTTATAGTGTTTCAAAATCAGGAGAGCGCTATTTAAAAACTAAGTATTCTAAATACAAACATAAATTATCAGCCAGCTACCTCGGCACAGAAGATAATGGTCCGTCAAATTTTGAGGCTACATTAAATTTCAAAATTGTTACTTGTTCTGTTATACGAAACATAAAACGACTCGAGTTAATGATTGACATTTTGAAATATATCAATTTCGATTTAACATGGCATGTTGTTGGTAATGGTCCTGATGAAAATAATTTAAAAAAAATGATTGAAAACTTACCTCATAATATCAAGGTGGTGTTTCATGGGTATTTAAATAAAATAGAATTAAATCAATTTTACAAAACAGAGTCTATTAATTTGTTTTGCAGTTTAAGTTCTTCAGAGGGTTTGCCTGTATCAATGATGGAGGCTATAAGTTACGGAATTCCAATAATGTCAACAGATGTAGGAGGTTGTCATGAAATTTGCAATGAAAATACCGGTTTTTTAATTCAAAAAGATTTTAATCCAGCAGAAGTTGCAGATTTAATGGATAGGTTTAAAAACTCAGAAAAAAATTCTGAAAATTTCAGAAATCAAGTTCGACAATTTTGGAAAAATAATTTTAATGCAGAGGTTAATTACAAAAAATTTGCAAACAAATTGCTACTGATATGAACAATGAAATACGTATTTTAATACACTAAATAATAAATTAATTTCAAATAAATAATAACAAAATGACTATCAGATACTGCACAAAATGTATATTTCCTGAAACAAAACCTGATTTGTTTTTTAATGAGGCCGGTGTTTGCTCGGCTTGTCAGGCTGCAAGCCAAAAAAATGTTTCTATAGACTGGGCACAACGTAAAAGTGATTTTGAGAAAATTATTAATCACTATAAAAAGAAGCCCGGTGAAATTGGTTACGATTGTTTAATCCCGGTAAGTGGTGGTAAAGACAGTACATACCAAGTTTATTTTATGAAAGAAGTTTACGGATTAAATCCTTTATGTGTATGCTTTGAAACAACTAACTTGTCTGAAATTGGAAAAAATAACATTGACAATATTTCTAAAATGGGCGTAGATGTTATTTATTTTAAAAAGAATTATAAGGCATATAGAAGCATGGTTGTAGAGGGATTTAAACGTGTTGGTGATGAAATGTGGCCTAATCATTTAGGGATTTTTACGGTACCTATTCATTTTGCAGTAAAGTTTAATATTCCTTTAGTTATTTGGGGAGAAAATCCTCAGCAAGAATATGGTGGTCCTTTAGAATCGGTTCAGAACAAACATTTAAATCGTAGATGGATGGAGGAGTTTGGTGGATTACTTGGCAATCGTATACAAGATATGGTTGGCTTAGATGGATTAACTGAAAAAGAATTAACACCTTATTTTTATCCTAGCGATGAAGATATTGAACGTGTTGGTTTAACAGGGATATTTTTAGGTCATTACTTTTTTTGGGATGCCCGCGCACAATTAGAAATTGTAAAAAATCATGGTTTTAATGTTAAAGAAGACGGACCGGTTGAAGGCACATACACCAATTATGAAAATCTGGATGAAAAAATGCATGGTTTGCACGACTACTTAAAATTTGTAAAGTATGGTTTTGGAAGAGCTACAGATCATGCTTGCATAGACATACGAAATAACAGGTTAACTCGTCATGAAGCAGTAGAACTAGTAAAACAATATGATGGGAAATACCCACACTATGCTATACAAGAATTTATAAAATATTCAGGTATGTCAAAACAAGAAATTGATTCAATTATAGATTCATTTACAAATCCTGTTTTATTTGTTCAAGACGAAAATGGTAATTTTAAGCGAGATAACGCTGGAAATTTAGTTAAGAACTTTGAAATTAGTTAATGGTAGCAATAATTGATTATGGTTTAGGTAACTTAGCATCGGTTCAAAAAGCATTGAGTTTTTTGAAAATAGATAATAAAATTACTGCTGATCACGATGAGATAAAAAATGCAGATTTTATTTTACTTCCTGGAGTAGGATCATTTGCACATGGTATGCAAAATTTAAAGGAGAAAGGTCTTGATCTTCTTTTAACCGATGAAGTGATTGGTAAAAAGAAAAAGTTTATGGGCATTTGTTTAGGTATGCAACTTATTGCAGAAACCGGAACAGAGCCGCATACTACTTCTGGACTTGGTTGGATAAAAGGAACTGTAAACAAAATTGAAACAACACATTTGCGCATTCCTCATATGGGGTGGAATACTGTTGAAGCAGTTAATCAATCTTATTTAACTGAGTTTAATCAAAAAGATTTTTATTTTATACACAGTTATCACTTTGTTCCTGATAATCAAAGTACCGTTGCAGCTTATGTAAACTATGAAACAAATCTTGTGGCGGCAATTCAACACGATAATATTTTTGCTACACAGTTTCATCCTGAGAAAAGTCAAACCGCAGGTTTAGCATTATTAAAACATTATTTTGAATCATGTTAAAAACGCGTGTAATTCCTATTTTAACTTTTAACGGAATAGGCCTTGTTAAAACTAAACAATTTTCTAATCCACGTATGGTTGGTAATCCTGTTCAAGCGGCCAGAGTTTATAATCAAAGGGGAGTTGACGAATTGGTTTTTATAGATATTTATGCCTCAGAGCAAAATCGGAAAATAAATCTTAAACTAGTTTCAGATGTTATTAAAGAGTGTTATATGCCTGTTGCAATAGGTGGAGGAATTTCTACAATAGATGATATTACTAATTTGCTTAAAATTGGGGCAGATAAAGTTGTAATAAAAACAAAAGCTTTAACAGATACTGATTTTATAAAAAAAGCTGTTTCTATTTTTGGTAGTCAGTGCATTACAATTTCAGTTGACGCAATAGCTCACCACAACGATTATAAAATTTATAATAGGCAAGGAATAGATTTATCACTCAACGAATTTACTAATTCAATGATGGCTTGTGAGGTAGGGGAGTTCATAATTAATAGTGTTGACAATGACGGCATGATGAATGGGTATAATTTCGATTTAATTAATACCGTTTTAAAAAACACAAATTTACCAGTAATAGCTGTTGGTGGTGGAGGCGAAATGACTCATTATAAACAATTAATGACCGAAACAAAAATTGAAGCAGTTGGATCATCCAGTATTTTTCATTTCACACAATTTACCCCACGCGATATTAAAAACGAATTAAATCAAATTAATGTTCCGGTTAGACTATAAATGAGAAAAATAGTTTTGATGTTTATTTATAGGTTAAAAATAATCAATTATAATGTTTAGGGTTTTATTTTACTATAAAATCGCCTTACTAAATGAATTGATTGGGCTTCCAGTTTCTAATAAAAAATTTTATGACGCAATTAAATTTAATTATAAAACAATTACGTATCGTTATGCTATAAGCGCGCCAAAAGATTTTTTGATAAGCCTGAGGATTTTCAAACAAATTATTAGCAACCTTTTTAAAAGGTCTGATTTTCAATTGTTAAATGTAAATTCTAATGTTGCAATATTTGATGTAAACGGCAATAATATCGAACTAAGAACAAAATACATAAGACGATTAAGCGGCGAAGAAATAAAGTTGTTTATAGGAAGAGATGAATTGCTGAAAAGCAAACATTTAATCCAGGCGCTATTTTCGGTAATAATATTATTAGTCACATTTCCATTTGTTTTTTTTATTTCTGTTTTTTCTTCAAATAAATTAAAATATCCACTACTAGTAATTAATACCATAGAGGCAATTAATATTTTACAACTATTGAGGGAAAATAAAATTAATAAGCTTCATTTTTTTTGTATTTATGAGCATGATTCAAATTTATTGGCTTATGTATTAATGAAATTTGGCATCAAAGTCAATAAAATACCATCCGAAGTGCCAATGCACTTTTTAAACAGAACAGTTGTTGCCGATTCGTTGAGTTTTTGTTTTCGATATCAGGAGGAAGAATATATAAAGTATCGCGACACCATGCACGTGTCAGAAATTCAACACTGGGTGCCCGAAAGTGCTTTCGAGTTAGAGAAATATTATTTGCAAAATAATAACACGCAATTAAATACAATTGGTTTTTATTCAAGCGGCATGTGGTTAAGAAATGAAATTGACAATATGGATTTAATTGACGCTGATTTATACGAAAAAGAACTCCTTGGTTATTTGGTTGAATTTATTCAAGTAAATCCTCAATACAAATTAGTGGTATTTTTGCATCCTATAGAAAAATTGAATCTCGAAAAAACAACAACATATTACAATAATTTTTTAATTGAGTTAACATTTGCAGATACATCAAAACCAAATTCGAGTTTATTTGGCAGTGCTGACGTTGTGGTATCTTTATATTCAACACTTGCATTTGAGAGAATTTTTTGGGGGTTTAAAACAATTATTATGCCACTAGGCCAAATTGATTTTCCGCTTACAAATACCACGTTTAATAATATTTGTGCCAAACAGCAGCAAGAGTTGTCGGTTAAGTTAAAATTAGCATTAAAACTAAATGCAGAAGATTATTATAAAAAGAATGAAATAGAAAAATATGTTTATACGGCTTATAATTTTTTTAAGTAAAGGAAATAAAACAAAAAAATTGATTAAATACTAAAAATATGTGCGGAATTTCAGTATTGTTTCATAAAACTAATTTAAATCAACAATTGTATTACGATTTCATTTCCTCATTAAGGTCAATAAATCACAGGGGGCCTGATGATGAGGGTGTAGTATTGATTAATACAAATACCGGGGATTATAAAATTATTAAAACTGAATTTACGCATTCGCTTGTTAATGACACCTTCTCTATAGAGTCTGTTAATGTAAATGAGTTTAATCTTGCGCTTGGCCATAGAAGATTAAGCATTATAGATTTGTCAGTTGCCGGTCATCAGCCTATGAAGGGAAAAGACGGATCATGGATTACATTTAACGGCGAAATATTTAATTATATAGAGTTACGAGAAGAATTAAAACAATTAGGCTCGGTGTTTATAACAAATTCAGACACAGAAGTTGTTCTCGAGGCATATAGAGTTTGGGGTCAAAACTGCCTCAATAAATTTAATGGCATGTGGACTATCTGTATTTGGGACTCTCAAAAAAAACATCTTTTTCTGAGCAATGATAGGTTTGGTGTTAAACCACTCTACTATTATGAGAAAGAAGAGTTTTTTATTTTAAGTTCAGAAATAAAACAGTTTTTGAAATTTAGTGCTGTAAAAAAAGAATTAAATCAAGAACATATAACTGATTTTGTAAAATTTGGTTTTATTGATGTTGATACGTCCACAATATATCAAACTATTACCCGATTTAAATGTTCGCACTTTGCCTTAATTAATCTTGCAACCAATTTTAAAATTGCTAACGAACAAAAATCATATTACAATTTAATTAAACACATTAAGCCAATTTCAGAGCATAATGCAATTTTACGTTTTAGAGAAATTTTAAAAAGTTCTGTTACCCTTAGAATGAGAGCAGATGTAAATTTTGGTTTTGCTTTATCAGGAGGAATTGATTCGAGTGCTGTTTTATATACCGCCAGAGATATCATGAAAGAACAGGAAAAACAACATGAACTTTTAGGGTTCTCTGCAATTTTTCCTGGTTACCCCGAAGATGAATCAGAATTTGTAAAAATTGTAGAAAATGATTTACCATGTAAAACTCATTACAGCTTAGCAATGGAAGAATTTAATTTTGATTCTTTCGAAAAACATATTTATCATCAGGATGAACCTCTCCAAGGAACAACTTATTTCGCTCAATGGAGTATTTATAAAAAAGCAAGTGAATGCGGAATTAAAATTTTGTTTAACGGCCAAGGTGCAGACGAAGTATTTGCAGGCTACCATCATTATTTTTACCGGTATTGCAGGCAATTATTATTAAAAGGTAATGTTCCTGAATATTTAAGTTTGGTTAAATCTTATGCGGAAATAAAAAATGTTTCAAAAAAACAAATTCATAAAATAGTTTTTAATGAGTTAAAATTAGTATTAAAACTAAAAGCAGGAATTGCAAAATTTGATCACGTTTTACTTAAGTATTGGAACAAAATTGACACGCTTGATGAGTTATTAATTAAAGATTTTGATACGTTTCAATTGCCTTTATACCTGAGAGCAGATGATAGGGATAGTATGGCATTTGGAGTAGAATCGCGACATCCATTTATGGATTACAGATTGGTTGAATTTGGTTACTCATTGCCTAATAATTTATTAATTAAAAATGGATGGCAGAAATATTTAATCAGAAAAGCTATGCACGAAATGCCAGAAGCTGTAAGATATCGAAAAGATAAAAAAGGTTTTGTTACGCCTCAAAATATTTGGCTAGCTAGATTTAAAAATGAATTTGAAGACTATTTGAAATATAATAAAAAAGTATTAGGAACAGAAAAACCTTCTAATCAGCCATTTTTAAATTATGCTTTGGGGACTTGGTTTAAAGTAAATAATTTTTAAATGTTGTTGTCAAAAAATATAGGCTAATCATGCAAACTTGTAAAAACTGCATAATGGATAATGTTAACGATCCGGATTTGATTTTGGATGAAAACGGTATTTGTAACCATTGCCATAATTATAACCTCGCTATATTAAAAATTCCTAAAGGTGAAGAAGCCTTAGTAATGTTTAATAAAACTATTGATGAAATAAAAAATAGTGGTAAACATAAAGTATACGATTGTATTATTGGTTTAAGTGGTGGGGTAGATAGTACTTACCTATGTTACATAGCAAAGCAGCAGGGTTTAAGGCCTTTACTTGTGCATTGTGATAATGGATGGAACTCCGATTTAGCAGTAAAAAATATTCAGAATATTATTAAAATTACTGGTTTTGATTTATACACGCTGGTAATTGACTGGGAGGAAATGAAAGATATTCAATTGTCGTTTTTTAAAGCCGGCGTTGTAGATTTAGAATTGCCTTACGACTATGCATTAATAACAACTGCGTATAAAGCAGCGCTAAAGCATAATATAAATTATGTTTTAACAGGACATAACATTGTAACAGAAGGAACCTATTTACCTAAAAGTTGGCGTCATAATAAAACAGACGTAGTAAATATTAAAGCGATATGTAATAAATTTGGCACTAAGCCTTTTAAAACGTTTCCTTATTACAATTTTTTCAGGCAACTAAGAATAGACAAAAAATTAAAGTACGTTCATTTACTTAATTATCTCGATTATAATAAATCAAAAATTAAAGAAATTATAATTAAAGAGTTTAATTGGAAGGATTATGGTGGTAAACACTATGAAAATATTTTTACTCGTTTTTATCAGGGCTATATTTTAAAAGAGAAATTTAAAATCGATAAACGCCAATTTCATCTTTCAGTTTTGGTGCAGTCTAAACAAATAAGTCGTCAACAAGCTATTAATGAGTTTGCTTTACCGGCTTATGATCCTATTCAATTTGCTGTAGATAAAGAATACGTTATCAAAAAATTAGGATTTACTGAAAAATCATTTAATGATTACATGCAGTCAGCCACACATAGTCATTATGAGTATGCTTCAATTAAATCTTATTGGGATTTTTATTTTATGGCAATAAAATTTTTCAAACCAGTAATAAAAATATTTAAGTGAAAAATTAACATTGAACTCAGAAAAAAACATTTTAATTATTTGCTATGGATTCCCTCCTTTTCCGGGAATTGGTGGCAGACGATGGGCTAAATTTTCTAAATATTTAAGTAATTACGGTTTTAATATAAATGTAATTGCTTCTAAAAATCCTTTTAAGGCTGAATCGGTTTGGAAAAATGATGTTAAGAATATTTCAGTTACTCAATTACCGGTTAATTATCCACAGGCTTTAATTACATTCCCTAAATTATTAATAGGAAGGTTGAAATATAAATTAGGTTTATTAGTTGTTAAGTTATTTACAAAAGGGAATTATTACGATAAAACAATTTTTTGGAAAAATAAATTAATTAATGAAGCTGAAATTTTAATTAAGCAACATAAAATAAAACATGTTATAGTTTCAGGTGCGCCATTTCATCTTTTGCATCATAGTTTAAAATTAAAAACACTGTTTCCGGATTTGAATTTAGTTGTTGACTACAGAGATTTTTGGACAGATGATTTATCAGTTGGGCCGCTAAGTGGTATCTCAAAAAAAAGAATTGAATTTGAAAAATCATTAGAAGCTGAGGTTCTGAAAAATGCTGATTGTGTGTTAACGGTATCTGAATACATGACCAAACAATTATGTAATAAACATGTAATTAAAAAAGCAATCACTATACCAAATGGCTTCGATGAAAATGATTTTGATACTATTAAAACTTCTGTACGAAATGATAATTTAATAAAATTTGTTTTTACAGGTTCACTATATCAAAATATCGAATCGGTTTTTGTCCCTTTTTGTGAAGCCATAAAAAAAATTAAAATCAATAATCCTGACTTGTATAAAAAGTTAAGGTTCGAGTTTTATGGTTCGTCGTCTCCAATAAACATTAAAATTGTAAATAAGTATCATCTAGAAAATATTAGTTTTAATGCACCACTAACGTTACAAGAATCGTTTCAAAAAATACATGAGTCTGATTTTTGTTTACTGTTTTTAAATAACACATATTCTTTTTCATTAAGTACAAAGTTTTGTGAATACATTGGTTTAAAAAAACCAATTGTGTTATTTTCTCAAAAAGGGGATGCTTCTGATTTTATTCAATCAAATAATTTTGGTGTTTGGATTAATCCTGACGACATGTACAATCAATTAATCGCGTTTCTTTTAAATTTTAAAAGTCTTGATTTTAAACTAGAAAACAATCAAATTAGGGATACATATTCTGTTAGATATATTTCTAATCATTTAATTGAGAAGGTGCTTGTTTAAATTATAGATTTAATTGGTGTATCTCCTATTTTTAATTATAAAAACTTAATGTCTCCGTTAATTTCTATAATAATGCCAAGCTATAATAAAGGCAGATATTTAGCTGATGCAATTAATTCTGTTATCAGTCAAACCTATCAGAATTGGGAGTTGATTGTTGTTGATGATGTATCTAATGACAATTCTTTTGAAACATTAAATGCCTTTGCTGAAAAAGATATCAGAATAAAATTCTATATAAATTCCAAAAATAAAGGAGCCAATTTTTCTAGAAATTTTGGACTTAGTATTGCAAAAGGGGATTTCATTATTTTTTTAGATGCAGACGATATATTATTCCAAGATTGTTTGAAAAACCGACTTGATAAAATAGAAAAATCCAATCTTGATTTTTGTGTTTTTACAATGCAAATTTTTAATAAAACAATTGGTGATTTAAAAAACAATTGGGATCCAGAGACTAAAACACCGCTAATTAATTTTTTATCTCACCGCTTACCATGGCAAACCATGCAACCAATTTGGAAAAGAAGTTTTTTAATTGGCATTAATGGCTTTGATGAAGATTTTAAACGCTTGCAAGATGTAGAACTTCACACTAGAGCTTTACTTAACAATAACGTTAACTTTAAATTATTTAACACCTTACCCGATTGTTTTTTGAGAATTGATGACGAAAGAAAAAATTTTAATTCAATAGATTTTTTAAACAAATGGATAGATTCATCCGAACAGTATTGCAATAAGTTTGAAAAGTTAGTTCCAGCAAATTATAAAAAGTATTTACATGGAACAATTTTTAGAAGCTATCAACAAATTTTATTGTATTATAAGTTAAATAAAATTACTAAAGATGATTTCCTTTTGCTAGGAACTAAATTGTTTTCAGTTAATGTTTATCGTAAAACCGGTAAATTAAAAAAGCTTATTTACAAAATAGTATGTTTTTATAACCTTTATCTTTTTCGTGTACCAGGTATTAATCAATTTCTTTATAGGCTAATACTGTTGTAGCATGCATTATTTAGAAATTTTGGTAGGTAACCCAGAAGGTTACTTTTTTTTGCCTAAACATTATAGTTTTAATAAGTAAAAAGGTAATTCTAAAAGATGATTACTTAGTCTAAACCCAAGTCTTTTTTACGTTTAACAGATTTTTCTTTCATGTTAAATGCTTCAATTAGCAAGGCAAATGCCAAGGCAACATAAGCGTAGTTTTTATTTAATTCAACATGTTTTTCTTCAGGTAACGAAAAGTTATAACTATCAATTAATCCTTCTGCAAGTAAAATTCCACCTATAACTAATAAAAAAGAAAGCGCAATCATTTTTATTCCTTGATTTTTATTTATAAAATCAGAAACTACACCGCTAAATAAAATCATTAATAACATACTAATAATTACAGCGCTAATCATGATTAAAACAACACCACTAACGCCTACAGCTGCAAGAATACTGTCAAAACTAAAAATAAAATCTATTATTATTATTTGAATTATAATTCCGCCAAATGTGTTTTTTCCTTTTGATTTACTTTCAATTTCAACTTCGTCAGATTTTATTTTCTCCATAATTTCTTGCCATGTTTTTAGTAATAAAAACATACCGCCTCCAATTAAAATTAAACCTTTTCCACTTACACCATATGTACTAATGTGAAATAATGCATCCTTTAATCCTGCAATCCATCCAATGAATAAAAGTAAAATAGAACGAACTACCAGGGCTAAAATAAGTCCTATTGTTCTTGCTTTTTTTTGTTGAGATTGCGGAAGTTTATTTACTGCAATTGAAATAAAAATGATATTATCTATACCCAGAATTATTTCTAAAACCGATAGCGTAATTAAACCGATAAGACCTTGAATTGAAAACAAAGCGTTTATGTCTGATGAGAAATTGTGCATTTAAACCAAAATTTTGGCAAATATATTGCAAATTTTACAGATTAAATATTAAAATTTCGCTTTGATAATCAATCAATTAAAAATTTATTCATGAATTTATAGTACTATGTATTGCATGGTACTATAAAAATATATTAATTTTACGCTGAAGATTTTAGTTTTTATTTTCTAAAAAAATTAAGTTATAAATAGTAAATGTGATTTTAAAAATCAAAAATTTTAAAATGAGCGAAGAAGAGATCGAAAAAAATAGTGGCGTCCCTGAAAAAAGTATACAATCACAAATGCGAAAGGGAATATTAGAATTATGTATACTTTCTATATTATCGAAAGCGGATGCTTATCCCACCGAAATAATTGAAAAATTAAAAGAAACCAAACTTGTTGTTGTTGAAGGAACATTGTATCCTTTACTTACACGTTTAAAAAACACTGGTTTGTTGGCTTACAGATGGGAAGAGAGTAATAGTGGTCCGCCACGAAAGTATTATAAATTAACTTCCGAAGGACAAAGCTATTTAAAAGAATTGCACGAATCATGGTTTGATATGGTAACAGCGGTAAATAAAACAATTGGTCCTATAAAAAAATAAAACAGTTTGCTATGAAAAAAACAGTAACAATAAATATTAGCGGCATTATTTTCCATATTGAAGAAGATGCTTATGAAAAATTAAATACTTATTTAACTACTTTAAAAAATTACTTCGACAAAACTGACGCTAATGGGAATGAAGTTTTTGCAGATATAGAAGCAAGAATTGCAGAAATTTTGCAAGAAAAAATAAGTGGTTCAAAACAGGTAATTGTAATTGAGGATATTGATGAGGTTGTTGCCATTATGGGCAGTCCAAAGGACTTTGAAGCATTCCATACACAAGATGAAAAAGCTGAACCCGCGGGTCAAACGGGTACTGAGCAAAAAATAAAACGACGATTATTTAGAAACTCAGACGACTTAGTGATAGGTGGCGTTTGCAGTGGCTTGGCAGCTTATTTAGACCTTGATGCAGTATGGGTTAGATTAGCCATGTTTTTATTGGTTTTCTTTGGTGGCTTAAGTTTGTGGGTTTATCTTATTTTATGGATAATTATTCCTCAGGCAAAAAGTACTGCAGATAAATTGGCTATGAAAGGTGAGCCAGCAACCATTGATAATATAATTAAAACGGTTAAAGAAGAAGCTAACGATCTCAATCAACGCATAAATGGAAAAGGTATACTTAGTAATATTATTAAAACATGTTCAGTAATTCTATTTTGGTTTTTTAAATTTTTAAGGCGAATTGTTGGACTATTCATTTTAATTATTGGTTTAGCATTATTTGTTGCTTACATGGCTGTTTTATTTGGTTTTTCACTTGCAGAAAACATTTCAGATTTAAAAAGTTGGAAAGGTGTAATATTTGATACTAACTCTGATTACGTGATTGCTGTTTTGTCGTTTATTTTAATTGCAGGCATACCAATTTTTATGTTATTGTTTTCCGGAATAAAATTGTTGTTTAAAATTAATTTTCATAACAAATGGCTTAACATTAGCGCCGGCTTACTTTGGTTAGTTGGTTTAATATTAGGAATTAATTTAACTTTTTCAACCTTAAAACAATTTACCGAAATTTCAAAAATTAAAGAAGTTAAAGTGCTGCATTCGCTAAGTGATACACTATTCGTGAAATTAAATCGTTTTCCGGATATCATAAAGAAATATGATTTTGAGAACAGCGACGATATGGAAACCAGTTTTAACAACGGGCACCGTAAATATTTGTTTGGTAATATAGAAAATAGCCAAAATATTTTTGGTTTTACCAAATTAGATGTTGTTGAATCAACTAACGACAGTACAGAAATTATGATTAATTATAGTGCAAGAGGTAAAAATAAAAAAGATGCCAACGCCAATGCAAAAGCTATAAAGTGCGATGTAGTATATAACAATAATCAGTTAATTATTGATGAAGTTTTTAAGGTCGTACACCAATCTAAATTCAGAATGCAGGCAATAGATATAAAAATAAAATTGCCGTTAAGTAAAATTGTGTTTTTAGATAAAGATTTAAAAAATACACTTTATGATATAGAAAATACAAGTAATATGTGGGATGGCGATATGGCAGGACACTTCTGGAAAATGACTAAACAAGGTCTGGAGTGTTTGGATTGTGATACTTTAACAAAGCAAACTAAATAAGCAAAAATTTAGAAAGGACTAATTTTTTTTCAAGAAAGATAGATTTCGTTTTAAACCTTTGTATTTTGTTCTTTTAACTGCAGAGTTTTTAAAAATTAAATTAAAGGTTTCTTCGGTAATGTCATTCCATTCAGCTTCTGTAAAATTAAGCAGACCGTTAGTATTCATAAATTGAGGTTCTTGATGTGGTTTACTGAATCTGTTCCATGGGCAAACATCTTGACAAACGTCGCAACCAAAAACCCAGTTGTTCATTTTGTCTTTAAATTCTGAGGGAATATTTTCTTTTAGTTCAATAGTTAAATAGCTTATGCATTTGCTACCGTCAACAATATATGGGGATACGATAGCATCAGTAGGGCAGGCATCAATACATTTGGTGCAGGTGCCACAGTAATCTTTAATAGGGCCATCGTATTCTAACTCTATATCAATAATTAATTCGGCTATAAAAAAAAAAGAACCGTTATCTTTATTAATTAAGTTGCTGTTTTTACCTATCCATCCTAGGCCACTTTTAGCAGCCCAAACTTTATCCATAACCGGAGCACTGTCTACAAATGCCCTACCGGAAATATTACCAATTTCTGTTTTTAATGAAAATAAAAATTCGTTTAATTTTTGTTTAATTACTTCATGATAGTCTTTACTATAGGCATACTTACTTATTTTTGGAGCCGATGGGTTTTGAGTTTGTTCCGGAAAATAATTATATAATAAAGAGATGACAGATTTAGCGTTATCAACTAATAAACTTGGGTTAAGACGTTTATCGAAATAGTTTTCCATGTATTTCATTTGGCCATGGCTATTATTTTTTAGCCATTTCTCTAAACGCGGAGCCTCTTCAGTTAAAAATTCGGATTTGCTTATGCCGCAAAAATCAAAGCCTAAACGCTTGGCTTCTTTTTTAATGTAGGCAGAATATTTATGTGAAGTTAATTTCAATTAAAACGTTAAATAACTTTATTTTAAATAATGTTTTAATAAGCGTAATCGCTCAAGTATTCAAAGTTTTCAGTTAATTTTCCGTTGTTGCAAATTGAAGCACGTTCAATAACCTTGTCAATATCTTCATTAATTATATACGGCAATACACGTTCCGTTAGGTCTTTACCAAAGTCATCGCTGGCATCTCTAGGTAGTTCGCATGGTAAATTATCAACAGCCATAATACAAATGGTATTTTTGTTAAATGGTAAATCCTCAATGCCATTAGCAATGTTGTAACCGTAAAATGGTTGTGCTATGGTACTTGAACGCAAGGTTGTTGGAACCGAACCATCTAAATCACAGGTTATATCAGCTACAACCGATATTTTGAAGTCTGATGCTTTTATATCATTTACCGTAAACATTTTTGGTGATCTTGGATCCCAATAATGCGCAGAAATATATAAATCGGTAACCTTTGTAAATTCAGGAAACTTAGAAACAAAGTGTTCAGGATGTTTAAAAAAATCATTTAAATCAAAGTTATGATCGTCAGCTCTTTCAACATAATCTTTTGGGTTTAATTGGCAATAAACGGGTTCTCTAAATGATGCCATAATAAACTCTTCGGGTGTAACCTTTCTTATTCTTAGTGCGCTCAATGTTTCTATAACGCCGTTAGCAACGCGTCCGCCGCCAGTTAAAGCAATTTTAATGTTCGGTAATTTTACGCGCTTTAATTCTTCTTCCATTTCTGCCCTGTCTCTGCATAAATTGGCAGGCTTGAGTCTAAACAAATCGTATTTTAATCCGTAGCCTAGTATGCCATTATATGCGCCTACAACACCTGCATATCTTCCAAATCCAATAATTCGATTATGATTTTTATCCGTTAGTGTTTCATAATCAATCATCTGAATTTTCCTTTCAAGAAGGGCTTTTATTAATTTTTTATTGTGAGCCTGTTTTTTAATTGTGTGCGAAAAGAAAAAATATTTTTTATCCGGTATCAATAAATCAGGTGGAACTTCTTTAACACCCATTAAAATATCGCAATCGTTAAGGTTTTCTTGTAACGATACCCCAAAAGAAGTATATTCTTCGTCAGTGTAGCACCTTATTTTGCTTGGCTGAACAACAATTTCAAGCTGAGTATATTTTTTTGTAAGTTCGGAACATATAAGTGGTGTAAGCGGTACGCGTTTATCAGGTGGACTTTTTTCTTCGCGTAAAACGCCAATTTTAATTTTTTGCATTGTATTTACTATTTTTACAAAGATAACATTTATGCTATTTTTAAAACGCATTTCATTTTTAATTTTTATTCAATTTTTTTTTAGTGCTTATTATTTTTCTCAGACAGCTAAACAATCGGTTTTAACTAAGAAGTATGCTCCGCTTAAATTAAAAGAAGATGCCACATTATTAAGAGATGTTGTTTTAGCCATGCATCCCGGCATTGGAATTTATAACTCACGAAATTTTTATAACAAACTTTTTGCAGATTTTATTGAAACCATTACAGACAGTTTAACAGAAAAGCAATTTAGAATTAAGCTAAAAATACTCTTCGACGAATTACATTGCGGGCACACAGAAGTATTGCTTTCAAATGCTTATTACAGAGCATCAGCAAGGCAAACGTATAATTTTTCCCCTTATTTTTTTATGCCTTTAAGCGAAAAGGTTTACATGGTGGCATCCAGAAATAAAAAAAAGGACACGTTAATAAAACAAGGCAGCGAAATTAGTTCGATTAATGGTATATCTGTTGACTCTATGTTGCGTTATTGTAAACGATTTATAACAACAGATGGATTTATACAAACCGGTAAAAGCCATTATATGAAACTGGCCTTTAATTCATATTATCATGCACTTTTTGGAAGGCCCGATACATTTTGTGTGGAATTTACTACCGTTAATCAAACTAAAAAACTAAGCTATGCGACATTTAAAACAAAAACCATTCCCTCATTACCAATTGAATCTAAGCCCGACAGTTCTTATAGGTATTATAAAAAAGCAAAAATGCGTTTTAAATATCTTGACGAGCAAAACACAACCATGCACTTGAAAATAGAAGCTTTTTCGAGACGGAAAACAACTAAAGCATACCGAAAAATATTCAGAGGTTTAGATAAAAATAACACGCAAAATTTGATTATTGATTTGCGTAATAATGGGGGTGGCAGTATTGAGAATTGTTATAATCTTTTAAGTTATTTGCTTGATACAGTTCAAACACAAACATTACGCACTTCCTTTAAAGAATATCCTTATAAAAAGTACGCTACAAAACCAATTTATTTTAAACTGATGCGTGCAGGTTTAAAAATAATTTCTAAAAAGAAAACTATTAACGACACTGATAATTTTATTTACACCATTAAACCACGAAAAAAACATCATTACAACAATAAATTATTTGTATTAATTAATGGCGCTTCGTTTTCGGCTTCATGCTTAGTGTCTGCTTATTTAAAGGCAAGTCATAAAGCTGTGTTTGTAGGCGAAGAAACCTCGGGTGCTTTTGAAGGATGCAACGCAGGTATCATGCCTTATTACACATTGCCAAATTCAAAACTAAAAATAAGAATGCCTGCGTTTAGAGTTGTGAACGATGTGTGTCCAAAAATTACAGGCCACGGCATCATACCGGATTATAAGATTGAATACACGGTTAAAGATATTTTACAAAAGAGAGATTTAGAGTTGATGAAAGTAAACGAAATAATCAATGGAGTTAAATAATTTGATTGGTTAGTTAATAAAAATTAAAAGCGAACAATAAAAATTAATTTGTTGTATCTTTAGGGTGTTCTTTGAGGAGATTTAAATGTAATGATTAGTTTAAAATGTATAATCGCATTTATATTTCAAATTGGGCCCGACCGGTTTTGACAGTGAGCGCATAAAATAAATAAGCATGTAGAGCGTTGTAAGAAGAGCTCTTTAAAATTAACTTTCAAAACTTTTATTTGGCGAAGAGAATTCTTACGCTATGGCTGCTTAATCTAGGATTTAGCAACCTTTGCTTTCCAGAGAGCTATACTGCTCTGCGCTTTGGGTAAAGCATCATAAACGCGCAGTTTGTTTTAGTAATGTTGTTAGCTAAAACAATATTAGCAACTAAGTTAAAAATTGGTTTGATATAACGCCTGTTTTTAGCCTACAATTAAGTTATAACTAAACGTGTAGAAAGTTTATTTTTTCCTTATTTGGACGAGAGTTCGAATCTCTCCGGGTCCACTCGAAGGGAAAGCACACCAAAATTGGTGTGCTTTCTTTTTTTAGGCCCTCCGAAAGCCTTGTCAATACTAAGGATTCGAGACATCACCTTGTTCAATTCGAGAGTTCGAACTTTTTTTTCTCCATAAACTAAGCCTGAGGGAAAAACCGAACTCACTATCTGTCTTTTTACTGCTGTTTCACTGTGTAGATAGTGCTTTCCGAGGTTCGAAATTAAGTCGGTAGCCTCTGCCAGTTTTGACCCAATATTATGCATACTTGCACTTACATTATTTAATTCGCAAGTGAACTGCGTAATTTTTTCTTCTATCTGAATGCGCATGGATTTGAATTCTGTTGCATCAATTTCACCATCCAACATTAAACTTCTTGCATTTGAAATACGCTGATGTTGTTTTGCTATTTCCTTGTTTACTTTTTCCAATTCTGCTTTGCCCGAGGTATTATTGTTTTTCAATTTTTCACTGGCCAATTTAGAAAACAACTTTATACTGTTCGGTTTTGGTTGTACCAATCCTAATAATTCAACGAAGGCTTCATTAACCAATTCTGCTTTTTGCCTTTCTTTGCACCCTTGAGAACAATGGTAATAAGGATAGAGTTGACCCATCTTTCCTTTGGAACAAGATGCAGTTAATTGCTTACCACATTTTGGACAGATTAATATTCCTCTTAATGGAAATTCATCACGAATGGTTTTGAATGAACTTGGGAGATTCTTTTTTCTTCCTTCCAATATATCTTGCACCTTGTAAAACGTTAGTTCGTCAATCAATGGTTTGTGTTTGCCTTGGATCCATTCCTCAGGTTCGTTTTTATAGGCAGGAACAAGTACTTTTCCGATATATGCTTTATTGCGCAATAGCATCCAAAACGAATTACGATTGCATTTAAGTCCCTTCTTTTGGAGTTTTAAGCGTAACTCCTCAATACTGTATTTACCATCTGCAAATTCCTTAAAAGCTGATTTAACAAGTTTTTCCTGTGAGCCTCCTTCAGGTGTAATAACAGGTCGGTTGTATTCATTGCGAGTATTCTTATACCCACGTGGACAATTACCTAACCATCTACCTTCCTTTTTTCCTCTTCGTATTCCATGAAATATATTTAATGCTCTACGATCATTGTCAACTTCCGGTGCTGTTAAATAAATGGCTAACATCACCTTTTGTTCAGGGATTTCTAAATCTAAAGGTTGTTCCATGGCCCTGGCTTCAACATTTAGTTTTTTAAGTTTACCTAATTCTGCATAAGCCTCGGGTGCATTTCTCGAAAAACGATCCCACTTTAAAAAGTAGATATAATCAACAGTGTTTTTATTCTTTTTAATAAAAGCCATTATCTTTTTCCACTCTGGCCTTTCAAAAGATTTACCACTTTCATCATCGTGATAAAATCCAACAACATCTATATTGTTGTTTTCGCAATAGCGATACAATTTATCCTTTTGATCAGCCGGACTGTAACCATTGTTTTGTTCATCGGTTGATACTCGTGTGTAAATGATTGCTCTTTTCTTCATCTTTTTTTGTTTCTTTTTCAGCTCTTGACTTCTCCACCGATTCAATAGCAATATCTGCCATCATAGAGAGCCAATCTCTGATTTGTATTACTTCTTCGTCTGTTAATCCTTCAGCATCTTGTTCTAAAATTTCTCTACATTCTTTTACTGTTAGCATGTTGTTGCATTATTGCAACCAAAAGCCATTTCATTGGGTTTTAATTTTTGTTCTTTTTTTGAGCCGTTTTATCGGGTCTTATTTTTATTTTCTTATTATTCTCAATGTATAAGTGTTTATCATTTCTCAATACTACTCTTACATCGTCAAACTCATTCATGCGTAGTAGTCGCTTTATAGCTGCAACTTGATCATCCTTAATTTCTCTTTTAGAAGTTGCTATATAAGTTAGAACTTCATTATCGTCTTTCTTTATGTGAATTTCCTTTACTTGTTTGTCGCGAATAACTTTTATCAATTCTTTTTCTTCCTCTGAGATAAAACCAAACTCATCGTTTAAACTTTCCAGTTTTGGCTCTAGGATATACTCAGCAACTATATTTCTTATATTTAAAATTAAGTGGGTTTTGCTTTTTGCTAAATCTATTTCATCTTGATACTCATGTTGATTTAGTCCTCCTTCAAAAGTGAAGTCAAACTCATCTTTATTTTTAAAAACAATCAAACTAATTGTTTTTTGATGAAGTAATATTTCTGTAAAGATTACACCCATATAGGTAAAAAGCACTTTATTATTCACCCCTAATTCATCATAGACCGAGTTAGAATTTTGAAGTAAGTGTTTGGCGAATTCCTTTGCCATCTCAACTGGAAAATTCTCCTCAACCTGTCTGTAAAACATTTCAGAATTTTCACCGGCAAGGTCTAATAAATTTCTGAACACATCATGTTTCAGCTCAACGATAGCTGAAAAGGGAATATTAAATGTTCTTAACTCCTGAACAATTCTGATCCATAATATTTCAAATAGATTTAACCTGCTCCATGGGCTTTGCCCATCCTCCGATTTTGGAATATCAATTACACCCTTATCGGTCCAATAAAAGAATTCTCTTGGGGTTAAGCCCAATTGAGTTGGTTTTCCAATAGGCTCAAGCAAACGAGGGTAGTATTCTTCCACTAATCCAGGGTTTAATCCCAGGCTATCCATTAATTGAAATATATCTTGTTCTTCCATCTTCATTTAGTGAGTATTAACATGTGTTAATAAAAACATTACACGAATGTAATGTTTATTTTTTACATTTGTAATATGAATGCAAAAAACTTATTAACCCCGAGAATTAAAAGTGCCTATAAAATGGATAGGACTTCTCATCGTTACAGGAAATGCCCTAACGATGGGTACGAATTTATGACAGATAATCTTGGTCGAATTTACTGTTGCGATCAATGTGCTGATGAGTTCAATAACCAAAAGAAGAGGGACGCTGAAAATAAGCTATTGGAAGAAGCAAAGGCAATTATTGCTACGCCTGCTGTTCCGCAAACTCAGCTTCAATCTGAAGTGCCTTTTGATAAAGCAAGGCAAAATATTAAGATCATAGATACCTTAACCATACATCCGGTAAAAGGCTCGGTGTTTAATATAGATTGGCTTTACTCTAAGGGCATTGATTTTTCAGCTTATAATGGGCGAGGTGTATTGTATAATATAGATAGCAGCCATAACTGCCACTTTATTCAAATAGGAAACTATAGGCTTTTTAGAGTTGAATTTTCGGAAGTATTAATCAAAAAAATAATTTAAAACCAAATACCCATGCAAGACTACGGAACAATACAAGAACTCTTTGGTGCGCCATTAAATACAGTGCCAAAACCACATGTGCCTTTCAAATTAAAGCCTTGGCACGTTATAGGTGGAATAGTTTTAGGCTATGTGATATACAGGGGAGTTAAAGTAATAATACACGAAGATTTAAAACGAAAATTAAAGAAGAATAGAATATGTTAGTTATAGCCTTGATCCTAAACCATAAGAACATCGGATTGAAGCAGCAATTTGTTAGCGTTAAAATATATAGGCCAAATGGCGAATAATGAACCGCAAATTTAATAGAATTGGGGTAGAATAAATCTATACAAATAACTTTAATGCCTCTTTTATTACATTGATTTTATCAAGGTCTTTCTCTTTCCTTAATCTTTGAGTTAAAATTCTTTTTGATATTGGACCGTTGAGATTGAGCTGGAAGATATAGTTAACAATCAAAATATATCTATTCATCCCACATTTTTTATACGTAAATGGTCCTTTAGTGTTGGGTTTTACTTTTAAGAAAACCCTATCAATGATTTCAAAGTGATCACTCCATCGATCAAAATGAGGATTAAAAATATTGTATTCTATGGTATCATCAGGGCAATGCTCAGAATTATTTCCATAGGTATTTTCATGTGAAGAAAGCATGTTATCATCTCCTTTAGAGGAATTGCAATTTGCACATGCAACAACTAGATTATGCTGAACAAACATCCAATAAGGTTTTAACTTTCTAGGGGTAATATGTTCAATAGGGTTTGCATTACCATCTACATTTATAGTAACTCTGCAATATGCACACCTGTGTTCCTGTTTCCTAGCAGTTTGTGGCTTGAATTCATCTTTAAAATTATCACAAAATCCCAAGTTCCAATCGTCCTTGTTAACAATTACATGGTCATCAATTTTTTCTTGAGCTCTATCTGAAATTTCAGCATTATAGCCTATCAAATCAAAATCTAATAAATCAATTAGTGGCATATTTGTCAATTAAATTATCTATGATTTCTTTTAATGGGTCTTCTTGAGACAATTTATCTATTCCCTTATTTCTTAAATGCTGAATTTTATTTGAAATACTAATAAGAAATTCTTTGTTGTTTGGGTCATTGTTTACTGAAATCATTTCTAATATTTCGCCAACTTTTTCATATACAAATTGGTTTCTTGTTGTTGCCAAACCAAAAATCTCAAGTAGCACCTCTTCTGCAGAACAGCCATAAGTTTTTGTATTAAATGACTTTGCTTTTATATTTGGAACCTGACCTGTTAATCCGATAACTTCCGAACTTTCATTTTCAAGATCGCTTATAATGAAATGCGAATGTGTTGCCATAATAAAATGAGATGAATTCCATTTTTTAAAAAGAGATTTTAAGTTATCCACATACTTCATTTGCCAGTTTGGATGTAAGCTAGTATCTGGTTCGTCAATTAGAATTAAGGAATTCTGCCTCAACGTAGATTGTATTGCAATCATTGTTGTAAGAAAATGAAACTCGCCTGAGCTCAATTCCTGAGAATCTATAATACGTTCTGAATTTTTCCTAAAAAGCAAAGATGAAGATGATAATAGATCTAATTTTTGCAAATGCTGCACTAAGTATAATTCATCTATTGTTTCAATATTATCAAAAAGGTTAAATTCTAACATACTTTTTTCACCGAACGTTATGTTATCTTCAGTTGAACGATAATTCAAATAGGTTATAATTTTCTTAATTAATATTTTATCTTCTTTAATATATCTTTTGTAGTAGTCTAGCGCAAATGAAGTCCCTTCGCGTTTTGAGAAACTTTTTGGATTATCAAATAGTTTCCCAAAACTCTCGTAGGTAAGGTCTCCG
The DNA here is from genome assembly GCA_044344665.1 of Bacteroidia bacterium. GTDB lineage: Bacteria > Bacteroidota > Bacteroidia > B-17B0 > Aurantibacillaceae > Aurantibacillus. The sequence continues at coordinate 26,571 of JBIJCO010000010.1, read as the reverse complement.
GTAAAGAAGTATTTTTTATATCGATACTCGAATCTTATACCCAAATAAGATTGATCTAAGGACATGAAATTCAATATATCCTTCAAAAAGAAAATAGACTTGCTCTCAGAAATATAATTAAACAAGAGGGGAAGTGTATTATTAAGAAAATATTGAGGACTTGCAGCATTTGATCTGTGTCTTAAACCCAGATATTGATAAAAGTCTGTTGGAAGATTTCTTTTTTGTCGAAATCGATCCATTGGGAGATAACTTACTGCAATTACTTGATCAGGTAACAACACTTCAGTCCATTTACTCTTTTCCTTTTTATTGTTAATATAAATATTGTAGGTCCACTTAAATTTGCGTTTATTATCTTTAAAAGCCTCCAGGTCTAAACCATCATTCCGATGTTCAATTTTAAAAACTTTCTTTCCAAGTTGATACGTAATTCCATATGTAAAATTTAAAGCTGAAGGATTTCTCTTTTTATTTTCTTGAAAATATTTTAAATCTTCAAATATTTTAGCTAAATATGATAAAAGCGTACTTTTCCCTGTGCCGTTTGAACCAATAATAACACTAGTGTATGGAAGTGTAGTTAATTTTAACTCTTGACCAGGCACAAAAACTAATTTCCCTTCAGGAATATGTCCTAAAAGATTTGGGTCATTTATATTCAATGCAATTAATCGAAACATAAGTGTTTTTTAATTTAATAATTCTCTTAATTTATTCATCAATATAACTTTTCTCTTTTCAATAAATTCACCGAAATAGGAAGGCTCGTATTTAACATCCAAAGGAATTATTTGTGCTTCTAGAAAACGTTTTTTGTTTGAAGATTTTGTTTCATTTTCAATCCAAGATTTTAAATCCATATCGTTTTTAGACATGTTTTGATTTGCATCAAGCATTTGTAAGTTTAATATTGAATTGTAAGTTCTATAACCATATTTAACCTTATCCTCCTCGCTTAATTCATCATATTTTGAATATGGATGGAGGTGGTCTTGATGAAAATTATTATTTCTATAGTCCAAATCCGAATACAAAAGAGAAAGTATTGAAAAACTGTATTGTGAATCCTTTTGGGTATATAGTAATTCCTCAATAAAATCATCACCAATATCTGTCAATTTCTTGATCTCAGTATTAATATTTGCTGAGGGAAATAACTGAAGATTTTTAATTTTGGTATTCTCAAAGTCATCGGTAAACGCTTTCCTGGCTTGAGTTAATACAGTGTCACCTTGCCCGCCAAATGCACGCCTAATCAATATTTTCATCATCCATCTACGAATTATTTCTCGATCTTCAGCATATTGAGTTTTGGTTGTGAAATTTTCGTAAATATTTTTGTGATATAAATAATACAATATTGGCATAGTTGCATTATTCGTTGTTAATGTATAACTAGTTAACCCAAAAGCCTTCATCAAATCATATAAACTAATTATGGCATTTCTAATCTTATCCCAGTTCTTTTCAATATTTTCAATAAAATCATTTCGAAAACTTGTGATTTTAAATCTAACATCACGATGGTAGAGGTATAAAAACGCTTTAAGGATATAGTCTTTATCTAAATTATACCCTTTGTATCTAATATTATCTACCAAGTTGTTAATTTCGGTTCGAGCATCCTTTTCTTTCCTACTAGCAATTGCAATGGACATTAATATATCTGAGAACGATAGGTATGTGCCCCCTGAATTAATTCTAACGAAAATATTGACAGCTTTATCAGGACTTTGATCATCTTCCTCATAAAAATTAATATTCCCTTCATTATGAATTATTCTTTCTAATTGCTTAATCATCTTTTTAGACTCCTTAGATAAACTATTTTCTTCACAAAAATCATCTAGTCCATCTTCCTTATGCAACGAAAGAACTCTACCTACCTTAAACCACTTTTCTTCTAAAAAGGTGTCTATGTATATATCTTTTTCTTCAGTGATTGATTTATTCAAAAAACTAAATTTATACTTTTGATCACTCTCATCTTCATCAAAAGTGCTTGATATATTCAAATATAAATGCCTTGTTGGATAACTCCATTCACTGTAATCTCTTGACCTACGATATTCATGTTCGGAGTAACTCCCAAGCATACCAATATAAAGTGCTGTTAATCTTTGTTGACCATCTAAGATTGCATGAAAGTCATTAATTCCATTTGTCGATAAGGTATCGTTATGAGTGTTATGGTCTTCTATGTATTTTTTCAAAAACTGATAAAAACGAAAATCGGCCTTGGTGTCACCTTTAACTTTCCAAAAAAGCATTGAGCTAATAGGGTAACCTTTCATTAATGAGTCAAACAAACGCTCTATTTGTTCGCTTGACCAAACAAACTCGCGTTGAAAAGCTGGAAGCAAGAATTCGTTCTTCGAAATTCTCTCAATTGCTTGATGTATCGTTATCGCACTTTGGAATCCTGACATGTTCTTTTATTTTAATCCTTTTTTAAATTCTATAATAATCAAAACTGGTCTCCAAACATGGTCTTAGATCCAAATCATTTGCACCCACCTGGAAGTAATTTCCGGAAAGTGATTGAAAATAATCTAAACCTCTGCCCATTTTTATTCCCCAGCCATTGCTTAATTTAATTTCACGATCATGAAGTGTATTGGAAAATTCAAATCGGAATTCAATACCATGTTCAAAAAGGTTATCCGCGATTTGTTCAAACGTTAGTTCAGCATCCTTTTTCTGAATGTCATCATCAAAACCAGTCACGAGATTTATTTTTTTGCAGTCACCAACTTTTACTAAAATCTCACAAAAACGTAGCAAATTACTTATTTGGTGATTCTTTCTAATGTAGGGGTCTTCAATTGTTACAACTGAAGCACCTATTAAGTAATCTTTAAATATCAAATTATAGCCATACCCTATGTCACCATAAAGAACTTTAACTCTTTTTTCTATTAGTGAAGAAGTTACTGTTTCTTGTGTTGTAATTTCTGTAACAACATCTTGTTCTTTCTTTTTAGCAGCAATAGCTACAACATCCTTTCTTGGGTTTTGAGTTGCTACGGCATCTTTACTTTCTTTACAATAAACAATTATGTCAGTCCCTTTTTCATTGATATAAGATAAATTTATCAGTGCAAATTCATCATCCGGTTTTCGCTTGTTCATTTGCTCTTTAACTCTTCTTCTGCCTTCAATTGCATATTCCACAATCTCTTTAAATTCTGCATCTGATGGTTCAATACCGGGATAAATTATTTTTAATAATGCTGTAACCGTTTTTTTGATAGCCAATTCATCCCTTCCTTGAACACTAGATCCAAGTTTAAGTCTTCTATTCACTATATCAACATAATCAGAATTATGCTTAAACATATAGTGAAATGCTTCAGCCATGTAATCTGTAATGAGACCGAAGCTTTGAGTATAAAACTTATTATCCATTTTTGGAATTTCCCATCCAGGTAAAAAGAAAAAGAAACGATCTTGTATTGCTAAGTCAAATGCTTTTGGAAGCGTTACAAATAAATCATGCTCGTATGAATTTACTAATTGTTGAATGGAGTGATCAATGTTTCCAACAAAAGCAAAACTTGCATTCGCAATTACTTCACGACCACGACTAAATCTACCGTTAGCCATGTAATCTTTCATAATTTGAATGGTGTCGGAATCCTTTATCTTCATGTTACCGACTTCATCAAAAGCTACATTATCCCAAAATCCTACAGCACCAACTTTTTTCCTTGCATTATTATACAGTAAGGTGGCAGTGCTTGCTTGTCCGCCACTTAATAAGGTTGAATAAGGCGAAAACTCTGAATAGAAAAAGGACTTACCAGTTCCTCTTGGGCCAAGTTCGATATAGTTGAAGTTGTTTTGAACTAATGGAATTAAACGAGATAGGAAATTCAATTTCATTCTTGTACCTGAAGGAAACTTCGCTTTTATTTCCTCTGGTGGATTATCCATAATTTCCGGATTTAAACCAACACTTCTTAATAAAACATTTAACCACTCCTCACTTGTGAATTGCGATCTCCCTTTGTAATATGCTTCTATGCTAAATCTTGATAATTGAATTGGTTTTAAATCCTCTACATAAAATGCATAATCATCCTCTTCAATATCGTTATGAGCAATGGTCACTTCTGCCCACATTCCACCTTCTAATAGTTTTTCATTCTCTTTATAAAACTTTTCATTTATAGCGATACGTTTAGAATTAAAATTTTCCATTTCAGCCCAATGACGTCTTTCTCCTTCATAGTATTTCACATGAACTTTATCAATGAATTTATGACGACCAAATTGTTGTACTTTAGATTGTGCTTTGTTTGATTCATCAGGGCGAACGTAGTTATTTTCTACAACTTCTAATACGGCTTTTTTACCATACTCAATTTCTTGCGGATCATTAGATGCACAGTATTTTGAAAGTAAAAATTCCAAAACAAATGAAGGCACATTTGCAGCCTTTTTAATTTGGTGAACTAAGTCCTTCCTTACTACTTTACCTGGAAATACTTCGTTTAATTTATCGTCAAGATTTATCATTTTAATCTAAATAATTAGTTATTAAATCTAATGTGGCAAATTCTTTTCCTGAAACAGGATCAGAGGCAATAATTTTGAATTTCCCTTCAAAATCATCATCCAATGCAATTGGTATTTTGTGGGCACGAGAAGGATATACTTCGACTAGTTTTGTTAAACTATTTACTTCTTCAGAACCTTTGGGCTCACCAATAATTTCTCCTTTGGCTACAGCTTCAATTTTAATTGAAATAGGATCAAGACCCATATTACCATCCTGGAAGCACATTAAGTCAATCACGGGTCTTCGTGTTGTAACTTCTCCTTCTGTTTTACCTTTGTATGTTAGTGTAATTTCAATTCCACTTTGCACACTTGTTTTGTTTATTGAAATTTCGATAATTGGTACAATTGCTTCCTGCAAAGAAATGCCTTCATGAAAGTATTGGGTGTTTTTTTCAAATACTGCAAAGTTTTTCAAAAATTGAAATTGCTCAATACTTGAATTTACTCCGATAGCATTTGCAGTAAAAGAAATTGCATTTTCAGAATTAACTCCTTTTCCGCCAACGCATCTACTTTTTTCTAAACTCCATTCTCCAACAGGACGCTTTACATTATCTCCTGGCTGAAAATTTGGGTACAACATGAAGCCGTGATCGGTAGCAATTATGGCCTTTTCATAACCTAGTTTTTTTAAAGTAACAAGCCCCTTAAGCAAATTATGTAAACTTTGTTGCATGGATGCAAGTGCGGTTGTTACATTTAAATTTTCGCCTGCACTATCAATTTCTGTTGTTGTTACAACCAATAAGTCTGGTGTTTTTTGAAAATTACTTAGTAATTCGTCTAACGAAACAATTTCGCATCGATCGCCCAGTTTACTAAGAAAATATTTTCTACGGGCTTCTAAATTTAGGGCTGGTTCACCATCTAAAAAGGACTCTAATTTGCCACCGTTCACTTCTAAACTCAATGCTTTTTCAGCATTGGGTAAGAGTGCTGCCATTGCAAATTTGGTTACCGTTGGAACAAACGCACATGACGGGGTAACTTGTACCGTAAAATGTCTTGATAAGGTATGTTCTAAATCTTTTCCGATTTCAAATCTTAAGGCATCAACTAAAATATAAGCTATTTTCTTCTTACCTTTTAACTCAGGTGCTATGAACTTATCGTATAATTGAATGTTTCTTTCAATTCCCTCAATTGGCCATTGTGAGATGCTTTCTTGAAATGCTTTTTGTATATCACCAACAAAATCCCTGTAAGTATTTCTAACATAATTAGAAATAGTATTAACCCCATCGTTACCTGAAATGATTTGCGACAGTGTCATTTCAAATTGTCTTTGATAAAGATCTATTTCATATAATTTTGTTGAGTATAGAATAACAAAATCCTTGGCTTCTTTTGGATACTTATTTTTAACTGAAGTGTTTTGACAAATCTTCAAAGCAAAATCTGCAAGAAGCCACATGTTTTTTCTTTCCTCATCGTGCTGAGGCCAAATATTCTCTTTGTTTTGCTTTATTAATGAATCAGCGCTATTTAAATCGCCTTTAGTTAGTAGGTCAACGAAATGATTGAAATAAGTATTATCTTCAAAAGCAAATGTTACAATTGCACCTAAGCTTGTCTCGTTTTTAAATTCTGTTGAAAGAGCTAATTGATTTTCGATTTCATTTGCTTTCTCAATATAAATTTGTTCTGAAGCCTTATTATTTCTGATGTTTTTAACCAAGTCCAGTACTAATGCTTTACTTGATTCTTTTACTATTGGAACCGCCTGTAGTTTTTTGGGCAGACTAATTGGCAAATCAAATACAAATTCACTAAACAACATAACTCGCCACAACTCGTCATTCACTTGCTCAAAAGTTTTTGCTGTAGTTTTTATGCCAATTAATTGCACTAATTTTTTATATTCAGTAAACCAGGTTTTATTACTCTTTAATTTTTCTTCTTGCTCGTTGTTAGGAACCATTAATACTTGAAGGATTTCCTTCTCTGATTTGCCGCCAGTTAACACTTGCAATTTTGCATAAGTATTTCCATCACCTAACGCATCTATTGTTTCAAAATCGGGAATTGAATGAGAAAATAATTCATCTATTTCTTGCTCCTTTTGAGGATAACATGCTTTACTTAACGTTTCAAATCTATCTGAAGCGCCATCAGGAAAATATGACTTGCCTAGCGTGAAAATATAAAATGGATCTTCAATCTTACTTTGTTCATCTAAAGGAGCTTCGAACGGACTATAAATGATTAAACCTTTGGAATCCTTCTTTAAAATATCATTGTTAAAATATTCGTAGGCACCTTCACGAGCATCTAATACCGATTTTCTTAAATCAACAACTTTTGCTTTATCTGATAAAGTCGATAATAAATCTGAATATAGATTTTTGTCATCATAAATAACAAGTGAATTGCTTGCCTCTAATTTCTTTATTATATGTTTTACTATATGTTCCTTAATCATTATTCTAAGTTTAGCTTTAAATTCTTTTTAGTTTCTTTAGGAGCTTTTTTTACTTTTTCCTTTTTTTCTTTTGGCTTGTTTTCACAGATATTTTCGAGGCTATGTGCAATAGCCATACTATAATCCTTTTTGCATTTTTTTGCAACCCTTTCCGGCCAAATTGAATAGGCTAAATGAGCCCAGTCATAGTCTCCTTTTTCTAATTCTTTCCATGTCTCTTCAGAAGCCTTTCTCCATTTATTATTCTTAAAAAATTTATATAATGGAGCGCAAGTAATAAGCGAACCATCATCATTATTTGGTTCGTATGGATATTTTGATATGTTTATTAACTCTGCTTCAAAAGTCTCTAATTCCGCTATTGTATTTTGAACTTTTTCAATTTCTTTATTTATTTTATTATCTAAACTATCATTCAATAAATAAGTTCTCAAATCATTTTTTAATATATCAATTTTAGGTTTAATACAGTTATTAATTATTTTATATAAGGTCTGATTATTGAATTTTAATAAATAAATAAATATAGTAACCGAGCCATGAGATGAAACGACCGGAATATAAATTGGAGAAAGTCTTGATGCAAATGTATATTTCTTAATATGATACTCAAAAAAGCCGGTGGGACTTAAAAAATATTCTTTAATCGATTTAATTCCCAGATATTTATTCAAATAATTAAATGTTGTATCATAATCAATATTAAGCCTTGAAAATTCCGCCTCAATTTTTCGTTCAAATTCGTTGTCACCATTATCAATAAATATAAATTCAGTTGAATTAGCATAATCAAAGTTTATATATTTATTATTGTGTTCATTTGAAGTTAAAAAAGATTCAATTGAATTATTTGTCTCTCCTAGCGATTTATTATTCCAACGATTAAACAATCGACCGAAAAGATTACTTAAAAAGGCTTCGCAATTCTCCTTTTCATTTAATAAATACTGAAATTGCTTGCCATAATCGTATCGTTGATACTCTTCCTTAGTTTCATAAATTGCAATTAAATTATTATTAATGGAAAAGTCCAAACTATTTAATTCATCAATAGATTTTATCAAATGATTTTTCCATTCTAGGCCTAACCTTGAAATAACATCACCAGAATAGAACAGCGAGGCTTCATTGAATGAATTTATATAGTAGAGTTTACTAACTAATTCTTTTATTGCAGTTTGTTCTATTTGTTTTTTAAGTTTGGGTACTGGAGTTGAATTTACAATACCCACTTCGTATGACCGAGCGGCTTGATCGCCTGCCGCAACTTGTATATTAATTAATTCTCCGAAAATTGGAGATTGCATTATTTGCAATGTTGTCCAAATGTCATCACAAAATACAGATGGGCCTTTATCTGCGAATATGAAGTTTTTAGGTAATATTCGAGCGCTAAAGTTGCTGGAAGTTCTTCTACTCCATGTAATTCCCGGTTTAAAATAATGTTCTTCACTTCGCACATATGAATTCGACTTAGATTTAACCTCCTTTCCTTCATTTCTCCAATTAATCATTAAATTAAATACTCCAACATATGGCGAATATTCACCTCCTTTTGCTAGGCCAATCCAACCTTTGACATCCGAAATTTCCCACCAATTCCTAAAAAATCTAAAATCATCTCCAGATGTTATTCCACTAACCGCAAACCTTTTATCATTATAGAATTTCGGTAGATTTTTAAAGTACGATAAATGTTCGTCTTTAATCCAATGTGAAATAGAATGATTCGGTAGTCTCTTAAAGTCGATCCAAGAATAATATTTAAATTTGTTATTTGTTATAGAATCTAATAATCCGTCTTCTTTTGAAGATTCTGAAAGCAAATCAATAAATAAAGATTTGTCTTCCTTATAGCCTTTTTGAATAACATAGCTAGCTGTTTCAACTAGCGCATCAAGAACACCAGATCCCAGATCGCAAAAGCACGTTAAATAGTTGTTATCAAATAGACTATCTCTCCAAGTTTTAAAAGATGTAATGAAGAATGCAGTTCTATTAGAAATGGTACCCAAGCTTCCGCCATCATTTAATAAAGAAATCATTCTATTGACAAAGCACGCAAAAATATCTTGGTAGCATTCTGGATAATTGAGCTTAAGATACTCCAAGCTACCATTTGTTCCTGCACCAAAAGGTGGATTCATGACAATTACATCATAATTGCTCCGACACATTTCAATAAAAGCAAAACCACGAGCTGAATCTTCAGCAAATAATAATTTTTGATAGGCATTACCATTATCGCTATTTTCAGATAATAATTTTAGTATGTCTAAAACTTGTTTTTCAGCATTATCTAAAAATTCAGTGCGATATTTTTTGGTGGCATATATTGATGATTGTTCAGCTGCAATTAATTGCTCTTCATCTGCGCCAATTGTTATTTGGCTTTTTTTACTTTCATCGGATAATCCTTTTGCAATTTCTTGAATTTTATTATCAATTTCATGCTCTATTCGCAATAGTAATCCAGTTTCGCCCGCCAACTTCATTAAGTCCCAAATTTCAAGCACTAATTTCCTCATAGGTGCATCCAGTGGCTTAACCAATTCACTCAAAAATTCTTGATTAACCGGCATTGGCTCTGCAAGAACCAAATTACTTTTTTTGATTTGAGGACGTTTAGAAGGTTCAATTTTTAATTTGTCAAAACTTTTTTGCGCTCTCAACCATAAACTTAAAGCTGCTATTTGCAATGCTCTAGGGTCAATATCAACTCCATGAATATTATATCGAATAATAAATTCAGGGATTTGATTCATGTAATCAGCACGAGTCATGCTGTTTTTTAAATCGGTAAGTAATTCTTGATGATTATCCCAAGCCTCCTGGTATATAATTTCCATTAAATCGAAGGCATACAAACCGAAATGCATAGAACCACAAGCAGGATCCAACATCTTTATTTCGCGAGGATCTTTTATTTCACGATGCTCTATATATTGAACATCACTTTCAGATTCTAAAGGTGCATGCTCACCTTTATTCAGAAATAATTCTTTAGAATGCTTAATTAAATATGGGCAAGTGTCTTTTAAACGGGTATTGCCTTTTGTCATTTCGTACCAAATTTTCCCTAAAGAATTATCAGATAAAAACTGAACAACATATCGAGGCGTAAAAAATTGATTACGGACAGCTAATTCTCTACTATTTCTTGGAGCAGTTGAAGCTTCGCGCATGACTGATATTTCTTCTCTACCATTATAGTATTGGTAAATCCATCCAATAGTTTCGTCTTGTTGCCACAAATTAATTGCTGAAAAACCTTCTTCACGATGAGCAATTAGTTCTTCATCGTTAATTAAATTCAACATTTCCAATAAGCTTCTTTCGCCTGGAAAGATTATTGCATAAGGGGAAAAGCGATCAAAGATTGATGGTAAGTCAAGAGCTAATTCATCAAATACAGCATTCAAATACCATTTGTATCTTATGTAGGTAGACGTTGTGCCTCCTTGACCAGTTATACTATCATATACTTGAAAACCTTCGCTGGTATATCCTTTACTAATTGTTTCTCTAACAATGCCACGTTCTTCAGCCATACGCAAGGCTGCTAATCTATTTAAAATAGTAAAGGCTTGCTCTCGTATTAATTGCTCAATGCTTTCAGTCGCTTCATCTTTTTTATCAGCTAAATTCGAAGCAAGGTATTTTAATCTATCTCGCAACAATTTCGCTTTATGAATTACATCAGCTTCGCTAGTAGTTAACTCCTCAACCAATAATACTTTACCGCTATCAGCAAATATTCCATAGTGATGTTGCAATTGCTCAGTAATTTCTTGATACAGCAATTTCTTAGATTGCTGTACAAGTTTAAAAAGTTTATTTCTTGCGTTTTTTGTTAATGCCATAATTACCAGTTCAGATCAATAATTTCATCTTCATTAAAATCCTTTTTCAGTTTTTCTAATTCAGAAATTATTTTGTCAATGTCTTCTTTCTTTTCGATTGCTTTTGGCAAATGATTAAAGGATACTCGTTTTCTCTTTTTTGCTCCAGGAACCGGAGGTGTTGCTTTTAAACACTCTTCAATTTCAGCTTTTACAATGTTTAGCAATTTTCCAAAACTATAAGCCTCATTAATTATTTCTCGAATCCCTGAAATACCTTCTTTCTCAGAAATAATAGAATTATCAAGTCTTGTTGAAAACTCGCCTTTTTGTTCGGTATTCAATAGACTCCAATTAGTTTCTGCCTTTAGCTTCTCAATCTCAGATCGAATGTTCGTGTTTTCCTGAGTTCTACTGGCTTCACAGGCATTTGCAATGCTATTTTTAATCTCAGATAAGTAATCGTTTAGCTCCGGTGCTTTTTCATAAAATGAATCTGAATTAAATATGCGTTCAATTTCATCAAACTTAGATGATACTTGATTTTTTAAATCAAGCATTGCTCCATCATTCGGAAGCGCATTAACATCACTTTTTAAATTTTGTATTTCCTTAATTGTTTTCTCAATTCCATTTTCAATGGCAGCATAAATATTTTTTGCCCAAATTAAAGCAACATATAAATCAGCATTTTCCTTACCCAATCTAAAAGTTGCATCGGAGGCATCTCCTTTTAAAATTTCTTCAATGCCTTCTTTTATTGATACAGCTTTTTCTTTACCGGGTAGATTTAAGTTTTCAAGACGTAAAGGAAGATCAGCGTATTTGGATTGGAATTTTGGAAACACCTTCATCACCACTTGGCTAATTTTTAATGGCAATGGCGGTACAACTTCTCCGGTAAGTTCTGTAATGTTTTTTTGAGCAGCAATAATTTGCTCTTGTGTTGGTTGTCCGTCTGTATATAGAGAAACTCCAACTGAATTGAAGTTTTGATTAGAAGAAAGTTTTTCAATTGAAGATGGCCCTTTCACTTTAACCCAATCGCCTGCAATTCGTAATTTAATTTCAGAGGCAATAAACATTGCAGAAATAATATATCTGGTTGTTTCTCTATTCCAGCCATAAGGAGAGGTCATGAAGGTTTCTAGTATCTTTCTGCCATCAGCCTGACCTTCTGCCTGTAAATAATCTTTAATTGATTGTATTGCGGCAATATTAACATCTATGCCACCATCTGCCTTAATTAACTCAAAATGTCTTAATGCAGGTGGTAATGTTTTTAAGTCGTCAAACTGCAATAATTTTTGTGCGTCACCCGAATCTATTGACAATGCTGCTTGATTGTATTTATGATATACTTTTTCAGCACTGATTTTTAACCAAGCATTACTTGCTTCTCTCAGGCCATTGCCAACTTGTGCCGAAGCTTTAGAGCTACCTCTAAACAACATATCTCCATTTTCAATCGCAACACCGAGTTTTCTTTTTACTTGCTGTTTTAATTGTTCAGCTTCTTGATACTGGCTATTAAGATAATCACCAATTTCCTTATCGCTGTATTTACTTCTTGTAGAATATATTTTTTCGCAACGTACAATCTCTTCCAATAACTTATCTATTCCATCATCAAGTTGACCTAAGAAGTAAATTTTATTTTCGTTTGTTTTTTCAGTGCTCGAAGTTCTAAGTTCATTTAATCTCACATCGTAATTACTTTTGTTCGAGTAATTCAATTCAATTTGAATCTCTTCATTCGGTTCTAAAATCTTAGATATTCTACCTTCCCAAATTAATTGTATCCCTGACTTAACTGTTTTCGAATTTAAAATACGAGCATTAGGAACTGGCGTAAATAAATCTTCAATTTGATTTTCTAAAACTCTTCTAGTGTCTTGGCCACTGATAAATTCTTTTGCTTTTTCTTCTTCAATACGAATAATGGCATCCGTCATAAATCGAAGTTGTCCATCGATTTCCTTTAATGTTAAACTCCTATTGTTCTTTAACTCATCAACTTTTCTTCGCAGCTCGGCCTGCATACCTGCGTGGTCAATTGAAGGATACATAGTGACAGCAAGATTCTCTACTGAAAGATGAAAATCATCAAGGACTTGTAAAATGGCGATTGATTTTGAAAGCTGTGTTTCAATTGTCTCTTCTCCAAAAATCTGAACCACTTTATCTACAGAGTTGGAAATATGCGGATATGATTTTCTGATATCTGAAGCTAAAACATTGTAAATGTGATATGCTGTTGCTAACGTTCCAAGAGGCTTTTCAGCGAGAAGAACATTCTTGTCTTTTTCAGTTAATATATCTTGAATTAATCTGATAGCTGAACGTAAACCAATGCCACCTGTTTTTTTAGCAAGTTTTTGAAGCAAAGAAAGAATGATGTTGAATTGATAAGGGAGAAATGGATATAAATCAATAAAAGATTTTTCATCTAGTTCTGATTTATAAATTGTTCTCTCAACATTTGTTAACCTTGTTTGTAACCTTAATTGCTCACCACTTTTTGTGTAAAGTGCTTTTAACTTGTCAGCTCCATCCTGCGATTTGCCTAATAAACGTTGTGTAGTAATCTCCTTGATATCTGACGCTTCAATATCAACTTTTATCGGGAATCGATCATTTAACTTAAATAATTTATCGGAGTTGTATCTTGCATTTGGATTATCTTCGGTTAACGTTTGTTGAGCAGTCGCTAACAACCACGCTTTACCTTTTCCAATATCCTTTAAGTTCTCCATTGTACCCTGCAAGTGCAAGATCAATTCATCCTTTGAGGAAATATATTGACCTACTTCATCAATTATAAAAAGAACATTTTCTTTTCCTGTTCTCTTTTTAATTAAATCAAGCATCGCTGTCATACGAACACTTTCATCTTCAAGACTGTCAATACGCATTATATTAAATGCTTTCTCGTCTTTCCAAATTTTTGGATAAAATTTTACTGCGTATTCTTGACTAATGGCTTTTGCATAAAGCGTGTCGTTAATTTTTATTTTATTCCAATCTTCCTTTTTTTCTTCCTTAATTTTTTTGATAAAATCTTCTAGCTTACCATCCATCTCAAGCTTACGTTCTAGTAAGGCAACCTTTTCCTCTGGAGCATAGCCAGCCCATAACATTACTTGATGATAGAGTACATCTGAAACCGGTGGCAAAGTATTTCCATACAAGCTAAGTCTTTTAGTAGCTAAATTGATTAAAAAAACTTGCGGACTATACTTTTCTACTAGAGTTTTTAATTGTTGACTTATTGGTAAGTTATTTATTCGATTTCCTAATCTCTCTCTAAAAGGTACTCCATCAATTACTAATGACTTATCCAAGGCTAAACCAAAATTCTTTGAGAACGAACTTTTACCTGATCCGTAAAATCCGGAAACCCAAATCCCCACTTCATGACTATCTGCATCCATTCCAGCATGCAATGCATCCAAAAGTTTTTGAAAATTGTTTCGTAATTTATCAGTTACTACATATTCAGAAACTTCACGTTTTAAATCCTTTTCATCTTGATTATCAAACGTGATTACTTTTTCAATTGTTCTGAAAATATCTTTACTGGTGTCGAATGTTTGTTTTATCTGCGTCATAATTAATAATGTTTAGATCTGTAATTTCCATCAGGGGGGTAAAAGCCCAAGAATTCTAAGCTAGAGCCATTTAATTGGCCTGGATATAGAATTACAATTGGAATTTCAATCGAATTGTAAATATTTTGTTCAACTGGCCCGAAACGAGTGAAGGGATGTATTCCTTCCAAATCAGTTAAGAGCAGCAATGCTTTAGGTTTATTTTTTATTTCATTCTGTTTTTCGAGAATCGCATTTTCAATTATTCTATTTTGAATTATTGTAGAAGAAATGTTTTTAAAAAAATCAGTCATTTCATCTTTGTACTCAACTTTTGAAAACTGGTTCCAAGTATCTTTTCTAGGATTATTCTTTATGAATTCATGAATAATGTTACCAATTGATAAAACAGAAACATTATAGTTGTAATGTTTTAGTAAGCTAACCAATGTTTCAGTGTTTTTTTTCACTTCTAAAACATCTTCAAATGGAAAAGTTAAATAGCATATTGCCTTATCACCAGTATGCTGACTAGTACTTGGATTATCCAAAAACTGAATAATTTGTTTTAATTTATTATTTAGTAATTCCATTGATAAATTCGTTCATTGATTTATAATTCCAAGTAATTTTTATTAATTCTCCTGAATGTTGATAAACAAAACTACCAGCAAGAGATAATCTGTGCATTAAATTGAGAACGTCTTGACGATCCAGTCCAAAAAGATTCCATTCATCTAATTCTATAATTGCAGCATCACTTAATCCATCAAAGTGTTGTTTATGTATCCAATAATTTGCAGTTAAGTCATTAATGTAAAACGGCAATATTTTTTTTGATCTGTCAGTAAGTTTAAAGTCAATCAAGCAGGCATTCATGTGTTCAGAAACTTTTTGTTTGGTAGAATCAGCCCATTTATTTGGGATTCTACCATCACGTATAGCAGATTCAATAAAATTATAAGCTGCTTTATCAGGTAAAATAGGTGTTCCATTTTTTGCCAATGGCTGAAATATCTCTTTTACAAAATCGAATAAGATTAAATTAGCCCTACAGGTTGCAATAAAAATTATTTGGGAAACAACTTCTAGTGAAACATAATTATTTCTCAGAGATTGAATTTCAAGAACAGCAGATTCTCCATCTTTTAAAAAGCGTCTGTAAAATGTATGATTGATAATGTCTTTAGTTCTATTCTCATGCTCTTTAGCTAACGGATTAAATTCTAAGACCTGATTTATAAGATCTTGTTTCGACATGCCGGCTCTATAAAGATCAATCAAGACCATAGTTTCTTGAATAAGGCCAGTTCCTTTTAGCAAATCGGAATTGTAAATTCTGTTATTAATTTCCATTGTTTCCATTAACTCAAATAAGGATATGTTTTATAGCCCCCTTTAAATGCTTCTAAATAATGCTTTGCAAACGCTTGTAAAACTTCCTCTGTCTGTATCTCAGTAATTGCTCCGATATTAACTGCACCTGGCTTCGTCTCAACAGCTATTCCAGAGGCTAGTTCGGATAATCCTAATATAATATCTTGAGCATTTTGATCCTTTTCTATCGAATTTATTTTTATCTCAATGCTTTGTGGCAATCTAAATAAGTGAATTCGGTTACCTTGAATATTTTGATCATGCTCCAGACAAGCAATATTTGTGGCTAAATTAAATGCTGCCTTAGATTTAGTTTTAGGTAACACGTAATCTAAAAACGCTTCACTATTATTTGTCAGTACCTTTTGGTTGACCCAATTATATTGTTCTAAGCCTAATAGAACAAAACTTCTGAGTGTTAAGTATTTTTGAATATCCATTTTATTTAGTTTCTGTTTTACTTACTAAAAGATCCTTTACGTCAACACTTAAAAGTTTTGCAATTTCATAAAGCACTTCAATACTCGGCTGTTTTCGATTTTGAGCATATCCATTTATAATTGGGTAGCTCTTGCCTAGCTTTTCAGCCAACCAAGTTTGCTTTATACCTTTTTCTTCTAAAACCTCTTTTATCCGGTTCATTTTGATCGTCTTTTTAGAGTTAAAAAAGTGGTGATTTATTTTGTAACCTACCTCTAATTTTGCTTAGCTAATGTAAAATAATAAATGAATAAAATGTAAAGTATTACGTTATATTGTTATTAACAGTGAGTCCACCGCTGAAAGGCCAGTTTTCATTAGTAAAGGAATTATTTGGATGGCGACAAATTCAATTCATTGTCAAAAAAAGGACACAAATAATGGACAATGAATAGTTGTTTTAATACAGTTTCAGTATACAAAAGAATACAGCAAAAGTGTATACTGAAGGTGATTTATACTATAAACATAGTACTTTGAAAACGGACGTAAACACTAGTAAACAATCGTTTACGATCGTAACAACAAAACATAAAGGAACTTACGATCGCTTTTGATCGTAAGTTATGAAAATCAGCACTTTACGAATTCACACGTATACGATTGTATACGATCGTTTTACGCTCGTTTACGATTGTAATTGTTTTGTAAAAGAACTGAATTTGGGCATTATTTTGTACGATTGTGCAACAAATTAAAATCATAAAAATGGAAACAAAAAACACCCCAGAAAAATTCCTCTTCCAGCTAACAACTGAAGAGTTTGATTCGTTGTTTCGCGGAATGCTAAACGACATCGTTCCTAGTCTTGTTAAGGAGGGCATTAAAGAACATCTTAGAGGCATTAATGTTGACCAGCCGGACACTATCGGTATTGAAGAGGCCGCAAAAGTTACAGGCCTTAAAACGAAGTCAATTTACTCCAAAGTGTGCCGATTGGAAATACCGGCTTTAACCAGAGGTCGACCTTTAATGTTTAGCCGAGCTGAATTAGAAAAGTGGATGAAGAGTGGGAGGCCTTCAGTTCCTGAAACTATGGCGAAAGAATGGAAGGAGAAAAAAAACTGGTCAAACGATTAATACCTAATGATACTATTCGATCCTGAAACATCGCTTCTCTAAATGGTAGGATAAGGAACTAATATACTCAGCCATTTCACTATTTTGGTTAATATATTGGTTCTTTTCTTCTTCAGAAAAAGTGCTGTATATTTCAAGCATAGACCAATAATGAGTATCAAACAAAAACTTGAATTTTGCGATATACTTAAAATCAGAAGTGCTAATTTTTAAGTCTTCAACCATAAAAAATAACTTATTTTCGGGGTTTTCAAAATCAATATCATTGTGCATAAAAAGAGTAAGATCATGGCCAGTTTTTTCATATTTGACTAACCACGCCAATAATTGCGTTTCATTTCCATTTTTAATGCTTTGAAATTCTGTCACTGCCTTTTTTGCGCTTTCATCAGATTGTAAATAATCTTTTAAATCATCCATACGAGAATATAGCCAATAAAAACGCCCGTATTGTGCGTCCATTATAGGAGGCAAAGAAAACGTTTTATACAATGAGTTGTGATGCCCTAACCAAGGAAGGTATATATCTTTATTTATGATTTTGTTCTTATATCTGTAAAGTTCATCGCAGGCAAAATTGCATTTCTGGCTTTTTATTAAGTAATTAACGCTAGGTTTAAAGTTAGCTTCTTCATCTCTTTTTACAACAATACTAAGAAGGTTTTTCTTTTCTATAGACTTATCTATTGTTTCAAAACCAACGCAGTCATAAATATCATTTACATCATTAGCTGTTTCATCAAATATCAAGTCTATATGACTCTTGGATTTATTTCCTACAAAAGAATAGCCTTTGCAGCCTTTGTTGCTGCATTCATCAGAATTACAAAATCCTTTGTATGAATCCAGCCGGGTATCGCCATTTGACTTTAACTTTGAAAATATTTTTTCCATTTTTTCAAGAAACACCTCTTTTCTTGCATCCTGATAGGTTTTATCATCATCCAATAAAACATCGAGCATGCTTAGGTTCATTGATTCAAAATTCTCTATAATAAGTTCTAGTTTGGTTTTACTCATTTTCTGAATTGATAAATTATTATCCTTTAATTTTGGTTTGGTATAATGCTATAATACAAATTCATATAAAAGTTACCAAGAAAGTTAAAACAATTAATAATTTGAATTAAGATTTCTTAAATCAGAGGTCGGCCTTTGCTTAATTAAAATAAATTTACTTGTTTGTAATTCATTGCAAAATCAAAAGCTTTTTGCAAGGTTTTTTCACCGATACCATCATAACTGACTAGTGTTACCATTGAATATACTTCAGGATTTTCTAACACTTCGTTAATTTTCCTTATGTATTGGGGCTGAATGCCTGTTGAAGCTTTAATTTCTTCCAAAGAAAGTCGTTTCCAAACACTTTTAAAATTATCAAAAAGATCGTCGGGGGCTAAGGGGTCATAATCATATATTTCAATAGGAATATCACATTTAGAAAGATATTTTATCATAATATTTTTTACCTCTTCTCTCTCTAATCCGCCATTATGGGTTCCTAATAAAGGAAATGCGATAGATTTTATGTTTTTGTCCTTAAAGGTTTCCGCAAACTTACTTAAACCTTTTTCAAGGTATTCCATTTTACTAGGGTATTTCCAATGAAATTTTGTCGGAAAATTCAACACCCATGGTCTATTTTCTTGTTGATTGTAAAGCCAAAGTTTGCCAATTCCTATATGCTTTTCATCGCAAAACTTCTTATATATATCAAACATTGAAGGATATCTAAGTTTAAAAACTAAGGCAATGCCTTTTCCCATAACGCCAACGCAATTGACTGTATTTACAATCGTTTGAGCTTTTGAATTAAATATGTTGCCTTTTATGAATTTTATATTAGATGGTACTTCGCGCTTTTCATTATTATTATTATCCAATACTTGTACTCCTTCAATCATGCTCTTTAGTGTTAAATATTTATTATTGTATACTGAAGAAAATTGCAATAATTTTAACGAGCTATTATAAACTTTACTTCCGTTTTGATATATAAATAAATGCTCCAGAAACTTATAGCCACCAGCATCCTTTGTATAGCTGGCAGTATCGCATTGGTAATAAACTGATAATAAATAGAAAAATGCGTTTTCTAAACCAGAATATTTAGATTGGGTTACTATATTTTCATAAGCTTCATTTATTGGGATTTTATTTTGAATGTATAACCCCAAGGCATCAGTACTTAATAACGCTTTAAATAAGATAAAATCTTTTTCAGATATATTTAGTTTTTCTTTGTTATCGGAAATGATTTTAATTGTTTCTGAAGATTGATTGTCTCGATTGCCTTGTTGATGTGCCAGTGGTTTACCAATATCATGTAGTAATAAAAACATTCTAAAAACGTCAATGTCAAATTCTGAAAATTGAGTTAAAAAATATGTTTCAAATTGATTGAAAACATTTACAGTATGTTCCAATATGGTGTAATGTCGAACCCTTGCATTATACAATTCCTCTGCAATTGGAATTGCTTCACAAATATTTAAAATATTTACATTTCTTTTCATTTTATTAACTTCTATAAATTAACCAGTCTCTCGTTCCTATTTCCTTATCAACAAAATGAACCTCTAATGGTTTTTTTGTTTTTGTAAATTTAATTTCATTCTCAGCAATTATTTCTGTTTCAGTTTCTTTTTTAATATTTTCCGGATTAAGTATTTGAAGATTTTTTAAGCCTTCACCCTGTATTGATAAATAGCCACTATCACGATACTCAGAAAGAATAGAAACTTCTGTATCAGTTTCATTAATACGAAGGCTGCGATTCCTTCTATGAAATATATTTTGGTTATTTGAATTAATTTTTTCGCAAATTGGATCATCTCCTAATTGAGATTTAAGAAGTGAAGCTTGATTTTCATCATAACATATAATTTCAAATGAATCTAAGAGCGAGAAATCAAATTCTTCTTCAATAAGAAATTCTTGTTGAGAATATTGCTTATAGTTTTCGTAATCACTCGCATCTGAATATAAATACTCAGTATTAATTGCATGTGGATTTTCTGCTACTTTTTCAACTTTAGCCCAATTAGTTTGCATATTGCCAGTACTGTAGTAGCAACGAGTCGGCATTTTTTGTATTACTTCTTTCAAATCAAATTTAAAAAATACAGGCATAGGACATTTTGGCAAACCAAGATTTTTTGCTTGAGGATAATACGTTTTCCATGCACTTTCTGTGATCCAATCTCCATCCCAATATTTCCATGTTTTTAATTCGCCAGATTCTGAATCCATTCCAAGGCATTCGTTATAAAACTGGGTTGGCGTTTGCGTCCTAAAATAAAAACGAGCAAAATTATGCGCAGTACTTCTTCTTTCAACTAAGTTACCAGCGGCATTAGCAAATTTACCTTCTGCTGCATTACGACTTAATATTTTGCGACTTTGTATAATGTCAATAGCATTGAATAAGTGGGTAAAGTGATATATAAAAGGATTTTCGTTAAAATTTTCGACAAAATCAGCACAATTAAACTCGGCTATATACTTTTTCAATGATGTTTCAAGTCGTTCGATAACTTGAGGATTTTTTCTTAACAAAGACCAATCCCATTTAGCCTTGTGTTTTTCAATCAACTCTTCTGTTATTATTATATTCATTGATTGAGAAACTTTTGACCAATCAAGTACATCGGCAAAAGGGTCGAGGATTTCTTCTGAAATTGAAAAATCATTTCTTCTATTAATAATATTCCAGTGTAATTTATTTTTAAACCTATTTAAATTCGTTAAAGTAGGTATAAATTTATCAGAACT
This sequence comes from Bacteroidia bacterium, assembly GCA_044344665.1. Taxonomy (GTDB): domain Bacteria; phylum Bacteroidota; class Bacteroidia; order B-17B0; family Aurantibacillaceae; genus Aurantibacillus. The sequence continues at coordinate 5,437 of JBIJCO010000010.1, read as the reverse complement.
TGAAATAAATTGCCAATCAATATAGTCTTGAAATTTCAACAACATATCCGGATCCGAAATTTCAAATATTTTATTTTTAGTTAAGTTTTTCCAATATAGATTTTCCCTATAATCCCATAAACAATCAGTAGATAAGTTTACATTTTTTGAAATAGCAACCCAATCTAATTCTTTGCCTTTTAGAATTGCTAAAGTTGTTGTATTTGGAACGAATGATTTATTTTGAGAAAGAACTTGCCAGTTTAGTGGTTTGTCTTTAAACTGCCTTATTATTTCTTCAGTAAAAGAAATGTCAATTCTTTTTGAGATTGCCTCCCAATCCCATTCTTTATTGGATAAATTAACCAATGTTTCATTATCGAATTTTATATCATTACGAATTGATAATTTTGACCAATTCCACTTTTTTTCTTTATGTTCAACAATAAATTCTTTTGAAAATTGGATTGACGAATTAGAAGATAAAGCCTCCCAGTCCCATTTATTTTCAATAAAATCTGCAATAATTTTTTCCGTTAATCCGGTGTTTTCACGTTGAGATAAAAGAAGAAAATTAACATTTAGTTGAAAGGAATTTAACTTTCGTTTATCCCTATTTAAACCAGTAAAATAGTTGCTATGAAGTGAGAGATAATCCCAATCCAATTGATTTTTATATTTATTTAGAAAAAAATATTCACTATTAATCGAGTTGTTTTTTGATAATGAATGAAAATCCCAATTGTATTTTTCTAACTGTTGAAGAATATCTTTTCGCCATACATCTTCACTGAGTATTTTATCATCATATCTAAATGATGCTACCAATTTCTTACAAGCCGACAATTCTTTCCAGTTTACATAATCAGAATAGTTTTGCAGGTAAATTCTCAGATTAAAATTTGGCAACTCATAGAAATATTCGTAATCCCAATTGATTAGTGGATTATTGTAGGTTGCAGAAATTAATGCTTCCAATTCTGAATAATCAAATTTTCGAGTAATAATTTGCCATAATTCTTTTCGAAATTCTTCTGATAAAGTAGAAATACATTTTGCTATTTCCAACAAGTGGCTAGTAAGTAATAAATCAGAGTTATCTAGACGGCTTGTTAAAAGTATTTTCCAATTCCAATAATTATTGTATTTAGAAATGTTGTTAATTATAAGATCCTTTTCAAATTTCGTTGTCAAATAATCCCAATCCCATTTGTCAATCCATTTTGGGTTTTCAAACGTTTCAATTTTTATGGAAGCATAAAATCGTCTTGTAATAATACTCCAATCCCAATTAAAATCAATGTGCTTGCGAACAAATTCAATAGATGCTTTTTCAGTAGCATATTGCCAACTAGTAGGATTTTGATTTAAAAATGAAAGAATTTCGGATTTATCAAATAGTATTTCTAAGGTAGCATTATCAATATTTTGTAATAGAATAGAAAAATTTAAACTGTTTGCAGTGCTAACAACAAAAGCCTTATCGTTAACTAAATTTTCATTACTTGAAATTTCATTCCAGTCCCAATTAAAATCAATATTTTCAAGAATAATGTTTTTATCAATTATTCTTCGAGAGACAAATGAAAAACCTTTTGCGGTTTTTACCTTTGATTGATATTTCCGAAAGAACTCATAAGTCCAATTAATTGATGGATTACATTCAAATCCTAAAGTGTATGTGCCACTTGCCCATGTCAAATAATTAGAATTATCTAATAAATCAATTAAGTTCGAGGTCCAAATGTATTTAGCTTGGTTTGGCGAATAATCTGCTAATACAGTTTCTTTAAATTCTTTAAGTGTAGCTTGAAAGGCTGTAGAATTGCAAAATTGAGTTACATATTCTTCGGATGTAAATGCTCGTTCAATAACATCTTCAATTCGGATATTATTTTTGAAGACCAATAAATTATCAAGGATGTAGGGCAATTCATAATTTGTTGAAATATATGTCCAATTCCATTTTTTATTAGGGTATTGAATAATCAGAGATTTTATATCATAAGCAGTTGTCTTTGTTAGTTCTGTGAGTTCAAAATTAATTTCCTCAATATTCGATTTGATAAAATCAAAATCTAATTTGGGCATAATATTATCCCAATCCCATTCCTGCTTCTTTAATTCAGGAATAAGAAGTAAGATTTTTAGAATTTCAATACCTAAATTTTCTTTGGATGAAATGGCTTCAAAGTTCCATGGGAACTTGATTGCATTATCTAGTAAATATTTATCGTCAATTCTTAAAGACAATGAATTCCAATCCCAATTTTCATAATACTTTTCTATGTGTAATTTGATTACATCAATTGGACAGTGATTAGAAATAGAATGCCATTGATTAGCATTAGCATGTCGAGTAATATATTCAAACAGCTTTTCATCTGTCCAAACTAAACGAGCATCTTTAATTAGAGAGTCCAAATCTAATAAATCCTCAAATGGAAATATTGCTTCGAATGATAGAACAGCTTTGGAATCTTTTATAAGTTTAAGATATAGTCCCCATTCAATTTTCTTTTCTTTGAGATTCGCATTTTCGAAATTGAATAATAAATCTGTTGCTTCTACACAAACTTGATTATTGTAAAAAATGATGGGAAAATATTCATTGTCATTTTTATATAGTCGAATATCTATTTCACATCTGTCTACAATGAAATATTTTGTAATTGCCGATTCAAATATATTGTAACTAGTTTTAGATTGTAAGTTATGTCGTTTTATTAGTTCATTTTCCTTTTTGTCAAACACTTCTGAAATATCTATTTTCTCAAATGGTATTTTACGAGAATCCGTAATATCAGAATGTAATCCAAAAGCCAGGTAATGGGGAAAAAATAAATTTTCAATGAGATCGAAAGGTTTGATGCCAAAATTTTCAAATAGGTTTTTTTTGCCAGTATAAAATCTATATTTTTTATTTTCTGTAAGCGCTTTATATCCTAAACTTGTAATTTCAACTTTTTTAGTTTCCAGATTATTGAATATTAGCCCCCATTGCGATACCATTTGTAAGAAGGAATCAAAAATTGCAACTTCTGCATTATCTCTATATCTTTTGGGAACACTTTCGAAATCATCCAAAACATTAAAGCCTAAAATTGTAGCCAATTTTATATAACTTAAGTCTCCATCATGGGAATGTATAGCAGATAATATAACCTTATCAGTTGCTTCTAATGGAAATGATTCGTAATAAGAAACATCACAAATGGTTTTCTTCAAGCTCCACGTAATAAATCCTGCATCATCGGGAGTTGAGGCATAAACAAGTTCGGAATTATTTATAATATTTTGCCAATTCATTTTGTTTCGAATTTTCTAATGCCCCCTTTATCAGCAATTGTTTTATACACATTGCTATATATCTCTTTTTGTTTAAACAGTTCGCTATTACCTACGATAATAAGTAAACGTTTTGCACGAGATAATGCAACGTTCAATCTATTAGGAGATTGTGCGAATCCCAAATCATTTACCTCAGGAAACCCCATTTTTCCATATAAATTATAATCTGCCTTTTGATTTTTATCAGTTGCAATACGGTTGCTTCGCACCATAGATACAATAATAATATTACGCTCCATACCTTGAAAACGATCAACAGTACTGACCCGAATTGGAATGTCTTTAAAATCTTTACTTAAATTTTGCAATAGTTTTATTTGTTTACCATAAAAACTTATTAATCCAACTTGTTGATCTTCGATATTATTCCAAAATGATTGATATTGGCTAAAGCTCTTTGATAATCTTAACTTCATTAAAACTTCTCGAATGGCTTCTATTTCACCATTATTAATGCGAGAAGTACCATCTAACATTTCAGGCGTATCTGTATCAATCCAAATTACATGATTATCCTTTGATATTAAACCGTCAATTTCAATACCATGATAACGAGATGATGGATTATTCATATCAGGATCGTTTACACCTAAATCTATTGGAGTGATTAAGCCGCAATCTAACCCGCCATCTTTAATATAGAACTGTTTTATAACATCATTGATGTCCGGGTGCATTCGGTATTGTAAATTAAAAATACCTTTTAAACTTGAATCAATTTTTTGAAATAGACGTTCAAAATGTGAAATTTCCATTTCATCAAAATGTTTTAAAACAAATGATTTTAATTTCTGTATTTTTTTCTTGGCTTCTTCGTTTTCCGTTCTATCTGAAAGAAAATCTAATGAAAGTTCAAATTCTTTTTTATCCAACATAGGAGGCAATTGCCTATGGTCTCCAATAATAATATTTTTCTTACCGTAAGTTAATGGTAAGGATAATTCTGCGGGAGTTGCCTTACTTGATTCATCTTGAATTATAGTAGTAAACTCTAGCTTTCCTTTGTAATCTATAAAATTACTTCCATTGTTATTTTTTTGCGAGTTTATTTTACCAAATATCTCACAGTAACTTTTAAAAAAACTTGTTGGATTATTTTTAGAATTTCTTTCTCCAATTGAACTACATGTTGCTCCAATAACGTTGCAGTTATTAACATAGTTGTTATAAAATAATTGGCGTATATCTTTTGTTGGTTTAGTTAACGTTTCTAACCATAAAGTCAATGTTGCACCTTCTAAATCATTAGATCTTACTGCTCGTTCTTTAATATTATCTATCCAATTTAATAGAATTAACTTTTGGTTCAATGATTCTCCATCTTGTTCTTCCTCTTCCGAATCAATTTCAATTGTACCATTCTCAACCCAACGCTTCATTACAATTGGAGAAAATTGCCGTCCTTCGATTTCTAATTTTTCTTCCTCTCCAAAACGAATAGGTTTCACTAAATTATGGTTGTTATTCACAATACGGTCAATTGCGTTATCTACTGCTAGATTTGTTTCTGAAGTAAGCAATATTCTTTCTTTAGGATTTTTGCGAACATGCTGCCAAATAATTTCAGCAATCGCTGTTGATTTACCAGTTCCCGGAGGACCTTGTATTATTGCTAAATCCTTGGCTAATAAAGTTTTTATTATTGCTTGTTTTTGCGGTTCATTAATTCGCTTATTCAACAAGTGATTTTCTAAATCGAGAAATATGTCGCTTTGCGAATTTGTATAGACTTCAATATTATCAATCTTTTCAGCCTTGTCAGCATCAAATATAAAATCTTTTAAATGGGGGTTACGAAGGTTAATTCCTCTCGAAATATTATTGAAAGAATTTTTGAGTCTGAATATTTTCTCTAAATCACCAGTTAAATTAGGCTCTATGGAATTTACTGAATGAGATTCGAATAATTGTTTAGTCTTTTCAAACTCAATACCCGAAATATCAAAAAGCATTTCGGGATAATTAACTCGAAGTAATTTGCCAAAATAGTTTTTTCCAACACAAAATTCCGCTCCTCTTAACTCCTTTATTGCAGTGGATTGCGATTCCTTTTTTGATTGAATATCAATTTCAAAAATATATTTTTCTTTGCCTTGTGGGATATTAA
>JBIJCO010000037.1:0-29251 GCA_044344665.1 Bacteroidia bacterium | reverse complement strand
AGTCCAGGACCAACAAAAACACGAGCTGGAATACTTGGAGAACTTCCAGAACTAATAGGATAATAAGAGGCGGTTAAAGGATATGGTGCCCATGTTCCACCCAATATATTTCCAAATTGTTTCTTAGGATCATAAAACGCTGCAATTACACCAGAGTTATCTTTTTTATAAAATGCATCCTCATTTCCAGCAGTTTTATTGTTACCAGATAGAATCCAATTAAAAGGTGTAGCTCCATCAACATCTCTTATTGAATTAAGCCAATTCGCTGTACCATTAACATAAGAAATACTGGCTCCAATAAAAGAGCCTGGCGCAGGACCAGCGTAATCAGAGGTTTCTAAAGCGAAATTTGTAAATGAGTTTAGTTTTTCACCTGGATCTGCAACTTGCTTGATGGTGATTGAAAATCCTAAATCTGGAAAATAAAATTCATTCCCAACTTTTATAGTCTCATAATAAATGTCTGTAGTTGAGGATGTAATGGCAGTAGGATAATATTTTTTGCCAGTTTGCGTATCTACTAATTCCCAGCTGGTATTATCCACATTAAGTGTTGCTAAACCACCTCCAGTTGAAGTAGGCATAGCATTTAAACTAGCTTGAGGTGATGTTGAATTAATTAAATTGTTAATAAATCTAAATGTAAAATCAGAATTCTTAACATTGAGAGGATCAACAACTTTTATGTTAATCGGTCCTTGAGCATTTTCGTAAACCAAATCTGCCTTGAAAAAATTAGAAACAATTTCATCTTCAGATTCCTTAGTTAAAGTCAATAAATTTCCTCCATTTCCTTGACCCTCAATTCTTTTTATTTTCGGTCCAAATCCGTATGCTGCTTGAGCTACTGTTCCATCTTTTTCAAGATCAGGCAAATGAGGAATTCCAGCTGCTCGTTTAAATTTACGACCTTCCAAATATGGTCGTTTTTGCCCTAAAAAATTAGCTGCAGGATTAACAGAAACTGGAACGTCTGGAGCATATGTTAAATAATTATTATATGCATAGGCAACTGCAAAAAAATAATAAGTTTTATTATTAACTAATTTCCTATTTGATGATGTAGAGAATGCATCGTCGGTTACTTTAAATGTAGACACAACTCCTTTATTTGTTCCTTCAACTTTAATCTTTGGAACAAGTGCACCAATACTATTATCTAATTCGAAATTAACAATACGAGTGATGTTATTATCTAAGTCACATTGAAAAACTGGTATAGCCTTGGTTCTATCAGACAAATCAGTAGATGTAACCTTATCATTTATAACTTGATAAACAATATAGCCCTCAAAACGATAGACTTTATCAGGGTTACTTAATGCTGTTATTGTAGATGTTGGGTCTGATAATATTGAAATATCTGTTTCAGCGTAATCATTATTAAACTGTTTATAGTTATTAGACCCTTTCTTGTTTGTAAGGTAAATAATTAATTCATTATTCATTTCTTGAATTGTTAAATCAGGAGCTTCAGGACCATCTAGAAGTTTAAAACAATTATCGAATAAAGCTTGAGCTTTGTCATCGGCTGTCTTTAGAAGGTCAATAGATGATAAATTTCCGCCTTTTACTGGGCTTTGGGCCCATGGCATACCAAAAGTAATTTCATTAACAGAACCAGGTAACAATTTAAAAGGACCAGCTGATTGCAGAAACCTACGATCACCAGGTAAATTACCAGATGTCTTTTCAGTCCAACCTGTTCCTGTAACTGGATTTCCGTCATAAACATATGTTGAAGGTGCTGTACCTCCATAAGCGTTACCTCCAGTTGTAAAAGGAGAGCCATCTTTCCAAAATCCGGTCATGAAATTGTAGTAATGTATAGCAATATCAGGATTGGTAGTTTGAGGAGGAAATGCTCCGATATTGTTATTATAATAAGTAAACTTGCTCATTTGGATTGTTTCACCTGGTTCATCTGTACCTGTATATGGGGTTTGAGGAACAACTCCAGCATCATTATCATTATCTATTCCATCATTGGGATCTGCTAATGGTCCTTTAAAAAAATCACAACCTAAAGCTGGTGGAAAATCACCATAACCGTTGGTTCCTGAAGCTGTTTCATCAAAAGGATCAGCATTATAAATATACCCTAAACCTCTTGAAACATCACAACCAACATAATCATCTAAATAATACCCAAGATCGGCATCGTTCCAAATACTAAAATATGTCTGATTTAATTGAAAAGATGAACGATTATGAACCTCATAACTATAAAAAGTCATATTATTAATTTCGTCATTTGTCTTAAAAGCAAAAGCTTGAGCCCTAACCTCAACACCTATGGGAACACCTTGTGTTTCAGTATGAGCACCTCCTTTATCATTAAAAACCCAAAATAACGTTTGGTCACCATATAACTTTGTCTTACAAAAACCTAAATTATCTTTCAACGCAAGATTTTGAACATCATAAGCAGGATAATCTCCAGTTGTAGGATCATAAAATCCATCTTGATTAATATCTACAAATGGAGCGAGCCTCTTTCCTTGATTTTTACTAATGTCTCCATTTCCTGGCCATGATAAGATATTTGGAGTTGCGGGTGAACCAGCAACGAAATTATCAACTTCTGCACGTGTAATATTAAATATTTGATCGTACTTCAAACATTCTGCTGGATCTGCGCTCGTACTTACTGTATCCAGTGGACCAGGCCAAAAATCAATACCACTTTGGCGATAAGTCATTGCGGCAACTTTTAATTGACCGCCATCATCTAGGCCTCCTAACCAAATTGAACCAGCAAATGTGGAAGAAATTCCTGTATTTCTGTTCGAAGTTGCAGGAATAATATAATAAGCATTTCCGTTACCTTGCAAATCCCACCACATATCACCACCACTATAAATAATAGTTCTAACGTTATTAACCCATAACTCTCTTGCAGCTTTTGGAGCAGCACATTCAGCCATTATTTTTTGACCGAGATTTTGTGAAGTTGAAACTCTTTGTTCCGAAGCTTTTTCTTTACTATAAATGTTTATGCTACATAATACACTTAAATAAATAATAATCTTTTTCATATCTGTTTCTCCTAAAAATTAAACATTAAACCAATTCTTATTTGGCGAGGGCTACTAAAATTACCCGGTTGATTAATACTGATATTATACATGTCTCTAAACGCTACTGCGCTATTTGCTAATGCTAAGGCAGCTTGGGCCTGAGTTGAAGTTAAATAACCGTCATCGGAAGGATTACCTGTATAATTATATACATTTAAAATATTTCTTGTATTAAATAAATTAAGCACTTGTAAGTATATATTTAAATCTGCTGTCTTCTTATCGTCTTCACCTTTCTTACCCCAATTTAATTCAATATTTTTATCAATTCTCAAATTGGCTCTGTAATTCCAAGGCTTAGAAGACCCATTTATCTGACCAACAATACTTGAGCGCGCATTTCCACCAAAAGGAACAGCTGTATTCCATCTTGTATAAGGTGTTCCTGAGCCTAAAATAAATGAAATGTTAAATCCTACATCTTCAAATAATTGAATTACTTTGCCTCCTTTGCCTTTTAATGTAGGCCCCTTATAATCTTTTTCAGTACCAAAGCGATAATCATAGTTTAAAACAAAACTATGGCGCTGATCAAAATCTAAAGGTTGCAAAATCCTTAAATTAGGTTGGCCAGATTGTGCCAAGTTAGCACCTGAATTGGCATTTGAACCTGAACCTTCTGCAAATTGCAATGTATAATTTGCCGAATATCTAGATCCTCCTGTTCTACGAAAATCAAAAACAAAAGATAAACCTTTAGTTGTTGCAAAATCAATATTATCATACATTATGTAAGTCTTAGGATACGCTCCAGTAATTACACGCTGATTAATCATGTTTCTCATCTCTCTATAAAAAGATGTAATTGTTAATGATGCGTTCTTTCTTTCATTTAAAATTTGTGAAAAGCCCAATTCATAATCAATAGTTTGTTGTGGCTTTTGATTAGGATTGGTTAACAAAGGACTACTGCTTTCTGCATCTAAAAAATAATAATCTAATGGACTTAATTGATTATTAGTTGGACGCTGTGTTAAGATATCATAGTGAGCAAAGAAATTAGCAACATCAGAAATTGGAAAAGAAAAGGCAACACGAGGCATTACATTTATAGCTGCGGCGTATTGTGTAAATCCACCAACTGACATCTTTTTATCATAGTTAGTTCTATCTTTAAATAAAGGTACCGGATTACCAGATGATGAAGCAATTAGTGACGGATCTGATAATTCATTCCCCTCAGAATCATACCATTTATCACCATCCCTGAAACCTTTAATGGAAAGTGGTGATTTGCCTCCAATTGGTGCTTGCGCAACATAAATTGCTGCATCTTTAGAAATATTTCCTGGCACATTGTCTGAAAATCCAGCAGGTAAATTATCAAGGGATGACAAATCACTAATTTTAGCAAGTTCGTGTAAAGCATATTTATCTTTTAACACTTGTTGATTCGCATCGTAACGATCAATTCTTAAACCTAAATTGAATTTAATATCTTTAAAATCAAATTTGTCCATTACAAATACAGATGCATAAATTGGTTTAAAAGAACTTACAGGATAAAGATTTCTTCCGGCTTCATCTTTTTGCTCAAGAAAATCTGAAATGTCAGTTTTTTGGGGTTTTCTTTTCCCGTCATGCGTAAATCCGTAATAACCTACAGCTCTGTTTGCTTGGTTGTAAAATAAATCATCAGCACTAAACATGTCTAAGCTAAGTTGTGAAGGGTCTAAAGCATCGGTATTAATAAAGCCAGTGTAATCTTTAGCAAAACCTAATTTTTCAAGCAGTTTTTCAGAAAATTGGGTTTGCTTATCCTCCTCATATCTATTTTCAAAATAATAATATGGAACTAAACCCGAAAACTGAGAGACAGGAATTGGATTAGATAAATCGAGCTCTTGATTATGCAGATTTGCTGTTTGTCTGGCAACATTCCATAAACCTGTTGCGTTAACAGCAAAAAAACTAGTCGTTCTTTGATCAAACTCTAAACCAAAAGTTAAAGCGTGATTTTTAATATCTGAGTTAAAACTAGTTGCAATCCTAAACTGCTCGCTTATCTGTTTTCGATAAGTCGCAGGATATGTTCCAAAATTACTGAACAAATTATAAACGCTATTTGGTTGTCCTCCATTAACTATACCATTATTTCCCTGAATAAAATTGCTTCCAAAAGTAGCAAAAGAAGATTCAGGATCGGATAATAAAAAACTTGTGTACAATGCTGCGTCTGGGTTAAGATCCGATGGAGTAAAAATTACAGGTAGTTCCGTCCTTCCTCTGTATACGTATGCGTTGACTTGTTGTCCTTGATAATCAAATGCCTCTTGAAAATTATAATTAAAAGCAAAATCTTTTTCTGCAAAAGGTCTATCAAACTTGCCAACATAACCATAATTAAACAAATTATCCTTGTGTTTAGCACTTTGCGTTAAGTCAAGCACATTTTCGTAGCTAACTAAAAACTTAAAGAAAGAATTAGTTAATAAAGATTGGCTTTTTTCTTTATCTGCAGAACCTTGGATTTTACTACTAATTTTAGAACCTCCAAATTTTTGAGTTATTGCGATATTAACTCTACTTGTACGCTTACTTGTTTGAGAATTATTTACTGAGTTTAATAGATTATTAGCAACACCCGAATTAAAGTTATCACTAAATTCATAGAAACCACCTAATGAAATATTAGTGTTGGCTGTTGGAGCATAATCAATTTTTCCATTTAAAGATAATAAACGACCAGCAGCGTTAGGTCTATATTTTTGTGTATTTAAATCATCTTTAGTAATATACTCAGAAGCTCTTACATAACCTGTTCCTGAAGGAGAAGGTAAAAGGGGCGTATTTTTTAATTCCTGTAATTTTTCATCTTTTATTACATAAATAGGCACAAACGAAGGGCTTGGATCTTTAACATAATTTCCTTGTCCAGAGAGAAAGAAACCTAACACTGTTCTCTTGGTAGAATCTTTCTTTTTGTAGATTGGTCCTCCGTAACTAAAACCTAATGAATTATATCCGAAAGCGTCTGTAAGTTGAGAAGAGATTAATTCAATTCCTCCAAAATATTTAGATTGAGGCCCGCGTGTTGAAATAGAAATAGCACCTGATGTTAAGTCACCATACATTGCCGGAACACCTCCTGTAATTACATTTAATTGTTCAATTGACTGCTGTGGTAAATTCGGAGTACCGAAAACTTTTACGCCATCGACAAAATAGGTGGTATTGCCACTACGACCGCCGCGAACGTTGATTGATTTTCCTTCGTCTGCCTGATAAACTCCTGCAGTTGTAGCTGCTACAGAGTTTATATCTTTTGTTGCCAAGTTTTGATAGTCTTCTCGAGTTACCGTTTGTCCTGATTTTGTATCTGGATCAATTAACGGAACTTGATAAGTTACAACTTCAACCTCGTCAAGTTTAACACCTTCACCATTAGATAGGCCAATTGTTATGTAGGCTGTTTTTCCATCGCCTACTATTATATCTTTTATTTCTGAAGCCTGATAACCTACATAAACTCCCTTTACTGTGTATTTCCCTGGAGAAAGTGGCTTTATCATTGCTTCACCATCCATATTGGTTGTTGCTACACCTATTTGCACCCCGTCTCTATAGGCAACGACATTAGCAAAAGGAATTGCTTCTTTTGTTGCTTTATCCTGTAAAATAACTTTAATTGCTCCATCCTGAGCCCAAGCTGCAAGACCAGTAAAAACAACTAATACTAACGCTAAGTAAATTTTTTTTATCATATACTGTTAAATTACCTTAAATTTCTTAATCCTTAAAGCCTTAAAAGTATAAAGCCTTAACATTATTAACAAGAGAAATTAGTTATATTTTTTTAAACTTTTGATTATCAAACAATTAAACTTTTAATAAGCTATTAACAATTTTTTTATTTTGTAATATAAAAGACTAAAAAAGTACAATTAAAAATTAGGGCTTTAAACTTATAGTAAAAGTTTATTTTTTTAGAGAATTATCTAACTATTTTTTCTGTTTTTTCTTTTTTATAATTCTCTTATAAAAAGGTTCTCGCCTATTATCGTTATTAAGATTAGCGCGGTTTTTACTGTTTTTCATTCTTTTTCTAACTTGCTTTGTTTGCAAGCGTTTATGATGTTTTTTTATGGCTTTTTTTTCAGCTTTTTCTTTCAACCTTTTGTCCCGGGCCTCTAATTTTGCTTTTTTTCTAATTTTGCGCTCTGTTTTCCATGATTTTTCTTTTGGGCCGGTTCCTTTTTCTTGTGCAAATACTGTTGTAGTAATGGTCAAAAAGAAGTAAAGTAAAAATAAACTTATATTAAATTTCATCTGGTTTATATTCTATAACATCAACGCCAAATCTCCTTAAAAAATCTACACCTTCATCATTTGCCAAACCTTTAAATTTAGCATAACTATTTTTATAATATACTTTTTGTATGCCGGTGGTATAAATTACTCTCGCACAAGAAATGCATGGCGATAATGTGACATAAAGAGTTGCATTTTGCATACTAACATTGTTTTTTGCCGCATACAATATTGCATTTTGTTCTGCATGAAGAGCTAATGAGCAACTGCCTTTACTATCGCGCGGGCAACCTTCAAGAGGAAATTCGATATCACAATTATGAGTACCTGCAGGTGGGCCATTATACCCTAAAGATATTATTCTAGTTTCTTTTGTCAATACTGCACCTACCTGCGCCTTAACGCAATGTGAACGCTGGGCAAGCTTTACTGCCAAATCCATGTAAATATCATTGAAAGAAGGTTTTTTCATATAATTATTTTTATAATGCCTCGCTTACCACCTCTTTAACATGATCCGGCAATAAACGCTTAAGTAAGGCCTCAATCCCGGCTTTCAACGTCATTGTGCTACTTGGACAACCACTACAACTGCCCCGCATTTGAACAGTTACAACACCATCTTTTAATTGCTTAAAGGTTATTAATCCTCCGTCAGTTTCTACTGCAGGACGAATGTACTGTTCCAAAACTTCAATAATTTTATTCTCTATATCATTGCTGGGAGGAGCATGTTGTGTGTTTACAGATATTGTTTCCTTGTATGAAGAATCTTTTGGAACCTGTTGCTGAGGAAGTTTATTTATTATTGCGTTTCCTTTATTTAGATAATCAGTAATAAAAACCCTAAGTTCATCCCTTACCTCTTCCCATAAAACCTCGTCGTGTTTTGTAATTGTAATAAAGTTAGAAGCAATAAAAATTCGCTTCACAAAAGGAAATTGAAATATTTTATTGGCAATAGGCGCATCAAAAGTTTCATTTAATGATTTATACTCGGCATTTGCGCCACTTACCAATAATAATTTATTTGCTACAAATTTAATACTCGAAGGGTTTGGCGTTTCTTCGGCATAAATAATGTAAGGTATGTCTTGAATATTCATAAGTTATTTTTACAAAAATACAAACATAAATAGTAATGAAGATTAATTTTATTATTTACTATTAAATTAAGCCCAACTCATAACACCTAAATTTTAGTATAACTTGCTATCAATTCTATTTTTTAAAGCTAAAACAAATTTAATTTCCGAAAATGAAATATCCTGAGGTAAACTTATTTTTACAGGATTTAATCCAGTTGATTTATTATAATTTTTTAAAGCTAACAGAATTGTTTTTTGTTTATCAGGCGTCACCAAAAAATCCACATTAATTTCTCCCTTTTCAATATATGGCAATAAATGATTCTCTAAAGTTGCCATTGTTAATCCACGCATAATTGAAATTTCATCTAAACTCAATCCTTCTTTAAATAAATTAAACGTTTGCTCTTTGCTGTCTGATTTTTTTTCTGATATCTTTTTTATGGACTTAATTCCTTGATTTGCTTTTTTTGTTTTTGTAGATGATCCTGATGGCATATTTGACGTTAAGTCATTTTCAAATATATAATCTTTAATAATCGCTAAAAATTTATCTCCAAATAACTGCACTTTTGCTTCTCCAAAACCACTAATCCTCAAAAGTTGATCAATATTTGTGGGTAAGAATTCTGTTAACTCTTTTAACGATTTGTTACTTGCTACCATATATATGGGTTTATGCTCCTCGTTACAAATTTGATCACGAAGCAACAATAATTTTTTATATAACACCGGATAAGCTATATCGTTAGAAATTTTAGAATTTTTTGCTGTGGCATAAACATTTAATTTAAAAGCGGGGTAAACAATTTTTAATTTAGCTTTTAAAAATTCATGTAAGTTAAAACCATAAGTGCAGGATTTAATTAATTCGTTTTTTGTAAAAATTAAATCAAATAAAGTTTGAAGTTCTGTATTTATTCCGTCGGCCGCTTCTTTACTTTCTGTTGTAAATGGTATGTTTTTTAGTAAAATTATTACACTCTCTAATTCAAAATTAAAGTAAACACAAGCCTGCCCAATTCTTTTAATAACATTTTGATCATGTTCTAAATTAACAGATGAAACAAAAATCTGCTGTAATTGATTTTTAAATTTCAAACTAACTTCATTTAATGCATCTAATTTTAAAAACAAGTCTGTGCTCCATTTATCAGCAGTTGTATTTAATTTTGATTTATATAGTTGAATAAATCCCGCTAGCTCTTTTCTAGAAAAAATTATTTCAGATAAATCAAATAAACCCATCATTATATTTCTTATAAAATCTTGTTTTGATGAGTTAAAGACAGCGTCGATAGTGTTTTGATTTTTTTTGTTTGATAAGGAAAACGAAACAATTTTTCTATCATTAAAAAGTGTTTCAGAATTGATTTTCGAACTCAATGTTAACCCTTTTAAACTGCGGCATCTGCTCAATGCAACGTATACCTGACCAGCACTAAATGAATTTGCTGCATC
Source organism: Bacteroidia bacterium (assembly GCA_044344665.1). Taxonomy (GTDB): domain Bacteria; phylum Bacteroidota; class Bacteroidia; order B-17B0; family Aurantibacillaceae; genus Aurantibacillus. The sequence continues at coordinate 19,368 of JBIJCO010000037.1, read as the reverse complement.
AATGATTACTTTATTAAAAGTTAAACCTTGACTTTTATGAATTGTTATAGCCCATGCCAAACGCAATGGATATTGAGAAAATGTTCCGAGAATTTCTTCCTCTAGTACTTTTGTTTGATTATTTAATTTATAAGTTACATTAGTCCATATATCTTTTTCAACATCAATTTCAAAATTATCCTCTTCGCTTTTTATTTTAATTTCTGAATCATTAACAAAAGTAACTACACCTATTTTACCGTTATAATAATTCTTTTCTGAATTATTTTTTAAAAACATAACCTTTGCACCTACTTTGAGTTGTAAATTTTCATCTGCAGGGAAATTTTTTTCGCTAAAAACACCTTCAACTTTACACTTAAAAGTATAAATTCTTTGAGGTAAAATATTTAGTTGCTTTAAATTTATTTCATCGGCCTTTTGATTGTGTGTTGTAAGTGTTATGCAATTTTGAATCAGTTCGTTATTAATAGAAGGTGAATAATGAGAATTAAGTTTTTCAAGATCAATATTGTCTACATTATTATTTCTAACCTTGTTTAATAAATCAATAAACTCTTGCTCGTTTTGGCGATAAATTTTTTCTAATTCAATAAAAACAGCGGGATTTTTTTTAAAAACCAAACTATCAAAAAAATACGGACTTTGATAAACGTTATTTAAGAGTTTCCATTCCTCTTGATTAACAACAGGAGGCAACTGATGCATATCGCCAATATACAACAGCTGAACCCCTCCAAAAGGCAAATGCGTTTTTCGTCTTGTTGCACGAAGTACGAAATCTATCTGGTCTAATAGATCGGCTCTTACCATACTTATTTCATCAATAACGAGTAATTCTAATTTTCTGAATATAGATAGGCGTAAATTATTATACTTATAATTTGCCAGAGATAGTTTTGAAAAATCTGCATTGCCTTCTAAATTCATCGCAGGTAAAAAAGGCGCAAAAGCAAACTGAAAAAAAGAATGTATCGTACTCCCTCCTGCATTTATAGCTGCAACGCCTGTTGGAGCAAGCACAGCCATTTGTTTAAAGGTATTTTCTTTGATGTATTTTAATAAAGTTGTTTTTCCTGTTCCTGCTTTACCTGTTAAAAAAACAGATTGATTAGTTTGATTTATGAAATTTAATACCTGCTCAAACTGCGAATTTATCTCTACATCACTCATGAAGTCTTTAATATTAATTATAGTTTAAATTAATTGTTCGCAGACTAACCATATAGCTTAAATTTATTTAAATATAATTTTAAAAGTTTACCTTGCATGCTAAATTTAGTAATAAAAAAATGACCGCTTACAAACTTTTTTTAGCCGGTAAATTTCAAACTTCAAAAAATTTACTTGATGTTACCAACAAATACAATGGTAAAATAGTCGCAAAAATATTTTTAGCAGATAAAAATATTTTGGAAAAAGCAATCATAGAGGCTGAAAAATCTAAAACAACATGTGCAAACTTATCTTCCTTCGAAAAATTTTCAGCCTTACAATTTATATCCACCGAACTTGAGAAAAACAAAAAACATTTAGGAAAAATATTAAGCATTGAAAGTGGGAAACCAATTATATATGCCATCAACGAAATAGAAAGAGCGGCCCAAACATTTTTAATTGCTGCTGAAGAATGTAAACGACTTCCAAAAGAATATATTAGTCTTGATTGGACAAAACCAGGGAATAATAAAGAAGGTATAATTAATTATTTTCCTATTGGAATTGTAGCGGGGATCTCTCCTTTTAATTTTCCTATGAATTTAGCTTCACATAAAATAGCACCTGCTATTGCCTCTGGTTGTCCTATTATTTTAAAGCCTGCTTCTGCAACCCCTCTTTCAACCTTGGAACTTGCCAAAATCATTTCTAAAACAAATTTACCAAAAGGTATGATTTCTATTTTACCAATGAACAGAGAAACCGGAAACTTATTAGTTACTGATAAGCGGATTAAATTATTAAGCTTTACAGGTTCTCCAACAATTGGCTGGGACCTTAAAAATAAATGCGGCAAAAAGAAGGTTGTACTAGAATTAGGTGGAAACGCAGGTGTTATTATATCTGAAAACACAATTATAAAACCAATTATTGCCAAATGCATTTCTGGCGGATTTTCATACAGCGGACAAATTTGTATTCATGCGCAAAGATTTGTTGTTCACGAAAATAAATTTGACGAATTTTTGCAATTAATGAGTGTTGAAACTAAAAAATTAATTTTTGGGAATCCTTTAAATACAAAAACAACTATATCTAACATGATTGACGAAGAGAATGCAATGCGCGTGGAGAGATGGGTAAATGAAGCGATTAAACAAGGAGCAAAACTTATTATTGGAGGAAAAAGAAAAGGCGCATACTACGAACCAACTATTTTAAGCAACACCAATTCAAACATGAAAGTGAATTCTGAAGAGGTTTTTGGTCCGGTAATTTGCATTGATAAGTATTTTGGTGAAATTAAAAATGCAATTAACATGATTAATGATTCAAAATTTGGTTTACAATGCGGTGTTTTTACCGATTCGGTAAAGGAGTTAGATTATTGTTTTAAAAATATACATGTGGGTGGATTAATTCACAATGATGTGCCAACCTTAAGATTTGACAACATGCCCTATGGGGGAATTAAAGAAAGCGGCATAGGAAGAGAAGGCATAAAATACGCCATACTAGACATGCTTGAACCAAAAATACTGGTAAAATAATTTTACTGTCTCTTTATTTTTTTATGGAATTAAATTTCTTATAACCAATTAACTGGTCATAATAGGTTCCAATTTTCCTGTGATAAACAAATATAGAATACTCGTTTTCTGTATCCCAATGATTTCCTTCAACAATTGTTTCATCACCACCTCTTTTATTATCGTTACTCAACACGTAAATATAATTATAGTATCCTTGCTTTAAATACAATTTTAACTCGTATCCAAAGCGCTTATAATTATAATTCATTTTACTATATTTATTCATCCTCCAATCCGTCAATTTTCCCATAACATAAAAATCGCCATTCACTTCGGGATTAAGATATGGTAAAAAAAACTCTACAAAAACGTAGTCAGCCTCTACATCCTGATTGCCTTTAAAATCATTATTCTTAATTAAAAAGTTACCATTAAAATCGTTATAAAACAAATATGGCTTTGTTATTCGTAATTCATCTTTATACAACACAATATTATTTTTTAAATTTTCGTCTTTATAAATCTCTTTTACTTTTTCTGTATAAAATCTAACGCTCCTAGCATCAAAATATCTGAATTCGTTTCCTCCATTAAAAGTTGAAGCATCATCCAAAGAATAAGTAAGTGTATTTCCTCCCATAAAAGTTGGTTTAATATCTGATACCGCATTATCCCAACGGTTGTTTTGTGTTATAACTACTTTTAAATCTTTGTATGGGTTTGTAAGCTCATATCCTGAGTTATTTATAGAAAAATCAATATGTTGTTTATTGTATTGTTCGCCACCGCTCATTGATTGTCTGAAATTTCCGGAAACTGAAACCTTACTTTCAAATAATTGAAATCGTCTGCTTAAGATTAAGTCATTTTTATCTCCATCTGCATAAACATATAAAATATAATTTCCGCTTTTTGTGAATTTTAAATTTTGCTGAGGAAATAAAATCGAGTAATGAATATACTTTTGTAATGTTGTAGATGAATAATTAAAATTTATAATATTTAAATCAAAGAATCCACTCAAATATTCACTAATCATCAAATCGCTCGGAGTCCAGTCTGCATTACAATGAATAAAAGAAATAGAATATTGTTTTTTGTCGGCATCTAAATCATCAAAACTTAACTCAAGTTGTTCGCTTCCATTTAAATCAATAATAGGAAGGCCAAACTCCCAGGTAGACTCATGAATTTGAACTGTTTTTATTGTAGATTGGTAAACATAATCATCGTATTTTAATACCTTATCATTTACGTAATCTTCCTCATTAGTCTTTGTTTGTGAAAATGTATAAAACGATAATAATAAAGCTAAATAAACGACGCTATTTTTCATCATTCTCAAAGATAAACAATGCAATGAATTTTTTTTAAAATTAAAACTATAAATAGTGTAAAATAAAAAATCCCGTCTAGAAATAATCAGGACGGGACTTAATTATTAAATTATTACATTAATGGATAATTTTCTTGGTAATCTTGTTGTTTTCACTTTCTATTGTCACAAAAATTAACTGATTTTTTTCTTCCAAACTATAAAAAACAAAATCATTTTGCACAGATAAATTTTTATCATTCATTATTTTCTGTCCTAAAATGTTAGTGATTGAAATTCTGGTATTAGTAGTTTTATCAAAATTAAAATTCACAAATACGCCATTTGAATTTTCTGTAATTATAACAGACTTATCAAGATTAGATGAAACTGAATTATTGTTATTTATACCAGCTGTTATATCGGCACAAACAGTTAGTTCAAATCTAGGCTTTGAAGTAGTATCATTAATTGAGAAAACATAAGGACTAGCCTTAATATTATGAACAGTATTTAATAATTTATCTTTTAAAGTAACACAGGTATTTGGTGGTAACAACTGCATATCCTGTCCGGAAATAGTATACTGTCCTGTAGCCATTACTTTTACCAAGACCGGTATTACCGCATTTTGAGTTAAGGCGTAAGGAATACTGTTTATTGAATAATCAATATTTCCTCCTTTAGTTGATATAGTAGTGTATTTACTATAATTACCTGGATAACCAACATAACCAGGAGTTTGAAAAATTTTATAGGCATCCCAGTCCGCATCAAAAGCGTTAGTTGCAGAACCGTGAAAACGTATTGCAGTTTCATCTATATCGCCATAAAAACCATTTATTTTTAATTTGATTGGTAACCCATTTGGTGAATTGTTGGCATCTCTCATTACCTGTGTGGTATTGCTTGAAATTTTATTTGTTTCTTGTGCTGTTAAATTTGTGTTTGCGCTTGCTCTAACAAAAAAACCCTGCCCAGAAGGAATTACATCGCTTCCTCCATTAGTTCCAACACCACCAACAAATGAGGCATATGCTCCGTCGGCGTTATAAATATAAATTGCGTTGTCAACAGATCCATTTCCGTTTCTTAATGCCGTCCAAGATATTGGAGATGCATAAGGGTTGGCAATTAAACAAGTTCCAGACTGAGCAGAATTTGTTAAAGGTATGTTTACGTTACCTGTTACTGGAGACCCCGTTAAAGTTAAAGTAATATCGTTTGTTGTAAATTGCCCTGTTCCTAAAAAAGTCCAAAATCCTTTACCTGGTGTTAAAGCTGTTGACACTGAAATAGTTGTGTCATAACCAAAAGCATCTGCCTCGTTCCAACCTTGAACGGACTCAAAATAGCCTCCTGCTGATGTAACGCCAGTAGGAGAGCCTTCTAGTGACATTGGAAATTGACCATACCAATTGTTCATGGTTTGTCCGCTAATGCCTCCTGAACCTAATAAAGCCCAACCAGTACTACCACCCAACAAGAACGTTTCTGCTTTAACATTCCCGGAAAATCCGCCCGTGGAAATTTCGCCTATTCTTCCTTTAACTGTTTGAGTTTGTTTTAAAGTTAAATTGCCCCCTGTAACTATTGTTCCAACAGAGGGGGTAATTGCACCCCAAATTTCAATAGAATTACCCAACGTTAATGAAGCACCTGATCTATTTAGTGTTAAATCAGCCAATGCTTTTGTAGCGGCAGATGTTTGATCCATGTTAAGAGAACCACTTATAGAAGTTGCAGAAATCCCTGCAATTGATAAGGAAGAAGTTGTAGAACCCTTTATAAATCCTGTCGCCCCAAGTGTTATTGTTCTGGCGTTAATACTCAGTAAATTACCAGACAAATCTAATGTTGCATTTTCTAAATGAAAAATATTATTTGAATTATTTGGATTATTGACAGTAAGAGGTGAGTTAAGAGTGATTATTGAAGGGCTTGAGCAATTAACCGAAAAAGTTCTGAGTGTTTGTTTTGTTGGCGTGAAATCTAAATTTGAATTTGTTGAACCATTTATTTTTATACCTGATGTAGAGCTTCCACTAATTGTTCCTCCACATGAAATAGTGTTTGCTGTCAACATTTTATTTCCTAAATCTAATACTTTACCTGCTGAAATTACTATATTAGAACTAATAGTGGCATCTCCACTTAATTTTGAATTCTCTGTAATACTAAGATTATTATACTTTGTTGAAATTATATCACCTATACTATTATGAATAACTGTACCATTCATAGGGTTATCAAAATTTATTTGGCTAGTTAATGTCGAATTAATTGTCACTGTACCAGAATTTAAAATTTGTAATACTCCAGAAGTGGTATTATTAAAAGCATCTACAAAAGAAAACGGGTCAGGAATAATAAAATTTACTCCATCCTCAACAATTGCAACCCCATAAAGTTCCCAATCTGCATTCAGAGTTATTGTTGCAGAATTTTTTAAATGAAAGTTGGCTCCATTTTCATCAAAATCAATTGGATTAGTAGTTAAATCAAACTGATCTACCCAGTTCGTTACATCAGTTACATTACCGGTACCATCATATTCAAAATCAGTACCCTGAGAAAAAGCTCTGACACTTGACAAAATAATTAATAGAAATAATATTTTTTTCATAATCTATAATTTAAGTAAAGTGAAATTAATCATTATTAAAGGCTAAACAAAATAATGTTATAAAATATTTGTTAAACGAGCTTCCTAAAATTTTAAAGAAATTTTTCAAAAAAAATAATGCTATTAGCGAAAAAAATAGACAACTCCTTGAGTGAATTTTTTATTAATTTAGATAATAATTGACTAATTATTTATATTAACTACTTTTACAATTCATTTGATTTAATGCTAAATTATACCATGTTATTTATTCGAAAAAATTCTATACCTTTTTTTATTTTCTTATTTTGCTCAAATTTCGTAATATCTCAAAATAATGCTTTAGTAAAAGGTTTTGTTTACGATAAAGCCAATGGTGAACCGGTACCATTTTGTAATGTTTATTTTAAAGGAACAACCATTGGAGCCAACACAGATTTAAATGGTTTTTTTACCATCACAAAAGTTCCGCCGGGGATTTATAAATTATTAATTACCAATTTAGATTTTGACACCATCAAAGAGACAATCACCATAAATGCTGGTGATATTGTATCCAAAAAATTCTTTGCCAATAAAGGAGGTATTAAACTTGATGAAATTGAAGTTTCTACAACATCTGTAGATAAAATTGAAAACACTAGTGTTGCAGTTCAAAAAATAGATCCAATTATAATTAATAAATTACCAAGCATTGGAGAGCCAGATATTGCTCAATATTTACAAGTACTACCAGGGGTTGTTTTTACAGGAGACCAAGGTGGGCAGTTGTATATTCGCGGGGGGCTACCGGTTCAAAACAAAGTTTTACTTGATGGTTTAATCGTTTATAACCCATTTCACTCTATAGGCTTATTTTCTGTTTTTGATAGTGACATTATGAAAAACGCATCCGTTTATAGTGCCGGTTTCAGCGCAGAATATGGCGGCAGAACCTCATCAATAATGGATGTTACCACGCGCGACGGAAATAAAAAAAACATTTCAGGTAAAATTTCAGCTTCTACTTTCGGAGCAAAAACTACGTTAGAAGGGCCTTTAGTAAAATTAAAAGATGACGGTAATACCAGTGCTTCATTTTTAATTTCAGCTAAACATTCATACTTACCGCAAACATCAAAATTAATTTATACTTATGCCAACCCAAATGGTTTGCCTTTTTACTACACAGATTTATATGGTAAAACATCAATTAATTCTACTAATGGAAGTAAATTTAGCGTGTTTGGCTTCAACTTTAATGATAAAGTAAATTACAGCGACATAGCATCTTTTAATTGGAAAAATATTGGTTTAGGCAGTAATTTTGTTTTAGTTCCTCAGTCAAGCAATTTACTTATTGAAGGTACGTTTGCGTATTCTAAATATGCAATTAATTTCACTAACCCCTTATTAGAAACCGACTCTAAAAAAAGTGATGTAAGCGGTGTCAACACAGGGTTTAATTTTGTTAAATTCATCGGAAGACAAGAACTAAGATTTGGTTTTGAGGGTGTTATTACAAATACAAATTATCAATTACAGAATCCATTATTCGCTGTAATTAAATTAAATCGTTCTACCATTGACGTGGCTGGATTTTTAAAATATAAATTCATTGATAAAAACAAACGTTTGGTTTTTGAGCCAAGTTTCAGACTTCAATATTACGCCTCATTAGGGGTGTTTTCACCCGAACCAAGAGCCTCAGCTAAAGTTAACATTACACCAAAAATCAGATTTAAAGGTGCGGGAGGCTTTTACAGTCAAACCCTTTTAAGCGCAAGTAGCGACAGAGATATTGTAAATTTATTTTATGGTTTTATAAACGCTCCCGAAGACCAAGACATCTCTAAAAATTATATCGATAGCAAGGGAGCTTCTCAGACAGTAAATTCATCTGTTCAAAAAGCTACCCATATTGTAGGCGGATTTGAATTCGACTTATTTAAATATTTTGAAGTAAATATTGAAACTTATCAAAAAAATTTCAATCAAGTCATTAATGTTAATCGTGAGAAAATATTTGACGATAACGATTTAAACGCCTATAGGCCTGATGAATACAAAAAGAATTTTATAATAGAACAAGGAAGAGCAAGAGGTTTTGATGTTGTTTTAAAATATGACAGAAAACGATTTTATTTATGGTCGGTTTATTCCCTGACTTTTAATGACCGATGGATTGGAAATAACTCAACTGGAATTGTAACCAATTACCCTCCTAATTTTGATAGAAGGCATAACATTAACATTGTTTCGTCTTATACCTTTGGTAAAAAGAAAAATTTTGAAATTAACGCACGCTGGAATTACGGAACCGGATTCCCATTTACTCAAACACAAGGTTTTATTAATCAATTAAATCCAGGTGGAAACATTAATTTTAATTTAAACACAGCAAATGGTACACTAAATTATATTCCAAGTACATTAAATGCCGGACGTTTACCTGACTATCATAGATTTGATATTGGATTTAAATACAAATATAACTGGAGCGAAAAAACTATTTTTGAAATCAACGCAGGTGTTACAAATGTTTATAATCGCGAAAATATATTTTATGTAGATCGTTTTACCTTTAGTCGTATTAACCAGCTCCCAATTATGCCTAACGTTAATTTAAGTTTTACCTTTTAACTATTAAAAAATGAGTTTTAAAATATATACAAAAACCGGCGATAAAGGACAAACATCATTAATTGGTGGCACAAAACTTCCTAAACATCATATTAGAATAGAAGCCTACGGAACAGTGGATGAATTGAATTCACATATTGGTTTATTACGAGATGTTGTTGAAGATAAATTAACGTGCGATTTACTAATATCTATTCAAGACAGGTTATTTACTATAGGTTCCCATTTGGCATCTGACCCCGAAAAAAACAGCATGAAATTACCGCCAATAACCGAAGATGATGTTATTGCATTAGAAATTGCTATTGATAAAATAAATGATATTGTTCCTGAAATGAGATTTTTTGTTCTGCCGGGCGGACATATTAATGTATCGTATTGCCATATTGCGCGATGCGTTTGCAGAAGAGCTGAAAGAGCAGTTTTACGTTTAGCCGAAAATGAAAAAGTAGATGAAATTCACAATAAATATTTAAACCGATTATCAGATTACTTATTTATGTTATCGCGCTGGATAACCCATGAAAAAAAATCAGAGGAAATTCCGTGGAAACCAAAAATTTGAGAATTATGAAACATAATGAAATTGTTGATGCCATGATGAAAGAAGATTACTTCAGCCAATGGTTAGGCATAACAATTCTCGAACAAAAACACGGTTATTGCAAATTATCATTAATAATCAGAAAAAACATGTTAAATGGTTTTGGTATTGCTCACGGCGGTATAACCTATTCTCTTGCTGATAGTGCACTTGCCTTTGCTTCAAATTCCAAAGGAAAAAAAAGCGTTAGTATAGAAACTTCAATTTCACATATTGTAAGTTTGAAAGAAAACGATGAAATAGTTGCAGAAACTTTTTGCGAAACGGAAACAGAAAAACTAGGTCACTACACCATAAAAATTTGTTTAAAAAATCAACCTGAAAAAATTGTCGCGTTATTTAAAGGGATTGCATACAAAACATCCAAAGACTGGTAATTAAACTTAATTATTGTTTTGTAGTCAAATTAAAAAAACAGTAATATGAAAACCGTAAAATTAATTTTACTTGTATTTATTTCGCTTGCTTATTCACGCGAAATTTCAGCTCAAAAAAAAGGTCATGTAGCCAACCATCATCAAAATCATCCACATCGTCATCATCCAAAAATTGTAAAACGAAGCCCATATCATCCAAATAAAATTGTTGTTTATCATCCTCATTGGTACAAGGACTTTAGCTATAACAGACGTTGGGTTTATTTTCCAAAATATAATTTATATTGGGATAACTGGCGAAACCACTACGTATTTTTAAATGGAAATATTTGGGTATCGCAGCCTCAAGCTCCTGCATTTATTATTAATCTTAAACTCAACCAAGAAAAAAATATTGAGTTAAAAGAAGATATGGATGATGTTGACGATATCTATAAAGACAACACTAAACACCAAGAAGAAAATAAGCCTGAATAAGGCTTATTTCATTTTGCAGAATCTATAAAATTAGTTTACAGTTAATTGTAATAAGCAAATTAACTCCTTATTGGGATTTTGTTCATTCCTTAAAACAATAATATTAATTACATTTACTTTTTAAATTTTAAATTATACTTATGCAACAAGCCTATATAATTAACGGAGTTAGATCGGCAATTGGAAATTTTGGCGGAACTTTGTCCTCAATAAGAACTGACGATTTAGCGGCATTCGTCTTAAAAGAACTAATGCAAAAAAACAAAACAGTAAATTTTAATGAGGTTGGTGATGTAATTATGGGATGTTCCAATCAGGCTGGTGAAGACAATAGAAATGTGGCAAGAATGGCGTCGTTATTAGCGGGCATACCTTTAACTGTTGCTGGTCAAACCGTAAACCGCCTTTGTGCAAGTGGTTTAAGCGCAAGTATTGATGCCGCAAGAGCAATTCAAGTTGGTGATGAAAATTTAATGATATGTGGTGGTGTAGAAAACATGACCAGAGGACCTTTAGTTATGAGCAAATCAGCAAGCGCATTTGGTCGCGACCAACAATTATTTGACAGTAGTTTTGGTTGGCGATTTATTAATCCAAAAATGAAAGAATTATTTGGAGTTGACGCAATGGGTGAAACAGCCGAAAATGTGGCCGAACTTCACAAAATATCCAGAGAAGATCAAGATAAATTTGCATTTTGGAGTCAACAAAAAGCTTCAAAAGCACAAAGCGAAGGAAGATTTGAAAAAGAAATTGTACCCTTAAGTATACCGCAAAAAAAAGGTGAAGCCATTCTGTTTTCAAAAGATGAATTTATTAAATCCAAAACAACTCTCGAAGGGTTAGCTAATTTAAAGCCATCCTTTAAAAAAGACGGTACAGTAACCGCAGGAAATGCGAGCGGATTAAACGATGGTGCTGCTGCTATTTTATTAGCTAGCGAAGAGGGCATTAAAAAAAATAATTTAAAACCGCTTGCCAGAATTGTGTCGAGTGCTGTGGTTGGTGTTGAGCCAAGAATAATGGGTATTGGGCCTGTTGAAGCTGCAAATAAAGCGTTAAAACGCGCGGGTTTAACATTTAAAGATATTGACCTAATTGAATTAAACGAAGCCTTTGCAGCTCAGGCATTAGCCTGTACACGCATGTGGGGTATCTCAGATACAGACGAACGGCTTAATCCAAATGGAGGAGGTATAGCATTAGGCCATCCATTAGGAATGACAGGAGCCAGGATTTTACTTTCTGCAGCAATTCAATTAAATATTACAACTAAAAAATATGCCTTAATAACGCTTTGCATTGGTGTTGGGCAAGGTTATGCTGTTGTAATTGAAAAATGTTAACAATCTAAATCTAATTATAGTTTTATTTTAATAATTAATATTAAACTTAAAAATTCTATGGTACACAATTTAGCAGACCAAAATTCTATTTTTAATCAATACATTTCAGAATTACGAAATGTAGATATACAAAAAGACAGTATGCGCTTTAGAAGAAATTTAGAGCGCATGGGTGAAATTTTTGCATACGAAATAAGTAAAACATTAGAATATAAAAAAACAGATACCACCACTCCATTAGGTGTTGCCTCATCTAATTTAATTGCATCAGAGCCTGTTATTGGAACCATTTTAAGAGCCGGCTTACCTTTACACATGGGTATTCTCAACTACTTTGATAGAGCAGAAAATGCATTTATAAGCGCTTACAGAAAACATCATAAGGATAACAGCTTCGAAATTGCCGTTGAATATGTTGCCTGCCCCGATTTAACAAATAAAACACTTATACTTTGCGACCCTATGCTTGCAACTGGCGCATCAATGGAACTCACATACAAAGCTCTACTAAAGAAAGGAAAACCAAAACATACACACTTAGTATGTGCCATTGCCAGTAAGCAAGGTGTAAATCATATAAAAACACACATGCCTGATTTAAATTATACACTTTGGTGTGGTGCAATTGATGAAGAGTTAACAGCTCATTCCTATATTGTTCCGGGCTTAGGAGATGCAGGAGATTTAGCATTTGGTAATAAATTATAAAATGTTTGAAGTAACAAATCTCGAACTTTCAAAAACAGGTGCCATAAATCAATTGGTACTCGACTATCTAAGTGACGACGAAAAATTAAAAAAGTTTTACAGCTACCCTCCAAATAAAAATGGATTTTCGGAGCTTTTAAAAACTAGTCTATACCCAAATTTTAACAGACAATTACTTACAGAAATTGCCTTAAAACAAAGTAGTTTAGTTAATAATACTTCTCAAATAACTATCAAAAAAATTGAGAGTTTAAAACAGGATAATGTTTTTACTGTTACAACAGGTCATCAATTATGCTTATTTACTGGGCCTCTATACTTTATATATAAAATAGTTTCAACTATTAATTTATCCGAAGAATTAAAAAAAGAATTTCCTGATTTTGATTTTGTACCTGTATACTGGATGGCAACAGAAGATCACGACTTTGAAGAAATTAATCATTTTAATTTATTTGGAAAAAACTTTAAGTGGCAAAGTAATCAAACCGGGGCCGTTGGCGATTTCAAAACCGAAAACTTAATTGAAGTGCTTTCACTTCTCAAAGAAAGTATTAGCGAAAGTGAACATGCTAATTATTTATTAAGCTTATTTGAAAACGCTTATATTAAACATCATAATTTAAAAGATGCGACCAGATTTTTGGTAAATGAATTGTTTGGTAATTATGGGCTAGTTGTTATTGACGGAAATAATATTGAATTTAAAAAGCAATTTGTAGATTTTTTCGAAAAGGACTTTTTTAATAATTCGACTTACAATGACGTTAAGGAAAGCACTGCTAAATTAACTAGTTTAGGCTATTCATCGCAGGTAAATCCAAGAGAATTAAATTGCTTTTATTTAAATAAAAACGTACGAGGCAGAATTGAAAAGACAAACTCGGATTTTAAATTAGTGGGCAGCGATGTAATTTTTACCGAAGAAGAAATACGATATATCATTAAAAACGAACCTCAAAAAATAAGTCCTAATGTTGTATTAAGACCATTATACCAACAACATATATTACCCAACATAGCTTACGTTGGCGGGCCTGGCGAAATTGCCTATTGGTTACAATTCAAAAAAATGTTCGATACTTTGAACGTTAACTTTCCAATAATAATGCCTCGAAATTTTATAACTGTAATTGATAACAATACCCTAAAAAAAATAAATAAACTTACATTAACACCTGATGATTTTTTTAATGACATAAACGAACTCATTAAAACATATCAATTAAAAAATGACAATGTTTTTACTTTAGAAAAAGAAAAAGAAAACATTGCGGAGTTATATCACGAAATTTCAAAAAAAATAAGCAATATTGATAAAACACTTGAAATAACTGTATCGGCAGAGTTACAAAAGACAATTAACAGTATTGATACCTTGGCCTCTAAAGCTAATAAGTCTTTAAAAAAACAATCAGAAAACGAAATAAATCAAATAAACAACATTAAACACAAAATTTATCCAAACTCGATACCACAAGAAAGATTTGAAAATTTCTCGGGTTTTTATTTAAAATACGGGAAACATTTTATTTCTGAACTAAAAAATCATATCGGTCCGTTTAACATAAATCACAAGATTTTGATTGATTGCGACCAATAAAATAGAGCAATTTAACCACCTATCATAATTTCAATAAAACACTCCGCTATTTTTATTATTTTAGCTTAAAATAATAATTATGAAAAAAATTTACCTTTCTTTAGTTGCTTGTTTAATGTCTATCAGTTTTTTAAACGCTCAGTTAACATTAACTAAAGCATTTAATGAACCTTCAATTGGTGATGTAAACATCAGTCATCGCTGGGATTCAACCACTGCTCTGTTAAATGATATTGGTCCCGGTACCTTATGGGATTTTTCCTCATTAACAACAAATACCGGTGTTACTATAAGTACATTTACTACAGTTAGTTCGTCTACTAATGCAGCAACCTTCCCTAATGCCAATTTAGCTGAATATGATGGCTTTGGAGGTTACAGATTTTGGAAATCAACTTCAAGCCCTACAACACAATTAGAATTGTTAGGTATTGATCAACCAAGTTTAAGTATTAATTTAAATGCTAATTCAGCAATAACCAATGTTTGGCCAATTAGCCTATATTATAATAAAACAGATGCATTTAACGGAACTGCCGCAGCACAAACTCCAACAGGCAACTTAACAGGTACTGCATCCGGCAAAGTAAAAACATATGCTAGTGGTACCGGAACCGTTATATTACCGGGAGGTTTAACATTTACAAATGTATTGCAGGTAGCTGTAACACAAACTATTAATGTTAACTTATTTGTTGGTTTAGTTACTGTTAATTTATTAAGTACAAACTATCAATATTACCATGGTAGTGAAAAATACCCAATTATTTCAATTAATTACCAAACCATTTCAGGTGCATTTAGTGGCTCAACAGCAGGAATAACAATTAACAATAATGTAATTCAAGGCATTGAAGAATCGCTTAAGAATTTTAATTTTTCACTTTATCCAAATCCTGTATCCAATAAATTAAACATAAAACTCTCTAACAACAAAGCTGAAAATGTTTTGGTAAAAATTATAAATAGTATTGGACAAACAGTTAGATCAATTGATTTAGGGAACTCTACTGAAATTAATAACGAAATAAACCTAACTGATTTAGAAAAAGGAATTTATTTTGTTAAAACAACTGTAGGAACAGCATCATCAACAAAAAAAATTATTAAAGATTAATCTGTGAAATAAAAATCATACTTGAAACCCCGTTTAACATTTACAAAACGGGGTTTTTTATTTTACTTAACTACCGTATCTTTGATTAAAATTATATCATGAAAAACAAAAAATGGTTGTTGCTTTTAATACTTGCACTACCCTCTACCATGTGGCTTATTCTAGAAACCAGCACCATTAATTCAAGAAAACTTTCGTATTACGGACCCAAAAAAGCTATTACAAAAAACGACACGCTTTATTATAAAGTAACGGACAAGCTTTATGTCATTAATAAAGAAGATAGCTTAAGACAGGAGGTCATAAAGCTAAACACAAATGATTATCCTTTATATGCCATAATGTTTATAAAAGACAATTATAAAAAAACAGACTTACGTTTAAGTGGATTATGGGAATTTTTAAATTACAAAAAAGATAAAATTAAACACATACCAATAGTTTTAGTTACTGAATCTACAAATGGTGTATCAAAAACAGAAGAAGAATTAATTAAACTGACAAAAGAAAATAAAAATGTAATATTTTGCACCTGGCATAAATCAAACTTCGACAGTATAAATAAATCTTACTTTTTAAACAAGCCTTATTACATTGATTACAGTTTTTTCGCTTTAATAGATGTAAACAGAAATATACGCGGCTATTACGATGGGCGTTACGTTTCTGAAATAAAAAGATTAATGGAAGAATACCAGCACTTAAGATTAAAAGAAGAAAAAAACAAATTAATTGAAACCAATGAGATTAAAACAAATAGTTAATGCCACACTTTTCATCAGTTCTATTGCATTAATTGCATGTAACTCCAAATCAAAAGAAAATAAACAATTACTGCCAATTTTCGGCGAAAAAAAACTAAGTAATACAGATACAATATATCATACTATTAGCCAATTTAGTTTTATTAATCAATTCAACGAGACGATTACAAACGAAACAGTTGCTGGTAAAATATATGTGGCCGATTTCTTTTTTGCAACCTGTAAAAGTATTTGTCCTGAAATGAGTCATAATCTTATAGATGTTCAAAAAGCTTTTGAGAATGATGATTCGTTACTGATACTCTGTCATACCGTAAACCCAATGCATGATACTGTTGAAGTTCTAAATTCATACAGTAAAGTTTACGGGGCTAAAAAAAACAAGTGGCATTTTTTAACCGGAAATAAAAAGCAAATTTATGAACTTGCAAAAACAAGTTATTTAGTTAATGCCTTTGAAGACGACGGAACCCCCGAAGGTTTTTTACATAGCGAATTTCTATTATTAATAGACAAAAAAGGAAGATTAAGAGGAATGTACGACGGCACAGATAAATCGAACGTACAGCAATTAATCAAAGACATTCAATTATTAAAGCAAGAGCTAAATTAAGTCGCCAATTTAAATTGGCGACTTAATTTACTTTTTATCCTGAGCATCCAACAAGTTTAGCATATCAACTACCTGGTCTGCTCCTAATCGTTTAGCTTTTATTTTCTTGTCTTTATCAAGTATATAAATTACTGGTGTAGAATATATATCAAAACGTTCTTTCAAATTATTTAAATGTATAGGGTCAAATACATTTATAAAGTCAATCTTTTTATCAATAATAAATTTGCGCCATGCTTCGTAGTCGTCTTTAGTTTGAACTGCAAATACTTTAAAATCAATTTTATCTTTAACTTGTTTTAAGTTCTCTTTTAATTTAGGCACTTCGGTTTGACAATGTCCACAATCAGATGCCCAAAAAACTAAAATTGTATATTTGGATTTAACAGAATATAAGGTGGTAAACATCGGTGTTAATTTTTCAACGTTTTTGTAATACAAATCTGTAACACTTTTACTTGTTTTAGCTGTATCAAAACCCATTTTCATAACTTGTTTGCCGTATAAGGTATCTATCATATATAATTCGGCAACTTTAGACTCCAATAATAAATTGCGCAATATATCAGTACGTTCTTTTATCTTTCCAGCTGTTTCAGAACTATAAACACCACATTTTACTGCATTACCTCCTACAATGTATTTATCCGCCAAATGAACAAAAACCTTATCAAAGCCCATTATTTTACTTTGTTCGTATTTGTATGTGAAATGGCCTAACAATAAATTATAAACCAAATTACATTCTGAACATTTACTTAAAACTTTATCTATTTCCTGGATTACAGAATCAGGATGCTGAACAATCACACTCTCAAAATAACGTTTAATTCTATCGTCAAAAAAAGGAGTGCGTATTATTCTGTCATCTTTAAAATCTATACCATCAAAAAAATGATTTTTGTAGTAATAGTATTGAAATAAGCTGTCAGGGCGACCATTTTTTGCTTTAGGAATTTCAGCAGGCTCTTTTTCTGTCTTAAGATTTAGTACATCATATACATAAGAACTTTTTACGGTTTCCATAAAATCGGTTTCGAATTTTTTTACCTCAGTATTTAATTCTTTTAACCTGTCGTTTACGTATTTAAGACTGTCTTCTTTGCTTTTACCTTTTGCAGCATCTCTTATTTTGCCAAATTCAAGGTTTTTATTCGTGATAAATTTGATGTAACTAAAGAATTTCTCGTTCTCTTTATTACCAACAGATTTAAGAGAATTAACAATGTCAGAAAAATCAGTATTAATTGTAAACTTTTGATTTTCGTTTATGAAGAAATCAAAATAAATAGATTTTTCCTGACTCACCAAGGTATAAACCCCTTTATCAAGTTCTTTTTTGCCTTTAAACTGAACTAAACCATTTTTTATTTTCTTGCAAGTATCTGCAATATATTGTTGATCAAACGTGTATTTTACCAAATACATCATGGTATCTTTACACCCCTTAAAATTTAGTTTAATGTCGTAGCCTGATGGCTGTGCTTTTAAAGCAACTGAAAAAATAAAAAACGCTGTGATTACTAAAATTATTTTTTTCATGATATCTTATTTTAATTTTTTATTAACTTTTTATTTATTAGATCTTCTTTTTATCAACCTCTTCCATCAAATTTATAACTTCCACTACCTGATCGGCTGATAATTTTTTCGCTTTTATTCGTTTATCTTTATCTAAGATATAAATAACTGGTGTTGCAAAAATATCAAATTTATCTCTGATATTATTAAACGGAATTGCTTCATACACATTTATAAAGTCTAATTTATTATCTGCAATAAATTTACACCACTTGTTATAAAGTTCAGGCTTGGTTTGAACGGCAAATACTTTAAAATCTACTTTACCTTTTAATGTTTTTAAGCTCTCATTTAATTTAGGCACTTCTGTCTCGCAATGACCACAGTCTGCTGCCCA
The DNA here is from genome assembly GCA_044344665.1 of Bacteroidia bacterium. Lineage (GTDB taxonomy): Bacteria > Bacteroidota > Bacteroidia > B-17B0 > Aurantibacillaceae > Aurantibacillus. The sequence goes on along the minus strand of JBIJCO010000037.1, from coordinate 609 downwards.
AAATACAAGAATAGTATATTTAGTGTTAACCTGATATAGGTTTTTATAAAAAGGCGCTATTTTATCAATATTATTATTATACAAATCGCTAATGCTTTTAGATGTTTTTGCTGTATCAAAACCTAATTTTCTTATAGCTTTACCTCCAATAGTATCAAACATAGATATATCAGGCACCTTAGAACCAGTTAACAAATTGCGCATGATATCAACCTTTTGTTTGATTTTTAAAATGGTTTCTTCACTATAAACGTCTTTAGCTTTTCCGTTTGTAATATACTTGTCGCAAATGTGAACAAAAGCTTTTTCAAACGTTAAGGTATTTCCTTTGTTATCAAATGCCATTGTTTTATTGTTTTCAAATTTATATGTCAGGTAACCTATCATAGCGTTATATACAGCGCTACCTTCTTTACAATTAGCAAAAAAATCATCTACTGCTTTAATAATTGTATCCGGATTTTGAAGGACAACAGACTCAAAGTATTTTTTAGCACGTTCACCAAAAAAAGGTGTATTTATTATTCTGTCATCATTTAAATTAATTCCGTCAAAATAATGCGATTTGTAATAATAATATTGGTAAACACTATCTGGCCTTCCGTTTTT
>JBIJCO010000009.1:0-97430 GCA_044344665.1 Bacteroidia bacterium | reverse complement strand
ATTCACGGTTACTGTAAATAATCCCGCCGTACACACATTTGATATCGTACCTGTGCCCTGTCCTGTTGGGGGTGCAGGACTCCACGTAAAACTATAAGGGGCTCCATTGCCTCCTATTGGAGTGGCTGTTGCACCTCCATCGCATACTCCCGCACAGCTAATACTCTGTGAGGTCGCTGTTATACTTAATGCAGGGGGTTGAGAAATATTAACAACCGAAATAGTTGAACAACCAAGAGCATCAGTTATTGATGCAGTATAAGCACCTGCACTTAATCCACCGATTGAAGGAGAGTTCAAGGCGACAGTTGTTGGCCCCGCAGTTGTCCATGTAATTGTATAACCTGGAGAGCCACCAGTAACTGCAACAGAAGCGCTTCCATTATTTAAACTATTGCAACTGATATCAGTAAACGAAGGAGTAACTGTTATAGGCGGAGGAGAAGTAATTGTAAATATCCTTGATGTAGTGCAAAAACTATTATCTTGAATAGTAAGAGTTTGCAAACCCACACAAAGATTATTTGCAATATTTGTTGAAGTATTTGGTCCAGGTGTCCAGGTATAATTGTATGGCAAACTACCGCCAGATACAGATACAGAAGCTACTCCATTACAAAGTCCACCACAAGTTATATTGGTTTGAGTGGAAACAACAGTTAAAGATGCAGGTTGAGTTATAGTTGTATTAGATGAAATACTACAACCATTTGCGTCAGTTAATGTATAAGTAATAGGACCGGCGCATAAACTAGTTAGAGATGCTGTACCTCCAGCTGATACAGCAAAAGTGCTACTTCCAGGAGAAAAAGAAACAGTATAACTAGGGGTTCCGTTTGATGGCGAAATTGAAATAGAGCCATTGCAGACAGAATTGCAACTTATATTTGAAACAACTGAATTAGAAATAAGAGCAGCAGGCTGAGTTAATACTGCTGTAAATGTTCTAGTACAACCTTTACTATCATTAATCAGAAAGGTTTGTGTTCCTGCACATAAATTTGTGAAAGTATTCAGTCCAGGAACGGCAGTTACCGTGGATGTTCCATTAATAGATACAGTATACGGCGGGGCACTACCTATTAAATTCCTGGTAACAGATCCATTACATAAACCAAAACAGGTTGGCTGAACAAGAGAAAATGGGGTGAAATTTATCGCGGTTACACCTGGAATATTTGCAGCGTTTGAAAAAGCAATTGGAGTAATTCCCGAATAAATAACAACATCATAAAAATTAGCACACGCACACAAATTTGAAATAGTGTAGGTTCCAGGACCTGGCACTGAAGTTAATGTAGGCGTAAAACAAGATGCGTCAGGATTATTCCAATCTATAGTAAAAGGGCCTGGAGCGCAGGCAGCATCAATTGTTAAAATTAATTTACCATCACAAACACCTGAGCAAGAAATTCCGACAGAGGTTAATGTAGCATTACAAGCAATATTTGAAGAACTAGTAGAGTTTATTACTTTATAACTATTACCGAAACTTACGGAAGGATTTACTTTGAATTTAGCAGGCTCAGATTGCTTAACTCTGATAATTAAATCGTTGGAAGTAAAGTTTGTGTTTTGACCAATGTCAAATATTTCCTTTACATCAATTCTAGCAGTCTGAAAATTAAAATTTACACTTTGATTTGAATTAGCATAAAAATCACCTGTTTTTAGGTAAGAATTTGAAAAATTAAAATTTCCTGAATTAAAAGACATGGCATTTGAGTTTCCAACATTGATATGTTTAATATTCCAATTACCACCATTAAAAATTACGTCGCCATTGAAATCGATGTTGGTAAATCTTACATCGTGAAATTTATTAGCCTGAGAATTAAAAATCAATTTAGATTTAGTTTCAAAATTTGTGTTTTGATTTAAATCAAAATCGCCAGAAATGTTAATTTCACTATTTGAATTACCTTTGAACTTTAATTTACCAAAGTCGTTCTTTACAATAAAAGATTTACAATAGGTTATTCCAGAAATATAAATCTCATTGCTAGTTGAGAAATTTAGCGAATTATTATCAAAAATTAAATCTGAATTAACATTAGGAATCTGACCTGCAGGAACTCCACCTGAAACAAGACTCCAATGATTTCCGTCGTTAAAATTACCACTTCCAGATACCCAATATAAAGACTGAGCTTTTTGCGTAACAGAGAATAATAAAATAAAAACGGATAATACAAACTTTTTAATCATTTAAATAAATTAAATTTTTTTACAAGTTATACAAATAAACAATATAAAGGTTACTAATATAATCAAAATATTTAGAAAATTATTAAAGTTAAATGTTTAAAAGTTACTACTTTACGCTATTTTATTTAAATAAAAAAAATGAAATCAGAAATTAACAATTGGAAAACCACAAATAGTAATTTGGCATTTGAAACGCCCTGGATTAAAGTAACAAAGCACAATGTCATTAATCCTTCGGGAAAGCCTGGAATTTATGGTGTAGTCTCTTTTAAAAATCTAGCAATAGGAGTTCTACCTATTGACGAAGAATACAATACTTGGTTAGTAGGTCAATGGAGGTATCCGTTAAATACATATAGCTGGGAAATACCAGAAGGTGGTGGACCCTTAAACGATGACCCTTTAATCTCTGCAAAAAGAGAGCTTAAAGAAGAGACAGGAATTGTTGCGGGAAAATACAGAGAATTAACCCGAATGCATACTAGCAACTCGGCAACAGATGAACTTGCAATTATTTACATAGCTCAAGATTTGACTTTCACAAATCCTGAGCCGGAAGAAAATGAAGACCTTCAAGTAAAAAAAGTACCATTTAATACGGTATTTGAAATGGTTATGAATGGCGAAATTACCGACTCATTAACTATGATTGCAGTTCTAAAAACTAAAATATTAATTAATGAAGGCAAATTATAACTTAGTTGTATGATTTTAGTCTTAAATTTATAACAACATCATATACTAAAATTTAATAATTACTTTTGCTGTTTTTACCATGAAAGCACTTGTTCAAAATTTCACAAACCAATTAAGAGAAGCTAAGTCTATTGCCGAAAAAGCAGTTTTAGCTCCGTCAAGTAATATTGAAAACATTATTATTACCGGCTTAGGAGGCTCTGGCATTGGAGGAACTATCATATCCGAACTAATTTCAGATTCTTGCAAAGTACCAATTATAGTTAATAAAGATTACTTTATACCAGCTTTTGTTAACTCAAAAACATTACTAATAATTTCTAGTTATTCCGGAAATACGGAAGAAACTCTGAGCGCATTCAATCAAGCCATATCTAAAAACGCACAAATAATATGCATTACAAGTGGTGGTAAAATTTTAGAACTTGCCAAACAACATCAACTTGAGTTTATAGAAATCCCAGGTGGTTATCCACCTCGTTCATGCATAGGTTATTCTTTAGTTCAATTAATAAAAGTCCTCGTTAATAAAGGTTTTGCCGATAAAAAATTATTTGATGATTTAGAAAAATCAATAGTTTTACTGGAAAAAGAAAACGAAGCCATTAAAACTGAATCTCAACAAATTGCTAAAAAACTAACAAATAAAATAGCTGTAATTTATTCATTAGGCTCAACTGAAGGAGTTGCTGTCAGATTTAGACAACAAATAAACGAAAACAGTAAAATGTTATGTTGGCACCATGTTTTCCCGGAAATGAATCACAATGAATTAGTTGGATGGACAACCAAAAATGAAGACCTTGTTGTTGTTACCTTTCATACATCATATGATTATGAGCGAACAAAAAAACGTTATGATATCTGTAAACCAATTTTTGCAAAATACTCTAACGAAGTAATTGATATAATTGCTAAAGGAGAAACAAAATTAGAACAGTTTTTATACCTTATAAATATTGGCGACTGGATTACCTGCTATATTGCCGACCTACGACAAATTGACCCCGTTGAAGTAAATGTAATTGATTACTTAAAAAAAGAATTGGCAAAATTTTAGTTTTGCAAAATAAAAAAATTATATTTCAAGATCTAGGATTAGTAGATTACAAAGTTTGCTGGGATTATCAGGAAAAGCTTTTTAACGAGATCATACAACAAAAAATTTCAAATCGGTACCTACCAGAAGAAAAACAAATTCCAACTAATAACTTTTTAATTTTTGTTGAACACCCGCACGTTTATACACTCGGGAAGAGTGGTGATGAGAGTAATTTGTTATTAAATGAAAAACAACTCGAAGAAAAAAATTCTTCCTTTTACAAAATAAATCGTGGTGGTGATATCACCTATCACGGACCTGGGCAAATAGTTGCTTATCCTATTATAGATCTGGATAATTTTTTTACCGACATTCATAAGTATTTAAGATTACTTGAGGAAACTATAATTATTACATTAAAAGAATATGGCATTGATAGTCATCGTAGTAAAGGCGAAACAGGTGTTTGGCTGGAACCAGAAAACAAATTACGTGCAAGAAAAATATGTGCAATGGGCGTAAGATGCAGCAGATGGGTTACCATGCATGGTTGGGGATTTAATGTAAATGCCGATTTAAATTACTTTAACAACATCATTCCATGTGGCATTAATGATAAAGCCGTAACAAGCTTAAACAAAGAACTCGGGCAAGAGATTAACATACCCGAAATAAAAGAAAAATTAATAATAAATTTCGCGAAACTATTTGAAGCAGAAATTATTTAGTACGGACTTTGTTTCCTTATTAATCTCCTAAACAATATAGGAAAATACTGTTTTATTTTAACCATCAAAATTTCTTTGCCACCAATATTTACCTCTTCCTTATTATTCAAAATAGCCTTAATTATAATTTTAGCACACTCTTCCGAACTCAAGGCGTTTTCATGACTTTTATCCATTTTATTATGTGGTAATCCCAAAGCAGTTACAGCATTAAGTGAAACATTCGTTTTTATTTTTCCGGGACAAACAATTAATGTTTTTATGCCAAATTTTTCTGTCTCTAAACGGAGAGATTCAAAAAAACCATGCAGTGCGTGCTTTGCAGCACTATAGGATGAGCGCAAATAAAATCCAAATTTTCCTGCAATACTGCTAATAACAACTATATGCCCGTATTTTTGGCGTTTCATATATGGTAATACGGCCTTTGTTAACGCAACATAAGAAAAATAATTAACTTCCATTAACTGCCTGTCAATTTCCATAGGTGTATCCATCGCTTCGGCTCGTTGACTAAATCCACCATTGTTTATGAGCATATCAATCCTTCCAAACTTATTAATTATTTGCGCCGCTAAACCGGATGTATTTTTAGTATCGTTTAAATCAAAAGGCAAAATCATAATATCCAAATCCGGCAAATTAATTAAAGATGCAACTCGTTTTAATTCCTCCTCTCTTCTTGCAGATAATATTAATCTTGCATTATGTTTAGAAAATTCAACACATAAAGCCTCTCCGATACCGGAAGAAGCTCCTGTAATCCAAATAACTTTATCTTTTAAGTCAATCATTATAGTTTTAATAAATCAATAATTTGTTGAGGATTAATTTTACTGATACAATTACACTCTATACCTTTATTACAATTAACACAATTCTTATCGTACACTATATAATGGGCATTTTTTCCAACTGGACTCCACCTTCCCGGATGCATTGGACGTTTAGGTATAAACAAACCGATTGCTTTTTTGTTTAAAGCAGCAGCAATATGTAACGGACCGGTACTTGCCGCAACTAAACCATCACACAAATTTATAAATGCAATAAATTGGCTCAAGGTTAATTTACCTGTTAAATCAGTAACAAATTTATTTTTTAGCAATTCAGGCATTAAATTACCTTCTTGCAAGGTACCACTTACAAATATTTTAAACTTATCTTTTGGTAAAAGCTCAATTAATCTTTCAAAATTATCAATCCCCCACTCTCTGGCACTACCTTTACTTTTTGGATGTAAAATCAAATTAAATTTATTTTTATCCACCAGGTTTTTAAAATCATTAGGTATTGTTGGTAGATGAGTGAAACCATAAAATTGCGGGATTTCTGTTAAGTTAACTTTGATGTTTATTTTAAAAAAATGTAGCAACTTTAAATTTAATTGGGATTCATGCAATTTTGATTTTTTGCGAGACAGTTTAATTAATTTATTACATGTAAACCAATGATAAATCCTATTGGTAGTACCAACTCTATATAATATACCTGCCTTTTTAGCTAAAAACGCAATTTCTTTTTTCGGAAAAACATTTACAAATACATGGGCATTTATTTTTTTAATCGCCTCTACTCTCTCACTAATGGGTAAATTTTCTATTTCATCGTAATTTATAAATTCAGTTACATGTTCGCTTAAAGAAACAACATCTTTTGTGTAAGTTCTACCTAAAAAAATTATCCTGCATTCAGGGAAATACTTTTTTAAAACACCAGCCATGGGAAGTGTTAAAACAACATCGCCAATACTGTCAGTTCGGCTTAAAACAATTTTAAAATTATTTGATAAATTATTTATGATATAATTTTTTTAATTTTTTATACTTTAAATAGGTTGCATAGGCAGATATTTTAGAAATAAGGAAACCTGCATGTCCATCTAGAAAACCTAACTTCAAAAAATAATGATCAATAAATTTAGCAATTGGATTAATTATTAATTTAAATAAAGGCGCACGCTTGCCTTTTTCAAAATATGCTTTCGAAGCTATAGAGGTAAAATAATCTACTTGCTTATAATGATCTTCTATTGTATAATAACTATAATGTAAAATATCACCCTTTAAGTAACCGGCATTTTTATCGCCTTCAAATAACTCATACTTATCGTGTGGATTTATTCCCGTCCACTCCCCCTTAGCTTTATCCCACAATCGTAATTTTTTATCAGGATACCAACCACAGTTCCTAACCCAGTGCCCGCAATAATTAGTTAACCTATTCATATAGTAACCATCCTTATTGAAGTTACTTTTTATTGCCATAATTGATTTTACAAGCGTTTCATCTAGAGCCTCATCAGCATCAAGCGATAAAACATGTGAATTTTTAGCATATGTTACAGCTCTATTCTTTTGTTGTATATGTCCATCAAATGCATGCTGAAAAAAATTAACGCCGTAACCCTCGCAAATAGCCTGTGTTTTATCTTTACTAAATGAATCCAACACCACTATTTCATCTGCAATTTCTTTGACAGATGTCAAGCAGCGCTCTATATTCTTTTCTTCATTAAAAGTTATTATTACAACCGACAGTTTTATCACATCCCAAAGTTACCAATTTTAAAAGAATATAAAATCAAGTTATTTTAATGATTGAAATATATTCATTTTTAATTCATAATGTTATTTTTGCTACTGTGTTTAATAAACTAAAATATATTATCAGTCAAAACCTTGTTTTAAGCATTGCAATAACTGCCACAATTCTTGTTTATTTTCAATTTTTATTTTTTGGACACATAAGTTGGGATGACCCCGAAATGGTTTTTAAAAACAAATTTGTATCATCGTTTGACTTTAAGGGGTTATTTACTAATCATTTTATAGGAAATTTTATTCCAATTACCATGTTAATGCATGCCTTAACATGGTTGCTTTTCGAAAACAACGACGGCGCCCACCATCTTATTAATATATTGTTTCATATTACCAATGGGATTTTAGTTTTCAAAATAGGAAACCGCTTATTTAAAAACAATTTTATGGCAAATATTGGAGCCGTTGTTTTCTTATTGCATCCATTACAAGTAGAATCAGTTGGTTGGATAGCCGAATTAAAAAACGTTTTTTCGGCAAGTTTTTATTTAATTGCTTTATTAAGCTATTTAAATTTTATAGGCAATCAAAAAAATAGAAATTACTTTGCTTGTTTATTGTTTTTCATTTTAGGTTGTTTAAGCAAATCATCGGTGGTAATTTTACCGATTACATTAATTTGCCTTGATGTTTTTATAAACAAAAAATTCACTTTAAAATATATAGTCAACAAAATACCATTTATTATCCTAGCAATTTTATTCGGTATTATAAATATTAAAACCCAAACAGCCGATCAATTTATTAATTACTCACATCAATTTCCGTTGTATCAAAAAATTGGTTTTGCGGGCTTTGCTATCATTAACTATTTTGTTTTGTTTTTACTCCCTTTAAACTTAAGCGTTATCTATCCTTATCCTGAAACAAATGCTGCTGTGTTAGCTATTGGCTATTTTAGCTTGTTGATTATTGCAATAATAATTATGTTGTTTTTTAAATATAAAAAATATCAATCGCCTGCAATTTTATTGTTTATAATAGTTAACTTAATTTTGGTTTTACAATTTATTCCATTTGGTGAAGTTCTGTATGCCGATAGGTATGCTTACATTCCACTTATTGGTTTTGCTTGGTTGATAGGTTTAGTGTTTTACAAACTAAAAATGCAATCAAACACCATATTATTTATTTTCATTATTTTATTATCTACATTAACCTTTTCAAGAGGAAAAAATTGGAAAAGCGCTATTAATTTATACGAGGACATTAATGAAAAGTACCCTAATCAATTTTTAGTTTTAAATAGCATAGGTGTTGAAAGTATGCTTTTAAATAAAGACTCAAAAGCACTTGAGTATTTAAATAAAGCTGTTAAAGTAGCTCCTAGAAACTACAAGGGTTTTTACAACAGAGGATTGCTGCACCTAAAAAATAATAAACCTGAAGAGGCCATTAATAACTTTAATCAAGTTTTAAAATTAATTCAATATCACAAAGCTTATGCTGGAAGGGCATCTGCCTACTATATGCTTTCTGATTTTCCTAAAGCAATTAATGATGCTGAACAAGCTTTACAAATCGAAAAAAATAATGCAAAAGCTCATTTTGTTTTAGGAAATTGCTACAACGACCTAAACAGGCTTGAAGATGCTTTAAAAGAATACAATAAATGTATTGAAATTGAAAATTCGGAAGCTGATTTTTATTTTAAACGCGCAATTGTATTTGGAAAAAAACAAGATTTTAAAACTTGTATCAATGAGATTAATTTATGTTTACAATTAAACCCCAATTTTTTTGAAGCGTATTATTGGAGGGGGGTCGCAAAAGTTAATTTGCAAGAAAATGCTTGCGAAGATTTTAAAATTGCTGCTCAAAAAAATTACCAACCGGCAATAGAAGCCTTTAACAAATTTTGCCGATGAAAGTAACTATTATTCAAACTAATCTGTTTTGGGAAGACAGAGAAAAAAACATCGAACACTTTAATCATCTTCTCAGTAAAATTAATGAACCTGTTGACTTAATTGTATTTCCTGAAATGTTTACAACAGGCTTCAGTATGCATCCTGAAAAAATTGCTGAAGAACATTTAGGTTTAACTTTTAATTGGCTAAAAAGTAAAGCAAAAGAAAAAAAAGCTGTTGTAATAGGAAGTTTGGCAATAAAAAACAATCATCAGTTTTATAACCGATTACACTGGATAGAACCAAACGGAAATTCAAGTTTTTACGATAAACGGCATTTATTTAGAATGGCCAAAGAAGATGAAAAATATACTCCCGGAAAAGAAAAAATCATAAATCAAATTGGCGACATGACAATTATGCCTTTAATATGTTACGATTTAAGGTTTCCTGTATGGAGTAGAAATTTTAAAAATCAAAAACCAATATATGACGTTTTAGTTTACATTGCCAATTGGCCTGAAATTAGAAGTTATCAATGGAAACAATTATTAATTGCTCGCGCAATAGAAAATCAATGTTTTGTAATTGGAGTAAATAGAATCGGTGTTGACGGAAATAATGTTAATCACTCAGGAGACAGTTTAATAATTAATCCGCGGGGGGAAATTATTAATAAACCTAAGTCAAATGAAGAATCAATTGAAACAATAATATTAAATAAAAATTACTTAAACGATTTTCGAAAAATATTTCCTGTAGGGTTGGACGCTGACGCATTTGAAATAATTTAATTTAAACTCTGCTCAACCTATCACATTCTTCAAATTATTTGCCAAGGACCTCTAAAATCCTATCTTTGTAAACTATTTAAATCAATTCAGTTCTAAAAAATAATGGAATATAATTTCGCAGATATCGAAAAAAAATGGCAAAAATTCTGGGCCGAAAACAAAACATTTAAAGCAGAAAATTCATCTATTAAACCAAAATACTATGTACTAGATATGTTTCCTTATCCATCTGGTTCAGGCTTACACGTTGGGCATCCTCTTGGTTATATTGCCTCAGATATTATGGCCCGTTATAAGCGCCATAAAGGATTTAATGTATTACACCCTATGGGTTACGATAGTTTTGGTTTACCTGCTGAACAATATGCCATACAAACTGGTCAGCATCCCAAAATAACTACCCAACAAAACATTAGCCGTTACCGCGAGCAAATGGACAGAATAGGTTTTAGTTTTGATTGGGACAGAGAAATTAGAACTTCAGACCCTGAATACTACAAATGGACGCAATGGATTTTTATTCAGATTTTCAATTCGTGGTACAACAAATCAAAAGATAAAGCAGAAAACATTTCTACATTAATTAATGAATTTGAGTTGAATGGCAACAGCCAAGTAAATGCCCATTGCAGCGAAACAGTAAAAACATTCTCTGCAGCAAACTGGAAATTATTTTCCGATAAAGAAAAATCAGATACTTTAATGGCATATCGTTTAGCATACTTAGGCGAAGCTTATGTAAACTGGTGCCCTGCTTTAGGAACAGTTTTGGCTAACGATGAAGTTAAAGATGGTGTTAGCGAACGTGGCGGTCATCCTGTTGAAAGAAAATTAATGAAGCAATGGAGTATGCGCATTACCGCATACGCACAACGTTTATTGGATGGACTGGATTTAATAGATTGGACAGAAAGTTTAAAAGAATCTCAACGCTACTGGATAGGAAAAAGCGAAGGAAGCAGTATTAATTTTAAAGTTCAAAATTCTGATTCTGAAATTGAAATATTCACAACACGGCCAGACACTATTTTTGGTGTGTCATTTCTTACAATTGCACCTGAGCACGATTTAGTAAATTCATTAACTACAACCGAAAATAAAAAATCAGTTGAAGATTACGTCATAAAATCTAAAAACAGAAGCGAGCGAGAAAGGCAATCAGATGTTACAAAAATTTCAGGAGTTTTTACAGGCTCTTATGCTATTCATCCTTTTACTAATAAACAAATTCCAATTTGGATTGGAGACTATGTTTTAGCAGGTTATGGAACGGGAGCTGTAATGGCTGTTCCTGCGCATGATGAGCGCGACTTTAAATTTGCAAATTACTTTGGTTTATCATTACCAATTGTAATTGAACCAAATACCGTTCACGATTTTTCAAAATTTGCATGGCATGAAAAGGAAGGTACTATAATAAACTCAGATTTCCTTAATGGTTTAATCGTAAAAGATGCTATAAAAAAAGCCATTCAAGAGATTGAAAATAAAAAAATTGGAAAAGGAAAAATTAATTACCGTTTAAGAGACGCTGTCTTTGGCAGGCAACGCTATTGGGGAGAACCAATTCCTGTTTATTATAAAGACGGAATCCCACACGCACTTACCGAAAAAGAATTACCGTTAATTTTACCCGAAATTGATAAATATTTACCAACCGAAAATGGTGAACCCCCACTTGCAAGAGCTTCTGCTGACTGGAAAAAAGATAATACTTACGATTATGAACATAGCACAATGCCGGGATGGGCAGGTAGTTCATGGTATTTTTTAAGATATATGGATTCTACTAACGGTTCAGAATTTGCCAATAAAAAATTAACCGATTACTGGAAACAAATTGATTTATACATTGGAGGTAGCGAACATGCCACCGGACACTTATTATATGTTAGATTCTGGACTAAATTTTTAAACGACCTTGGATATATTTCAATTAATGAGCCCGCAAAAAAATTAATTAATCAAGGCATGATTCAAGGGAGAAGTAATTTTGTTTACAGAGTTAAAGGTGAAAATAAATATGTGTCATTTGGTTTAAAAAACAACTTTGAAACAACTGCATTGCACGTTGATGTAAACATTGTGACTAACGATGAACTGGATATAGAAGCATTCAAAAAACCAAAAAATAATGTGTTTGAAAATTCAGATAACGCAGAGTTTATTTTAGAAAACGGTAAATATATTTGTGGTGCTGAAGTTGAAAAAATGTCAAAATCAAAGTGGAATGTAGTTTCACCGGACGATATTTGCGACAAATTTGGCGCTGACACTTTGCGATTATATGAAATGTTTTTAGGACCACTTGAACAAAGCAAACCATGGAATACAAATGGAATAACAGGTGTTTCCGGTTTCCTAAAAAAGTTGTGGCGTTTGTTTTTTCAAAACAATACGTTTAATGTAATAGATATAGAGCCAAGTAAAGCAGAATTAAAAACCTTACATAAAACCATCAAAAAAATAACTGAAGATATTGACCGTTTTTCATTTAACACATCAGTAAGTAATTTTATGATTTGTGTAAATGAATTAAGCGAATTAAAATGTAATAAACGTTCTATTCTTGAACCCTTATTAATTTGTTTGTCGCCTTATGCACCGCATATTACTGAAGAATTGTGGAGTTTACTTGGACATGACAATAGCATTACCTTTGAATCTTTTCCGCAGCACAATGATAACTTTTTGATTGATGACTCTTTTATTTACCCGATTTCATTTAATGGTAAAACACGATTAAACCTCGAACTTTCTGCTTCATTAAAAGCAGAGGAGATAGAAAAAATTGTACTGGAACGAGAAGACGTTCAAAAATATTTGGACGGAAAATCTCCAAAAAAAATCATTATTGTGCCTAAAAAAATTGTTAATATCGTTATATAATAAAACCTAACTAAACAAAAAAGCGACACATTATATATGTGTCGCTTTTTTATTTTTCATTGCATCAACTTAATCTACATTATCGTGCAAAAATGAATTATTAGACCTGATTTCGATTTTTTTATCTTCGCCTTCACCTAAAGTAAAACGCGAAACTGTAGACTCAGTGCTTGGTGTTTTATTTTCAAGACTAATATTCTTGCGCTCAAAAGCAGTTTGTTTTTCTAAAGCAATTAATCCTTCAGGGCTTTTCATTTTAAGTGTAATTTCTTTTAATTTACGAATGCGCTCTTGAGCTAACCTAATTTGTTCACTTCTAGATACTGTTTCATCTTTTAGGTGGTTAGCTTCGACTTCGCTTGATGTATTGTTTTTTTCAACTGCATCAATCTCGTTAAATGTAAATTCAGGTATATCTGATTTATTACTATCAGAAACTTGATTAAGCTCGTTAATTCCTGATATTGGATTATCATTATTTACTTCGTTAACTATCGGTATAATATTTACTTCCTTAGAAATTTCAGGTGTTACCTCTTCTTTAACGTAAACAAAAGGTTCGGCTTTTTGAATCTCATCAATTATTGTTGTTTGCTTATTTTCAATTACTGGTTCTTCAGTTACCTTTTCGTTTAAACTAACAACTGTACGATCTTTAAACGCTAATGGTTCAAACCCTGTAGTTTGTTTAGATTTAAAACCAGTTGCAATAATAGTAACGCTAACATTGTCTCCAAGCGATGCGTCTGTTCCATAACCCGTAATTAACTCGGCTGTTCCACCCGCAGCTTCCTGAATAAAATCTGTAATTTCACCGAACTCATCCATATCAATATCATCAGTGCCGCTAGTAATATTTAATAATACATGGCGAGCCCCACTGATATCATTATCATTTAACAAAGGAGAATTTAATGCTTGCTCTACAGCTTTAATTGCACGCTTTTCTCCACTGGCAACAGCGGAGCCCATAATCGCAACACCACTATCTTTCATTACAGTTTTTACATCATTAAAATCAACATTAATGTGCATATGTAAACTTATTATTTCGGCTATACTTTTTGCTGCACCTGTTAATACATCATCTGCATGTTCAAAAGCTTCGCTCATTTTAAGATTACCGTATATCTCACGTAATTTATCATTTCCAATAACTAATAACGTATCAACATACTTTTTCATTTCTTCTAATCCGGCTTCTGCCTGAGCACGACGCTTTTTACCTTCAAATGCAAAAGGTATTGTAACTATACCAACAGTTAATATTCCTAACTCCTTTGCAACACTCGCAATAACAGGTGCTGCACCGGTACCCGTACCTCCTCCCAATCCGGCAGTAATAAACACCATTTGTGTGCTATCGGTAAGAAAATTCTTTATTTCGTCAATTGATTCTAAGGCAGCATCTCTACCAACATCAGGTATTGAACCTGCACCTAAACCTTTTGTAGATTTGATACCTAACTGAATTTTATTTGAAACAGGGCTTTTATCTAAAGCTTGTTTATCTGTATTGCAAATGATAAAATCTACACCCTTAATTCCTAAGCGAAACATATGATTAACGGCGTTGCTTCCGCCACCGCCTACACCAATCACTTTTATGATAGATCCATTTTCTTGTGGTAATTCAAATTGCATCATGATTTTATTATTTTATTTTTTGTAATTATGTTATTTTGTAATTATTATTCCTAAGAAATTATTCAACATCATCGCTAAACATATCTCTGGTTTTTTCAATTATAGTTTCAAAAATCCCTTTTGATTTTGGCTTTGAATAACCTGCAACTTTTTCTTTTACTTTACCTTTAATCTCTTCTGTTTTTAATTCCTCGTTGTCAGTTTTAATGTTATTAGTTCCTCGTTTTGCATCTCTATCGTATTTTTCTATACCCTTAATAACTAAACCTATACCTGTGGCGTATAATGGATTTTTTAACTCATCATCATCTCCAGCTAAATGCTCGTTTGGTGTGCCTGTTCTGCAATCCATACCAGTGGTTAGCATAACTAATTGATTTAAATTTTTCAACATAGCGCCTCCTCCAGTAACAACAATGCCCGCTGCTAATTTCTTTTCATAACCACTACTTTTTATTTCAAATAAAACAAACTCTAAAATTTCTTCCATTCTTGCGCGAATAATTTGCGATAAGAATTTAACTGAAACTTCTTTATGTGGTCCATGTTTAAACCCAGGAATTGAAATTATTTGATTGTCTTGGTTTTCTTGTTCTATAGCTGAACCGAAACGAATTTTCAATAATTCGGCTTGTTTTTTTATTATGCCACATCCTTCTTTTACATCTTCGGTAATAATATTACCTCCAAATGGAATTACAGCTGTGTGACGAATAATACCATCATAAAAAATAGCTACGTCTGTTGTTCCACCGCCAATATCAACTAAAACAACACCAGCCTCTTTTTCGTCTTCACTTAAAACAGCATCTGCACTGGCAAGTGGTTCAAGATTTAAATCAACAGTTTTTAATCCTGCACGATCAACACATTTAAAAATATTTTTTACAGCCGAAATTAATCCGGTAATAATATGAAAATTCCCTTCAAGCCTTATACCTGCATGTCCAATAGGATTTTTGATTCCAGACTCGTTGTCGATAATATATTCTTGTGGGATAACATGAATAATCTCTTCACCTGGATTCATAACCAGACGATGCATATTATCAATTAAATTATCAATATCTTTCTGATCAATTTCGTCATCAATACTTTGTCTAACAAACATGCCTCTGTGTTGCATACTTTTAATATGCTGCCCTGCAATACCAACAATTACTTCACCAATATCTACATTTGCTTTATCGGCGGCAATTGAAACTGCAGCCTTTATAGATTGAATAGTTTGTTCAATATTTACAACAATACCGCGTGATACGCCGAGAGATTCTGATTTTCCTACACCTAAAATTTCGATTTTGCCGAATTCATTTTTACGACCAACAATTGCTGCAATTTTAGTTGTTCCAATATCCAAGCCTACCACCAATTCTGAGGCTAATTTAGTACTACTTTGATTTATTGCTTTTTCCATGTTTTTATTTTTTAGTACAAACCACCAAGTTTTTGTATTTTAAATTTATATTCAAATATTTTGTCCAATTATCTGATTTATTTAAGCCTTCAGTATAAAACAACTTTAGCTTACTAAATTTCTCAGCAATGTTTTCGGTATTGCCAAAAATAATTTTATGATTACCAATTGCAGGAAAAAGCTCTATCTCTCTTTCTTTATTTATGTAAATCTGATGAATCAAATTTGAGAGGACAGAATCGCGGTTAATAAAATTAGCTACATCATAAATGTTATCAAGTAAACTTATTTCACAGAGTGCTTTACTTTTTTTCAATTGGTTGATTGAATATTGATTTCTTCTTGACATTGGCTCATAAATATAACCGCTAGCAATAATCACTCGTGCCGAAAAATTATCGCTAAGTGGCATTAATTTAGATTGAGTATCGATGTAATAACTTTCCCCATCCATATTAATAACTCTTATCAAAGGTGTGCGTTGTATGATTTCAACTTTTATTTCGCCTTTTAAATCTTTAGCAACATGTACACTTTCTATAGCGGGATGAGCATTTAGAATCTTTTCTAACTGGGGCAAATTAATTTTTTTGTACTCTTTTGATAGGATTACTTCATTTCTATCAGAAAAATAATCTATAATTTCATTTTCAGTTAAAAACAAATTTTCATCGTTGTTACAAATTTTAATGTTTAATGATCTTGCCAAAATATTTCCTTCTTTTTTAGAAACAAAAGCCCAAGAACTAAACAGACCTGCAATTGCAATAATCCAAAGAACGGTTACTAATATTTTTTTATAATTAAGTTTTTTCAAACTTTTGTTTTTAAAATTGTTTCAAGTGGGTCAACTAATACATCTATATCACCGGCTCCCATTGTTAGCAATACTTGTGGAGTATTCTCAGTAAAATAGTTTAACACCTGTTGTTTAGTCATTAATTTTTTATTTCCTAACTTTATTTTACTTAGCAGCCATGCTGAATCCACACCTTCTATTTTTTGCTCTCTTGCGGGATATATTTCAAGTAAAATACACTCATCTAAAAGATCTAAGCTTGATGCAAAGCCATCAATAAAATCTCGCGTCCTACTAAACAAATGCGGTTGAAAAATACCGGTGACTTTTTTTTCGGGATATAATTTTTTTACTGATGAAATGGTAGCTTTTAATTCTTCAGGATGATGTGCGTAATCATCAATATAAACTACTTTTTCAGTTTTTACCCTATAATCAAATCGTCGTTTTACTCCGCTAAAAGAACGTAAAGCATTTTTTATTATTTCATTTTTTATTCCCACGTTTTGCGCAATTGCAACTGCTGCAATTGAATTTTCAATGTTGTGAAGACCTGGTAAACCAAGTCTGACATCATTTATTGCTCCTTGTGGGCTTTTTATATTATACGAAAATTGAGCATCGTTAACAGTTATATCCTCAGCACAATATTCCGTACCTAAATTTAAAGAGTAGATAATGTGTTTATTCTTTAACGATAAATCGTTATCAACATTTTTTTTAACAATCAATGTTCCGTTATTATTTATTTGTTGAGCAAACAGAAAATAACTCTCCTTAACATTTTCTGCATTTCCATAAATATCTAAGTGGTCGGGGTCAATACTTGTAATTACTGCGATGTGAGGGTTCAAGGTTAAGAATGAGCGATCGTATTCATCAGCCTCAACAACTATGTATGCATTCTTATCACTAATGTCGCCCAATAATAAATTTGTGTTGTAATTTTTTGAAATGCCTCCCATAAATGAGAAACAATTAACCCCCGCGCTTTTTAACAAATGAGTTACTAATGTGGTGGTGGTGGTTTTTCCATGTGTACCTGCAATAGCAATTGTTTTAAACTGTTTTGTAATTTCTCCCAACACAACAGAGCGTTTTAAAACAGTGTAATTATTCTCCAGAAAAAATTGAAATTCCAGAAGCTCTTTAGGTATAGCAGGCGTATAAACAATTAATACATCTTCTTTATTATAAATTTTTAAAATTGATTTCAAGCCTTCAACATCATCATTGTAATGACAATTAATTCCTTCGCCTTGCAGTTTTATGGTTAATGCAGTTTCTGTTTTATCATAACCCATTACTTGTTTTTGATAATGATTAAAGAAACGTGCCAGGGCACTCATACCAATACCCCCAACCCCTAAAAAATAATATAATTTATAGTTTAAAATATTCATTATATATCCTGTCCTGCTAATTTTAATACTTCTTTTGCTATTTGGTTTGCTGAATTACTAAAGGCCAATTGTTTTATATTTAATTTTAATTTCTCTTGTTCGTTTATATTTTTTATTAATTTAATGACAGAACCAACTAAAGTATTAACAGCCTCAGCATCCTTAATTAAAATTGCAGCTCCTTTATTTACCAAGGCCATGGCATTTTTGGTTTGATGATCCTCTGCTGCAGTAGGAAGCGGAATTAAAATACAAGGTTTTTGTACAATACATAATTCAGAAATTGCTCCGGCACCAGCTCTTGATATAACAACATCAGCAAGAGCGTAGGCCAAATCCATTCTTGAAATAAAATCAACAGCAATTATATTTTTACTTTGGAATTTTTCACTTTGTTTTTTTGCTGTTTCGAAATAAATTTTTCCGGTTTGCCAAAGCAATTGAATATTATTTTCGGCAAAATGATCTAAGCCCAAACCAATCGCTTCATTTATTGCTTTTGCCCCCAAACTTCCTCCTACAACTAATATTGTTTTTTTTGAAGAATCTAATTTAAAATATGAAAATGCCTCATTTCGCTTATCGTCAACATTTATAATATCCTGCCTAACAGGATTTCCTGTTAAAAGTAATTTCTCTTTAGGGAAAAATTTATCCATTCCTTCATAAGCCACACAAATTTTAGTAACTTTTTTGGAAAGTAATTTATTTGTAATTCCGGCATAAGAATTTTGCTCTTGTATTAAAGATGGAATATTTTTAGCTGTAGCTGCTTTTAATAATGGTCCGCTTGCATATCCTCCGGTGCCAACAACAACATCTGGTTTAAATTCTTTTACTATTTTTTTTGTAATTAATAAGCTTTTAATAATTAAGAAAGGTAATTTAAAATTAGAAAACGTAAATTTTCTTTGAAAACCTGCAATAGGAATACCAATAATTTTATACCCTGCAGCAGGTACCTTTTCCATTTCCATTTTTCCCAATGCTCCAACAAATAAAATTTCAGCATCAGGCACTAACTTTTTTACTTCGTTAGCTATTGCCACAGCCGGAAAAATGTGACCGCCGGTGCCTCCACCACTAAATATTATCTTAAGTTGTTTCAAGTTTTTCTTCTATTTTATCTTCAACGCTGCGGCTTACACTTAAAATTATTCCAATGGAAAACATTGTAAACCAAATTGAAGTTCCACCCATACTGATTAATGGCAAAGGCTGACCAGTTACGGGAAACAAATTAACTGCAACAGCCATATTTACTAATGCCTGAAATACAAGACTAAACGCTAATCCAACTGCTACAAAAGAACCAAACGGCTTATCGTTATCTCTTAAAATTTTTATGCCTCTATATAACAAAACCATATAAAGAAAGAGTAATATAAATCCAGAAACCAAACCATACTCTTCAATTATTATCGCATAAATAAAATCAGATGAAGCTTGAGGCAAAAACGCTCTTTGAGTGCTGTTTCCAGGACCTTTACCAATAATACCTCCGGTAGCAATGGCAATTTTTGCTTGTTCGCTTTGGTAATTACTTTTTGTATCTCCATTACTAAAACTTTCGATACGAGTTTTCCAAGTTGGACCTCTTCCACCGGGAATGCTCTTAGGTAAAACCCATACCCATGAAAAAAATAACGCTCCGATTAAAATACAAATCCCTATAATTTTTGAAATTATTTTTAAATTAATTCCTCCTACGAACATTAACACTAAACAATTAAAAAATAATAAAGCTGCTGTAGAAAAATTGGCAGGCAAAATTAAAACGCAAATTATACCAATGGGCACAAGTAAGTTTTTAAACACCGATTTTAAATCAATTAACTCACTTGATTTTAAGGCTAAAATTCTGGCCACATAAATAAGCAACATTAATTTTGCAATATCTGAAGATTGGAAAGTTAATCCGGTTCCTGGAATTTCCAACCATCGGGATGCTTCCCCTGAATTTTTTCCTTTTACTAATGTAAATAACAAAAGTGGTATTGTTAACACATAACCGATTTGTGCCAATTTTGAAAACACAGTATATTTTATTTTATGAATTAAATAAGCAATTATAAAACCCATTAAAACAATCATGAAATGTTTAATTAAAAAGAATTCGGTGTTACCTTGTTTTAGCTTATGAGCAAGTGTAACTACGGCGCTATACACAACCAATATAGAAAGTATTGAGAGCAAAAACATAATTGCCCATATTACTTTATCTCCTTTTAAATAATTAAACAGTTTCATGTTTAAACTAATTTTCTTTTATTGCATCAAAATAATTTTAAACAACTAGCATTAAAGAAAACAAGTTATGTTTTACTTTATAAAGTAATTCTATAAATTCTCTCCAGTGTTAATGACAGGTGTTAAATAAGATTGATTTACAATCCTTTTACAGCGCGTTTAAATTGCATTCCTCTGTCTTCATAATTTTGAAACAAATCAAAACTAGCACATGCAGGCGACAATAATACTACATCGCCCTTTTTACCTATTTTATAGGAAGCTGCAACTGCATCTTGGGCATTATCTGTTTCTACAATAATTTCAACAGCGTCTTTAAACGCAGAAATAATTTTTCGATTGTCTTTACCAAGGCAAACAATTGCTTTTACTTTTTCTTTAACGAGGTCAAATAATTCGTTATAATCATTTCCTTTATCTTGACCTCCGCAAATCCAAACAACAGATTTTTGCATACTTTCGAGTGCATACCATGTTGAGTTTACATTTGTTGCTTTTGAATCATTTATAAATTCGATGCCGTTTATTGAGGCAATAAATTCTAGACGATGCTCAATGTTTTGAAAGTCTTGTAAAGAATCTCGAATAATTTCTTTTCTTACTTCTACTACTCTGGTTGCAAGCGATGCCGCCATGCTGTTGTAAACATTATGTTTACCTTGAAGCGCTAATTGTTCAATTGTCATAATTAAGGGTTGTTGATTTAGTTTATAATTAAGGGTTATTTGGTTATCTGTTAAAAATGCACCGGGTTTATCAATTGGTTTTTTGATACTAAACGGAATTAACTCGGCTGCAAATAAATGCTCTTGCATGTACGACTGAATGGTTGTGTCATCCGCACAATAAACAAAAGCATTTTTGTTACTTTGGTTTTGTGTTATTCTAAATTTTGAGGCTACATAATTTTCAAATTTATAATCATACCTATCTAAATGATCCGGTGTAATATTTAATAAAACTGCTACATCTGCGGTAAAATCATACATACCATCTAATTGAAAGCTGCTTAGTTCTAAAACATAATAATCAAAATTTTCTTTAGCAACTTGTAGAGCAAAACTTTTACCTACATTGCCAGCAAGACCAACATTATATCCTGCATTTTTTAAAATATGGTAAGTTAATAGTGTAGTGGTAGTTTTTCCGTTAGAACCTGTGATGCATATTTTTTTTGCATTAGTGTATCGTCCTGCAAATTCAATTTCTGAAATTACGGGTATGTTATTATATCTTATTTTTTTTACAATTTCTGCTTTATCAGGAATACCCGGACTCTTAATTACCTCATTGGCATTAATAATTTTTTCTTCAGTATGACAACCTTCTTCAAACAAAATACCTTCTTCAATTAGTTGTTTTTTATAATTTTCTTTTATTAAAGATTTATCGCTTACAAAAACATCATAGCCTTTTTGTTTAGCCAGTATTGCACTGCCCACACCACTTTCGCCGCTTCCTAATATGACAATGCGCTTAGCCAATTATCTTAATTTTAGGGTTACAAATGTTAATACTGCCAACATAATTCCGATTATGAAGAAACGTGTTACGATTTTTGATTCATGAAATCCACTCTTTTGGTAATGATGGTGAAGTGGTGCCATTTTAAACAAACGATTTGCCTGAGCAAACTCTAATCCTTTTCGTTTTTTCTGATACTTAAAATAAGCTACTTGAAGGATTACTGATAAATTTTCGATTAAAAATACGCCGCATAAAATCGGAATTAATAATTCTTTACGGATAGCAATTGCAAATACTGCAATTATTCCTCCAATAGCCAAACTTCCGGTATCTCCCATAAATACCTGAGCAGGATAAGCATTGTACCATAAAAACCCAACACATGCACCAATAAATGCGGCCATAAATACCACTAACTCCCCTGAGTTTGGTATGTACATTATATTTAAATAATCGGCAAAAATTGTATTGCCTGATACATAAGCTAAGATGCCTAACACTACACCGATAATTGCACTCGATCCGGCAGCTAACCCATCAATACCATCGGTAATATTAGCTCCATTAGAGACTGCGGTTACCACTATAATAACCATTGGTATAAAAATAATCCACCCATACTTTACGCAATCATTACAAAGCCATGAGATGAAAGACCCGTAGTCTAATTCGTTATTCTTTAAAAAAGGAATTGTTGTT
Source organism: Bacteroidia bacterium (assembly GCA_044344665.1). GTDB lineage: Bacteria > Bacteroidota > Bacteroidia > B-17B0 > Aurantibacillaceae > Aurantibacillus. The sequence goes on along the minus strand of JBIJCO010000009.1, from coordinate 74,938 downwards.
TTTAAATTTTTAACCGGCACTGAAGCGTATTTAGGTGTACTTATTTTTTTATCTACAACATTTGTAATGGTTCCTAAATCTGCAGCAGTTGAAACCAAACGCTCTTTAATAACAACATTTGGATGAAAATAAAACACGCAACCAACTATTAAACCTATACCTATTTGACCAATAATTTTAAATTTTCCTTGTAAACCTTCTTTATTTTTTTTGAAGACTTTTATATAGTCGTCCAAAAAACCAATGCCACCTAACCATACGGTAGATATGAGCATTAATACGATATAAACATTTAACACTTTGGCAAACAGTAAAGTTGGAATTATGATTGCGGCAATGATGATTAAACCTCCCATTGTAGGGGTTCCCGATTTTTGAACCTGCCCTTCTAGTCCAAGTTCTCGAATAGTTTCGCCAATTTGTTTACGACGAATAAATTCAATAATTTTTTTTCCAAATAGTAAAGAAATAATTAAAGATGAAATTAAGGCTAAAGCAGCACGGAATGAAATGTACTGAAAAACACCCGCTCCGGGAAAATCAAATGTCTTATCCAGATATTGAAAAAAGTAATAAAGCATAATTATATGTCTAATGTTTTAATAACGTCTTTTAAAATTTCCAAATCATCAAAAGGATGTTTTACGCCTTTTATTTCCTGATATTTTTCATGGCCTTTACCTGCAATTAAAATTATATCGCCGCTATCAGTCAGACTGCAGGCTGCTTTTATAGCTTCTTTTCTATCTGTAATCCGTAATGTTTTTTTTGAATCAATAGGATTGATTCCATTTTGCATTTGATTTAAAATCTCTTCAGGATCTTCGCTTCGCGGATTATCGGAAGTTAAAATTACTTTATTGCTGTATTCGCATGCGATTGCTGCCATTAAAGGACGTTTTTCAGAATCTCTGTCGCCACCACAACCAATAATTGTAATTACCTGTTCGTTTCCTGTTCTTAAATCTTTTATGGTTTCCAAAACATTTTTTAAGGCATCGGGTGTATGGGCATAATCAACTATACCTATTAAACCTTTTGGCGATTTTACATATTGAAAGCGGCCATCAACAGAATTTAAATTACTTAGTGCCGTTAATACATTTGTTTTATTTTGCTTTAACAAAATTGCTGTTGCATATACTGCCAGTACATTATAAGCGTTAAATTGGCCAATTAATTTTACCCAAACCTCAACGTTTTCAACATTTAATAATAAACCGTTTAACTGATTTTCTAAAATTTTACATTTAAAATCAGCTATTGTTTGCAAACCATATGTGTATTTATGCGCTTTTGTATTTTGCAACATAATCAACCCATTTTTATCGTCACGATTAACTAAGGCAAAAGCAGAATTAGGTAAATAATCAAAAAAACGTTTTTTTGCTTTAATGTATTCATCAAACGTTTTATGATAATCTAAATGATCATGTGTAATGTTGCTAAAAATAGCGCCGATAAAACATAAACCTGCAATTCTATTTTGAACAACCGCATGCGAACTAACTTCCATAAATACATATTCACATCCTTGCGCTAACATTGCTGTTAGTAACTCGTTTAACGTGAGGGCATCCGGTGTGGTGTGTGTAGAAGGGATTACAGAATTATTAATTTTATTTTCAACAGTAGAAAGTAAACCTACAGAGTATCCTAATGACCTAAATAAATTAAACAACAAGGTAACTGTTGTGGTTTTGCCATTTGTGCCGGTAACACCAACAAGTTTTAATTTTTCAGAAGGGTTATCAAAATAATTACAGGCAATAATTCCCAATGCAAAAGTGGAATCAGAAACTTTAATATATGTAACTGCATCGTTTTTTTTCTCTGGAAGTGTTTCGCAAACAATTGCTATTGCGCCGCTCTCAATAGCTTTTTCTATGTATGTGTGTCCATCAACAGCTGTGCCTTTAGTTGCGACAAACAAGGAATCTTTTTTTACCTTGCGCGAATCGAATACAACAGATGAAACTGCCACATGCGTAGAACCAATTACTTGCTCTAATCTTACTTTGTATATTATATCGCTTAAAAGTTTCATTAACTTTCTATACTATTTTTAGCTTAGTATTAATATTAATTTATTTCCTTTTGTGATTTTCTGACCTGCTTCAATACTTTGTTTTTGAACACTGCCAAAGCCCTGTAAATGAACCTGCACGCCGTTATTTTCTAATAAATAAATTGCATCTTTTGCTGACAAACCCTGTAGATTAGGCATAATGCCTTTTTTTAATTGTTTTTCAATGTTATTTTCGATTAAACTAATTTTAGTTGAATCTTTTTTATTTCGTGTTGCATATTTTTCGCCTAAATTTTGTGAAGCCGGAAGCGAAAAACTATTAGATAAAGTGGTTATTTCATTTGCTTTGGATAGAATAACATCAGGAACCTTTGTAATTAAATTTTTTTGATTGTTTATTGGTTGAATAAAATCTAAACTTCCGGAATACACTTTTTCTGCTATTTCTTTAAAAACAGGCGCTGCCACTAATCCTCCATAATAAACTCCTTTACTAGGCGAATTAATAATCACAATACAGGTATATAAAGGATTATCTGCCGGAAAATAGCCCACAAAAGAAGCTTGATAAGTTGTACCATATTTTTTATAATCTCCGTTTTTAGCAATTTGAGCAGTACCTGTTTTACCTCCAACTTTAAATGCCTTTATATTTAATCCTTTGCCTGAACCGTTAGTTACCACACCTTCCATTAATTGTTTTGCTTTAATAATTGTTTCCTGTTTCACAATTTTTTCATCAATTACTTCCGGTTCAAATGTTTTAACTGTGATACCGTTTCGTTTAATTTCTTTTACAAAATGTGGTTTTACCATTTTCCCGTTATTAGCAATCGCGTTATATAAGGTTAATGTTTGCATTGGCGTTACCAAACTTTCGTAACCTATACTAATCCAAGGAAGTGATGTGCCGTACCAGTCACGATCTTTAGGTTGTTTAATTCTTGGTACTCCTTCTCCTGGTATAGATAATCCTAATTTTTGATGTAGATGAAATGCTCGTAATTTATCTGTATATAATTTCGGAGATTTGGCAAAGTATTTTGTAACCAGCAAACTAGTTCCAACATTAGAAGAGTTTTCAAAAATTTCCTGAGCTGTTAAAACAGTTGTTTTGGGAGCGTGAGCATCTTTCATTTTTCGGTCAAAAAATACTTTTTCACCATTACCAACATTGACTTTTTCGCTAAGGTTAATATTATATTCATCTATTAAAGCTAGAAAAGACGCTAACTTAAATGTTGAGCCAGGTTCTGTGGGATAACCAATGGCGTAGTTAAAACTTTCGAGATAAGTGCTTGTATCTTTTAAACTTTGTGTAAGGTTAACAATAGCTTTAATTGCACCGGTTTTTACTTCCATTAAAATAGCACAACCATGAGAAGCTTGATTTTTTATTAGTGAACGTATTAAGGCCTGTTGTGCAACATCTTGTATATTAATATCAATGGTGGTATACAAATCGTTACCATCTTTTGGTTCAATTTCATTTTCATCATTTATTGGTCTCCAAACACCTCCGGCAATTTGTTGCATAAGACGTTTTCCGCTTACACCGCTCAATGTGCTATCAAAAGCTCCCTCTAAACCAACAGGTTTAATACCAATTCTTGCCATACCAATTGTTCTGCCAGCAAGTGATTGAAAAGGACGATCTCTTCTGTTTTTTTGTAATGTTACCAATCCACCTTTTCGACCTTTTCTAAAAATTGGAAATTTTTTTAATTGTTGTAAATCTTTATAAGGAACATTTCTTTGAAGAAAAACATATCTATCATTTGTTTTTCTAGCTTTGTTTAAAATTTTTAGATATTCACGACTGGTTTTATCTTTAAATAAATCGCTTAATAAATAGGCTAACGAATCGCGATTATTTTTATAAATATCATCAGTTATATAGGGCGCATTTATGTCAACAGAAATTTCATAATAGGGCAAGGAAGTTGCTAAAAGTGCCCCGTTTGCGTCAAAAATATTTCCTCGAACAGCTTCAACAGAATCTAATTTTGTTGTGAAAGCAATAGCTTTAGCACGCCACACATCTCCTTGTGAAAATTGAATTACGCAAATACGGTATAGCAGCGCAAGAGCAAACATACACATTGCTATGTAAATAAAATAAGTGCGAGCAAGAATATTTTTCTTTTCTTTCAAATTAGTTTTCTGAATTATATAATTGTGTACTATCCACTTTTATTTTAATTGGTGGCGTAATAGGTTCGCGTAACCCTAATTTTTCTACCGATTTTGCGACTTCACTTTGTTTACTTGCAAACATGAGATCACTTTTAGTTGAAATATATTCGGACCTTAATTCTTTTAATTGATTTGATAATTTATTTACCTCTCGAATTTTATCGTCGGCATAATAACCATTTGCTATATATAATAGGGCTAGAAACGCAAGAAAAATAAAGTATGGGAGATGCTTTAACGTTTTATCGTTAGTAAGAAAAGAACCGCTAAAAACGGTAGAAAGTCCTTTTCCAACTATGCCTTTTTTACGTGATTTTTTTGAATCATCGTTACTTGTATCGGCTTGCTGTTCAACAACAACTTCATGCTCTAACTCTTCCTTTTCAGGTTTAACTATTTCTCTATACTTATTAGGCACTTATGTTTCTATTAATTTTTAATTAGAATTATAATTTTTGAGCGACTCTTAATTTTGCACTTCTAGCCCTTGTATTAATTTTTATTTCCTCTTCACTTGGTAAAATTGGTTTTGATGTTAAATTTTTAAAACACATTTTACTTGTTCCAAAAATGACATCTTTTTTTATCACCCCTTCTACATTGCCGGCTTTAATAATATTTTTCACTATTCTGTCTTCTAAACTATGGTAAGAAATTATAACAAGTCTTGCTCCAACATCAAGAACTTCAAGACACTGAGTGAGGCATTCATTTAAAGCTTCTATTTCCTGATTCACTTCTATTCGTAGTGCTTGAAAAACTTTTGCCAAGTATTTGTGCTCTTCGAATTTTGGAGTACAAGATGCGATAACTTCTTTTAATTGATTTGTGGTAGAAATAATTTTATCTTCTCTTGCTGAGCAAATAACAAAAGCGAGACGGGCAGCGTTGTGAATTTCGGCGTATGTTTTGAATATGTTAATGAGTTGTTTCTCGGGATACTCGTTTACAATTTGCTTTGCTGTAAGTTTGTTTTGCTGATTCATACGCATATCAAGTTCTGAATCAAACCTTATTGAAAAACCACGAGACGCTTCGTCAAATTGATGCGATGAAACACCAAGATCTCCTAGAATACCATCAACTTTATTTATTCCATATAAACGCAGATAATTTTTAAGGTATCTGAAATTATGTGGGATTAAAGTAAAACGCGAATCGTTTAAAGCATTTTGTTTTGCATCAGCATCTTGATCAAAAGCAAAGAGTTTTCCATGCTCATTTAATTTTTTTAATATATGCAAGGAATGTCCGCCTCCACCAAACGTTAAATCAACATAAATACCATTTGGCTTAATATTTAAATTATCAATACAAGCTTGTAAAAGAACGGGGGTATGATAAGTTGAATTACTCATCAATACCATCGTTAAAATTTAATCCTCCTAAAACATCTTCCGCTAATTTTTCAATATCAATATCTTGATTTAAGAATTCCTCATATAATATTTTATCCCAAAGCTCAATTACATTATTGCTTCCCAACACTTTTAAATCAGATTTTATTTCGGCATAATCTGTTAATGATTTTGGCAATAGTAATCTGCCAGAATTATCTGCTTCTACATTTGTTGCTCCACCGGTAAATTTTCTAACAAATACATCATTAGCTTTGATTAAGCGATTAAGTTTGCTTAATTTTTTATTTAGTTTTTCCCACTCGTTTAAAGGATATAAAACCAAGCATTTCTGGTGAAGGTTTCTGTTTATTACAAAACCGTTTTCAAATAATTTTTCAAGTTGTTTTCTCAGATCAATAGGAAACATGAAGCGCCCTTTAGCGTCCACTTTACAATCGTATTCTCCTATTAAACTTGTCATTTGTTGATTACTAATGTTTTAACAAAAATATAGATTAATTCTCCACTTTTTACCACTTTTAGCCATTTTTTACCACTTTGTTGAAAAAAACGAGGTTTTAAACATTGTTAATAATGTAAACCATTCATGTATAAATTATTAAATGCAACGTGAAAACATTGTTTGACAAGGGTTTTAGAAGATTATTTGTTTACGCTTAAAAGCAATTGCGTTATAGAATTTAAACAGGATATTAACAACCTATTTAAAAAAACAAAAACCTCAAAATTTACTTTGAGGTTTTTTGCGCCGTTTAGGCAAAAAATAGTAAGAAAAATTTACTAATCAGGATGCTTGGTTTATATAAACTCGTCTTTTTTAAAATAATCAATTATTGAATCGATTATTAATTTATTTTGTTGTTTCGCGTCAAGAAACGGAAGATTCTCTTTTAAAATCCAATGTGGCCAGCCATCTTCATCTCTGCCAGCAAATTCATAAAATCCAAAAGGTTCAAGTAGAGCGCAAATTGCAATATGTATAATTTCTACTTTTTCGTCTTTTTTATATTTTTTATATGGTTTACCTAACTCTTGCAGGCCTATGATAAATAAAATAGCATCATAATCTAACTCTTCATCAAAACGTTCTTTTAATTTTTGCTGAAGTCTTTCCCATTCGCTTATCATAATTGAAAGAATATTCTTGGATTGGATTAATGATTAATAAAAAATGATTTAAAGCTCGCTATAATTCGCTTTCTTCTTGAGACTCGTCAACGTTAGGTGCTTCCTTTTTTAAGTCGAAATTCACTTGCTTAAGATGGTGTTGTATAAAGTCTAATATTTCATCTCTTCCAACCTTTTTTTCGGCGGATGAATAAAAACAATTGGGTAATTCTTCCCATAATTTTAGAAGTTCTTTTTCGAAGCTTTTTATATTCTTTGTTAGTTCAGATTTTGAGTTTTTATCTGTTTTAGTATAAATAATACTAAATGGAATTTGATTTTCTCCACACCATAACATAAAATCTTTATCAATTTGCTGTAGTGGCAATCGGCTATCAATCAACACAAATAAACAAACCAGAGTTTCTCGCTTTTTACAATAATCATAAATTATTGTTTCAATTTTAGTTCGGATATCTTTACTTGTTTTTGCAAACCCATAGCCTGGTAAATCTACTAAAAACCAATTGTCATTAATTGTAAAATGATTTATCAATTGTGTTTTTCCAGGTGTAGCTGAAGTTTTTGCTAATTTATTATTATTGCAAAGCATATTTATTAACGATGACTTACCAACGTTACTTCTTCCAATAAAGGCAAACTCCGGAAGTGAATGCTTTGGACATCCAAAAATACTCGAAGCACTTTGTTTAAAAACAGCTTTTTTAATTATCATTATTTAGTGAAATCCCTTTTTCTAAAAGGTATGAATTTATATGACGTTCTTTTTTACTTTGATAAATATCGTTTATGGTAACTAATATCCCAGTTTCTTCAACACCTCCAAAAGTTGGATTTATTGCTGTACCAAAACATTTCATGGTTGAACTTAAATTCATGTAGGCATTGACTAAAGGAGGAATATTTTCGCCTAATGCTCTAACCATTTTATTTAAATATGCATAGCCGGCTTTATAATCTAAATTTTTTAGCTCGCTTAAGAAATTTGAAACATCTGTTTTATTTGTTAGTCCATGAATTGGTGTCACTAATTTATCATCGTCAGGAAAATAATGCAGCATAAACGTTAAAATATAATCTCTTGCAACAACATTAAAATCTGTATACATAGTAACCTTACCATAAAAATACTTTTGCGAGGGATTATCTACAACTAATGCTCCTAAACCATCCCATAAATTATCTAAACTAAATAGGCCTTTTCTGAATTGTTCGCTTGGTTGATATAAGGGTTGAATAAATGAACGCCCTAATTCAATTGTGTGTGGTAAATATTCTTTATAAAACTGCTCACTAAAATTAAACAATTCAGTTGTTGCCAATTGTACTTTGCCTTTTATGTACTCAGCATCTTTACACAAAATAAAACGGTAGGCACCAACAATCTCTTGATCCTCGGGGTTCCATACTAACAATTGCTGATATGGATGAGAACAGGTATCAAACTCGTCGATATCGATTGATTTACCGGTTCCACCTCCCGCATGCCTGAAAGTTACTTCACGTAACCTCCCAATTTCACGCATTACATTAGGGGAATTATGATGCGTAATAATGTAAATTTCATTATTTCCATTGTTGGTTTTGCGAACAAATCGATCATTAGTCAGTTCTTGCAACAACAACCCTTTACTCACCTGTTCAACTATCTTTTCCATATTTTGCGCTTATTCGTAAATATACAATTTTAATAAAAATTTTAGTGTTTTTATTTCACAAAAGTAAGAGAAGTAAAATGGTTTTGAAAAGATTGAAAACTCATAATAATTAACACTATAAAACAACTTCAAAATTTAATAGTTAAAATTTCATTTTTGATATTTATGTTCGTTTACAGATAATTAAAAAACAAATAAAATCGACTAATAAAACTTTATTGTATGATTTTAATTTATTCATTTTTAAAACTTTAGAAGTCAACATAAAAAACACATCAAAAAAAATTGACATATACATAAGATAATTATGTATATTTGTCTTATGCATACAGTTAAAAACATACAAAAATCATGATTTACTCCTCAGAATTAATAAAAGGAACTCTCAAAACAATAGTTCTAAAATTGTTAGCTGACAATAAAAAAATGTACGGCTATGAAATTTCGCAGAAAGTAAAAGAGTTAACATTAAATAAAATTCAAATAACAGAAGGGGCACTTTATCCAACTTTACATGCGTTAGAAGACGAAGGTTTAGTTACTGTTGAAACTGAATTTATTGGAAAGAGAGTGCGTAAATATTATAGCTTAAGCAGTTCAGGAAAATCTAAGACTAAAGAAAAAGTTAATGAGTTGGCAGATTTTATGAACACTATGAAATTTTTACTTGATATAAAAACTAAAACAGCATAAGTGTATAAACTGAGCGATAAACAAATTGATTTTATACTTAATGATATAAAAACTCGAGGAATTGAGATGGCAAGCCTCCAATTAAGTATACTTGATCATGTATGTTGTATAATTGAAGAGCATTTGGAAGAAAACGGAGACTTTGAAAATTTCTATAAAAAAACAATTGCCTCATTTTACAAAGACGCGTTATGGGAAATTGAAGAAGAAACAATTAATTTATTAATCTATAAAAACTACTACACTATGAAAAAAACAATGATCATTAGCGGAATTTTTTCTGCAGTTACCTTAAGCGCTGGCATCATTTTTAAATTTATGTATTGGCCCGGAGCTGCCGCATTAATAGTCTTAGGAATACTTGCCGCCAGTTTGATTTTTTTGCCCTTGATGTTTACCATAAAAGCTAAAGAAAAACAAACAATAAAAGATAAATTTATCATCAGCATAGGAGCTGTTGTGTCTATACTTACAAGTCTATCAATACTTTTTAAAATTATGCATTGGCCCTATGCAAATATGATGGGATTATGCTCTATTCTAATAATGATATTTATATTTTTACCAATCTATTTTATTACTGGAGTAAAAAATCCTGAAACTAAAATAAATACAATTACCTCATCTGTTCTAATAATTTTGGGATGTGGACTACTTCTAACACTCATCCGATCTCCCAGATCATCTTATGTTACAAGTGTTAGAATTACACATGATTACTTACTGAGTCAACAAATACTAAAAACAGAAAAGCAATTGTTTATTAACAACTTTGATTCATTAATTAAAAGTAATTTAATTAATCAAACCGCCGATAGTATTTTTCTAAATTTAGAAAATCTTAAATCATTTATTTTAGAAACAGAAACCGGTTATAAAACAATAGATAATAACTTTGAAAAAAAAGGTATTGTAATTGAAGAGCATGGTTATAACGAAAACCCATTTTATTCTGATGCAAATACCTTTAAGAATTACGAATTACTTCGAAATCAAATTAACACATACAATAACTTGCTGAAATCAAACGTAACCGAATTAATTCAAGGCGTTCCAACACAAAATACATTTATTGATGTTTCAACCATTAACAACTTTAAAAGCTACACAACCACAAGTCTATTAAATCAGATAACACATTTACAATTACTTATTTTACAAAATCAAATAACGCTTAATTCATAAAACAAAAAAGCTGATGCGCTAGTGCATCAGCTTTTTAAAATTTTTAAATATACTAGATTTACCTAAGACAACATTTCTTTTACTAGCGCAGAAACTAATTTGTTATCAGCTTTACCTGCAAATGTCTTAGACGCTGCGCCCATTACTTTGCCCATATCAGCAGAGCCGGCTGCGCCAACAGAAGCAATAATTTTTGAGAGCTCTGATTTAATTTCATCCTCAGTCATTTGTTTAGGCAAAAAGCTTTCCATAATAACTGCTTGGGAAAGTTCTTGTTCCTCTAAATCTGGTCTGTTTTGACTTTTATAAATATCCGCAGATTCTTTTCGTTTTTTAACTTCCTTTTGCAAAGCCTTATTAACAGATTCGTCTGTCAATCCTTCCGGCGAAGTTTTTAATAATAATATAACTGATTTTATTGCGCGCAGGGCTTCTAATCTTTTAGAATCTTTTGCAAGCATAGCTGACTTAATTTCACTGTTAATTGTTTCTTCAATATTCATGTCGTATTTTAATTTAATTAATGCTACAAAAATAAAATTTAATTGTAATCTGCTATTTACTTTATAGCAAATAAAAAACCGCAGACTTCACAAAAGAGTCATCTAAAACCCTCTATACGAAATCTGCGGTTTTAAGCTTAGTTTATTAGTGACAAACAGAAATTTTTCCCGATTTAAGCGATTTGTTTTCTAAACCAATAACGCTATAAAGATATAAACCTGTTGAAAAATTTGAAACGTCAAACTTTAATTTTCCTTCGTTAAAATCTTGAGAGGCAATTAAATTTCCAGTTACATCATATATCATAACAGATTTAGCATCTGCATTCTCAGTCACAAAATTTACATTGGCGGTTGATGGATTAGGGTAAACTTGTAAATCAACAACTTTGGCATTGTTAGTAGTTAAGGCTGTTGTAACAGCAGGCTTCTTTCTGGTAACAACGGTTTGTGTTTGTGTGCCGGCCAGCGGCGCAACAATTGTTGCGGTTGTTATGCTAAACAACGCCTCTTTAGTTGTTGTGGTGTAATAATCAAAATTCTTTTGAGTAACTGAACCAGAACCAAGTTGAACTGTAAAATTTAAAGTTTGAGTAGTTACAACTCTATAAACATTTGTATATGTTCCGCTTGGAATAACTAAAGTTCCTTGCCCATCAGCAATGGTATTGCTATTTCCTGTAAACGGACCTGTTTGTGATAATGCAGAAATACTGATACTTCCGGCGGTTGCAGAAGTACTAGAAGTGTTTAAACTCATTGGGTAAGCTGCAACAATGGCAGGTGCAGAGTAAATCAAATTCGCAGCTAATCCGCTTACTAAAATATTACCTCCCCAATATTTTAAATCAGAAGTAGTGGATTTGTAATATGATAAATTATTTGTAATTGACCCTAATTGAACGCCGGGAATTGGGTAGGATGAATTGGAATTAGCATTGGCAGTATAATTATTAACAACGCTACTCCGTGTTGCAATTGCAGAAAAATTCCACAAAGCCCCAGAACCAGATGCTCCTGGGTTAATTGCAGTAGAATCACATTGCCATGTAGAAAACATATCTCCTGCAGCCGGAGAATGATTTGCATCTGTTAATTGTGCGTTTAGCGATAAACCGGCTAAAATCGCAATAAAAGAAAAATAAATTTTTTTCATAAAATTAAATGTTTAGTATTTTCCCAAAAATATAAAAAAAAAGGCATTGTCATTTTTTTTTTATAGTTAATTAATAATTATAGTTAACTAATAAAAAAGTCATCCATTTATGAATGACTTTTTTAAATTTCTAAAAATTACTGTTAATGCACCACAGCAATCTTTCCGGTTTTTAATATTAGGTTATCTGTTCCTTGCAAATTAAAAATATACAACCCGTTTGCGTAATCAGATACATTTAATATTAGTTTACCATCTGTAAATAATTTAGATTCAACTAACTTACCATTTAAATCGTAAACTAAAAGACATTTAGTGTTTTTATTCTCTGTGTTAAAATTTATTTGACTGCTTGTTGGATTTGGATAAACCAACAAATCGCTAATTAATTGGGAATTTTCGTTTATTCCTACAGTAGATGGCGTCAATCTGGTTACTAAAGTTTGCGTTGAAGGAACGCCAAAAGTTGGAACGTTTAATGTTGAGGTTGATATTGTGAATAATGCCGGTTTAACCGTGGTAGAATAATAATCGTAATTCATTTGGGTAATGGTACCATTTGCAAGTGCCGTAGTAAATTCTATTGTTTGTGTGGTTACCACTCTAATAACATTCGTAAATGTGCCAAATGGCAATATAACCGTTCCAGTAGCATCGGCTATTACATCGCTATTTCCAATAAATGTTCCGCTTAAAGTAAGCGGCGACAAAACATTTATTGTACCTCCGGTAACCGAAGCACTGGTAGAATTTAAACTCATCGGATAAACAGCAGAGATTGCAGGTGAAGTATAAATTAAATTTCCACTAACCGGGCCAGCGGTAATGTTTCCTCCCCAGTATTTTAAAAAAGCCGAATTAGTTGTATAATAAGAAATATTATTTATTGATGAAGCTAGAGTAATTCCCGGAACCGGATAAGGATTTACACTTGAAGTAGGCATAGCTGTGAAATTATTTACTATAGCCGTGTGTGCCACTACACTAGAAAAATTCCAACTAACACTTGTGCCTGAGGCACCAGGGGTTACTCCGGTTGAATCACACTGAATACTGGTAAATTGCTCCCCTGAAACAAACGAATGATTTGCTTCAGTTAATGTTTGCGCATTTAATGCTAAACCCAAAACAACAAATAAACTTAACGCATAAATTTTTTTCATACAATAATTTAATTAAATAGTTAAACAAAAATATAAAAAAACCAGTGAATAGTTTTATTCTGTCATTGATGGAAATTATTTTAACAACAATGAACTGTCTCCAAAACTCAAAAATCTGTAGTTGTTAATTAAAGCATGGTTATATATATCTTTCCAAGAATCACCTACAATTGAACTTATTAAAAGCAATAATGTACTTTGTGGCTGATGAAAGTTTGTAATTATCCCGTCTGCTATCTTTAATTGATACGGCGGGGCAATTAAAATAGAAGTTTTACAAACCAGTTGATGTAGATTATTTTTTTGCATCCATGAAAGTAAAGATGTTAAACTCTCTTTAACACTAATTTGGGAATAAGAATTATTATAAGGATCCCATTGGGTTAATTCAATCTCACCCATTTTAATTGATGGATTGTAAAAAGATTTCATTCCCATCCAGTACAAAGATTCTATAGTTCTTAAAGAAGTAGTTCCTACAACAATTTTCTTTTTATTTTCACTAGCTATTAATTCTTCAATCGTTTCTTTAGTTACTTCAATCCACTCAGCATGCATGGCATGACCTGCCAGGGTGCTAGATTTAACCGGCTTAAATGTGCCGGCACCAACATGGAGCGTAACATAAAGCGAGTTTATTTTTTTTGATTTTAATTTTTTAGAAACCTCAGTCGTAAAGTGTAATCCGGCTGTTGGGGCTGCAACCGAACCATCTTTTTGAGCATAAATTGTTTGATATCTCACAGCATCAGAACTTTCGCTATTTCGCTTTAAATATGGTGGTATTGGCATTGCCCCAATTTTTTCTAAAACTTCGGCAAAATTTAAATTATCTGGCTGCCATAAAAATTCCACCAATACAAACTCACCAAACTTTTCTATCAATCTTGCTGTAATAGAAACTCCATTAACCAAAATTATTAAATTTTCGTTTCGCCACTTTTTTAAATTACCAACCAAACATTTCCATAAAATTTTTTCTTTGGTTAACATGGCTTGTGTTAAATCCAAAGTACTTTCATTTGGCTCTAAACAAAACAATTCAATTGACTGTCCTTTTGAATTTTTAAAATTTAATCTCGCTTGAATAACCCTTGTGTTATTAAATATTAAAATACTATCCTCCTCTAAAAACCTATAAATTTCTTTAAAAAAGGTATCTGTAATACCTCTATTCTTAAAAACCAATAATTTTGAATCGTCTCTTTTTTCTAAGGGGTAAACTGCAATTTTATCTTGAGGCAATTCGTAGTTGTAATCGTTAATATCAATTCCGGACGGATGTTTACTCATTGTAAAAAAGTCATAATTATTTAATATCCATTAATCGGACTACTTTTTCAATATCTTCAGGAGTGTCTACACAATGACTATCAAAATCAGTTTCAACACACTTAATTTTATAACCGTTTTCAAGCCATCTTAGCTGCTCGAGCGACTCTGCCAATTCTAAAGCAGATGGTTTTAACTGGGTTATTTTTTCGAGAATATCTGTCCTGTATACATACATACCTACATGACGGTAATAATTATAGTGCTTATGCCACTCGATTTGATCTATCCCTTTTATAAACGGAATTACATTTCTGCTAAAATATAAAGCTTCTTTATTCGTGTTTAAAATAATTTTTACTTCTCCTTTGTCAAATAATACAACGCTATCGTGACACTTTATCATTTGGGTTGCAATTTCAACATGACCATCACAAACATCAATCAAAGAATTAATTTGTTCAGGATTTAAAAAAGGTTCATCTCCCTGAACATTTAAAACGTAATCAAATTTTTTATTATTTAATTGGTAAGCCTCAAAACACCTGTCTGTGCCGCTGGGATGATGAACTGCTGTAATAATAACTTTAGCTCCAATTTCCTTGCAATGATTTGCAATTCTCTCATCATCGGTAGCAATAATTACCTCATCTATTTTTTTTGCTTTAATTGTTTGTTCATAAACCCGTTGCAACATTGACTTACCTTTTATATTTACCAAGGGTTTTCCCGGAAAACGGGTTGATGCGTAACGGGCTGGAATTATTGCTAAAACTGACATGAATTATTTTATAAATTTTTTCAAAAATAACTAAAAACTATTAGCTATTTTAATTGTTATATTAATGTGAAACAAAAAATTTTCATAGTCATTCTTACATTTCTTCTGACAAATTTTTCTTTCAAGAATTATAACGAAAATAAGGCAGCAAAAATATTGCATCACATGTTTGACTCCATAAAGAATATTAAGACCATGCATGCAAAAGTTGCAGCTCTTGAGAGAGTAGATAAAAAGTTTTGTACCGCAAATTCAGAATATAAATTACAAACCCAACCGCGCAAATTATATTTTATCAATAAAGAAAAACAAATTGAAATTTTACACAATTCCGAACTTTATGGACGTAAAGCACTGGTAAAAACAAATTCGTTTCCGTATATGACAATTAGTTTAGACCCTACAGGCAATTTGATGCGAAAAAATCAACATTATACAATAAATGAATTGGGTTATAGTTTTATAGGTCATTCCATTGCTTTAACCATTAATAAAGATAAAGCAGGTGTAAATAACTTTTCATACATAGGCAAATCAAACAGAAACGGATATACCTGTCATTTATTGGAATACGAAAATAAAAACTACAATTATGTAGATTATAAAACTGAAGACAAAGAAACCGTAAGCAGCATAGCTGCTAAAAACGGAGTGAACGATTATTTATTAAGAGAAAAAAACAATCTTATTAATGATTTTGGGTATCTGAAATCTGGAATAACTCTAAAAATTCCAAATTTGTATTGCAAAAAAGCTATTTTATTTATTGATGAAAAGTTATTACTTCCGGTTTCGCTTAGTATTTATGATGACTTTGGTTTGTTTGAAAGTTACGACTTTACATCTATTAAGATAAATACAATTTTTAAACAGGATGAATTTAAAAAAGAAAATAAAAATTATGGTTTTTAAACTCTACAATTCTGCCATTAATACTTGATATAAAGTTATCATACCCTCTATATCTTTTTTATGCACTTTTTCGTTTGGAGTATGAACATTTTCTTCGGGAGCTCCAATAAAACACCAATCCCAAGGGTATTGCGCCATTTGCAATTCTTTAGCATCGCTTCCTCCCGATCCTTCAACCTCTAACTGAAAAGCACATTTGTTTTTTTTAGCAATTGAGATGATTTTATTTATAAAACTTTTCCTGGGAATTAAGCTGTCGCGCATACTTATTACCGGACCTTTTGCAAAATGAACTCCATCTGATATCCATGAAATATCTGAAATTAATGCTTGCGAAATTTTATAGTTTTCTTGCAAATATTTTTGGATATAACTAACACTACCTCCGCCATGCTCCTCGTATGTAGAAAAAACAACAGCTCCATCTTTAAGTGTTTCTGCAATCTTCAAGGCGTTATAAACACCTAATCTGTTATCCATATAACAACATTGTAAATAATTTTTGTCTTCACGCCAATTAGGTTTAAATGTTAAGTCTGTTCCGGTTTCAAAATCTCGTTTGCCTTTATACAACAAACTTTTTAATCCGGTTTTTTTATTTTCTTTAACCTTCAATTCCACTTCCTGAAATCCTTTACTATCAGATCCCAACAACATAAACCCGCTTTTTGCAAGCGGTCCGCCAATTTTTACAAGCTGTTTACCGTAACGTACAGTAAAGCCAATACTATCAATATGAGCAAAAATGGCTGTTCGGGGCTTACCAAAAATTAAAATGATATTGTCTTGGAAACCATCGCCGCAAACAATTTTTGGTTGATGTTTCCAGTTTTTTGAATTTTCTTTAATGTAATTAAGCAGAAACATTTTCATAGCCACTTCATTTCCGCTCGGAGAATGCATCTGACACATTTCTTTTAATATACCATAATCAGATACTTTTATTGCTTTTTTAGAATTCATAACTTACACTATTTTTAGATAATTTAATTTTGTAGTATAAAGGTCGGTAAAATCTTTTTCCAAATTTGTTGAATTTTGTTTTTTTATTTGAAACACAACTGAATTTTGGCTTTCGTATGTGTGAGATATTATTTTGGCTTCATTTATTTTTAATATTCTCATTACATGATTGATAACATCCTCATCAAAATCAATTCTGTATTCAAACAATATAAATCTTTCAACTATAACAGCGCTGTTTATGACCTCAGCCGCGGCGGTTTTATACGCATTAATTAATCCCCCTACTCCCAAAAGTGTTCCTCCAAAATATCGAACAACAACTAATAACACATTTGTTAAATCTTTTGCTTGTATTTGCCCGTAAATTGGCTTACCTGCAGTATTACTTGGTTCTCCATCGTCATTAAATCTAAATGCCGATTTGTCTGCGCCTAAACACCAGGCATAACAATAATGATTAGCGTTTGGATGTTCTTTTTTTAGTTGAAATAAATGGTTTTTTATTTCAGATTCATTAACAACAGGAAAAATAAAACTAATAAACTTAGACCCGCGCTCTTTTAATACAGTTTGATTAGACGATTTTATAGTGAAATAAGAATCTGAAAAAAGCATTAAAATGAAATTAATAAAATGGAAATTACAGCAAGAATTATTCCTGCAAAATTTAGTATTGAAATTTTTTCTTTAAAAATTAACCAAGCTACTAAAGCCGATAAAGCAACATTAGACAAATTTAATACCGGAAACAGCTGAGCGCTTGAAAGCGCATTAGACTCTAAAGATTTAAAAATAAAAAATATACTAAAGTAATTAGGTACCCCTAAAATTATACCGCCGACTATATTTTTTAGTTTAAATACTTGCTTGAATGATGTTGTTTTCTTAAAAAAAAATTAAATATAACACCGTTAATAAACCTATTGTAAAAGCAAATAAAAAAGTGAAAATACTAAATGTAGCACTATCACTAGTCGACTTTAAATAGAGAGCGTTGGCCGCGTTAATAGCAATATCTATAAAACCGCTACCAAAAAAAACTGCAATAGGCAACCAAAATAAACCTGAATTAATTTGTTTTTTAGTTGATGAGAAAGTAGATAAATAAACCGCAATCATCGCGAGTAAAACACCTAAAATTTTTACTATTGACAACTGTTCTCTCAAAAATAAAACAGAGTAAAGCACTGGCATAATTACGCTCATTTTATTTGCAACTGAAGCAGTTGAAATACTTATTTTTTGAGCAGTAAGCGCAATTAAATAAAAAACTCCTATAAATAAAAAGGCTAAGGGAATACAAATAAATACCCATTCTGATTTACAAACATTACTTAAATCTATTTCAGAATCAAGAAATACTAATCCGGTTATTGCTGCTATTATATAATTTACTACTATAGCAATAAATGAATTTACCTCATACTTTTTAAAAGCCTTAAAAATTATTAGAAGTAAAACACTTACAACAATGGTAAGAAAAATATAAAGCATGTTAAACGCATTTAATAATAAAAAAAGGTCGATTAATTATTAAAAAATCACCTTAAAGATATCTTAGTTATTAAGTTAAATAATCCACAAATTTTAATTGTTTGGTTGATTAAAAAACATGCTAACAAATAATATTTTCTTCGATAATTATCTAAGATATAACATTTCTCTGTATTTAGGCAGTGGCCAAATAGCGTCATCCACAATGTTTTCAAGTTTATCTACATTATAGCGAATAGTGTCAAAAAATGGTTTTACTTTATCGCAATAGGCATGGGCTTGCTTTTTGGCATTATCTAAATTATTAGCTTTTTTGCGGGCCTCAGTCATATCGGTTGCAGCTTTTTTAATGATTGAAACACGCTCACTAATTTCTTTTATTAGATTTAAGTGAGTTTCTGTAACAATTTTAAATTCACTAACAGATAATACCTGTTTCATTCCACTAACATTATCTACCAAACTTTTTTGATAATTTAAAGCTGCCGGAATAATTTGATTGTTAACCATATCAGCCATTATTCGGGATTCTATCTGAATTTTTTTTGTGTATGTTTCAAGACTTATTTCATAACGAGCCTCTTGCTCACGATGACTCAAAATTCCTTGAGACTCAAACATCTGTAAAGATTTTTTTGAAATCATAGCCTCCAAGGCTCCCGGTGTTGTAGGTATATTGTTTAATCCACGTTTTTTTGCTTCGGCTTTCCATTCTTCACCGTAACCATTACCCTCAAATCGAATGCGCTTACTGGCAATTATATACTTTTTTAAAACCTGAAAAATAGCTTCATCTTTTTCGATTTTTTTATCGATTAAATTATCTACCTCCTTTTTAAAAGTAACTAACTGCTCTGAAACAATTGCGTTTAAAACTGTCATTGGACCGCCGCAATTTGCCGAAGAACCAACCGCCCTAAATTCAAATTTATTGCCAGTAAAAGCAAAGGGAGAAGTCCTGTTTCTGTCTGTATTATCCAACAAAATATCAGGAATTCTGCCAATATTCATTTTCAAAGCTGTTTTTTCTTCAGGACTCATTTTACCACCATGCACAGATTTTTCAAGGTCATCAAGTACTTTTGAAAGTTGTTGTCCCAAGAAAACCGACATAATTGCCGGCGGAGCTTCATTTGCGCCTAAACGATGGTCATTATTTGCCGAAGCAATTGAGGCACGCAATAAATCTGCATGTTCATAGACAGCCATTACAGTATTTATAAAAAAGGTTAAAAACTGCAGATTGGTTTTTGGCGTTTTTCCTGGTGATAATAAATTTTTACCGGTATTTGTAGCTAAACTCCAGTTATTATGTTTTCCACTACCATTAACACCGGCATATGGTTTTTCGTGCAATAACACTCTGAAATTATGGCGAATGGCAACTTTTTCCATTACATCCATTAATAATAAATTATGATCAACCGCCAAATTAGTTTCTTCAAATACTGGAGCACACTCAAATTGCGCAGGTGCCACTTCGTTATGACGTGTGCGAACAGGAATACCTAACAAATGGGACTCGTATTCAAAATCTCGCATAAACGCCGCAACTCTCTCGGGTATTGATCCCCAATAATGATCGTCCAGCTGTTGCCCTTTTGCCGGAGCGTGACCAAATAAAGTCCTCCCGGTTTGTTGCAAATCAAATCGTATGTTGTATAGCGCAGAATCAATTAAAAAATACTCTTGCTCCCAACCTAAAGTTGCAATAACTTTTGTAACGTTTTTATCGAAATATTGGCAAACATCGGTGGCAGCTTTATCTAAAGCGTGCAAAGATTTTAATAAGGGTGTTTTAAAATCGAGCGATTCGCCTGTATAAGAAATAAAAATAGTTGGTATACATAAGGTTTGCCCCCAGATGAAAGCGGGAGAGGTTGGGTCCCAAGCTGTATAACCGCGCGCTTCAAAGGTATTACGAATACCACCGTTTGGAAAAGATGACGCATCTGGCTCTTGCTGAACTAAAGCATTTCCACTAAAACGCTCTATGGCACGACCACCTTCAATAGGTTCAAAAAAACCATCATGTTTCTCAGCTGTAGCTCCTGATAAGGGCTGAAACCAATGAGTGAAATGAGTAACACCTTTACTTTGAGCCCAAGCTTTCATGCAAGCTGCAACCTGATCAGCCATTTTTCGTTCTACAATTGTGCCTTTATTAATAGAATTTTGAATACTATTAAAAGCCTCTTCTGAAAGATATTCGCGCATAGCATCCAAGCCAAAAACATCAGAGCCATAATATTGAGAAACCTGTTGGTCAATTTTATTAATTGGAACCGGTGTGCGATTTACAACCTCGTGCATGGCTAAAACTCTTCTTGTTGTCATAAAATATTTTTTTGTAAGTTTTTACAAAATTAATTAAAAAAACGAGGGGGTATATCAGAATAATACTAACTTTTTTTCACAGTGTATTAAAAAAGAGGGGGTATATCGCCTAAAAAGTAAAAAAATACGTGCCTCTCTGTTTTATTTTTAAAGCTTAAAGAATTTAACATTATATAAATATTATTAATTATATTTGATATTAAAATTTAAAGTAAGCCACGTCTTTCTTTTAAAATTAGTTTATGAAAATTTCAAAATTATTTCTAATAATTCTTTTTTTAACATCGTTAAATATCAACTCCCAGAATGGCGGTAAGAAACCATTTAATCTCAAGCGATTTCTTAAAAAAACACCTTGGACATTTAATATTGGAGGCCATGTTATTGACGATGATGGGCATCCATTTTCAGACTTATTCAACGTGTCAAAATCTTGGAATTTTCTACCATTTCCTACAAGGATGGCGGTTGATGCGTATATAAAAAATGGTTTAAGCGCTCAAATTGAATTTGCTTATACCACAATTAAATCAGGAAAGGTAGTGAACAGTGTTGAGCTAAAAAATTCTGAATCTTATAGTTTTTACAATACAGATATCAATTGTAAATACCATTTTGATAAGTTTATTGGCAATAAGCCATGGTTTAGTGCCTACACTATTGGTGGTTTGGGTTTTACCAATAATGGTGTTATCGAAAAAAGATACAGAAATACTTGTACTATAAATTTAGGCTTAGGTTTTAATTTCTGGGTATTTGAAAATCTAGGGGTTAATCTTAACTCTTCTGCTAAATTCAGCGTTATCTTGCAGAATACAAATTACCTGCAGCATTCAATAGGTATTATTTATAGATATAAAAGAAATATGGGTAATAAACCAGGAAAAATTGGTAATCGTTATTCTTTCTTAAAATCTAAATTTTAACCTATAACTTTTCTCCAAAAGACAAGTTACTTTATTTTTTTGGCCATCTAATCTCTATTTCGATAAACTTAAGATTTTGTTTTTATAAATAATGCTCCCTAAAATTAGGGAGCATTATTACTTAAAATTTTAAAAGTGAATTTTAATTAAGACCACTCTTTCAAAAGTCGTTTCCAAAGAGAAGTCTCTTTCTCGTTACCATAACCATAAGCTCCATATCCGTAACCATAGCCATAGCCATAGCCATAGCCATAACCTTTTTTGTAATTGGCGCCATTTATAACACAAGCCAAATTCGGTAAGCGTTTATCTTTATTAAGCGACTCTGCAATACGTAAAAGTCGTTTATCTAAATAATCTGCGCGTGTAATAAATATTGTTGAATCAGCATACTTTGAAATAAGCAAAGTATCAGCAACTAATCCTACTGGTGCGGTATCTACGATAGTTATATCGTAATTTTGTCTGGCGTAACTAAAGATTTCTTCAATTCGCGGATGCATTAAAAGCTCTGCAGGGTTTGGCGGTATTGGACCAGAAGATAACATATAAAAATTAGTAAAGCCATCAACAGGAAAAACGACATCGTTAATTTCCATCTTATAATCTGTAATCAAATTAGTTAGACCCATACGCTTATCAATGTTCATATACTTTAATAGCTTGGGGTTTCTTAAATCGGTACCAATTAATAATACTTTTTTACTAGATAAAGCAAAAGATGCTGCTAAATTTAAAGCTATAAATGATTTGCCTTCTTTCCCTATTGTAGATGTAACTAATACAATTTTGTTTTTTTTATTAATAGTACTATTTAAAAATTCGACATTACTGCGTAAAATCCTGAAAGCCTCTGCCATTTTAGAAGTGGTATTTTCAACCGCCAATAATTTACCTTTTTCTTTAGTTTCAGGTATATCTCCAAGATATGGTAACTTCGCCTCATCAACTTCCTTTTTTCCATGTATCTTGGTATCTAATAAGCCAACAATTATTAGTATTATAATGGGCAACACAATTCCCACAAGAAAAGAACTTAGATATATCTTAGTTTTTTGAGGCGCCACCATTTCGGCGTTACTATAGGCTTTATCAATAGTTTTTGCGTTTGCAACGGTTACAGCTAATGCAATATTAGTTTCTTCTCGTTTTTGTAATAAATATAAATATAATGATTCCTTAATCTGTTGTTGGCGTTGAATATTTCTAAACTCTCTATCATACTTGGGAACTGCACCAATTTTTAAATCAATTTCATTTTCCTTTTTCTTTAATTCGTTTAACTTTATTTTAAGCGTGTTTTTATAATTATCAATACTTTCGGTTATAACACTTTTTAAATTAAATAATTTACTATTTATATTTTCAACGCTAGGATTTTGATTACTGCTTGTCCTTAATAATCTCTTTTTATCTAGAACTAATTTATTATACTCACTAATTTGATTAGTTAACAAATTATCAGACAATCCAATATCAGATGGAATTAGTAAATCTTTACCTTCTTGTTTTTTAATGTAATCATTCATATAGTTGGCCACCTCCAACTGAGTATTTAAATTGAAAAAACTCATTTCACTCTCTTTTCCGGTTGATAGAAAAATTTTAGCTTCTGATTCAACATCTATTAATTTATGTTGGGTTTTAAAATTTTCAGCCTCGCTTTCAACATCAGCTAATTCTGCAGAAATAAATTTTATTCTATCATTTATAAAATTGGCAGTGTTTTTACTAACCTGATTTTTATCAGATATTCCATCTAAATTGTGTTGTTTTATTAGATTATCAATAATGTCTTTGCCCTTTTCTATTACAGGATCCTGCAAAGTAATTGAAAGCACATTAGAAGATTTATTTAATGGGGAAACTTGTATGGAGGATCTGTAATTATCAGCCAATACTAATATAGGTGATATAGTAATTCTGAAATCCTTGTTAAGGTAATATTCAACTAAATGTTCGGAAGTTTCAATAGAAAAATCTGCAAACTCTGTGTGAATTATCTGTCCTGCTTTGTAATTTCCAATTTCATCTAACAAACTATTTTTTAAGATAAAACTATTTTTGTTTTTAAATTCGAAATATAAAGAAAAGTCTTTGGTTAAATAAGATGAATCGCTTTCATTAAACTTAATTTTAAACGGTGAAGTTTTATACAACTCACTTTCTAAATGCCTTTCTTTTATAAAATAAGAGATATTTAAGTTTAAATCTCTTACCACCCTTTCCATAAGAGATCTGGATTTTAAAATTTCTATCTCGTTTTCAATGTTGTTGTTTTTTTTTAGCAATGCCAAGTCTTCAAAAGCACTTAATTCAGAAAGCTCACCTTTATTATCATTTTTAATTAAAACAGTTGCTTTAATTTCATAAACCGGTGTTTGTCTTTTTAAAAAAAATCTACCTATTACTAGGCTTAATGAGATACTTAAAACAAACCATTTCCAGTGAAAAAGATACCTAACCAATAAATCTTTTAAATTATTTTCATTATCATCTTCAACATTAAAATTATACTTTTCAAGTTCCATACTATTTATTAAAAAAGGTCAGTAAACTAATAACTAATGTTGTAAACGAAAACAGGAAGGTAACATTAGAAGGATTAAATATTGAAGTATTCTTTTTTGTTTTATTTGGTTCAATATAAATCAAATCATTTTGCTGTAAATAAAATGCTGGCGAATTAAAAACCGATTTGGTAGTTAAGTCAACTCTCATTTCTATTTTAAGATTATTATTTTCGCGAATTAATAAAACATTATCTCTCATTCCTGTAATATTCAAATCTCCAGCTAAACCAATTGCTTCTAAAATTGAAATTCTTTCATCCGAAATATAATAAGTTCCCGGTCTCATAACGTCACCTAAAATTGTAATCTTAAAATTTTTTATTTCGATATGAACTGTTGGTTCAGAAATGTATTTTTTCAATCTGTTTTTTAATGTATCGGTGGCGTCTATAATAGAAAGGCCTTCTAACTTAACATTACCTAAAATTGGAAAATCTATCTCTCCTTTATTATTTACAATGTAGCCCTTCAAATTATTTCCTTCCGTTTTTGAATTTAGATTAACCGATTCAAAAGCGGATAGATTAAAAGGCTGCGATGCCTCAGGGTCTTTTGAAAGTACAGTTATTGATAATAAGTCGTTCTCCTTTAAAAAAATATTTATATTTCTTTTGGCAGAGTCGTTAGAAATGTTGTCTCGTTGAAAATAAGCTATTTTTTTTTTACTAAGACATGATGGAAAAATTGTTATTTCTATTATTATTAAGAGTGAATAAAAAAGAAAGCTGTATAATTTTCGCATGCCACTAAATTACAATTAAATAAAAATAAAACAAAGATAAAGTTTGAATGTGGTCTATGGGATATACCAGTAATCATGCGCTTCGCTTACGTTTAAACAATATATTACAAATTGCTTTTATAAAAAACTTAATGTCTGTGTAAATAGGATTTTTTAATTTTTCAAATAAGTATTCTCGTTCTGCCTGCAATACTGATTCAAGATCATTATTCCGATTCAAGGCAACGTATGGAGGTATGCAACCAGGTTTAAATTTCAATCTAAGATTCTTAAGATCTTCAGGGATATCTTGAAAATAACGTAAGGAAATTGGTCTTACACCAACAAAATTTAGCTCTCCTTTAAATACATTAATTAATTGCGGTAATTCGTCCAACCAATAGCGGCGTAAAAACTTCCCCCAAGGAGTTACTCTAAAATCATCTTTGGGTTTTCCATTTTGCCCATATCCATTTAGTTTTAATACATAATCTTGAAGGTATTCAGCATATGGGTGCATAGTTCTAAATTTATATACACCTATTTCCTTTCCTTCCTTGCCTAATCTTCTCATTTTAAATACGGGACCATAACTGGCGTTCATATTATATTCTGGTAATCTTTCTTTTATGGCAACTATATACTTTATTCCATTAAATGATTCTTCGGCATTAATTTTGAACCCGCAACTAACCAATCTTCCCATTACCTCTGCCTTTGACAATAAACGATTACGACCTCTTGTAATGAAAAAATAAACTTTTTTAAACCCCCAAACTTTCGGGAAAATTCGTAAAAAAACGAATTCGAAAAAAAACAACAAAGGACCTAAAAGTATTATTTTATTTGTTTTTTGCCTTTCACGCCTTGCGGCAATTGTTTCAAAACAACAAATAAAAACGCTTCCGGTTGTGAGTTTAGTATTTATCTTTTCAAAAAATTTATTTAAATAGCGTATATTATTTAGTTTACTTAAATTAATCAAATTATCAAAGTTTTGATTTGAATTAAGAATATTAAATTCATTTGTTGTAGAAACTATAAAAGTTTTACTGTCCTCGGTAGTTACAAATAAATTAAAATAATTGTAAACATCTTCGCCGCACTCATTAATTATTAATTCTTTCATTATTAAACTCAAATAAAATTAGTTTCGATTTCAGAATTAAATTTAATTAAATTTGAATTTTTGGAGAAATCGCTGAATAACCAAAACAAGTAATCATTTACATTTATTTTTTGGTTTAACATGTTTTTACGCCTATTTTGAAAAGTTACTTTTAAATCTATATCACTCAAAAGTTCGTTGATTTTATCAATAATAGGTTTAACTTGATTTGGTTTGTAACCAAATGTAAGTCCGAATTTTAATTCTAATTCATTCAATACCGAAATACGCCCTGCAAAATCACTTATTCTAATTGATGGAGTACCAAGCATGGCTGCTTCCATACTCATACTTTGACTATCGCTAACTAATAAATCAGATAAATACAATAAGTGATGCATGTCTGAAGGATTTATTTTTAATTGATATTTAATAAATTTATCCTGTATTTTCTTTTCTGAGCTTATAAAAACTCTGTACCCTTTTGATTCGATAATTTGAATAATTTCATCTAAAAACTCTTCGTTTATACCTTTAATTCCTATATCATGATGGGCAGTTAGTTTTGCTAGCCTAATAATTATAAATTTATTTTCAATATTGTATTTACTTAATTTGTTATAATCCGGTTTAAAAACACTTGGGTGCAAATAAGATAATTTCATATAGCCGTTGTACCCAATTTTTTTTTGCTCATAGTTTGCTACATCACATACTTTTGGACATAATATATAATTTGTAATTGGATAAGTAAGTTTGGCTAGATTTTTAATTACACTAAAATCATCCTCTGTAATAGTAACTCTTGTTCTGCGTAAAAACAATCCTACATATGCAATTGTTGCATCTGTTCCAATCAAAAGTCCTGGTTTAAATTTATATGCTATAATTAATAATTTGTAAAAACGTCTAAATAAATTTAATAAAATTGAAAATACAGATAATCCTCGCTCTTTAGTTTGAATATTTATATAATCTACCTGATCATTTTTTATTAAATCTTCTAATACATCTTTTGATTTTATTGTTATTAAAACTGTATTTAAATTATTCGCTTTAAGTTTATTAATAGTATCTCTAAAAAATAAATACTGAGCAGGATGACCAAAATAAAATAAAAATCTCATGACTTATCAATTAAAGTATTGCTATCTATTGACATTGGTTTAAAGCTGTAAATGCGATTTATTACCCACTTAAAATAATTAGCATTCTTATAAATTAAATTATAACTAGATGGGTAATCTCGAAATGATTTGTTTGGTAGTTTTAATATTGATTGAAATTCGTCGTGTGATAAGTCTAATTTTTTTAAAACAAAATTTTTTAATTCCTCTAAGTCTACCTCTGAATCAAAAACCTTATTTATACTTTCAATTGCAACTTGCCTGTTTATTTGTTCACTAATAATTTGAGCCGAAAGATTAATAACTCGCTTATCAATACCAAATTTTAAAGGAAGCCAATAAGACATAGCAAACTTAGTGAATAAATTTTCATGATGGTGACCACCATAATCAACCCAATTAAACTTCTCAATTAGTAATTTTTTAGCCTCGATTTTATTGTATTGCAAAAAATAAAATGGCCTTATATCTTTAATTTTTTTGATAAAACCCGAATAAAATAATTTATTTATTTTAAGTAGAGGAAAAGTGTTCAGTTTTTTAATTGTTCCAAACTTTTTATTTAAATATAAAAGTTGTTTACTGTCTGAATACGTCCATTCTGTCGGTTGTTTACCCTCTGATCTAAAATCATTACCCCGCAATATAAACTTTACGTTATACTTTAATGCCGCATCATACATTATTGACTTTATTGCGATATCAGTTGGAAAATCAATCCATGGCATGCAAGCTCGCATATATGACTTTAATACACTTTTTACTTCCTCATAATTTATAACATAAGTTACTAAATCGATATTTAATGAAGTTGTTATTTTCTTTATATTACTAACTGCTATTTCAGAATTAAAACCGTTATCGAGATGAACAGCAAGTGGATTAAGTCCGCATTGTTTCGCTAAAAAAAGAAGATACGAACTATCTACTCCTCCGCTTACTCCAATTATACAATCATGAGTATTATTACCTCTTGAAGTATTAATATCGTGTAATATTTTTTTCCAACTCGTATTACCAATTTCTCCGCGTGGATAATCAGACATCATTTTTTTTTGTAAATGATAGTAGTTTGACGCCCCCACCTCATCAAATTTAATGTTAGGGACAGATTCATCCCAAATTCCAAACTTACAAACTCTACCTTTAGGCCACATGAAAAATTATAGTTTACGTTTTTATTTTAATTATGTTTCTTTAATCTAACCTAATTTATTGTCAATATTTTGATTAAACCAAATTTCAAGACTAAGCCATTTCCATATCTCTGGATTATAAACATCCTCATTAAAATATTTATTAAGTACACAATTAACTTTTTTTCGATCAAGATATTTTCTATTCCTAAATTTATCTGTGGTTAATAGTTTTTTCACCAATTCTTTTATCTCGTTATTTTTGAACCAAGTCGCTTCGGGGGTTTGATAACCCATTTTATCAACTCTTTTTCTAATTTCTTCTGGCAAAATACCTTTAAAAGCATCTCTTAATAAATATTTTGTCCATCCGTTTTTTATTGTTATACCAGAGGCTAAAGTCCTTTCAACAAGCTTATGGTCAAGAAATGGGAATCTGGTCTCAATCGAAAAGAACATTCCACTTTTATCTGCCCAAAGCAAATGATGTTCGAACTTATATTCAAAATGTTTTATCATAAAATCCTCCATGGAAGTTGAGGTATAAAATTTATCAAGAATAGGATTTTCAGAGTGAGAATATTCTTTTTTAAAACTTTCAGAAAGATAATTTTTTTTAAATCTGTTAAATATCCTCGGGCTAAGAGCAAATAAAAAAGTCTTAATGCCAAATAATGACTTATGTATTCTTAAATAAAAATAAACCTCTTTAAAAAATTCAGTCAACCTTAAAGAAAATAAAAGTTCTTTAAAATAATATCCGAAAAAATAATGGTATCCTCCCATAATTTCATCTGCGCCCTGACCATTTAGAATAACTTTACAATAATTTTTTGCCAGTTCCATAACTTTAAATTCAGCGTACTCAGATGTATTTGGAACTGGTTCCGAAATTGCTGAATGAAATTTATAAATGTCATTTAGCAGGCTGTCTGCAGTGGGTTTGACTGTATGATTAGTTGTGGTAGTTTCAGAAAATAAATCTATAAAATTACTTTCATCTCCATAAATACCTTTTCCATAAACTGCCGAAAATGAATGAATTGAATTGATACTATTTTGCTGCGCTAAAGAAGTTATTGCAGAAGAATCTAAGCCACCACTCAGACATGTCCCTACTTCAACATCACTGCGTAATTGCAGTTTAACTGAATCATTTAAACTTTCGAAAAAATCTTGTTCGTTAAAGTTATTTATCTTGTTATTTTTTATAGACTCATTTAAATCATACCATTTTTTTATTTCTAAAATATTGTTTTTTATTATTAAAAAATGCCCGTGAGGTAACTTAAAAATGTCTTCAAAAAATGTTTCATTTGTATGATTAATTCTATTAAACAGTAAATAATCATAAATCATTTTATCGTTTTGAATATGAATATTACTACTCGCTAATATTGAAGGAATGTCTGACGCAAATAAAAATTGCTCTTTTGTTTTTTTATAATAAAACGGTTTTATCCCGAATCGATCGCGAGCACAAAACAATTCTTTTGATTTACGATTAAAAATCGCAAACGCAAACATCCCATTTAATCGATTTAAAAAATCATATCCCCATTCTATATAGGCGTTTAGTAATACTTCAGAGTCAGTTTCTGACCTAAAACTATAACCTTTTACTATTAATTCTTGGCGTATCTCTAAATAATTATATATCTCACCATTAAAAACCAATACATAATTATTATCATTTGAAACCATTGGTTGATGACCTTCTTTTGAAAGATCCAGAATACTTAACCTTACAAAACCCAAACCAATATCTTCTTCTATAAATAATCCTTCATCGTCAGGGCCACGATGTTTCATTGCTCTAATCATTAATGATAATGAATGTTCAGAGGCATTGGTTTTATCAAAATTTACAACTCCACAAATACCACACATAATTACTTTTTAACTGATTTTTTTTTTACGCTTTCATAAACGTTTATTAATTTACTAGCTATAGCTTCATTGTTTAATCCCAATTCAACTATTTTTTTTCTCCCTTCAGTTCTTTTATTTTTTCTCGAAAATTCTAACGCTTTTTTTATTTTTTCGGCGATTACATTAGGATTAAAATTTGTAATGTAACAACCTTCAATATTCGTTATCAATTTTTTCACATCTCCAACATCAGTAGTTACAATAGGACAACCACATGCCATGGCTTCCTTTATAATTTGAGGTGATCCTTCTCGAATCGAAGTCATAAGAACTAAATCACATAAATTAAGTAACTTATTTACTTGTTCTCTATTATATCCTTTCAACTCAATTAATGTAATTTTTTCGTTTACAAGATTAACTGCTTTTAATGCTAATTGATAATTTTTTACAGGTGTTTCAAAATCACTTGAGAATAATACATTTATATTATCCTTGTTAAAATAAGGAATATCATCGTAATTATCCACTTCATTGATTTCAAATTCATTCAAGTTGACCCCGCATGGAATAATATGAAAATTAGAACGAACAAACAAACTAACTTTGTTATATTGATTAGCAGAAACAAAAATATTTGAACTCGATGTTAAAAGCGAATAAAGAGACAGTATTCGTAATGAAGTTTTATTAATATCGCAACCATGGTAAGTAGTAACAACCGGTATCCTTTTTTGTAAATTAGAAATTATCCCTGCTAAGCCGTAATGTGCATGAATAATGTCAGGTTTGTACTTTTTAATAGCATTAAATAATGATTTTATTGAACATAAATAACCCCTAAAACCTTTTCCTTTAATATAAAAAAAGTTTACTTGAATCCCTTTTTTTACTATGGATTCGGCCTGCTCAGTTACAAATACACTGTTAGTATTACCACTACAAACAAATAATATACCCATTACTCTAAGCCTCTACCTGCTAACTTAAACCAATTCCATGCTATAATCAACACAGAAACTACTAATAAATATATGATATAATAACGTTTAGTAGACTTATTGATTTTATTGATGCCATATGAGGCAAATATTAATAAAAATGGTACTGCTGGTAAATGAAACCTTTCAGAGAGTGCAAAACCACTCATTGCTATTATTGTTAAATAAATAAAAACAAACGATATTATAAGTAGATTTTTTTTTATTTGTTTTTGTTTAATAATACTTACTAGTGCAAGAATAACGAAGAAAGCATAAACGTTACGAGTAAAATACGCCCCATTTAACATCATTTGATTAGCTTGAGTTGAAATATTTACCATTGTGGGCAAAGGGGTAATTAATATAATGGGTGCGAAAACAGCAAAAGAACCTAGAACTGCAAATTTATTAACTTTACCAAGATCTTGGAAAGATGAAGTTTGGTTAGTGGCTTTATCTTGCCAATTTTCAATTACCTCTATAATTACTTTTTGCGACAGAGCGATTATTACCAGTAAAGCTGAAACAATTCCAACAAACATTCTATTAGATATTTTTACCTTATTTACACCTGAAAATAATAATGCGCAAAAGAATGCAAAAAACGCTGATACACCCAAAACAGTCCGAAAAAGAAAAAGTGATAAACCTAGTAAAACAAGCCAAATTATATTGATGAAACTTATTTTACTTGTTCTTAAAATAAAATCGGCACGTTCCATAAATGACACTAAAAGAAGTAACATTAAAGTTTCTTTAAGATGTAAACCATTATAATAAATCAAGTTAGGTAATAACATAGCCATAATAGCCGCTGTTTTAGCAACTTTTTCACCAAAATTTCTATTAGCTAGTTTATAAATTAGTAGTAAGCATATTGAAGAATAAAAAGCATTTAATATTCTAGGTATAAGAATAGATTGGAAAAAAAGAAAATAAATAACACTTAAATAGAAAAAAAAACCTGTGTCAGAATATGGTATTACAACAAATAAATTCCATAAAATACTTAAATCATTATACATAATACTCGAATACTTTAAAGCTACCTTATGGTAGGATAATGAATCGCCTGCATCAAATTCAAAGGGGATATCAGTATTTACATGAAAAAATAAATAACTAAACACAACCCAAATAATATTAATTAAGAAGGATGTTTTAACTAAACGTGATTTAAAACTTTTTACCGGTATATCAGACCACTTATTTGTAAATCTATTTAATAAAACAAAAAAAATCAGTACTGTAAAAACTCCAAATATTATCCAAGAAATTGGTAAAATATTATAACTGAACAAAATGGCACAAAAAAACATCAGAAAAAAATATGTTATAATGGCTCTCGAAGTAAAATAATTTAACATTTAGTTAAGTTTTATAGCCTGTTAAAATAATTAGAGTAAAATTTACTTATTACGTTTGGGTTATAAAATTTATTGGCCACAATTTTTACACCATCCTTATAAGTATTGTTTCGATTATTAAGTATACATTCATTCATTTTTAGTGCCAAGTCTATAAAATTATTATTTTGAAAGAATAAACCTGTCTCTGTCTCTATTAAAACCTCTTTAAAACTAGCTATATCAGAAGCTATTACGGGTAGCCCGTAATTATAAGCTATCATCAAAGGTCCGCTTTGCGTAGCTTCTCTATAAGGTAGTATAAGAAAATCGTTATTAGAAAAAAAATCAGGCACTTCAAAATTGGGTATAACTCTGATGTCGCAAATAATCTGCTCGGGATGCTTAATTAATGTTTCATAATTATTCCATTCTGTATTGTCGGCAAAACCTGCAATTGTTAAAACAAAATTCTTTTGCCCTAATATTTCAACTAAGTAATTTATTGCTTTTAAAAGAATATCCAATCCTTTATACTTAATGATTGTTCCAAAAAACAAAAATCTTACTTGTTTAGATTCTGTTATTCTGCTCACGCCACCAAAATCTTTAAGTGCAAGAGGAGCAACCAATATATTTTTATTTTTATGTTTTTTTACAAAAATATTTTTTTGATTAATTGAAAATAAATGGAAATTATAATAAACCTTACGGATAATCAAATGGTAAATTTGTTTTAATTTTGCGTGAGATTCTCCAGAATGCAACACAACATCATGGTAGGCAACAATTACATTTCTTCGATTAAAAAAAAAACTTAACATAATCAAAAAAAACGGTTCGCCTAAATAAGATGTATAAACTAAAGAATGTTTTGACTTTTTAATTATTTTACAAATTGAATAATAAAAAGTAAGTATTAGTGGGCTACTGAATCGATGTTTCTGACTCAAAATTTTCGCATCTATAGTATTCCTGGAAATAAAATTTTCTACATATTCTTTGGAATACATGCCTCTAGAGTTATCTCCAAATCCAATAATTAACCAATTAATATCAAATAAATTATTCAGTTCCTCAACAATTGGCATATCAACATCAAGAAAACTTTCAGGAGTTATCCAAATTATTTTTTTATTTAATTTATATTGATTGATGATAAAAAAATTTAAACCTGTTTAAAATAACGAATTAAAACAAATTATAGATCTCTGTAGCAAATAAATTAAAATTCACTTCCTCGTTGAAATTTTTTTCCCAATTTGTCAAACTATTGGCTCTTAACTTTTCATGCCTTGTTTTATCTGAAACAATATTTATTATAGCGTTTGCAATTTCTAACTCCACTGGATTTTCGCGTATTAAAACCCCAACATTATAATTAATTATCTCCGGGATCCCTCCAACATCTGTTCCTATAACTGGAATCCCATGCGCTTGTGCTTCTTGCAACGAGACGGGCACTCCACCCTCAACTTTAGTAGCTGTTATGAATAAATCTACTGGCTCAGTTTCATAAAATTTTATTATTTCTTTATTAAAACAAAAGCCTTTAAGGTTATAATTTAATTTATCCGTTTTAATAGTTTGCAAAACTTTCTGAACACCCTCAATTCCCAAATCTCTATCACTACCAAAATGAGTCCATACTACTTTTTGGTCAGTCATTTCAATATACTTTAGTATTCCTTTTAAAATTAAATCAACTCGTTTAGGAGGAATTATGTATGAGCACGATACAATCCTAATAATTCCATCAGTTGAAGCTTTATTTATTTTCTCAGCTTTCTTGACGCCCAAATAAATTTTTTTTAATTTTTGTGGATTTACCACATAATTATTAAGAATATGTTTTATAGGGGGTTCAGATACAAGGTATAATTTATGTATCAATTTTAAATTATTATTATAACAAGGCAAGTAATTATTAATATAATAATTCTCATATATATCATGCCCGTGAGCTCTAGAAATAGGTAAAAAATTTGATTTATTAATAATCGTTGAAGCCAAACCTAATGTTATTTCATTATTCCAATAAGTGTAAACAATAGTTTTATTAATCGAGTTATGATTTTTTAAATAAACATTAAACCATTGGGATACTGATTGAGCATTGGCAGTATAGTATAGAAGCCTTTTTAACTTCGCATAATTCCAAAAGTTGAATTTTCTTGAAACTAATTCTTTGTAAAAGAATTTATTTTTTAATGCCAAAAAAATATAATGTAAGTTGCTTTTTTTTTTAATCGCTACAGATAATGTTTTATCAATATTGAAATTACCAAAACTTGATTGAGATTCATTTACAACACTTGGGAAAACTGTTACTTTATCAAACTTTTCACAAAGGTATTTAATCTCATTTTGGATAAATGCTTGCTCTGAGTTTGCGCCGTAAGGGAAAAATTCAGTGAACAATAATAGTTGTTTCATTTTAACAAAAAGCTTTTAATATTTTTTAGAGCTCTTTTTATTTTTTTTGATAAGGAGTTGTGTTTAAAATTATAGAGCTGTTCATAGTCATATTTAAATGCTGAGAAATGAGTACTCACAACTAATTGTCTCTCGGCTTCCACAATTTGTTTTGTGTTTTCATTATTACTTACTCCTCCTTCCACTAAATTAGAAAGGGTATAATTAAAATAACGTGTAGAGCACTGATATTTACATATAACTAACATAAAAAATTCCCAATCTGAAACAATTTTATTGTTTTCATTATAATTACCATAGGTTTTAAATAAAGAATTTTTTATTAAAGTTGAAGAATGCCCAATAAATTCAGTATATAACCAATAAAATGTAAGCTTTTCAGGAAAAATAATTTTCCTGAATTTATTTATCCCAATTATATTTAAATTACAGTAAATAATATCCTCTGTAAAATTTTGATTAAATAATTTACTCAATGCAGTTTCTTCAGCGAAGGAATCTCCTGAGTTAAGAAAAAGCAAGTACTCCGCATTAGCCAACTTTATTCCCTTATTCATGGCATTATAAATGCCATCATCTTTTTCACTTACCCAACTTGTAATTTTATCTGAATAATATTTTATAATCTCCAAACTAGTGTCAGTTGATTGACCATCAATAATAAAATAGTCATAATCGGTAAATGTTTGACTTACTACACTGCTTATTGTCTTTTCTAAGCCAATTGCATTGTTCAGATTAACTGTTATGATTGCTAATTTTTTCAAGATTGGTTATAATTCTTCCTTTACTTTTACTCCATTTCTTCTAATAATGTATGCAGGTACACCTACAACAGTGCAATTATCCGGAACATTTTTTACAACTACTGCATTAGCGCCCACGATTGAATTATTCCCTACTTTTACTTTTCCAATTATCTTTGCACCCGCATTAACAACTACGTTATCTCCTAATTCGGGAGTATCAGTTTTATTTGAATAACCAATAGTAACTTGTTGATTAATCCAACAGTCTTTACCAATTGACTTTGCTGCAATTATTGTAGCAAAACCATGTTGAATAAATAAACCAGGGCCAATATCATTAGTTGCTATAAAGAGTGTATTCATTTTTGGACATAACCAATTTATTGTTAAATGAATTTTACCAATTCTTTTATAAAAAAGATTTCTGTATTCAGGATAAAACGACATGAGAAATATAAAACCAAAATGAAAGTTATTATTATAACCAATTACCTTTAACCACCGCAAAACATCATACTTTATAATTTTATTATTGCTATGAAAATTAAACAATATATAATGGGGTAAAAGTCTTATTGTACTAAATAGTAAAAACAAATTTTTCATATCAGTTTTATTTTAGTAATTATAATTTTGTGTTCTCCTTAATTCCATTTCTATTGATAATATAGGCTGGATTACCCACAACAGTGCAATTATCTGGCACATCTTTTAAAACTAATGCTCCTGCACCAATAATTGAATTGTCGCCTATCTTAATGTTACCTAAAATCATGGCAGAGGCACATATTCTAACGTTTTTTCCAATAATAGGCCCCTTATCAGATCTCTCGTTTAAACCAAGTGTCACATTTTGATAAATTATACAATCGTCTCCAATAATTTGAGCATTAACAATAGTTGAGAATCCATGAACAACAAAAAAACCTCCTCCAATTTGAGGTGTACATAAATAAAGAGAATCCAAGCGTGGAAATACTAAATTTAATGCCCTAATCAAAAATCCACTTTTTAAACGATAATAAAAAAGGGTTCTAAATTCTTTATAATTAATCATGAGATGAAAGAAAATAAAAGGTAGACTTTTATAAATTTTAAATATTTCCCCCCATCTTAATACATCTTTCAAAATCAACTTCTTTTCAGGATGTAAATACAACACAATCAAATGTGGCAGTAGAAAAAAATAATTAATTAATATGAATGTTTTCTTCACAAACTTGAATAATATGTTAACCTAAAAATAATAATCATATCGTAATTGACATCAATTTACTTAGAAGGAATAGCGATAAAATACCCTTCAAAATTTTCCGCAATCTCGTCAAATGTAGCGACATCGTAAATTTTGTAGTTATAATTTTTTAACTGATTTATTATAGTTTCACTGCTTTGTCCGGATAGTTTTAATATGTTAGTTGATAATTCAGAAATAATAATTGGTTTGTAATTCATAATTGTATTTAAGGCGCCGTTAAAAACAAAATTTTCCGCTCCTTCAGTATCAATTTTTATTAATCCAGGGTTCAGATTATACTCTTCAACAAGTGCATCAATTGTATTGCCCTTAACTTTAATAGTTTTAGCTTTCTTCTCAACAACATTTGGGTGATTAATTTTTCCGATAGCAGAATATTCCTCCATTCCTTCAATCACATTTAAATCATAAAAACCCTCTTTATCAGTAGCTATGCCATTATAAACAATTATATTATGTTCTGCATTATTGTGTTTTATGTTTTTCAATAAAAATTTAAATGCGTGAGGTGTAGGTTCAAAAGCTAATACTCTGCGGTTACTATTAATTATCTTACTGAAAAGTACACTGTGCAATCCAATATTAGACCCAACATCTAATACATCCATATTAGGATTAATATATTTTTCAATTAATTTTACTATCTCACGTTCATAATCATTATAAATTAATAACCTGTGTAAAATATCAGATCTGAAATCAATTTCAAACTCTCCCCTATAATCAGGAACTGATATAGTAATAGATCCGTTAATAACATTACTTGATATTTTTTTCAAAAACGCACTCTCACTTTTTTGAATACTAAGGGCTTTTCTATTCCTTATTAATCTTATAGGGTAAAGCAAAGCCGAAAGTAATTTGTTTTTTTTTAATTTTATTTTTAGTGCATTAACTATCATAAAGTGATTTCTTCTTACTAATAATTTTCAATTAAAGATTTATATAAATCAATATGCTGATTTACAATTTTATTTATAGAAAATTTATTTAATACTTTTTGCCTTGCCATTAAACTCAGGTTGTTATTAGTATTATTACTAAGGCACCATATAATTCCCTCGGTTAAACTATCTATATCAAATGGAATAGCCAAAAATCCATTTTTTTGATGGTCAATTAAATCCGAATTGCCTCCAATATTAAAGGCAACTACTGGCGTGCCACATGAGAGACTTTCCATTATGGTGTAAGGCAAATTCTCATGAATAGAAGGAACAACCATAACATCGGCTGCTGAATATAGTTTAGATAATTTTTCAGGATCTGAAATGTACCCTAAATTTTTAATATCAAAACATGTATCATTTTTAAAATCGCCCCCAAAAACTAAAAGTTGGATACTGTCTTTAGAATAATGTAATTCTAATTTTTTAATTGCTTCAAGCAAATGATGAAACCCCTTATTCATATCAGTTGTTGCACCAACAGCACCAAATAGAATTGTTAATTTTTTTGATACATCCAGATTGTTCTTAGCTATTGGTTTATTTATTGGATTAAATAATTCAGTATTCAAACCATTGTGAATTACATGAATTTTCTTACTCCCCAATAAAGTGCTCTCTTTAGCCTTATTTGCTAAAAAATTACTAGGACTAATTATAGTAAAATTTAAATTTTTATATCTGTTTTTTTTTAAATTAAAATTTATTGTACTTAAATCAAAAGAAGAATCTGAATTTAAAGCTGGGCAATTTCCACAAATTGATTTAAACTTATCACAAATTAGATGATGACAAATACCAGTGAAAGGAAAACTTCCATGAATGGTCCAAACAATTGGTTTATTTATTCTTTGAATTTCTTTAAAATTTATAAAACCACCTTCAACCCAGTGGAGATGAAGAACATCAAAATCAATTCTATCTAAAATGTCATCTAAATAACTTATAAACACATCATCTAAAGCAATTTGCTTTTTATTTGGATATTTAAGCCACTGATAACTTTTATAATAATAACCTATCTTCCTGCCAAGGAAACGAAAAATCCTATAAAACATTTTTCGGTTTCGTAAATCGTCCGCTTTAATGACATTAGGGTTATTTGAGTTTTTTTGCAAAACAAGCATCTTAGCATCAACAAAATTAGCTACTAATCCATCCATCAATCTCATTGCTGCAATTGCAGCGCCACCATGAGAGTCGGTGGTGCTGCAATGTAAAACTTTTATTTTTTTATTTGAAATCAAATCTTTTTATACTAAAGTTATTTGCTAAAAATGATATGGACTTGAGTCTAAAAAATCAATTTAGTTCCAAAAATTTTGACACTACATTCTTAATATCAAAATTTTCTAGGTCAATATTTAGCTTGTTATTATAATCTCCGTTAATAAATTGATTAAATAAATCGGGGTTAAAATTTAGTATTGAAATAGTACAAATTGGTCTTTGGGCTATTGCGTAATCAATTAATTTACTAGGAGTTTGGTTATTAGATATATTTTCTATATTAACTAAAAAATCCATTCTACTCAATTCTTTGATTAACAACTCACGCGATAAATTATATTTTATTTCTAGCTTATTTCCCAACTTCTCAACAAATTCATTTAGTATTGTTATTGTTTCTATGTTTTCAGAAATAGTATAAACTACGAATTTAAAATCAAAGTTACATTCAGAGAGATAATTTAAAAAAACTGTTGGGTTTCTTAAATAGGCATAAAAACTGCCAGCAAATGCAAATGTAGGAATCGTGTTTTTTTTATATTCGTCAACTTTTATTTTATTTAAATTAAACCCTTGAGGAATAATTTTTATTTTATTTTTATTTTTAAAAAGCTCAAATGATTTAACTGCTAGTTCTGTAGGTACAACAATGTAATCAAACTTTTTTGCAATAATAAAATCTATCCAATAGTAATAAAAAAATATAGCTTCTTTTCTTCTAGAAAAAGGATCACCATACTCGGCAATTTTTAATGGTATGTTATTTAAAATTCTATTTCTTTTAAACGCTTTAATTGAGGCAACATGACATTCAATAGGTAAAGCTATCGAAATAAATAAATCATAAGTGTTATTTATTTTAATAAGTGTATTTGCAAGAGATTTTATATAAATTTTATCCCTAATTGGGAAAAAATAAGTTTCTCTCTTCTCGAGTAAAGCTTTAATAATCTGCTTAATTCCTTTAGGAATAAACTTGCCAACTAGTTTTCTTTTTATTACTGGACGTTCTAAATCTACTTTATTTATAGTACCTGAAGAAGTCTTAATATAATCGCAGAAAATAAATCGTAAATTTTTTTTATCAGATGGTTTTTCCTTATAACATAACTTACGGGGCAGACAAACTGTAACGTTGTGCCCTTGCTGACATAATTCATTAACTAGCTCAGTTGTTCTAAAAGATCTTGGTGTGAGCTCAGGATAAAAATAATATGAAACGATTAATATTTCCAAAAAGTTTTAATAAATAAAATAAATGGCTATTTAATATTTTAAAGTTTAAATTTTTAATTTTTCTTTACAAGTGCACAAATTTCAACACAAAATCTATTATCAAAGTAATTTAGTTCTTGTAACGTAAATTCTTCGCTAGCTAAACCTCTGATTTCTCCTGAGGCTACCAAAGAATTCCCATAACCTTTTACCTTTATTAATTCTTTATCAAAAACCTCGGTAAGCAATTTAAATAATCCTAACTCGGTAAATCTCCATAACTCTCCCCAACTTTGATCACACATACTTATACTTGGAACTGCTAAAATTAAATAACCTCCAGGTTTTAATATACGTTCTAGCTCTGAAATAAATTTAACTTTATCATAAATTAAGTGCAGAACATGTGTACATATTATGCAATCAAAAGTATTTGAAGAAATGTTGTTTGGTTTAGTTAAATCGGCTATGATTGATGCGAC
Organism: Bacteroidia bacterium; assembly: GCA_044344665.1. Taxonomy (GTDB): domain Bacteria; phylum Bacteroidota; class Bacteroidia; order B-17B0; family Aurantibacillaceae; genus Aurantibacillus. The sequence goes on along the minus strand of JBIJCO010000009.1, from coordinate 33,995 downwards.
GTGGTTTTTTTCATCTATATGAATGACATTAATTTTTGTTTGAGGTAAATTTGAGTACTTAAGCAGATATGTAGGTTCTTGAAATTCTAAACAGTTTCCATGTATTATACTTTTATTTTCTTCAATAAATTTTTCGATGTAATATCTTGCAATTTCTGTTCCCCTATCGTGTGCGTAAATTTCACTATAAGGTCTTGTTTGTTGGTGTAACAACCTCCTATATGCTTTTTTGGGGATAAAAGATACTATACTTTTTTTTGAAATTATAATTAGTGTCTTTGTTTTCTTATAAATTTTTTTTGAAATAGCCTTTAACCAATAGTAAATACCAAGCTTTGATTTTCTTAAATCTGCAGATTGATCTTGTTTCTCAATTTTTGATATTGAAATTAATATTTCTTGTTTTTCAAAAAATTGATAATTCAAAATATAACTTTTTAACCATTCAAAGTATTTTTTCTCATTTTCCTTGAGCTGACCATTTTTTTGAGATGTTGATGAAGATGAATTTTCGTGTTGTCTGTACAAAAGTAAAGGCTCATGTGTTACATAAGTTTTTGCTTCGCATAATATTTTAGTATAAAAAGCTTGGTCAGTATAATTTTTTTTAAAAGAATTTTCCCAGCCTGAAATTTTATCAACTATCTCTCGTTTTACTATAGTTGCTCCGGGAACAGGGGTTTGATGAAAATTTTGTATAAATTTTTTAATTAAAACAAATTCATCATAAATCCCTTCCGGAAAATCATAATGAGAATTTCGGTAAGAGGTTAAATTATATCTGTAATCATTAAAATAAATAACATTTCCTATAACCCATCCAACTTCATTATTTTGTTCTATTATATCAACCAATTTTTTTAAAGTCGACGGCATCCATATATCATCCGAATCAAGAAATATCAGGTATTTACCTTTTGAAATGCTATAACCCAGATTTCTCGCATAAGAGGCCCCCATTTGTTGGGTTTCTGAAGTATTAATACACTTAATTCTATTGTCTAATTTAGAATAGGCATGGGAAATTTCTAACGTTTTATCTGATGAAAAATCATTTACTAAAATCAACTCGAAATTAGAATAATGTTGTGTAATAACACTATCAATACACTCGGAAAGAAATTTTTCTGAGTTGTGGCAAGGAATAATTATACTGACCATTTGCTTAAGTTTTAATTTTCTCTATTCGGGTCCGTAAATGAACATACGCTTAATTTTTTTTTCGAATTTTTTTTCATCCCAATTTCTTATTAAGAATCTTGGAATTTCATAACTGTTTATATTAGTCAAAACCAGGTTTTGGTTATTTGAAATTCCACAATTAAACCCGGAAAATTTAACAAAATGAGTAGTAAGCTTAGTATAATGTTCAAACTCACCAAATGGATAAGAAAATGAATTAATTTTTCGTTGAATTAATTTTTCGAGAAATTTTTTTGACCCCTCTATCTCCTTCTTTTGCGTTTCGTGATTCTCTTTCGATAGTACACAATGATTAAGAGTATGGGCACCAATTTCAACGAATTTTGAATTTGATAATTTTATTAATTCTTCATTACTCATTGGTCTGAAATCTCGACGAATTTCTATGTTACTCCCGGCCCAAATTAATAATTGATTAATAACATTTTTTATTACTTCGAAATTATTTTGTTTTAATAAATTCAATAACTCGAAATAAATTTCATTTTTAATTTTATTACAGTTATTCCATTTAAAATCTTTATCACCAATCTGTAATTCTAACTTATCAGGAAGTACGTTGTTTAACAAAATAATTGCCTCTAATTTATCCCACCAATATTCATCATTTTTTCCTACGTAATTTGTACTAACAAAAAATGTTGCAGGTATTTGTAATTTCTCTAAAATTGGTAGCGCATATAAATAATTATCTGAATAACCATCGTCAAATGTTATTGAAATTGTTTTATTAGTTAATTTCTTCATTTTTAAATCACTTATTAAAGTCTGCAGTGGCTTTATCTTATATTTAGACTTTAATAAAATCATTTGTTTTTCAAAATTCTCTAAACTAACTGATAATTCTTGAGGGTCGTTAGATAAATTAATTACTCTATGATAAATAAGCACTAAGGCTTTTGATTTAAAAAAAAATCTAATGACCAAAATTATTCGATTTATAATTTTATTTATTCGTTGTTTAATCATTAATTATGTGCTTTCATTTAGTGTATGATTATTTTTTTATTTTAGATTGTGAAGGACTGTTATTTGATATGATAGAATAATTTTTAATAATCAGAAATAATTAATTGTATAGTTTTGTTTTAAAATGTACATTATAAAATTTATTTTATTTGTCTTTTAATTTTATATTTTCTGATTTAGTAATTGGATATTTTTCCTTAATTCCTTTTAATTTAACCAGACGCATTATATTTTTAGTGTTTCCAAAATCTAATTTGTCGGCTCAATTAAATAATTATCAATGGCACATGAACTAGTATTTCTAATTCCTATAAAAAGTTCATAATCGAATGTTATTACAATTCATTTCACTTTATTAATAAATTATATTTTTCTTGGTTAATTTATAAATACGCTGTATTAGAATAGAAAATACGTTTAATGAAATAAACTAATTTAAAAATCTTGTTTACGATTTTTTTTATAATTAAAGTATTAGAATCATTAATGTACCATTTAAATAATGGTGTGCTGTATTTTAAAAAGAAATAGTAAACATACCACTGCCAGTTGTTTATACAATTAAGCATTATTTTATAATCTTGTTTCGATAAAAAATAATTTTTTAATTGTGGTTTTTTACTTATGATAATTTTTGCAACTGCTATATAATTTTCAAATATTTTTAAATAAAAACAATAGTAATTACAATTATTTTTTTTAAAAAAGTTATATAATCCAGAGCATATTAAAATTAAATCTTTTATATGGCTTTCTTTGAATTTAATGTATGTTGATTCAGTAATTGAGCCTTCTCTCAAAACTCTGTGAAACTGTATTGGGATATTCAAACAAGAAACCCTATTTGCAAAATAATAGGCTCGAGGTGTAAATTCTTCATCTTCATGCTCAAGTCCTTCTTTAAATTTTAAATTATTATATCTTAAAAAAGAATTATCAAATAGCATTGTCCAAACTGCTGAAGGCGGGAAAAAATGATTCAACTCGTAATTAACTTTATACATCTCTTTACCAGTAAACACATCTGTCAATTCATGTTTCATATGAAAATAATGTGATTTACCGTCTTTAAGAACATTGAAAAAACAGATGTCTAATTTTTTTGTCTCAACAATTTCTAACATTTTTTTTAAAACGTTTGGGTAAAGAAAATCGTCATTGTCTAAAAAATATACATAATCTCCTGAAGCAACTTGTAAACCAGAATTCCTGGCTGCTGCTAATCCTCTGTTATTTTGATTAATAATTATTAAATCATTAAACTTGTTTTTAACCTTGTTTAATACTGCTAAAGAATTATCAGTTGAACCATCATTAATGCATATTACCTCTAAATTAACTACACCTTGACTATAAACAGAGTTAATACATTCTTCTAAATAGTTTTCCGCATTGTAAACGGGAATAATAATAGATATTATAGGTTTAGACACTTATATTTTTTTCTTTTTAAAAGGTCTAATAAATACTTTTAATAATAATTTAATGTAGAAATTAAGCCCGGCTTGTCCGCTAGTTATTTTACTGATTTGTTTGTTCAAATCATTATTAAGTTTTGAAAATTCATTAATTTCATTTAGCCTAATTTTATAATATTCAGGATGAACAAGATTTAATATTGAATTATCTAATTTGGTATCAAACTCATTTATAATACTTTCTTTGCCTTTTTTTACTGCCAAAAATAAGTTTTGCTTATACCAACGCGCTAAATCTTGATTGTTCCAAAATATTGAGCGGAAAGGATCAAGTAAAACATAATCATACTTGGAAAATTTTTTATTCCAATAATCAGGCCACTGCTCATTAATATGGTTTTGCCCACCTTGACCTGGTATAGCGGCAGAAAACACAATGAAATCACTTAGCTTAGTTAAATTTTTTATTATTGTATCCGAACTTTTTTCACTGAGATGTTCAACAACTTCGAGACAAATTGCCAAGTCAAATTCTTCGTTAACAATAAAATCATTTTCTAAATCTGTTTCTCTAAAATTGCTTAACGAAATATAGCTTGATAATTTTTCTTTATTTACCCAATAACCATCTAATCCTAAAATTTTTTTTACCCCTTCTTTTTCAAAAACATTTAAAAATGTCCCTATTCCACAACCAACATCAACAACACTAGTAGGTTTAAAAATTTTCATCAAAACTGGTACAATTATTTTTGGATCGTTTAAATTGTGAGCCACATCTTCATGAACATATTTTATATCTTCTTTCATAGTTTCTTAATTATTCTAATTAAAAGTCCATTTACAAATCGGAACTACAAATCCAACAACATTTGGGTTTTTTTCGATATACGAATTATTCATAGCTTCAATTTCTAGATTTACACATTTATCTTTTTTAAATAAGTGATTTCCAAAAGCATTACCGTCGTGAAACCAAATTGAAACAGGATAAATTCCATCTGCTAAATAAGGTGAAGATACAATAACTTCGATTTCGCCCGATTTTTTTGGCAATCCAAAATCAAGAATTCCATTCTGTAAAGGATTTGTTCCAAAGATTGGATTTTCATAATTATCATAAATAACAAAACCAAAATTTGGCTGCTTAATTAAAAAATCGCTTTCGTATTTAAGGTTTAATATAATTTTATCTTGCTGCTGAAAAATCATTACGCTTTTAACAACATTATTTTCTGGAAAATAAACATTAGCGCCTTTACTTTTTTGATTGAAATAACTTTCAATTACCGTATCTATGTTACCAACATTTTTAACCATTCCATTTTCTAATAAAACACCTTTATTACATAAATTTTTTACTGCACCCATGTTATGGCTAACAAATAATACCGTTCTACCATCATTTTTACTAACATCTTGCATTTTACCTATTGCCTTCTTTTGAAATTCAGCATCGCCAACTGCTAATACCTCATCAACAATAAGTATTTCAGGTTCTAGATGAGCTGCAACAGCAAAAGCAAGCCTAACATACATGCCAGAGGAATATCGCTTAACGGGTGTATCTATATATTTACCAACACCTGAAAACTCTACAATCTCTTCAAATTTTGATCGAATCTCCAACTTTGACATACCCATAATTGCCCCATTCAAAAAAATATTTTCTCTGCCTGTAAGATCCGGATGAAATCCTGTCCCAACTTCAAGTAAACTTGCTACACGACCATATATATCAACAGTTCCATAAGTTGGGGTGGTAACTCTTGATAAAATTTTCAATAAAGTTGACTTTCCTGCTCCATTCTTTCCAATAAAACCAACAACATCTCCTTTATTAATTTCAAGATTGATATCTTTTAAGGCGTAAATTAAATTTCCACCTTTTTCTGATAGTTTATTTTCTTTACCAATTTCTAGTGTAGGATCTTCTTTTCCTCTTAATCTTGCAATATAACGCTTAAAATCATCTGTAATTGTTCCTGTACCAATATTACCAAGGCGATATTGCTTGCTTAAATTTTCTATTTTTAACGAGATATTATTCATTATATATTACACATAATCCATAAAATTTCGCTCTATTCTATTAAAAAGAATTATTCCGAAAATTAAGAGTATCAACATAAAAACTGCACTATAGCTTAAATGAAAAAAATTTATTTGATTAACCCCAAGCAAAATAGTTCTAAAAGTTTCAACGATACCAGTAATAGGATTAATTAGAAAAAAAACACGAAATTTTCCTTCGATACTTGATAAAGGAAAAATAACCGGTGTAACATACATCCAAAGTTGAACTCCAAAACTAACGAGTTGTTTTAAATCGCGGTACTTAGTAGTTAACGAAGAAATAATAATACCAAAACCCAATCCCAGACCAGCTAAAATTAGAAGCATTAATGGTATTAAAACAAGAGTTATATCGAATTGAAAATCAAAACCTTTAAATGAATAATATAACATTATTACAACTAAAAGTAAAAATTGTATACCAAACTGAATTAAATTTGATATAACTATAGAAATCGGAACTGTTAGCCTAGGAAAATAAACCTTTCCAAATATGCTTGCATTGACAATGAAAGTATCAGAAGTTTTTAGTAGCGTATTTGAGAAATAATTCCATGCAATAGTCCCGCTTAAATAAAAAATTACAGGTGGTATCCCAGCAGTTGATATCTTGGCAACTTTTGCAAATACAATAGTAAAAAAAATTGTACTTATTAGAGGCTGAAGAAAAAACCATAGAGGACCTAAAATTGTTTGTTTATATAAACTTACAAAGTCTCTTCTTACAAATAATATTATTAAATCCTTATAATCCCAAAGTTCATTTAATTTTAAATCAAGTAATTTTGTTTGTGGTTTAATTTTAATATGAATTTTTGACTTACTCAAATTAATTGTTTTTAATTATTAATTTATGCATTTCTGAAATACCAGCTTCTAAAGAAATACAATTTAGATTAATTATGCTTTTTAATTTAGAAACATCTAAAACATTATATGGAATATCAGATAAAGGAGCTTTAGTATATGTAACGTTCAAATCTTTATTGGTGATTTTTTTAAAGACAGAAAGTATCTCATTAATTGAGTTACCTGTTCCTGAACCAATATTAAGTATTGTATTATTTATATTTAAATTTAATAGTTGAATTACAATTTTAGTTAAATCCTTAACGAAGATATAATCGCGAACTGCGCTTCCGTCACCTCGAACTTCAATCTTCTCACCTCCCATAATCTTGCGCATAATTACATTTATTATTCCTTGTTTATTGGATGTTTGATAAGAACCATAAGGATTAGACACACGTAATATTAAATAATTCAATCCATATTGTTTATTAAAAAAATGTATGTATTTCTCTATGGTTAGTTTAATCATTCCGTATGATGAGATTGGATTAGTAGGATGATTCTCGTTTACTGATTTATTTTCTGTAACTCCATAAATACTTCCCCCTGAGGAAAAGAAAATTAAATTAGGCACTTTATAATTAACCATTAAATGAAGTAAATTGATAGTTGGAATGAGATTTGCTTGAATGTCATAAACAATATTTAAGTTTGAGGTAAACGGTACTGTTGCACTAACCAAATGTATAACTTTATGAATTTTGTATTTTTGGAATATAGGCTCTAAACTTTTTACATCATTAAAATCTCCGTAAATTATTTCAATTTCTTCATTAAACTGATTAATCGATCCGTGAAAATCAAAAACAATAATCTTGTTTCGTTTATTTTCAAGTAATAAGTTTTCTATCAAATTGGAGCCTATGAAACCCAAGCCTCCAATTATTAATATGTTTTCGTTATTCAAAACTTATTTTTTATCAAAATTCATTCGGAAAAAAACGGGATTTAAATTTTAAATAATTTACTTTCTAAACTTCAAATTGTCCCAATACCAAGAAACAGCTTCCTTCAATCCTTTCTCTAAATTATGAGATGGAGTGTATCCCAAAATTGTTTCGGCTTTTTCTATAGATGCAAGTGAATGTGGTATGTCACCTTTACGCTCGGCGCCGTGAATAACCTCAACCTCTAAAATTTTTTGATCATATTCGCCTAAATATTTTTTGAGTAAATAAATTAACCAATTTAAATCAGCTCGTTCGCCAACAGCAGTATTAAACACCTGGCCCTTGGCAGCTGCATTATTTGTTATTGCAGCCAAATGATTCATCTGAATAACATTATCAATGTATGTAAAATCTCTTGAATTGTTTCCACTTCCATTAATTATTGGAGACTGATAAGCCATTAGTTGCATAGTAAATTTGGGTATTACTGCCGCATAAGCCCCATTAGGATCTTGCCGTCTTCCGTATACATTAAAATACCTTAAACCTATACAGTCTAAACCATAGTTCAAACCAAAAACATGAGCATATAATTCATTTACATATTTTGTAACAGCATAGGGTGATAATGGTTTACCTATTATGTCCTCCAATTTTGGTAAACTCTCAGAGTCTCCATAGGTAGAAGAACTTGCCGCATATACAAGTCTTTTAACTTTTGAATCGCGAGCAGCTATTAACACATTTAAAAAACCACTCACATTAACTTCGTTTGTAGTCAATGGATCATTAATACTTCTTGGCACTGAGCCTAACGCTGCTTGTTGCAAAACAATATCAACACCACGCATCGATTCAATACAAGCATTCAAATCCCTAATATCGCCTTTTATCAATTTAAAATTTTTATCTTGCATTAAATGCGATATATTCTCCATTCTTCCGGTAGAAAAATTATCAAGACAAACAACCTCATTTTGATGTTGTAATAAATTTTCGCACAAATTTGAACCAATAAATCCGGCGCCTCCTGTAACTAAAATTTTACAATTTTTAATATTAGGATAATTCATTGAAAATATATGATTTAAATTTTTTAAAGCTTCGCCTCTTGAGTCACAAATAACTCTAATGAAAAACTAAACTGTTTAAATATAATTAGGTTTTATTGGATTTTAAAGTCATAGAACGTATTTTAATTAAAAAAAAATGTGTATAATTTCCATCTAAAATCATAGTTGTGAAAAAAATTATTTTCTCACTGTAAAAAATTATTCAAAAAAAATAAAATAGCCGTTTCGATAAATCGAAACGGCTATGATATTTTTACAAAAAAATATTACTTAACAATTAATTTTTTTGAAATAGTATTATTACCTGATTGCAAATTAACAAAATAAATTCCGGCAGTTAATCCGTTCAAATCTAAATCAACTACATTTTCTCCTGCTGTTCCATTAATTTCATAGCTTTTAACAATTTGACCTATTACATTTATTAATTTCATTTTAACTAAAGATTGATCTTTTAAATCAACTAACAACATTACCTTATCATTAGCAGGATTAGGGTAAATGATACTGCTTGTTATATTATTTATTTCGTTTTCGGAAATACCAACTGTTCCAAAATTTAAATCGGCAGAAGCATACCAATGTTGCGGTGCCGTTTGGGTATAGGGATTTCCAGTAGAGATTGTTAAAGGTAAAGTCATTCTTGGTCCTAAGGCGCCAATAGCTGCAGTGCTAGTTTTAGGTGAGGAAAAATGATACATTGCTCGATTTAACACATTGGGATTTGCGCCACTTACAGGTTTGGTAACATTAATTTCAACAGGGTGAACAGAAGAACTAATTGTAGAGTAGCAACGAGCTTTAATATTTGGTATATTATTCCACTTTCTGCCACCTTGGGTAAAATTCGTATCTGATTCTGCCCAAGTATAAATGATATGTTGACCATTAGGTGTACGACTTAATTGCAAACGCGCATCAATTCTTGGTTTATTTCCACTTGCGTCAACATCCCAAGGATTATCTGCAAAACCATTGCCAGTAGATGAACCTGCGGGGCCTTCGCTTGACATAGAATCTACAGTTACATGACTCCATGGCCCTGTACCATCTCCAATAAAATCATATAAATATGGCCTGTAACCTGGAGTATGAGGCCATCTATAATTCTCACCAGGATTAACAGAAAGTGTAAATGAAGAAATATAGGCTAAAGAATCGGGATGGTCAATAGCTGTGCCAATTACAGATGAAAAAATATGGAGTTTATTATTAGCATCTACAGCCATATCAATACCCTCAATCCAGTTAAAAAATGGAATTTCAATTGTACCATTACCTGCAGCAACAATAGAACGTTTCACATCATTAAAAGACGGGTCATTAAAATTAATTCCAGGCAGTAAACTCCACGAAGCTCCACTATTTGTTGTTTTATAAACAATTGGCTGATAACCTTTATTAGATGCGGTTTCATTGGTTCTTGCTCCTATAACAGCGACGTAACCAACTGTTCCGGCTTCATTCCAAGCCATCATAGGTCTAGAAAGCCAAACCTCATCACCTGTTGCTGAATTTGTTAATGTTGGAGGATTAAATTGTGTTCCGGTCCAATTAAAAACACCGGCATTAAAACTACCTGTAACAAGCATAATAGCTGTATCACTAGCAACTGCCTCATCTGTAATCCCTCCTATTGTTCTTACTTTTCCATCATCGGTAGAGGTAAAACCATAAGCGGCAAAATCATGTCGGTTAAGCCCCGGGGAGAAAGGTGGATTCTTAGACATAAACTGCATAGCGTTAGGTACCGTGCTAGGTACATTATTGTAATTTGCAGAACCTAGTTGTTTACTTGCGTAAAAATTTCCTAACCAGCCTCCGGCAGCGCCCGTTGTAGGGCCTTGTCCAATGATATACGCATTATTTATACTTGTATTTCCCGGAGGGTTATAAATACCGCCTTGTGGATAGCGAGCCCATTCGGTTTCATTTACCCATAGTGCAGTGCTGTCCCAACTATTACCCCAGTTTGTAGATACCATACCTACAATACCGCCTGTAATTGCGCCTGTAGCTGCAGGTATTGGCGAAATAGAATAGGTTGCAGACTTTCTATGAATAAAAGAGACCGCGTTTAATTCATCATCATATTGCAAAGGATTACAATAACTAATAACCGAGTTTAATATGTTCATTGAGCCGGATATTTTTTGCCAAGTGTTAAGCGCGTTTGATTTTGAAGCAGTATTATTTTTAGGGTCCAATTCTACTATCTGATTTGAAAGACTTGAGGTTTTTTCACTTACAATTGCGTCATCACCAAATTTTATTTTAGCAATCATACTTGTGTTTTCTAAACCTGTTGATTTAGGTTTCTCTCTGTTGCTCTGAGGCAAAGCACTTATCGATAATAATAATGCTGAACCAAGCAGTAATTGTTTTTTCATCGGTATTGTTTTTATTGTTAGGTTATTAATTGTATTTTAAAAAGCAATTTATTAATTAGAATAAAAAAATCCTAATCATTTAACTCTTTTAAAAATAAAAAAGGCTGCTTATTAAAAGAAGCAGCCTTTAAAAATTTAATTTTAGAACTTGTTATTTTATGATCAATTTTTTTGTATTAGATGCGTTAGCAACTTTTACATTTACCATATAAATACCAGATGATAATCCTGTTAAATCAATGGTGATGTTATTTTTACCAATTTGACCTATAGAGCTACTAGTTTTAATAACTTGACCAATAGTGTTGATTATAGTAATCTCAACATTATTATTATCTTTTAAATCAATCGATAAAACGGCATTATTCTCTGCCGGATTTGGAAAAATAATACTATTATTTGTACTATTAACTGCATTTTCATTCAACCCGGAAGTTTGAAAAAAGTAAGATAATTTACCTGTTTGTATCCAAGTAGTATTATTTGTTAACTGAGAATATGGGTTACTGTTTGTTACAGTTATTGGTGTATTGATGTCTGCAAAAAAGCCAGATGTTGTTGTTGTTACAACCGCTGAACTTGTTGTGGGCGACATGTAATGAAGGGTGGTACGATTAACGACATTTGGCTCTTGCACACCTGTACCGGCTGCAACTTTTGACACACTAATTTCAGAATTTGAAACTAAGTTATTATTTGCTACAGATATACAACGTGATTTAATATTTGGTAAACTATTCCATTTTCTACCACCTGCTGTAAAATTGGTATCAGATTCGGACCAAGAAACTGTAATATATTGCCCATTAGGTGTACGCCCCATTTGAATACGAGAATCTACACTTAACTTGCTTCCTGCATCTTCATCCCAAGGATTATCATTAAACCCTGAACCTCCTGATTGTGAACTTGGCCCTTCTGTAGGCAGAGAATCAATCAACTTATATGTCCAAGCGGCCGTTCCATCTCCAATAAAATCATATAAATATGGGCGGTTACCTGGAGTATGTCCCCAAGTATAATTTTCACCGGGATTGATAGACATTGAGAATGTTCCCCAACTATCTAATGTATCTACGTGACTACCATAACAACTTTTTAACGTTGCGCCAATATGTAATTTATTATTAGCGTCAACAGTCATATCATAATCATCAACATAAGGCAACGTTAAGTTTGTATTACTTGCTGTGCTTGCCAAACGACTAACGATATTTGCCATCGAAGGATCGTTAAAATCTATAGAAGGCAATAATGACCAACTAGCGCCTGAATTTGTAGTTTTATAAACTATTGGTAAAATACTTTGGTTTGAAAGAGTCGCTCCAGAGCGGGCACCCAGAACTAAAACATATCCAACAGTTCCGGATTCATTCCAAGCCATTTGAGGATTTGATAATATTAATTTAGATCCGTCTGATCTTAATTGTGTAGGAGGAATTATTGAATCAGTAGTCCAAGTAAACGCCCCAGCATTAAACGAACCTTTAACAACCGAAACACCCCTCATCCCATCAATATTGGCAGCATCATCAACTATTAATGCTAATGACCTAACAAAACCATCATCTGTTGAACTAAATCCGTAGCGAGAAAAAGCATGAGGGCCTTGGTTAGCAGGATAAGAACTTAAACTAGAGGATAAAAATTGTTGCGCATTAGGTGAAGAGCTTGCCGTTGCGTCAAAACTATTTAACTTCTTGCTGCCATACCAATTTCCAACCCAATTAGAACCTACAGCTGGCCCGGAACCTACTACATAAGCATTATTAATATTTGTATTTCCAGGAGGGTTATAAATTGCTCCTTGTGGATACCTGCCGGGGTTAGTCCCGTCAGACCAAATACAGGTGCTATCAAAAGTGGTTCCCCAGTTAGTGCTGACTTCGGCAACAATTACACCTGAATTACTAACTGGAATACCGGTATAACTTGCACTCTTTCTATGAATAAAAGAAATTGCATTTAAATTATCATTGTATTGCAAAGGTCTAGATTGGCTTACCAACATCCCATAAGTATTCATAGAGCCGCAAAGCAACTTCCAACTTATTGCAGATGGAGGCAAAGCAGATGAAGATTCTGGAGTCTGATTATTGTTTTCAGCTCCAATAGCTTGCTTTAATGCCGGATTTAATTTACCATCAGGTTCATTAACAAACTTCAAAGCAATTTTTTCGGAAATTTGACCTATTCCTGAAGGCCTTATTTTAGCCGAGTTGTTTTGTGAAAAACCAGATGCTGTGAGCAAAAAAGCTGTTCCAATAAGTAATTGTTTTTTCATGCTTTCGTTTTTTTTAATATAATTATTAATGCAATTTAATAAAAATTAAATCGTTTTTAAATTATTTTACATTTTATCCTGAAATATCAAAAAAAAGCCGCTTCTTTTTGAAGCGGCTTAATTAACTGAAAAATTTCAATTAAAAATTACTGTACTATTAATTTTTTTGTGTTGGTTGTGTTACCCACCTTTACATTTACCATGTAAACACCGGTTGATAATCCTGTTAAATCAATAGTAATGTTATTTTGACCAACAAATCCTTGTGTTTTTGTTGATTTAACCACCTGTCCTATTGTATTTAATACAACGAGTTCAACATTACTATTATCTTTTAATTCGATAGATAATACAACATTGCTTGATGTAGGATTAGGGAAAATCTCGTAGTTAAGGCTATTTTGTAAATTATCTTTTAAACCTGAATTTAAACTAGCAAATGAATACGATAATTTTCCTGCTTGAATCCAAGTGGTGTTATTTGTTAATTGAGAAAACGGATTACTGTTTGTAACACTAATAGGAGTATTTATATCTACCGTGTTACCTGTAACAGCTGCTGCACCTGTAGTTGGCGACATATAATGCATGGTAGCTTTATTTTGAACATTAGGATTTGTAGTTCCTGTGCCTGGAGCAACTTTTGTAACATTTATTTCAGTCGGAGATACAACATACATGTTGGTTCCGGTACCTATAGCCATACAACGTGTTTTAATATTCGGTAAACTGTTGTATTTTCTACCACCAACGGTTTGATTGGTATCAGACTCAGCCCAAGCAAAGGTAATATATTGTCCATCAGGTGTGCGACCCAATTGAATACGTGTATCTACATTATCTGTTTTAGAACCATTTGTACCTGTAGCATCCCAAGGGTTATCATTAAATCCATTGCTACCGGTAGATGCTCCTGCCGCTTCAGTAGAGATAGAATCAACCAACTTATATGTCCATGCAGAAGTTCCATCACCAATAAAATCATATAAATAAGGACGGAAACCCGGTACATGAGGCCAATAATAACTAGATTGATCAATTGACAGTGAATAAGTATTGATGTAACCTAATGAATCATTATCCGCTCTGGCGGTTCCAATTAAAGTTGCTCCTACGTGTAACTTGTTATTCGCATCAACCACCATGTTGTAATCAAAAAAATAAGGTACTACAATATTTGAGTTTGTATTAATACCATCCAAACGAGACAACACAGGTTGAAACGAAGCATTATTAAAATCAATACCAGGCACCATAGCCCAGCTTGCACCACTGTTTGTAGTTTTGTAAATTACAGGTTGGTATCCTTTAGTGCTGTTAGTTGCATTTGCAGCAGCTCCTAAAATTAATACATAGCCAACTGTTCCCGATTCATTCCATGCCATTTGAGGTGCATATCCCATTACTTTATCACCATTGCTTTCAACTATTAAATTTGGAATAATAGAATCCGTTGTCCAGGTAAATGCACCGGCATTAAAAGTACCTTTCACAACTGCAACACCTCTGCCTGTTCCTAATCCGGCATTATCATTTTGAATTAAAGCCAATGAACGCACAACACCATCATCAGTTGAGCTGAAACCTTGGCGTGACCAACCATGTGCAGCAACTGAAGCCGTTGATGTAAAATCAAAAAACTGTTGCGCATTTGGCGCAGCACTCGCTACATTGTCAAACGCATTCAATTTTTTACTTGCGTAAAAATCACCCGAAAAAGCTGAACCAGCAACTGTAGGTCCTGAACCTACCACATAAGCATTGGCAATATTTGTATTTCCTGGCGCGCTGTATATAGCCCCTTGAGGATACCTTCCTGCGTTAGTAGCGTCAGCCCAAATACATGTACTATCCCATGTTGAGCCCCAATTTGATGAGATCATTGAAACAATAGATCCTGAATTGCTACCAGAAGCAGGGCTGGCAACATAAGATGCACTTTTACGATGAATAAAAGAAACTGCGTTTACGTTGTCATTATATTGTAAAGGCCTTGACTGAGAAACTAACATACCATAAATATTCATAGATCCGGTAACCAATTTCCAATTAATAGTTGACGGGGGCATGGATACAGCAGACTCCGTAGGATTGCCACCATTTTCTTCAGGCCCAATTACCGGCTTTAATTTTGGACTAACAGAACCCTCAGGCTCCACAGCAAATTTTGCTGCAACTATTTTTGTCATATCAACTATGCCGGAAGGCTTTGTTGTACGACTTGATTGCGGAAAGGCACTTATTACTGCTAATAAAGCCGAACCAAGAAGTAATTGTTTTTTCATGTTATTTGGTTTTAGTTGTTTTATGTTTTGATTGTCGAAAATAGTGATCGAATTAAATAATTGCAAATTTATCTTTACTTAAATGTTAAAATTGAGTAAAAAAAAAGCTGCTAAAAAAATTAGCAGCTCCCTTTAAATAATTTTTAAAAATTATTTTCCTTTATTAACTGACCCGGCTAAATCAGAACCAGCTTTGAACTTTACTACTTTTTTAGCAGCAATTTTAATTTCTTTTCCTGTTTGAGGATTACGTCCTGTGCGAGAAGCACGTTTAGCTACCGAGAAAGAACCAAAACCTACTAAACCAATACGGTCACCTTTTTTTAAAGCTTTGTGAATAGCTTCGATTGTTGAATCTAAAGCACGACCTGCGTCTGCTTTTGTTAATTTAGAACCTGCTGCAATAGCATCAATTAATTCTGCTTTGTTCATTTTTTTGTTTTTTAAGGGTTAAACAATTATTAATATTTATTTTACAAATTTATGCTCTATTGCTTATTTGTCAAGTGTTTTGAAACAAAAAAGGCCTGTTTTGTTGATAAATTAGGGTTTTGTTAATAAATACAAGCTGAAACAGCCTTAGTTATTGAACTTATCGAAAAAAAAAACTAAATTTTTCTTGTTTTACGGGCATTAAAAGGTGTCATTAATATAATTATGAGTCTTTACAAGCATTACATCATATAAATTTTGTTGATTCATTTATTTTATAACCACGTAAAAATTCTTGAATTGTCATTCTTTTTTTTCCCTGTAACTGAATTTCTAAAACATTAATTAAGCCATCTGTACAACAAACTTTTAAAAAATTTTTATTGTCGGTAATTAGCGCGCCGTTAGTTTTTTCGGTATTTACGAACTCAACTTTTGATTTAAAAATTTTAATTATCTGGATAGAATTCGTATCATTCTTAATTTCAGTGAATGCAGCAGGATAAGGTGAAAGACCCCTAATTAAATTATTTATTTCTTGAGCAGATTTTGACCAATTAATTTTACAGTCATCTTTATATATTTTAGGAGCATGGCTTGAAAATTCATCCATCTGCATTATATAATTAAGAGGTCTACCCGATTGTTCGCTTTCAAAAATTGTGACTGTTGTTTTTAAAATTAAATCTGCACCGATTTCCATTAATTTATCATGCAAATCACCGGCATTCATTTCAGAATCAATAAATACTTTTTCTTGAAACAAAATTTTACCTGTATCTATTTCATGTTTTAGTTTAAAAGTTGTTACGCCACTTTCTGAATCGCCATTAATTATGGCCCAATTTATTGGCGCTGCACCTCTATATTTTGGGAGTAAAGATGCATGCAGGTTATATGTCCCCAACTTTGGCATATTCCAAACAATTTCGGGCAACATCCTGAATGCAACAACAAATTGTAAATCTGCTTTTAAATTTTGAAGTTCATTAACAAAATCAACGTCCTTTAATTTTTCGGGTTGTAATATTTTTAAATTATGTTTTAAAGCATAATTTTTCACGGCAGATTGTTGCAGCTGCTGACCTCTTCCTGCAGGTTTATCTGGCGATGTAACAACAGCTACAACATTAAAATTATTTCTCAATAAACAATCTAAACTTGCAACTGCAAATTCAGGCGTTCCCATAAATACTATACGTAAACTCATTTCAACATTACATTATTTGATAATCGATTAATTTTTTAAATCAACATTAGCTTTCCATTATAAGATGGTTAAATCTTTAAATTATTTTTTACATAAAATACAAAGAAGAATTTTTTTTTAAAGAACCTATCTTCAATTTTTTTTCTTATTCTTACTCATAGCTTGAACCATTTTTTCGCACTCTTTTTCACCCCAATACTTCTGTATATCAAGATTTATTTTAATTACCTTAATTTTACAATTATTGTTTTTTCTTGCTAAATCTTCCCAAGTTTTAACATGATTTTTATTTAACTTACCTGTCCAAATAGTCCAATAAACCAATAAATAAAAGTCTGCAGGTTCTATTTTATTTGGATAATTTCCCCTTAAATCTCTAAATTTTTCAAATTCTTGATAGAATGTCAAATGCTCCGGTTGATTATACTTATTAGTTAAATTTAAATCCGAAATAAACTTAAAAAGCCCCGCGTTACAAGATGTGTCAGTTTGCCTGTATTCAATATATTTTCCATCTCTATCATAAATTGCCCCATCGGGAATACTTTGTCCATTTAAAACGCCAAGAAAATCATTAATACTTACGGTAAATATATTTGCCGTGTCTAAACCATATTTTAATTTTTTTTTAACAACAGTTTTTTCATTTTCAATATCAGGATCTTTAATCCCATACATCTTCATCATAATGGGTTGACAGCCGCAAATGTAAATAGATAAAAAAATAATAAATACTATTTTTTTCATATTATGAACGACTAATTTTTTTTCTTAATAATAGCATACTATAAATTTAATTACTAATTAAGTTTACTTTAATACTTCTGTTTAAACATTGTAAAATTTACGAAACAAATTATAATAAAAAAGGGACTTCAAAATTTTGAAGTCCCTTTAAAAACATAAAGATGAAAATTATTCAACAACAATTTTCTTCGTTAATTTTGTTCCGTTGTATTGTAACGTTAAAAAATAAATACCTTTTGATTGAGTAGATAAATCAATACTCTTGGAGGTATTAAATTTACCAGTTAATACTGTAGAACCTAAAATATTTGCTACAGAATAGTTTATATTATCATTAGATAAATTATTAGATAAATTAAATAAACCATTGCTTGGATTAGGGAAAACACTAATTGAATTTAAAATTTTGATGTTCTCATTTAAACCAGTACAATCTGATATACTAATGGTACGAGTTATGCTAGCTGAACCAGAAACATTTGTCGCTAGTAAAGTTACAGTATAAATGCCTGCAGCTGTAAAAGTAATTTGAGGCGCAGGAGCTGTAAAATTAGATATGTTTCCACTCGGCTGAGCTGACCATGAATAAGTAATTGGAGTTATTGTAGAAGTTGTGCTATTTGTTGTGGTAATTGCTGTAGTTACACAACCTGCAGCAGCAATATTAAAGTTGACATTAGGAGGACAAGCCGATACAGTTACAGTTTGAATTGCAGCGTTAGTACCCGAAGCGTTTGTAGATAATAATACTACAGAATATACACCTACTGCATTAAATGAGAATGATGGAGTTGCAGCTGTAGCATTTGAGATTATTACACTTGTTGAAGGAACTACTGCCCAGTTATAGGTTGGTAAAGGGCTACCATTTGATGTATTTGATACAGTTACTGTTCTTTTTGCACATACTTGACTCGGCATACTGAATGCTGAAGTTGGTGTTGAACAAGCTTGAATAACCACAACTTGAGAAGCTGTAGCTGATCCCGAAGTACTTGATGCAACTAAAGTAAGTGTGTAAGTTCCTGCACCTGAAAAAGTAACGGTTGGAGCAGCTGCAGTAGAACTTGAAAAAGCAGCAGCAGGATTAGATGTCCAAACAAATGTAGGTGTTGGATTTCCTGTTGATGAATTTACTAAAGCAGTAGTTGGATTATTTGTACACAATGAAGGTGGGGCAGAAAAAGCAGCAGTTGGAGCAGCAGTTGAAGTAACTGCGCCAGTAAATTTATAAATACCACCAACACCCGGAGTTGTAGGATCACTGAATCCTCCAGCCCAACCGGTAGTACTATTCACGAAATCTACAGTTAAATATTGAATCATAGTAGAACCCCAGTCATTCCAAGTTGTACCGCCGTTTTGAGAATTTGAAATAATTTGATTACCAGTTCCAGCACCACAAGATGCATAATCACTTGTTCCTGGAATTGCACACATATTGTTTTTACCTAAATTAGGGTCCACTGCAGCAATTGCAGTCCAAGTGGCACCACCATCTGTTGTTTGGTATTGAAAAAGATTACCTGCACTGTCAAATAACCAAGCATAACCATTATTTACAGTAGAAAACGCTATTTCGTTTACTGAATAAGCAGCATTAATTTGAGCACTAACACTCCATGTAACTCCAGCATCAAAAGATCGGAAAATACGGCCTTCGTTAGTTCCAAACCAAATATTTGACGAACCTAGTTTTGTATAAACGCCTGTTAAACCATATTCTGATGGCGAAGATGGTGCAGGTATATTTGCGCCTGGAATAAGCGACCAAGTATTACCACCATTGGTAGTTCTCCAAATCTCATATTCATTAGCTGTAGTAGGATTAGCATCTCCCATAGTTATACCAATCTGAGGAGTTAAAAAAACTACAATGTTACAAAAAGAGGCATTATCTGTATACATACCTGGAGCAGTCATATTTTGCCATGAAGCACCGCCATCTGCAGTTCTATGAATAGCTCCTTTGTTTTGACTAGCTTTTAAATACGAAGCTACCCAACATGTATTTGCATCAACACCGTCTAAAGAGGCAATTTTAAATGAATTCGTATCGCCAACAATAGTATTGGTTGGGCTCGCAAACATGTTTCCTGAGTTAAAAGAAGTTCCTCCATTAATAGTTCTGGTAAACCAACTGTAATTTCTACCCGTATTGCCAGCAGTTCCATCATAACCGTGCGCCCATAAAACATTGGCATCAACAGCGCTCATTAAACGAACACCCGTTGAAACTTTTGGCCAGTTTGCGTTTTGAGTGGTTGTCCAATTCGGACTTGCCACCTGCGCTACCGCAGATGTAACTGCAATTGCACTAATAATTGAAAGTAAAGTTTTTTTCATGTCTTGTATATTAATATTTATGTTTTAAAGGTATAAAAAAATTATTAAAACAATTTAATAAAATTTTGGTTTTAACACATTAGAAAAAACTTACATTTACCCAAATTTTCAAATGATTACAACAGATTTAGTTATTGTGGGCGCAGGCCCTGTAGCGCTTTTCGCAATTTTTGAAGCAGGCTTATTAAAAATGCGTTGCCATTTAGTCGACTATCTACCCCAAGTTGGCGGACAATTGTCAGAAATTTATCCGAAAAAACCTATTTACGACATTCCCGGTTTTCCGTCCGTTCTTGCTCAGGACCTTATAGATAATTTAATGAAACAGGCAGAACCTTTTAAACCTTCATTTACCCTAGGAGAGCGTATTGAATTACTAGAAAAAAAAGATGAAAGAGATTTTATTTTAACTACTAATCTGGGTACTAAAATAAATGCTAAAGCTGTTGTAATAGCTGGAGGATTAGGATGTTTTGAACCCAGGAAACCTGAAATAAAAGATTTAGATAAATACGAAAATGGAAAAGGTGTTAACTATATGATTCTTGACCCTGAAAAATACAGAGGAAAGAAAATGGTTATTGCAGGTGGAGGTGACAGCGCATTAGACTGGACTATTTTTTTAAGTGAACTTTGCAGCGAATTAACATTGGTGCACAGAAGCGAAAGTTTTAGGGGTGCTCCTGACAGCGTTAATAAAGTGATGAAGCTAAGCGAAAGCGGCAAAATTAATCTTTTATTAAACACAAATATTCAGTCTGTGTTTGGCAACAACCGCGTTGAATCAGTTAATGTATTTAACACCAAAACACAAGAAAGCGCTACTATTTATACTGACTATCTTATTCCTTTATTTGGATTAAGTCCAAAACTCGGGCCTATTGAGAATTGGGGGCTAAACATTGACAAAAACGCGATAGAAGTTAACACAGAGGATTACAGCACTAACGTTTCTGGCATTTATGCAATTGGAGATATTAATACCTACAAAAACAAATTAAAATTGATATTGTGTGGTTTTCACGAAGCAGCTTTAATGAGTCATAGTGCATATAAATACATTAACCCCGGAGTAAAATACACCATGAAGTATACAACTGTTCAAGGAGTTAATGAATTTTAAAAAAAATCAAAAGATTTAATTTCAGATTGTGTGCATGTTCGTGCACTAAATTTATATTGCCAGTACTTAGCTAAATATTCTTGTTCGGTTTGACCAGGAGTTGGTATTAAAATAATTTTTTTCTTCTGTAAAAAATGTAAATCCATTAAGGTGCTATAGCCGCTCCTGCAAATAACCAATTCAGAATTTATTATTAAATCTTTTAGAATACTGCCATAAGCAAAATTATAAACTGTCAAATTACTTTTGAATTGATCAAAAAAGTTGTTGCTACCTCTAACTAGCGCAATTTTTTTTGATGAATTTTTTAAATTCTCAATTAATCTTTGCTCTAAAATACTCCTCTGAGGTTCTACACCAGATAATAAAATTAAAGCATCAAATTTAGTTTTTGATTTTTCGTCAACTTCCAAATCCTTCAAACTACTTTGAGGACCAATATGTTTAATTTTTAGTTTTAAATTATCAGAACTGCTTAATGAACCCGACAAACAATGATTTTTATTTTGGTAATCAGGAATCCAAACCTCGTTAAACCGACTTAGAAAATAACGATTGATTTTATTAATAAAAAAAGGAAAGAATGGGGAAACAATGCTTGTTTGATGGGTAATAACGATACAGTTGATTTTTCTATTAACCAATCCAAAACGATTATCACTTATAATCAACTCAATTTTATGATCATTAATAACCTGGTTGATAATTTTTTTTTCTTGGCGAATTACAGAATTAATTTTCATGAACTGCAATAATATTTTAAACCAAACAGGTAACCATTGAGAATATACAATATTATAAGATGGTAACATTATTTTTTGTAAATTAGGGAATTCAAGATTAAAAAATTCTTGGTTTAGTGCAGTAGTGCCTATAATAACCGTATTTGATTGTTTTAATTTTTTAATAATTGGAATACATCTTGTAGCATGTCCCATGCCCCAATCAATTGGAGAAATAAGAATTATCTTATTTTTTATCTGGTCCAAAGGGGATTTTAAAAATCAAAAAACAGGTTTCAATTATCTAAAAAGTTAATTTTTAAAGTTGTTTTCGTATAACTCAATCCATTTTTCGGGTGAAATTTTTGAAACTAACTCCCCAATTAATTTGTACGGAATATTATTTGTTTTTTTGAATCGAATACAAGACTTACCGATATCTAATTTAGGTAGTGACAATTTTGAATATTCATTAGTAAACCATTCCATTAACTTAATATCCGCATAAAGACCCATATGATACAAAGCGATAAAATTTTTTTGAGAAGCCAAATTAATAAACGGTAAAGGTAGTTTAGGATCACAGTGATATCCGTTTGGGTATTTAGAATGAGGCACAACATATCCTAACATACCGTAAGACATAACTTCAACAAAACCTTTTGGCAAATTTTTTAAAATAAATTTTCTTAATTCTTCAATGATTTCTTTTCTTTCTTGAGTTAAAGAATTAATATAGTCTTCGGGAGTTTTTGCTGCTGACTTCATCAATAATTACCTATAAAACAGAATCAAAAAATTAACAAAACTAAATTAAGCGTCTATCTTAGCGTATTTGGCATTCTTCTCAATAAAATCTCTACGAGGAGGAACTTCATCACCCATTAACATACTAAAAACCCTGTCTGCTTCAGCCGCACTATCAATAGTTACCTGACGTAAGGTTCTTGTTTTGGGGTCTAGAGTAGTTTCCCACAACTGTATTGCATTCATTTCACCTAAACCTTTATATCTCTGAACATGAACACTATCTGTTTTTTCGCCACCCAATAATTTTATTTGAATATCTCGTTCTTCTTCATTCCAGCAATATACCTGATCTTTACCTTTCTTTACCAAATATAAAGGTGGTGCGGCAATGTAAATATGTCCTCTTTCAATCAACTCCTTCATATGACGGAAAAAGAAAGTTAGAATTAATGTTGTGATATGGGATCCGTCAACGTCAGCGTCGCACATTATAACAACTTTATGATAACGCAATTTATCAATATTTAAGGCACGATCATCTTCCTTTGTACCTCTAAAAACACCTAAAGCAGTAAAAATATTCTTTATTTCTTCGTTCTCGTAAATCTTATATTCTAATGCTTTTTCAACATTTAATATCTTACCCCTTAAAGGTAATATTGCCTGAAAGTCTCTGTTACGTCCTTGTTTAGCGGTACCTCCTGCCGAATCGCCCTCAACTAAAAATAATTCGCATGCTAACGGATCTCCACTGGCGCAATCTGCCAATTTACCGGGCAAACCAGAGCCATTCATTACATTTTTACGCTGCACCATTTCGCGCGCTTTTCGGGCTGCATGGCGAGCAGTAGCAGCTAAAATAACTTTATCTACTATTGTACGCGCTTGTTTTGGATGTTCTTCCAAATAATTTTGTAAAGCTTCGCTTATTGCCTGATCTACAGCGCCAATTGCTTCATTATTACCTAACTTACCTTTTGTCTGCCCTTCGAACTGTGGTTCTTGAACCTTAACAGATATTACGGCAGTTAATCCTTCACGAAAATCATCCCCACTAATCTCGAATTTTACTTTTTGTAGCAACCCGTTTTTTTCAGCGTAACTTTTTAAGGTTCGCGTTAAACCCCTTCTAAATCCTGCTAAATGAGTTCCCCCTTCGTGAGTATTAATGTTGTTTACGTAACTCTGGATATTTTCGCTGTATGAATTGTTATACATCATGGCCACTTCAACAGGAATGGCTCCTTTATCATTTTCAATGTAAATAGGCTCTTCTATTAATTTTTCCTTAGCATCATCTAAATACAATACAAACTCTCGCAAACCACCTTCGCTAAAAAAAGTTTCAGATAAAGGCTTTCCGCTGTCATCTAATTGGCGTTCGTCTTCAAGTGTAATGGTAATTCCTTTATTTAAAAATGAAAGTTCACGTATTCGATTGGCAAGTGTTGTGTAATTATATTCATGAACACTAAATATGCTTGTATCAGGAGTAAACGTAACAATAGTACCTCTATAATCAGTTGTTCCAACCTCTTTTGCAGAATACAAAGGCTTACCTATATTAAACTCTTGGGTTGTTATTTTTCCGTCGCGGTGCACCTCTGCTTTTAAATGGGTTGATAAAGCATTAACACAACTAACACCTACTCCATGTAACCCGCCTGAAACTTTATAAGTGTCTTTATCAAATTTACCACCGGCATGTAAAACGGTCATAACAACTTCTAAAGCGCTTACTCCTAACTTAGGATGTAATGACGTTGGAATTCCTCTTCCATCATCTTTAACCCTAATTGAGTTGCCTTCTAAAATAGAAACTGTAATGTTTTTACAATGACCTGCTAAAGCTTCATCAATTGAGTTGTCTATAACCTCATAAACTAAATGATGTAATCCTTTAAAACCAGTATCGCCTATATACATGGAAGGACGTTTTCTAACTGCTTCTAATCCTTCTAAAACCTGAATATTATCTGCTCCGTAATTCTCTTTTCCTGTTGAAACCTCTGACATAAATTGAACTTAAAAACTATTTTTTTATCCCTTAAATATATTGAAAAATTAGGGATTTTAGCGTATAAAAATCGTTTAATTTTACTAACAACATATTAAAAGTTAATTGTAAAAAAATAAAGTATTTTTAAATAAAATTTATTGAAATGATTTGGCACATTATAAGATACTGGATTAGTTTTATTTTACCCATTTTTTACAAAAAAATTCAAGGCCGTAACATAAAAAACATTCAACAAAAAGGGCCAATAATAATCGCAATGAATCATCCAAATGCATTTACTGACCCAATACTAATTACCTATTTAACTTCTCCGATTAAGGTAAACTATCTAGCAAGAGGTGATGCTTTTAAACCGGGATTAATCTCTTGGCTATTGAGCAGAATTGGAATTGTTCCAATATATAGGATACAAGATGGAGGTAAAGAAGGATTAAAAAAAAATGATGATGCCTATAGACTAGTTAATAAGTTGCTTAAAAATAACGCTAAAATAATAGTATTTGCCGAAGGACTATGCGTGCAAGAAAGAAGGTTAAGACCTCTTAAAAAAGGTGTTTCCAGAATGGTTTTCGGCGCTTACGATTTTTTAGGTCAAAACAATAACCTCATGGTGGTGCCTGTTGGCATTAATTATAGCAAAGCTAGCAAGCCCAGAAGCAATGTATTCTATAATGTCGGCGAACCAATTAAAGTAATAGATTTTATTGAGCAACATAAACAAAATCAAGCCAAAGCAAATACACTTTTTTTGCAGGAACTTCAACCGAAAATGAAAGAATTGATAACGCATATTAACAATCCTGAAAACGACGAGGCGGTTGAGCAAATAGAAATTTTATGCAAAAAAGATAGGATTAAAGAACTGAGATTAAACCACAAAAATCTTTATCATGATTTTATAGTATTAAAAGAATTAACCGAAAAAGTTAATAAGGTTGAAATTGAAAATCCGATGCTACTTAATGAATTTAAGCTCAACGCAAAAAATTACTTTAATGAATTAAACAAGCATCAACTTAAAGACTGGATTATTAATTCAAATTCTAAAAACAAAATTTCCATCACAAATTTAGCCCTGTTATATTTCATTTTAATTCTTGGTTTTCCTTTATTTTTTATTGGTTTTGCAAGTAATTTTTTGCCTTATAAAATCACCAAATATCTAACTCAAAAAATTGTGAAAAACAAAGAGTTTTACTCTTCATTTGCCATCGCGCTAAGTATGATTTTCTTCCTTGTTAATTACACTATAATATTTTCATTGATATATCAATTTTCCAATGAGATTTTTTTTCCTTTATTAACCAGCCTAGTATTTATGTTAAGCGGTTGGTTTGGCTTATTTTATTATCCAGTAATATATAAAACCAGAGGTGTTCAACATGCATTATTGAATCCGGAGGTGTATAACCAACTCTCTACAAAGCGCAGAGAGCTCATTAATTTAATTAACAAATTTTAGCGGATGTGTTATTGCAAATTGGCATGCAATTTGAATTTTAATGACTTATGAAAAGTGCAAAAAAAATATCCTTTAAACTTCTGGTTTCATTAGTTATAATGTCTTTGTTTTCACTTGGAAAAAAATCAGACAAAGTTTCTGAAATTTCAGAGATTATTCAGTCAACCTCAAATGTTGAACAATTGCCAATGGCCAGTAACAAGGCTTTTAAAGAAGGTGAAGTGCTTACTTACCGTATGCATTATGGATTGCTTAATGCAGGAATTGCTGTTTTAGAAGTAAAACCAAATTTATTAGATGTAAGCGGCAGAAAGGTATATCATGTTGTAGGAAGCGGCTATACTATTGGCAGTACTGACTGGTTTTTTAAAGTTAGAGATCGTTACGAATCTTATATTGATAAAGACGCCATGCTGCCTTGGCTATTTGTTAGAAGGGTTGATGAAGGTGGGTATAAATTTAGTCAAGACTATGCTTTTAATCACTACACAAAAAAAGTGGATGTTGGTAATAACGAAAAATATGACGTTCCGGTTGGAATTCAAGATATGGTTAGCGCATTCTATTCTTCAAGGAATCTGGATTTAAGTCGCGCTAAGCCAGGCGATTTATTCAGTATTACCTGCTTCGTAGATAAAGAAATTTGGCCGCTTAAAATTAAATTTATTGGCAAAGAAACAATAGAGACAGACATAGGGAAATATAGGTGCTTAAAATTCAGACCAATTGTGCAAAAAGGAAGAGTTTTTAAAAAAGAAGAGGATCTTAATGTTTGGATTAGTGATGATGACAATCATTTGCCAATGCGTGTAAAGGCGGATGTTTTAATTGGTAGCATAAAAATGGACATAACTAGCGCAAAAAACCTAGCCAATCCAACTAGTAAAGTAGACTAAAAATTAATTCAATAATTTTTTTAATATTTCCCCAAATCTAAAAATATCTTCAAACGAATTGTATAATGGCACCGGCGCGCACCTAATTACATTTGGCTCTCTCCAATCAGGAACTACGCCACTATCAATTAACTGATTATATAAAGCTTTTCCATAACCATTTGCAACTATTGAAAGCTGACATCCACGATTATTTCGTGGTGTTATTATTTGAAGACAGTTATTTTTTTCGTCGTTTATTTGTTCTATAATAAATTCTAAATAAGCTGTAAGTTGTTCGCTTTTTTTAATTAATGCCGGCATACCTACCTCGTCAAAAATATCTAAACTCGCTCTGCAGGCGGCCATACTTAGAACAGGCGCGTTACTTAATTGCCAACGTTCTGCTGTTTGTATTGGCAAAAATTTACTATCCATTAAAAAACGAGTTTCTTTATCGTGTCCCCACCAACCGGCAAATTGAGGAATAGTTGTGTTTTTTAGATGTTTTTCATGCACAAAAGCGCCAGCGACTCCTCCAGGCCCACTATTTAAATATTTATAACTGCACCAAACGGCAAAATCAACTTCCCAATTATGCAGTTCTAAATGCAAATTACCGGCGGCATGAGCTAAATCAAAACCAACTATAGCGCCAACATTATGTCCTGCTTTAGTAATAGATTTCATATCAAAAACCTGCCCAGTGAAATAATTTACACCGCCAATCATAATTAAAGCTAAAGTATCTTTATTATCTTCTATAGTTTTATAAATATCTTCTTCTCTAATATGAAACTCTCCTGGTCTAGGTTCAATCTCAATCAAAGCTTCATCAGTATTAAAACCATGAAATTTCAATTGTGACTGCAATGCATACTGGTCACTTGGGAAAGCCTTAGATTCGCATAATATTTTATACCGGTTTTTTGTTGGACGATAAAATGATACTAACAATAAATGAAGGTTAACCGTAAGCTGATTCATCATTATTGTTTCATCTGGAAGAGCGCCTACAATTTTTGCCATTTTATATGTAAGTAATTCGTGATAAGACAACCATGGGTTTTTCGCTAAAAAATGCCCTTCAACCCCGTATTTAGCCCAATCATCCAGCTCTTGCTGTAAATAATGTTGAGTGTTTTTTGGCTGTAAGCCTAGTGAATTGCCAGTAAAGTAAATAACATTTTTGTTTTCATGCTGCGGAAAAAAAAACTTTTCCCTATATAATTTAAGTTCATCCTGATTATCCAGACTTTTTGCAAATGATAAATTATTTTCAAAATCCATAATATCGTTTTGTGTAGTTGTTTTTTAAGTGAATGTGTTTAAAGTTAGTCTTTTCGAAAGTAATACATTTATTATTTACCTAATCAGATTTTTTTACTTTTTCCCACTTTGATTTGAAAGTAAAAGTTAGTATTGTTGCCCTCTGTTTAGCTAAATCCGACTTTTCTCCCGTAAATAATTCGTCTACACTGTCCACAAAAACTTTCAGCCAAACTTCAAACATTTCTGGTTTAATTGGCAAATGAATGTGTTTTTCAAAAACATTTGTTGTATATCCCTGCTCATCAAACAGAACAAAACTCCAGAAAGAAACAATATTTGGTAAATGAGACTGAAAATTTATTCCATTAAAAACAGAATTAATCTCATCAATTTGTAATAATTTTTTGTAAAATAAATTAATTATTTTCTCAATATCCTGCTTATTGGTAATATCCATTTTAAATAAATGTAAGGTTAATCTATTAAAGATACTTAATTGCAAAATTGGATTAAAGATGGCGTGTTAAACTATATTAAAGAAACTATTTTAACTCCGGTTCAGTATTTTCATTTGATTGAAGTGGCAACAATGAAGGTATATTTAAAGGATTGAGTATTTCTATTTTATTCTTTTTAGGTGTTATACTTCGTGATGTTTTTTTTACGTTATTTTTCTTGCGTAGAAATTCATTTTTTTCATCCAATAATAAATCAAAATTATCTAAATTTTTAATAGATGTGTTTTTGTTAGGAATGCTATCGGTAATTGGCTTATTTAAAAGTGATAAAGAATCCTTATTATCCAAGACATTTTTTTTGATTGGAACTAAAACTTTTTTTTGAGGCATTGGTTGTGCCTTATTATCTTGAGAAATTGACGCGCCATAATTTTTTAAAGGAATATTATTTTTTATACTTAGAAATTTATAGAGTATAAACGTGAAAAATACAATTATTCCAAAAAAAACAATCGGCAAAATAATATTGCGGTTTATTCCAAATTTTATTTTTTTCGAATTTTCAAGTTCCCTAACTCGAAACTTCTCGACATACTTTTCATAGTTATTCCAGGCCTCCTCATTAAAAAAAACTTGATGTTCTTTTAATTGAATGCGAATGCGATGCTCGTCTATTTCATAATTAAAATGACTACTCATTTTTCATAGTTTTATAACAGTTTTCTATGTTTTTTTGCAAATAATAGCGTGCTTTTTCTAACCCACTTTTTACAGCTTGAGCGCTCAAATCTAAGATTTCAGCTGTTTCATCAATACTATAATTATCTATTATATGCAGATTCAATATAAGCCTTTGCGAGGGCACTAACTGCTGTATAGACTTAATTAAAACATCTTCATCTATCGAATTGTAATTTATAAAATCCATGCTTTCAAACAAATCATAATTTTTAGTTGACTGATTTGTAACTCTTACTGTACTCGCAACATAATACTCGCTAACTATACTTTTTACAAAACTGGAACAAAGCAATATAATTTCGGTTTCGTTAATTCGGTTATCAGCATTAATTAACTTATCTGTTTTCTGCTGTTGAATTTTTTTTATTATAGTATAAAAACTAAAGTTTAACGCTTCGTTAGCTTGAGTTTGATTTTTACAATAACGCATAGCTATTGACTTCATTCTGGGATAGTTTGCTTCGAAAAATCCTTTTACAGCCAATTTATCATTTTTGATTATTAGTTTTATAAATACATCGCGAGGCATATATCAAATTTGAATTAACAACTTTTAATTAAAACAAACGAGATCAATTAATTTAAATATACGCTATTGATTTGTTAAATTTAATATTTATAAAACTTTAATGTAAACCTATTACCCCTTAAAAATACTTTTCATTTCCACAAACATTTTTTAAGGATTTTATGCGTTTTTGTTATTTCATTGTAAATCAATTCTATTTACTTTATTAACACTCCGTCGTTTAATTTCTTTGTTTAAAACTTCAACCAAGTGTTAATTCATTTGTTAAACGAAAGAGTGCTTTTTTATATTTATTTGTACCTATAAGAATTTAACTAAAAACCACAACCATATTAAATTAATATAATTGCCATGACAGAACCCATTTTATTAGAAAACAAAGACAGATTTGTTCTTTTTCCTATCAAGTACAAAGATATTTGGGAATTCTATAAAAAATCTGAAGCAAGCTTTTGGACAGCGGAAGAAATAGACCTGAGTTCAGATATTGCAGATTGGAATAATAAACTTAATGATAACGAAAGGCATTTTATAAAACACGTTTTGGCGTTTTTTGCAGCAAGTGACGGTATTGTGAACGAGAACTTAGCTATTAACTTTTTAAACGAAGTACAATACCCAGAGGCCAGGTGTTTTTATGGTTTCCAAATAATGATGGAAAATATCCATTCTGAAACCTATTCACTACTTATTGATACTTATATTAAGGACGCTGCTGAAAAAAATCATCTATTGCACGCGGTAGATACTGTTCCTTGTGTTGGCGAAAAAGCAGCCTGGGCATTAAGATGGATTAGTAATGGTTCGTTTGCTGAACGTTTAATCGCTTTCGCTGCAGTTGAAGGTATATTTTTTTCAGGCTCATTTTGCTCAATTTTTTGGTTAAAAAAACGTGGTTTAATGCCTGGTTTAACTTTTAGTAATGAACTTATTAGCCGCGACGAAGGTTTACATTGCGATTTCGCTTGTATGATTTATACAAATCATCTAAAAAATCAATTACCAAAAGAACAAGTAACAAAGATAATTATAGATGCCGTTTCAATAGAGAAGAGATTTGTTGTTGAAGCCATTCCTGTAAAGTTAATTGGAATGAATTCCGACTTAATGTGTCAGTATATTGAATTTTGTGCAGACAGACTATTGGTTTCTCTTGGCTGTGCCAAATATTATAACGCAGCAAACCCTTTTGATTTCATGGAAATGATTTCGTTACAAGGTAAAACAAACTTCTTTGAAAAACGCGTTGCTGAATATCAAAAAGCTGGTGTAATGAACAACAAAGAAGAAAATAATGTTTTTAAGCTTGACGAAGACTTTTAGTACTAAATAAAATCTAAACGAATTGTTCTTTAATTTTTAATTATCAGGCAAAACCTGAGTGGAATTCTACCCCCCTTAATTAAAAAATAATTAACCGCTTGTTTGTTGAAATATAAATTGAAAATAAATAAAAGATCCTATTTAAAAAAGTATCTTGTTTAAAGAAAATAAAATTCAAAAACTAAATTATTAATTGGCATATGTTTGTAATTAAAAGAGACGGTACTCGCGAATCGGTAAAGTTTGATAAAATAACCGCTCGTATTCAAAAATTAAGCTATGGCTTAGAACCATCGCATGTTGACCCAATACTTGTTGCAAAAAAAGTAATTGATGGGGTATATGATGGAGTGTCAACCGTTGAACTTGATAATTTAGCTGCTGAAACCGCAGCCGGATTAACGTCACGTCATCCGGATTACGCACAATTAGCTTCAAGAATAGCTGTAAGTAATCTACATAAAAACACCATCAAAAGTTTTTCGAAAACTGTAGATGCTTTATTTAATTATATTGACCCTAAAACAGGGCTTCGCGCATCTCTAATTGCAGACGATGTTTATGAAATTATCATGAATAATGCGCACACTTTAGACTCATCAATAATATATGATCGCGATTTTGGATATGATTATTTTGGTTTTAAAACTCTAGAGCGTTCTTATCTTTTAAAGATGAACAATATGGTTGCAGAGAGACCACAACACATGATTATGCGTGTTGCTGTTGGAATACACAAAAACGATATTGATTCGGCAATAAAAACTTATAATTTAATGAGTGAACGTTGGTTTACTCACGCAACACCAACTTTATTTAATGCCGGAACGCCAAAACCACAGATGAGTTCTTGCTTTTTATTACAAGTTAAAGAAGATAGTATTGACGGAATTTATGACACACTAAAACAATGTGCTAAAATCTCGCAAAGTGCAGGAGGTATTGGCATCAACATTCATAATGTTCGTGCAACCGGTT
Organism: Bacteroidia bacterium; assembly: GCA_044344665.1. Lineage (GTDB taxonomy): Bacteria > Bacteroidota > Bacteroidia > B-17B0 > Aurantibacillaceae > Aurantibacillus. The sequence goes on along the minus strand of JBIJCO010000009.1, from coordinate 1,567 downwards.
CATATATTAAAGGCACTAATGGTACTAGCAATGGAATCATTCCAATGCTAAAAGTATACAACGAAACAGCAAGATATGTTGATCAAGGAGGTGGTAAACGTAAAGGCTCTATCGCCGTTTATTTAGAGCCTTGGCATGCAGATATTTATGATTTTTTAGATATTCGTAAAAATCATGGCAAAGAAGAGATGCGAGCACGTGATTTATTTACGGCTTTATGGATTCCTGATTTGTTTATGAAACGTGTAGAAGCTGAGGGCGACTGGAGTTTAATGTGTCCTAACGAATGTCCTGGCTTAAGTGATTGCCACAGCGACGCTTTTGAAGCTTTGTATACCAAATATGAAGCAGAAGGCAAGTTTCGTAAACAAATTAAAGCGCGCGAATTATGGGCAGCAATCATTGAAGCACAAATTGAAACGGGAAATCCTTACATGTTATTTAAAGATGCTGCTAACTCAAAATCTAATCAACAAAATCTGGGCACAATAAAATCTTCAAATTTGTGTACCGAAATAATCGAATACACAAGTTCTGACGAAGTGGCTGTATGTAATTTAGCATCAATTGCGCTACCACGCTTTGTAGATGAGAAAACCGGCACATTTGATCATAACAAGCTATTTGAAATTACTTATGTTGCAACTATAAATCTCAATAAAATTATAGATCGGAACTATTACCCAATTCCAGAAGCTCGTAAATCTAACTTGCGTCACAGACCAATTGGTCTTGGAGTGCAGGGTTTAGCAGATGCTTTTATTTTAATGCGTTTCCCGTTTGAAAGCGATGAGGCGAAAAAATTAAACTCTGAAATTTTCGAAACTATTTATTATGCTGCGTTAACAGCAAGTAAAGATCTAGCAAAAGTTGAAGGCCCATATGAAACTTACGAGGGGTCGCCAATATCAAAAGGTGTTTTTCAGCAAGACATGTGGAAGGTTACACCTAGTTCTCGCTGGGAATGGGACACTTTAAAAGAGGAAATTCTAAAACACGGCGTAAGAAATTCTTTATTATTAGCGCCTATGCCAACGGCCAGCACTTCACAAATATTAGGTAACAACGAGTGTTTTGAGCCTTATACAAGCAATATCTATACACGCCGTGTGTTAAGCGGAGAATTTGTTGTTGTAAATAAACATTTATTACGTGATTTAGTAAAACTTGGCATTTGGAATGATAATTTAAAAAATAAAATTATTGCTGCAAACGGCTCGGTTCAGAATATCCCTGAAATTCCTGCAAACATAAAGGAACTGTATAAAACAGTATGGGAAATAAAACAACGTGCTATTATTGACATGGCGGCAGATCGTGGCGCATATATTGACCAGTCTCAATCACTCAACTTATTTATTCAAGATGCGAACTTTGCAAAAATGAGTAGTGCTCATTTTTATGCCTGGAAAAAAGGTTTAAAAACTGGGATGTATTACTTACGAACAAAAGCCGCAGCAGATGCTATCAAATTCACAGTAGATCAAGATGCTCTACAAAAACCAGCTTTGATATTAGGAAATGAAGATCAATTACTTGTAGATAGAGGCCAAGGACATGTTTTAAG
>JBIJCO010000036.1:0-29699 GCA_044344665.1 Bacteroidia bacterium | reverse complement strand
CAAAATTTTCTTTTTTCTCTCCAATACCCACAGGCATGCGATCTGATTCTAACTCTAAAATTGTTCCTTCTCGGATGATAACCGGGGCATTATTAGCAGCGGCATAAGTAATATTACTGGTAGTATTATCAAAGCAAATTAAAATGCCGTCAAAGCCATCTTTTTGACCTTCTTTTGAAATAGTATCTGTTAGTTTCATTCTAACAAAATTAAACACCTCATTAGGGTTTTCTATACCTTTTTCATTAATGGCTTCAGATAAAAACCCAATATTAAGTAAACTCATAAAAGCTCCTGGTACACCATGACCAGTGCTGTCGCAAACAGCTAAATAAAATTTATTATTTTGTTTAGTTGCCCAATAAAAATCGCCTGATACAATGTCTTTTGGATTAAAATAGGTAAAGTACTCATTAAGATTTTCTTTTAAAAATGCGTCATGAGCAAGTAAGGTGTATTGTATACGTTTTGCGTAATTTATTGAATCTAAAATATCTTTTTGTTTTTCTTCAATAATTACTTTTTGCTCCTGAGTTTCTTTTTCTTTTTTCTCAATTATTAATTTTTGTTGTTGGGTGGTTTTAAAACGATTATAAAGCATTAAAGAAAAGAAAGCAACCACAAGCAGGACAATGCTTACTGATGCTAAAATACTGTTCTGTTTTTTACTATCAGCCTGAGCTTTTTGATCTTTTATTTTTAGTTCTGCTTTATGTTTTTCGTCTTCAATAATTTTTTGCTTATCGTATTCGTATTTGGCTTGCTGTGTAATTGTTGCTTTTTGAGTTTCAATATTGTTAATACTATCACGCATTTTAATGTATAGTTCGTGATTTTCTAAAGCAAGTTTATAATTACCTGTTGCTTTGTACGCTTGACTTAATAAATTTGCAGCGTTTCTTATGTTGGCAGGATAACCAATCTTAGCACTTAAACGCAATGATTTTGAAATAAATTCGATAGCTTCGTTATATTTTTTTTCTTTAAAATACACCGCACTAATATTATAATAGCATTTTGCAATCCCATTAAAATCTTCAATCTCTTCTCTTATATTTAAACTTTTCTTAAAATAATTAATCGCAGTTACAATGTCGTTTTTCTGTTCGTAAATAGCTCCGATACTATTAAGGGATTCTGCTATTCCTCTTTTATCTCCAATCTTTTCTCTAATTTTTAAACTCTGCATAAAATAATCCATAGCCTTTTTACTTTCTCCTAGATTTTTATAGATTACTCCGATATTATTTAAGGAATAAGCTAAGCCATTTTTATTTCCTATCTCTTTCCAAATTTTTAAACATTTAATAAAATATGTTAACGCCTCCTTCAGATTACCTTGATAATTATAAATATATCCAATATTATTTAAGCAAGCTGCTATACTGTTTTTATCGCCCAATTCCTCCATTATTTTTAAACCTTTGTCATAGTAAAGAAGAGATTGTGATATGTCTCCTAAATTATTGTATAAAACCCCAATATTATTCAGAGCAATTGCAATTCCTTCTTTGTTATTTACTTCCTCTAGTATTTTTAAACTTTGTAGATAGTTTTTTAATGCTTTTTGATTCTCTCCTTTATTTTCATGCACAAAACCTATATTATTTAAACAGTATGCTCTCTGAAGTCTGAGACACTTATATTCTATACTATTATTTGAGTATTGTTTAATTTTTTTATCAATTATTGCATTTGCTCTTTCGTAAAAAGAATAAGCACTGTCAGATTGCTGACTATAAATTTCTTCTCCTATCGATTGTAGAATTTGAACTTTTGCGGTATCATGCTTTGCGTTTTTTAATGCCAGCTTAAGCGAGTCAATTGTTTTATTTTGACCGTAGAATGCAATTTGACCGCTTAAAAATAAAATAACAATTAGGCGTATAGATAAACTCATTATTTAAATTTAATAAAATGAATTGAAACTGTATAATCGTATTTTTAGTTCTGTTTTTTTAGGCAATCAAATGGTTAATTGGAAAAATTTGGAATCTGATTCCAAATTTTTCCATATATTTATAGTATGATTCAACGTAGCGCAAAAGAAAAACTAAAAGATTTAGCGTCTAAATTTAAAGCAGTAGCAGTTACCGGGGCTAGGCAAGCTGGTAAAACAACCTTAATAAAACAGGTCTTTAAAGGTAAACCGTATGTCTCGCTTGAAAATCCGGATTTGCGCCAATTTGCTTTGGAAGATCCTCGCGGTTTTTTAGATTCGTATCCAAACGGTGCAATTTTAGATGAGGTACAGCGTGTGCCGCTTGTATTTTCATACTTACAAGAAATTTTAGACAATTCAAAAACAAAAGGTTTATTTATACTTTCGGGTTCAAACAACTTTTTATTGCAACAAACCATCTCTCAAACTTTGGCCGGAAGAGTGGGGTATATAAATTTACTTCCCTTTTCGATTACCGAATTAACAAAAGCAAAGTTATTACCTGTTGATGACGACTACCTTATGCTTAAAGGGTTTTATCCTCCTATTTATGATCAAGCTATTCCGCCCGAAGATTGGTGCCCGAATTACATCAGAACTTATATAGAGAAAGATGTCAGGCAAATAAAAAACATTACCGATTTAATTGTTTTTGAGCGGTTTATTAAATTACTTGCGGGTCGCTCGGGTCAGGAATTAAATAGCTCAGCTCTCGCCAACGAAACCGGCGTGGATGTTAAAACCATTCAATCATGGATTGGAATTTTAGAAAGTAGTTTTATTATTTATCTTTTAAAGCCGCATCACAAAAATTTTAATAAAACAATTGTTAAACGGCCCAAGATTTATTTTTACGATACAGCTTTAGTGTGTTATTTACTCGGAATAAGAAGTGTGACGCAACTTAAAACACATCCGTTAAGGGGTGCAATTTTTGAAGGCATGGTTGTAACTGAACTCATCAAAAAAAGAACCAATTCGGGTTTGACAATTAATTTATTTTATTGGAGAGATAAAACCGGTCACGAGATAGATATTATTGTTGATGAAGGAGGCAAATTGTTACCAATTGAAATTAAATCGGGTAAGACATTTAATGCAGAGTTTTTAAAAAATAGTGATTATTGGTGTAAGTTAAGCGGAACCAATAAGTCAATTTTATTGTATGCCGGAGCACAAAATCAACTAAGAAGTAACGGTAAGGAAATAGTAAACTGGAGAAAAATTATTTCTCGCAATTTATAAGTTGTTGAGTGTTGTACTAACACTGTTTTTAAAATGACTAAAATATATTATTGGAATTATTTGGAATCTGATTCTAAATTTTTTCAAAAGCAACTAAAACACGATTGGTGCAAAGAGAGAAATTTGTTGTTAGTGTGGTTGATTTAATTTAATAGTTATGATTGTTTACATTTAATTGGAATAAACTATACTTCAAACAAATTACATAGTTACGTTTTGCCCAAAAAATCAGCCCAACCTTTCCAGCAGTTTCAATCTAATAAAGATTCTTTTAGTTTTTTTAATCTTTATAGTATATTTATATAATATATAAATAATAGAGTACATGTCATTAATTCAATCTGCAATAAACCAAATAGGTAGAGAAATAGGCCGTGATATCTATCGAAATAGAGGTGGTATTACAAATAAAAAATCTTATTCCAAATTTTCAGATCCAAATGAATCTATTTTAGCTGAAATATCTGATTTTAAATTAGCGGCATACGATAAAGTAAGTGTAAGACAACTAGCTAATTTAATTGAAGCTACCGAAAAAATCAATCCCAATTCATTTAGTTGGGAAGAACCTTTTATTGAATTAGACTCAAAAATTGATTTTGCAAAGGAGCATTTGGATAAAGAATTTTTAAATACGCTTGAAGATTTAGATAAAAAGAATAGTATAAACCATCAAACTTTCAAATTAGAACATAAAAAATTCGTTATAAATCAAATTAAAATCTACGAGGAATTAACTAGTGAGTTCGATAAAAAAAATGGGCTTGTTGCATTTTTTTTATCTCTCTTTGGTTTGGGAAGATTATATTTTGAATTTAATATAGGTGTCTTACTCTGGCATTTAATTATTACTAATGCATCTTTATATTGTGCTTGTTATTTTGGTTATTCCTTAATTACCGGACCAAAAATTTGGAGTAGTATTACAGCTGGGCGCGCAATTATTGGAGGAATTATTTATTTAGTTATAATTCTTGTAGTTCTTTCTAAATTCAATAAATTCAAAAAGATCCATATTATAAATAAAAATTATCTGCAAAAATTGATAGAATATAAAGCTGCTTTGAAATAATTGATATTATATCAAGTTAATTAGAAATAAAGTATATAAGCTATTAAACTTAGAACTTGGGATTTATAGTAAGTTGTTTGACTCCTTTATACTTTCCCTAATTTAATTAATTGTTTATTTATTATTTTCGAGTCTGTTAAGAATTATAATGATAGATATAAGGCAATTTTTTCTACTATTGAATTATTTTCAGTCATTGTATTTTCCGTCGAAATTATTTTAAGATTCTGGTCAATACCTGAAAAAAAAGAATATCAAAATGCTTTTTCCGGAAGAATAAAATACACTTTATCAACCGGAATGTTAATAGATATTTTAGCGATCCTTCCGTATTATTTATCTTTTTTAGCAATAGACTTAAGATTTATAAGAATATTCAGACTTTTAAGAATAATCAGGCTTTTTAAAGTGGCAAGATATATTAATGCCTTAGATATTATTAGTAATGTTTTTAAAAAAAGGAAAGAACATTTATTAAATACAATTTTACTTTTGATATTTATGCTTGTTCTTTCTTCAACTTTAATGTATTATGTTGAAAATAATGCGCAACCAGACAGATTTTCTAGCATACCAGAAACAATGTGGTGGGGTGTCGCAACTCTCACTACAATAGGTTATGGCGATATGTATCCAATCACAATTTTAGGCAAGATTCTTGGCTCTATTATCTCTATAATTGTAATAGGGTTGTTTGCTCTTTCAACCGGAATATTGGCTGGTGGTTTTTCTGAATAATTAGCAAAGATTGAAAAGGAAAAAGAACTTGTTTGCCCACATTGCCATAAAAAATATAATAATCCTTAATATACGAAGCTATATTAAGATTTATAGTCCCAAATTTATTTTTAATACCTTCAACAAAAATTATTAAAGCTTAGTTATGTCTTATAAATTAGTATTTAAAATGTCTGTTTTATTAGCAGTCATTACTATAATCAATTCCGGTTGTAAAATTTATTACCCAACTAATTCAATTAATTCTAAATTAAAAGTTAGTATAGATAATATTAATAACACCTGCACAACCTTTACCGATAAAATTAACGAGATGCATAAGCAATACCTTTCGTTAGATTGTAAAACCGACACAAAACCATTTCAAACTGCAAAGCAACAATTAGAAAGCACCAACACCTTAGTTAATAAAATGTATGTGTTGCAAAAAAGTTTAAATGCCGAGTATGCCAATTATAATGACTATACAAAAGGAAAAGATAAAATTGAATCTGGTACCGCCGAATGGAAAAAGTTTAAAGTAACCAAGAAAAAAATGAAGTCTGAAGTTAAAGAACTACAAGCAGTGGGCAATAAAGCAGTTAAAAACGCAACTGGTTTTAATAAGTATGTAAATGAAATGATTGCACCAACTGTGCAGTTTTGTGATGTGGCCATGTACACTAGTAAGTTTGATGAAGCTATGGCAACTCTTAATAAAAGTGAGCAGGATTTAACTGATAATTTAAAAAATTATGAATCGCAGGTATTAAAAATGACCGGGCAGTACACTAGTTTATTTCCCGATAAATGTCAGGAGCTCACTGCCGACTTAAGCAGCATAATTTCGAGTAAAGACCGTTTTCAAAATATTAAAGTAACAGTGCAAAATGCCGTTAATGAGTTTAAACAAAAAACAGCAGGCAAACAAAAAATTTATTCTTGCTCTTCAGATTTTGCTATTGTTACCGACGCTGAAAACAAAGTAAGAGCGCAACAAAACGAGTTAGGTAATTTGCAGCAAAATATACAAGGTGTAGTTGCACACATGCAGCAGGTAATAAGCACCATGAAATAACTAAAAGTTGTTTATTGTGGTAATCTCTGTTTATTGTAACAAATGTAACCGTTTCAACTAATTTTAATCATTTATCTTTGCATCATTAAATAATTAAAATGGAAATAATAGGTTATATCTCATCAATTTTAATAGGAGTATCACTGGGTTTAATTGGTAGCGGCGGAAGCATACTAACTGTTCCTGTATTGGTGTATCTTTTTTCGGTAGATGCTGTGGCAGCAACAGCTTATTCGTTATTTATTGTTGGCTTTACGGCAGCAGTTGGTTCGGTAGGGTATTTTAGAAAAGGATTGGTTAATATAAAAACAGCTTTGGTGTTTGGAGCGCCATCTATTATTGCGGTGTTTTTAACCAGGGCTTATATTGTTCCTGCAATACCAAAACAAGTGTTTTCTGTTGGTGATTTTATGGTTACCAAAAGTATTTTAATGATGTTATTATTTGCAGTATTAATGGTAGCAGCCTCTTATAGTATGATTAAAAAAGATAAAAAGAAAACAGAAGAAGATTTAGGACCTCAAAAGTTTAATTATCCTGTTATTTTATTGGAAGGTGCTGTTGTTGGGGTTGTAACAGGATTAGTAGGAGCAGGCGGCGGTTTTTTAATTATACCTGCGTTAGTCCTATTATCAAAATTACCAATGAAAGAAGCCGTTGGAACATCTTTAGTTATTATTGCTGCAAAGTCATTAATAGGTTTTTTTGGAGAGAGCGGTGAAACAATTATTAATTGGACGCTTTTAACTTCTGTTGCAGCGTTTGCTACAATAGGTATTTTTATAGGCTTGTATTTATCTAAAAAAATTGACGGTAAAAAACTGAAACCGGTTTTTGGATGGTTTGTTTTGGTAATGGGCATTTATATTATTATAAAAGAAACACTGCTTAAGTAGTAAGTCACAAAATAAGGTTAAAAACCAATAAAAATAATGTGATAAATGTTACCTTTTTAATAAATACAAGTTTATTAATTTTGAAAAAGATTAAAATTTAAGTTAAAGTTTAAAAATATAAATTATGAAAATAGAACAAATATATACAGGATGTTTAGCGCAAGGCGCTTATTATATTACATCTAATGGCGAGGCAGCAATTATTGACCCCTTAAGAGAGGTGCAACCATATTTAGATCGTGCAACAAAAGATGGCGTTAAAATAAAGTACGTGTTCGAGACTCATTTTCACGCAGACTTCGTATCAGGTCATTTGGATTTAAGTAAAAAAACAGGAGCGCCAATTGTTTACGGACCAAATGCTAACCCTGAATTTAAAGCGATGATTGCGCAAGATGGAGAAGAGTTTAAATTAGGAAACGTAACTATTAAAGTTTTACATACACCTGGTCACACTATGGAAAGTAGTTGCTTTTTATTGACGGACGAAAACGGAAAGGATGTTGCTCTGTTTAGTGGAGACACCTTGTTTCTTGGAGATGTTGGCCGACCTGATTTAGCGCAAAAAGCGGCATCTATGACCCAAGATGAGTTAGCGGGTTTATTATACGACTCGTTAAACACTAAAATTATGCCATTAGCAGATGATGTTATTGTGTATCCTGCTCATGGAGCAGGTTCTGCTTGCGGGAAAAACATGATGAAAGAAACGGTTGACACACTTGGTAATCAAAAGAAAATGAATTACGCTTTAAATCAGCCTAACAAACAAGCATTTATTGCTGCCGTAACAGATGGTTTAACGCCTCCTCCTGGTTATTTTGGAATGAATGTGGCAATGAATAAAAAAGGTTATGAGAGTTTTGATACTGTTTTAAATAATGGTATGAGAGCATTATCAGTTGTTGAATTTGAAGCTGCAGCCGAAACAACAGAAGCTTTAATGCTTGATACGAGAGTAGCCTCCGAATTTGCAAAAGGTTTTATACCTCGCTCAATTAATATTGGCATTGCAGGTGATTTTGCTCCTTGGGTTGGGGCATTAATTAAAGACGTGAAGCAACCAATTTTATTAATTACAGAGTTAGGACAAGAAGAAGAAACAGTAACTCGTTTGAGTCGTGTTGGTTTTGATAATGTAATTGGACATTTGAAAGGAAGCTTTGCAAGTTGGAAAGTAGCAGGAAAAGAAAGTGATACTGTTAACCGAATTACAGCTACTCAGTTTGCAAAAGAGTTAAATGTAAAAGCCGATACAGTAATTGATGTGAGAAGAGAAAGCGAATACCGAGCTGAGCATGTTGAAGAGTCTTATAATAAACCGTTAGATCAAATAAATAATTGGTTTGCTGAAATTAACGACGAAAAACCATTTTATATTCACTGTGCAGGTGGTTATAGAAGTATGATTGGAGCAAGTATTTTAAAATCGCGCGGAGTTCACAACTTCAAAGAAATAGAAGGCGGTTTTAAAGCTATTGCAGAGGCTGGTGTAGCTAAAACTGATTTTGTGTGCCAAAGTAAATTGCAAAAATCATAAATAAGTTTATTGTTACCTCAATAATATTAATAGGTGACAACTTAACGAAAATAAAACATGATAAAAATTAAATTAATTCTTTCAGCAATTATGTTTGTGTTGATTCTTACACAATGTAATTCGCAAACAAAAAAAACAACATCAATGGAAACAACAAACGCAACACAAACTGCTACTAAAGAAATTATAGTAGATGTAAGAACAATTGAAGAATGGAATGAAGATGGTCATGCTGATTGTTCTGTTAATTATCCGCTAGATCAATTTGCTGATAAAATAGAAGAATTAAAAAAGTACGATAAGGTTACTTTGGTATGCAGAAGCGGTAATAGAGCAGGCATTGCAAAATCGCAGTTAGTTAATGCCGGATATACTAAGGAAGTTGAAAACTTAGGTCCGTGGCAAAATGTAATTTGTAAAACCAAGTAATATGAAACTCTTGAAATCATGGGGAATAATGAGAATGTTACGATTTATTTTCGCAGTATTTGCATTAGTTCAGGCAATAATTACAATGGATGCTATTTTGGGTATATTAGGAGTAGTAGTTGGTGGTATGGCTTTTTTTAATATAGGTTGTTGTGGCGCAAACGGATGTAGTACAACATACAACAAAACTACATCAGATAAAAAAACTATTGATGTTGACTATGAAGAAGTGGTTGCTAAATAATAAACTTGTTGTATTAGGTGTAATTATTGGCGCAAATGCCGGATATTTATATTACTATTTTGTTGGTTGCTCAAGCGGAACATGTGCTATAACATCTAAACCGCTGAATAGTACCTTGTATGGTTCGTTAATAGGAGGATTATTTCTCAATATTTTCAAAAAAGAACCATCAAAGTCTTAAAAAATAAAATATAAAGACAGAGATAATTTATGTTGAAAATAGAAAATGTGGAGGATTTACGAGCAGTATAAAAGATGCATTTCAAAAAAATTGATACCATAGAGCAGGTTCAAATTAGTTAGGAAGATGATAAAGTTGAAGTGAGTGGAATTAATGTTGATAGAAATACGGTAATTGAAAAATTAACAAAGATTTGTTATCCTGAAAAAGGAAATAACAGCGCTGTTTTAAAAGTAAAATCTTATGTACGTTGTGCTATTGGTAACTTAAATTCAAATTAAATTTTATAAATTATTTAAATTAAATAGTATGAAAAAAAATATGGGAGGTGCAGATAAAATTATAAGACTAATTGTTGCGCTTATTATTACTGCATTGTATTTTACAAATATAATTTCCGGCGTTTTGGGAATAGTTTTAATTGTATTATCAGGTATTTTTGTTTTAACAAGTTTAATTGGTTTTTGCCCGCTTTATACCTTTTTAGGAATAAATACATGCCCTAAAGGTAAATAAGAATAATCTTAAAGTTTGCGACAAAGCCTCTAATTTTAGAGGTTTTTGTTTTAATTGTAACTTATGTAACAGAGTTTAAAACTCATTCAAGATAACTTCGATGAAAACTATTACAATGAAGATTAAAATTTTAATTATTGCTTTTATAACATCAATGTTATTAGGCTATGCTCAAATTATTCCATTTGATTATTCAGTTAAATTAAAACCATTTACTATTTCAAATCTTTCCGGATTACATTCTTTTGTGGTTGCTCAATCAGGTGGTAAGTGGTTGATTATTGGAGGAAGAAAAGATGGATTACATGCCCGTCAACCATTTAATGCCTTCCCAGCGGCAAGTAATAATACAGATATATATGTTATTGATGTGAATACTAAACAGTTTTGGACATCTCCAGTAACTGTTTTAGCAATAGGTTTAGCGGAGCAATTGCAATCTACTAATATGAATTTTTATCAAGATGAAGATTCATTGTATATTATTGGAGGTTATGGCTATAGCGCCACTGCTGCTGATCATATTACATATCCTAACTTAACATCAGTTTCTGTTAGTGGTTTAATAACTGCCGTAGTGAATGGAACTTCGATAGTTCCATACTTCAAACAATTGACTGATCAAAATTTTGCAGTAAACGGTGGTCAATTGGGTAAAATTGATTCAACATTTTATTTGGTGGGAGGACATCGATTTGATGGAAGGTATAATCCAATGGGAAATCCAACATATACTCAATCCTATGTGGATGGTTTAAAGAAATTCAAGATTAACAATTCAGGACCTCAATTAAGTTATTCAAACTATTCGTTAGTAACAGATCAAGCTCATCTTCATAGAAGAGATTATAATTTGACGCCTCAAATATTTCCAAACGGAGAAGAAGGTTATACTATTTCTTCAGGTGTGTTTCAAATAGGAGTTGATTTACCATTTTTATATCCTGTTGATATTAAAAAAAGCGGACATACGCCGGTGACTTCATTTAATCAATATTTAAGTAATTATCATTCTGCTAAAACAGCTTTATATGATAGTTTGAATAATGTCATGCATTCTATCTTTTTCGGTGGAATAAGTCAGTATTCGTATATCAATAATGTGTTAACTCAAGATAATAATGTGCCTTTTGTGAAAACTATTAGCAGAGTGTCACGAGATGCTAGTGGTAATTTACAAGAGAATGTGTTTTTAACTCAAATGCCTGCTTTAATAGGGGCAAGTGCTGAGTTTATAACGAATCATTCCATTTCGCATTACAAATCAGAAGTTATTAAACTGTCTAAAATCACAGCTGATTCTGTTTTAATAGGTCATATTTATGGTGGAATTTACAGCCCTCAAATAAATGCTTTTACAACCAATAATACAGGTGTTACAAATGCACATAACGTGATATATGAAGTTTGGTTGGTTAAAGACCAAGTAGCTGGATTATTGCCTTTGGACGGAAAAAATCCGTTAAAGTTAAATGTGTATCCAAATCCATCTAAATCACAATTTAATTTAAATATGGAATTACCTCATAATGGTAATTTAGAATTATATGTAACTGATGTAACAGGTAAAATTGTTTCTCAGAAATATTTTAGGGATTTGCAAAAAGGAAATCAAAGTTTGAATATTTCTAATTTTGTAAAGCTTACAAATGGTATTTATTTCTTTAATTTTACTTTTGATGGCAGGTATAGCGCAATTGAAAAAGTAGTTATAGCGGATTAGAATTTGTAATTTAACTTAATGAATACTATTGAAACAAAGATTAATAAAGATTTAATTCTTAGAGAAAAATTGGCATTACAAAGAACGGTGATGGCCAATCAATCAACATTATTGTCATTTATTAGAACTTCCCTTTATTTTTTAGTTGCAGGATTAAGTTTAAAAAGTCTCTTAAAACTAGAAAGTAGTTTGTTATTTCAAATTGCTTTTTATGTAGTTTCTTTTTCAACTTTAGCTATTGGAGTATATAATTATTTAAAACAAAAACGATCAATTCAAAATAGTGAAATTCATATCGGAGATTATAAAACCGATTATTTAAAACAATAAAATGGATATTAATTTTTGGAATGCTCGATACAAAGAAGTTGAATATGCATATGGTGTTGAGGCAAATGATTTTTTGAAATCAAAGATTGAAGTTATAAAGCCTCATTCAAAAGTTTTATGTTTGGCAGAAGGGGAGGGGAGAAATGCGGTTTTTTTAGCAGAACAAAATCATCATGTAACAGCTGTTGATTATTCGCAAGAGGGATTGAACAAGCTATTAAACTTAGCAAATAAAAAAAATTTAACCATTGAAACGCTTTGTGTGGATTTGAATAATTATATTATTGAAGCAAATAAATGGGATGCTGTTATATGTATTTTCGGACATTTTCCATCTGATTTAAGAAAAGCTATTTTTCAGCAAGTTTATTCAGGTTTGAAAAAGGATGGAGTTTTTTTAATGGAATCTTATCATAAAAATCAACTTAACTACAAAACCGGAGGACCACAAGTTCCCGAATTATTGTATAGCGAAGAAGAATTAAAAAATGATTTTTTTGAATTTGAGAATATTTCAATTAAAACTACTGTAAAACAAATTAACGAAGGTAAATATCATAACGGTACCTCTGCGGTAATACAAGTAATTGCAACTAAATAATATGATAAGTCCTTAATAAATTAAGGATTATAAGATTTTATTGTTACATATTGGCATAAAAAAACCTCATTCTAATTAAAGAATGAGGTTTTTAGTTTAGTGTAAAAGAGTTATTTATTTCAAATCAAAACGATCAAGGTTCATTACTTTTGTCCAAGCACTCACAAAATCTTTTACAAATTTTTCTTGATTTGTGTTGCTTGCATATACTTCTGCTAATGCTCTTAGTTCTGAATTTGACCCAAAGATTAAATCATTACGAGTTGCAGTCCATTTTGTTTTTCCTGTTTTTCTATCTTTCCCTTCAAAAAGTTCTTTTGAATCAGAAATGGGTGTCCACACAGTGCTCATGTCTAATAAGTTTACGAAAAAGTCGTTTGATAATTTATCCTTATTCGCAGTTAACACTCCATTTGGAGAGTTATTATAATTCGCATTTAAAACACGCAATCCTCCAAGAAGCACAGTCATTTCGGGCGCAGTTAATTTTAATAATTGTGCTTTATCAACCAATAATTCTTCTGTAGGTATTGTAAATTGAGTTTTTGAATAATTTCTAAAACCATCTGTTAGTGGTTCTAAAACCGCCATGCCTTCAATGTTTGTTTGTTCTTGACTAGCATCCATTCTTCCCGACATAAATGGTACAGTGATATTTAATCCACTATTTTTAATTGATTTCTCTACCGCAGCATTTCCTCCCAATACAATCAAATCAGCCATTGAAACCGGCTTATTAAATTTTGAATTGAATTCAGTCTGAATTTTTTGATACGTTGCTAGTACTTTTTCTAATTGCTTGGGGTTATTAACTTCCCATTCTCTTTGTGGTAATAATCTTATACGCGCACCATTTGCACCGCCTCTTTTATCAGAACCTCTAAAAGTGCTTGCCGAAGACCATGCAGTATAAATTAATTCGCTAAGAGTTAGTCCAGAGTTTAAAATTTTTGTTTTAAGATCATTTAATTCTGAAGAGTTATAAATTATATTTTTAGAAGCAGGAATCGGGTCTTGCCAAATAAAAGTTTCTTTAGGCGTCTCTGGCCCTAGGTATAATGAACTTGGACCCATATCTCTGTGAGTAAGTTTAAACCAAGCTTTAGCAAATGCTTCGTCAAACGCTTTGGGGTTATCTAAAAATTTTTTTGATATTTTTTCATATACAGGATCAAACCTTAATGAAAGGTCTGTAGTGAGCATGGTTGGAAGATGTTTTTTAGTGCTATCAAATGCATCTGGTATAAATGCTACACCTTTTTTTGCAACCCATTGGTGCGCACCTGCTGGGCTTTTTGTTAATTCCCATTCATTGCCAAAAAGCAAGGTAAAGTACTCATGACTCCATTTTGTTGGCGAACTTGTCCATATTACTTCAAGCCCTGATGTTATGGCGTCTTTTCCTTTACCGGATTTGTAACTACTTTTCCATCCTAGTCCTTGTTCTTCAATTGAAGCAGCTTCAGGTTCTTTGCCAACTAATGAGGCATCTCCTGCGCCATGCGTTTTGCCTAAAGTATGACCACCTGCAATAAGAGCCACGGTCTCTTCATCGTTCATGCCCATTCTGGCAAATGTTTCTCTTATATCTTTAGCCGCAGCTACCGGATCTGGGTTACCGTTGGGGCCTTCAGGATTTACATAAATTAATCCCATTTGTACTGCGGCTAATGGATTTTCTAATTTACGTCCTTCAGAATAACGATTATCTTCTAACATTTTAGTTTCTTTTCCCCAATAAATATTTGATGCCGGTTCAAAAACATCTTCTCTTCCGCCGGCAAAACCAATTGTTTTAAATCCCATTGACTCTAATGAGACATTTCCTGCTAAAATCATTAAATCTGCCCAAGAAATTTTATCACCATATTTTTGCTTAACCGGCCAAAGCAATCTGCGTGCTTTATCTAAATTGCCGTTATCGGGCCAACTATTTAGAGGGGCGAAGCGCTGCTGCCCTTCATTTGCTCCACCTCTTCCGTCAGCGGTTCTATATGTGCCTGCGCTGTGCCATGCCATGCGAATAAATAATGGACCATAATTTCCATAATCTGCAGGCCACCAATCTTGAGATTCAGTTAAAATTTTTTCAATGTCTTTTTTTAAGGCAACGTAGTCTAAAGAATTAAATTCTTTTCGATAATTAAAATTAGTGCCCATTGGATTAGACAATTCAGAGTGTTGTCTGAGAACTTGTAAGTTTAATTTATTTGGCCACCAGTCTTCGTTAGTTGTTCCTTTAGTTGTTGTTTGTGAAGCTTTTGTTTTTGAAGAACCATGCCCCATTGGACATTCGCCTAATTTTGCTTTTTCTTGAGCAAAAGTTATTCCAGATGTAATAACCGCCAATGTTAGTATACTTTTTTTCATATTTTACTTTTTTGAATTATATATTTTTGGGTTACTTGTGTAAAACAAGTTTCTTTTAAGATTGTTTTTGCTTTCTAAAATTAAGTCGTATTCTTTATTTAAGTTTTAATGTATAACTAAACTTTTTACGTGTAAATTAATTAAATCACTATTTACGTCATTTAACAATTTTATTTTGATCATTATTTATTTAATTATAAAATGATTTTAAATTTTGAATTGTACTCATACATTTTACATTGATAATTTTTTTTAGTTTATAAATTTCAAATGTAAAATTAGGTCAATTATATTATTGATATTAAAAATAATTTTTATATTAGTTATAGATAAAATCTATAACTAATGAATTTACAGCAATTAGAATACATTGTAGCCTTAGATAAATTAAAAAGTTTCAGTAAAGCAGCAGATGCCTGCTTTATTACTCAAGCTACATTAAGTACAATGGTTAAAAAATTAGAAGAAGAGTTAGGTGTAGTAATTTTTGACAGAAAAACGAATACAATTATAACAACTGATTATGGAAAAGAAATTATTGAAGAGGCAAAAAAATTGCTTATTCATAAAAATAATTTAATGGATTTGCCATCAAAATTAAAAGATAAAATTGAGGGTGAATTAAAAATTGGAATTATTCCAACCATAGCAGGAAATTTGCTGCATAGAGTAATACCTAAGTTATTAAATAACTATCCTGATTTAAAATTAGTGATACAAGAAATTACAACCACTAATATTATACAGCAAATTAAAACCGGTGAAATTGATGTTGGTATAGTTTCTACGCCAATTCCTAAAAATGATTTTGAAGTACATATTTTGTATTATGAAAAATTAATGGTGTATGGGAAAGTCAAAAATTCAGACATTAAGTACTTAAGTCCAAAAGACATAGCCTATGAGAAAATATGGTTATTAGAACAAGGTAATTGTTTGAGCGACCAGATTATAAGTGTATGTTCTTTATCACCAAAAAAAATAAATATGAATTTAGATTTTAAACCAAATTCTTTTGAAAGTTTACTAAATATGGTAGATAGTACCAAAGGTTTAACGCTGGTTCCGGAATTGTATTATAAAGATTTAACCAAAGAACGAAAATTAAAAGTTATCGATTTTAAATCGCCCCATCCTGTCAGAGAGGTAAGTATGATATACAGCAGGCCCTATGCAAAACAACGATTGATAACTGCCTTAGGTATAGAAATTAAACAAAGTATTTTGCCATTACTTTCCACTAGTAAATTAAAAAATAAAGAAATGATTATTGCGAAAATGTAAGTGCATAGTCTTAATTAGTTTTTTGATTTTTTTGAATTCTGGGTTTGTCGAATTTTTAATATGTAACCATTGTTACATTTTTTTTTAGTTATTGGGCTTAACTTTCAGTTATAATTTATAATTAAAATATGAATACATCAGAAAGAACAAAACATTGGGAAACAATTTATAACACAAAACAGCTATGCGAGGTAAGTTGGTATCAACCTAGCCCTAATGAATCGCTTCAGTTTGTTAGGGAATTTAACATCTCAAAAACAGCAAAAATAATTGATGTGGGTGGTGGTGATAGTTTTTTTGTAGATAAACTTTTAGAACAAGGTTATGAAAATATAACCGTACTTGACATCTCAGAAACAGCAATTAATAGAGCAAAAAAAAGACTAGGAGAAAAGTCGGAAATGGTAACTTGGATTGTATCTGATATAGTTGATTTTAAACCATCACAGGTTTATGATTTTTGGCACGATAGAGCTGCCTTTCACTTTCTTACAAATGAAGAAGATATTAACACATATATTTCTTTAATTAAATCGTATGTTAACGGTGTTTTGGTAATTGGTACATTTTCTGAAAATGGACCAAAAAAATGCAGCGGCATTGAAATAAAACAGTATACCGAAAAATCGATGGTTGAAAAACTTTCTGATTATTTTAATAAAATTAAATGCATCTCAATCAATCATACTACACCATTTGATACAATCCAAAATTTTATCTTTTGTAGTTTTAAAAAGTTAGTAAGTGAAAATTAACTTTGTTTCAAATAATTATTGATTCAAAACAAACAGATAAAAGTATTAACATTAAATCAAACGAAATTATTTCAGAGGTAAAATTAATTGATGTAAATGGCAATGTGATTTTTTATTCAAATAAAATTAATGCAACTGATTATTTATTAGAAAATAAAAGCCAAGCAAGCGGAATTTATTTTGTAGAATTAAAAATTGCTAATAAAATCTATCATAAAAAAATTATTTTAAGTAATTAGTAAAAATTTAATTAATCCATTTTGGATGTCTTCTATCAGTTGCTGCATCTTTAATTTTTATGTTATAAAATAGTTTCAGTTTTTCTGCCAATCTAAATATTTCTTCTATTGTATTGCTTTCGTGAATAATTAATCTTCTGTTGGTATTATAAACCAAACTTAACTGATATGTAGAATCTTTTTCGTTTTCAAAATCTTCGGCATTACAGCCTTCACATTTTACATAAAGGGTTTTAAATAATAAAATATAATCAAGATTTGGCAATTTCTCCCAAGATCCTGAAGTTATGCCTAATACACACTCATAATTTTTGTACAAGCCTTTTTCTAAATCTAATTTAATTCCCATTTTTCTGAAAAAATTGGAGCTTGCCCTTTTCCCTGTAATTAGTTGATTTTCCATAATAGTTAATGATTAATTGTGTTATAAAGTTATCATCCTATAGGATTAATATTATGTTACTAATGTCACAATTCTTTTATTTGTATTTTTAATTAGTATTGTAACATTTGTAACCAAGTAAAAACAACTTTAGTTATAACTTAGTGGCTGTAAAATGTAAAAGTATGTTATCATTATTAAAAAAATTATTCAAGTCCAATACAGCAGATATAGCGCAATTAATTAAAGATGGCGCTGCGGTAATTGACGTAAGAAGTAAGGCAGAATATGCCTCTGGTCATGTAAAAGGATCAATTAATATTCCTCTAGAGCAAATAGGAAATAATGCCGATAAACTAAAAAAATATAATCATATTATTACTTGTTGCAGAAGCGGAAATAGAAGTGGTATGGCAAAGCGAATTCTTATTTCAAAGGGCATACAACATGTAACTAATGGCGGCAGTTGGCAAAATGTAAATCAATATAAATAATATGGAAGCTTTAAAAGTTTTAATTCCTACAGATTTTTCAGTGCAAGCAGAGTATGCTTATTTAATGGTGAAAAAACTAGAAGAAAAAATACCGGTTCAAATTCATTTTATACATGTGTTAAGCGTTCCAGACACTGTAACAATGGATGAAAAAGGAAATATTCAAACCTGTGGAGAAATTAGTATTGATTATGTAGTTTCTCAAAAAACAATTGCAGAACGAAATTTAAATCAGCTTAAAACTCTTTACGGTCCGGCTATTTATTCGCATTTAGAACTGGGTAAATTAACTGATAAAATAGTTTCGTATGCCCAAACTAATAATTTTGATTTAATTGTAATGGGAACAAAAGGATCCTGGGGCTTAAAAGAAAAGTTATCAGGTTCTAAAACTCAAATGATTGCCCGCTTGTCAAGTGTGCCTTTATTGTCTTTAATGTGCGATCGTTCTGACTTAATTATTGAAAATATGTTATTGGTTCACGATTTTTCAACTCCTAAAAATGAAAATTTAGCTTTGTTGCAAAAATTAATAAAAGCCTTTAACACCAAAGTGCATTTACTACAAATAACTAAAGATATCTCAGACTCAAATAAAACTTTTATTATGACGCAAATGAATTTATTTGCATCATTAAATGGAATAGATAATTTTGAAAAACATCTGTTAATTGATAGTGATGTTGAGAATGGCGTTATTCATTTTAATCAAATGCAAGAAATGGATATTATTTGTATTGGCACACATGGCAAAGGAAGTTTATTTCACCAAAGTGCAACCGAAAAGTTAATCAATCATTTATTTAAACCAATTATCACTTATCATTTAAAAAATTAATTACTATGCTAGAATTTATCCAACAACCCTGGACATGGTGGGTTTCAGGAGCATTAATTGCTGCAATTATGTTTTTTTTATTATTTTTTGGTCAATCTTTTGGCTTCTCATCAAATCTACGAACAATTTGTTCTGCCGCCGGTGGAGGAAAGTTTATTAAGTTTTTTGATTTTAATTGGCGATCTCAAATATGGAATTTAATGTTTTTAATTGGAGCTGCTATCGGAGGATTTATTGCGGCTCAATTTTTATCAAATGGTCAACCGGTTCAAATTTCTCAAAATACAATTTCAGATTTATCTAAATTAGGTATAAGTGCACCAAAATCTGTACAACCTGAAGAATTGTTCAGTATTGAGTCGTTATTTACGTTAAAAGGTTTTTTAATATTGGCACTTGGTGGGTTAATGGTTGGTTTTGGTTCTCGTTACGCAGGAGGCTGTACGTCAGGCCATGCCATTAGTGGTTTATCAGATTTACAATTGCCATCGCTAATTGCTGTTATTGGTTTTTTTCTTGGTGGATTATTAATGACTTATGTTTTACTTCCTTTAATATTATAAAAAATGAAATTATTAAAATTTTTAGTGTTAGGTGTTTTGTTTGGAATTGTGATGGCAAAATCTGAGGCGTTTTCTTGGTTCAGAATTCAGGAAATGTTTCGATTTCAATCTTTTCATATGTATGGCATTATAGGAACAGCTGTTACATTGGGTGCTCTTGGCGTTGCTTTAATTAAGAAATATAAATTAAGAGATATAAAAGGTAATCCAATTATGTTTTATCCTAAGGAAAAATCTACTCTGCGTTATTTAATTGGAGGAACTATATTCGGACTTGGTTGGGCCTTAAGCGGCGCTTGTCCCGGACCAATGGTGGTAAACATTGGCTATGGATATGTAGCCATGATTATTGTGTTTTTATTTGCAATAATAGGAACTTATTTATACGGAGCAATAAAAGATAAATTACCACACTAATATTAAACTTGTGAAAGATAATATTGAAAATAATAATCCATTAACTCCTGTTGTCAGCAAATTAATTAATGTAATAATTTTATTACTTGCCTTTATTTTGTTGCTAATTATTTTAGTTGTGATGATTATACCTGCAACAAAAAATAAAGTAGAAAATAAAATTGAAGTGCCGGTTCCTGATAAATTCGGAAATTTTACTGAAGCAGCAAAATTAGCGGCATTAATTCCAAAAGATACTACTAGGTATTGGCAATCCCCTGAAATTGAAGCTTTAGACAATGATCAAAATAAAGATTTGATTTTGTATGGTAAAGATTTAATTGCTCATACCTCAGTATATTTTGGAGAGAATGGAAAAATATTTAAAGCCTCAACTAATGGAATGAATTGTCAAAACTGCCATTTAGAGGCAGGTACAAAAATTTTCGGAAATAATTACTCAGCCGTAGCATCAACATACCCAAAATACCGAGCAAGATCGGGAGCATTTGAAAACATATATAAACGGGTAAATGATTGTTTTGAAAGAAGTCTTAATGGTAAGGCTTTAGATACAGTATCCAAAGAAATGCAAGGAATTGTAGCATACATTAACTGGTTAGGAAAAGACGTGAAAAAAGGAGAAAAACCGGCTGGTTCCGGATTTAAAGATTTAGCATTTTTAAATAGAGCAGCTGATGCTGAAAAAGGTAAAATTATTTATTCTGAAAAATGTCAATCATGTCATCAAGCAAACGGTTTAGGTATAATGAATGCTGAAAAAACTGCATACACGTACCCTCCTTTATGGGGAGATAATAGTTATAATGAAGGAGCGGGTTTATACCGTATGTCAAACTTTGCAAAATATGTAAAATACAATATGCCATTAGGAGCCAGTTATAATAACCCACAGTTAAGCGATGAAGAAGCATGGGATGTTGCGGCATATGTAAATTCGCAAAACCGACCTAAAATGGATATTAAAAAAGAT
Organism: Bacteroidia bacterium; assembly: GCA_044344665.1. GTDB lineage: Bacteria > Bacteroidota > Bacteroidia > B-17B0 > Aurantibacillaceae > Aurantibacillus. Next base: position 8,870 of record JBIJCO010000036.1, on the reverse strand, counting down.
TGGCCAAAAATAGAAGAGAAACCTTTTGACCATCCGTTTGGACCTTATGCAGATGGCTTTGATGAAAAGCAACATAAATTTGGCCCTTACAAACCAATTAAGAAAAAATTAGATGATATTAAAAAAACAAAAAAGACTAAAGTATAATTTTAAAGAACTAAAGATTATGAATTTATTAATCAATAAAGTAGTTGCAGTTGTTGTTTTAATAGTGTTTTCCATAACAACAAAAGCACAAACAAATGAAAAAAGTTCAAGCCAAATCCCAGAGCATAAAATTATTTTCCAATTAACCTCTGGAGATACGACGGCTCATAAACAATTAATGAAACAGTTTAATAATATATTAAGCGTATCGCCAACTACAAAAATAGAAGTGGTGTGCCATGGTGCTGGATTAGATTTGTTGGTTTCAGGAAAAACAATTGTTGAAGATAAAATCAATGCATTAACTGAAAGAGGTGTTGTGTTTAAAGCTTGTGAATTTTCTATTAAAGAAAGAAAAGTAGACCGTTCAAGAATTATTTCTTCTTCAGGTTTTGTGCCTGCCGGAATTATTGAAATAGTTAGTAAGCAGGAGCAGGGCTGGAGTTATATCAAAGCTGGTAACTAAATTTCATTAAATAAGTTTACATGAAAAATAATATTAAATATTATTTAATTGGTGTGTTTTATGTTATTATAAGCCATCTATTTTCTCAGGAACACAATCCAAATAATGGAATTGATATTCATCATATTTCTTTAAAACCTAAAGATACACTGTGCTTAAAAGATTGTTTATTGCAAGCAAATTGGGAAGCACATACCCGAACTTTTGCAATGGGAACGATTAATGAAGGTGCTTTAAAAGATGATTATGCTTTAGCTACTGGCGCAGGAATAGGAGTTTTAACAAAATCTATATATGGATTTCAGGTTGGTGTGAGTGGTTTTTTTATTTATAATTTATATTCCTCAAAAATTGAATTACCAGATTCGTTAACTTCAAATTCTAATAGGTATGAGGCAGGTTTGTTTGATATAGAAAATCCTGCAAACAAAAATGATTTAGATAGATTAGAAGAGCTTTACATAAAGTATAATTTATCAAAAAGTGCAATTACTTTCGGTAAAATAAATATCAATACACCATTTATTAATCCACAAGACGGAAGAATGCGCCCTACAATTTCAGAGGGTATTTGGTTAAATATCAACGAGACTGATAAAATTGGCCTTAATGGTGGTTGGATATGGAGCATATCTCCAAGGTCTACCGTCAAATGGTACTCAATAGCAAATTCAATGGGGGTTAATCCATCCGGAATTAATATTGATGGTACAAGGTCAAATTATCATGACCATATTACTAGTTCAGGTATAGCTATCATGAACATTTATTTTAAACCAAGTAATAAAGTAAAAATAAATTTTTGGAATGGTCTGTTTGATAATGTTATGAATACATCTTTAATTGAAATAAATACGAATCAAAAATTGAATGAAAAATCAAAATTTTATCAAGGATTTATGTTTTTACATCAAGACGCTATTAATTATGGAGGAAATAGCGATCCCAAAAAAACATATATAAATAAAGGAGCGCAATCTAACGCAATTAGTCTTCAGTTTGGAGTTAAGTCCAAAAGAATTAATACATCATTAAATTATACTCATATTACAGGAGATGGCAGATATTTAATGCCAAGAGAATGGGGGAAAGATCCGTTCTATACCTTTATGCCCCGCGAACGAAATGAGGGTTTAGGTAATGTACATGCTTTTGTATTAAAAACATTATTATATAATTTCAACGAAAAGTTAAAAACTGGTTTGGGTTATGGTTATTATCTACTACCTGATGTAAATAATTACAGATTAAATAAATATGGTTTACCATCTTATCATCAAATTAATATTGACGCATCTTATACCTTTAATAAATTTCTAAAAGGTTTAGAAATTAAAATTCTGATTGCATCAAAAATAAAAGAAGGTGAAGTATATAACAATTTGAAGTATGTTTATAATAAAGTGAATATGATTAATTTTAATTTCATTCTTGATTTTAAAATTTAATCCTATATTAATAATACCTAAATAATGGATATGAATAGCAAAAAAAATAAAGTCAAAATTTCAGACAATCGCAGAGACTTTTTAAAGAAATCAGCTTTATTTGGCCTGGCAACGGTTTTTAATCCTCTACCTAATATGCTTTCTTCTAATATTAAAGAACAAGATTTTATTTACGATGATGTAAATTCTGATAAAAATTCCATTACTGTTTTAATTACCACTGATATTCATGCTCAAATAAATACACATGATGAGTTTTTTTGGGAAAACAATCAAGCAGTTTATAAAAAGCGTGGAGGGATGGCAGTTTTAAAAACCATGATTGATTCGTTAAGAAAAAAGAATCCTAACAATACTATCCTTTATGATGGTGGTGATTATTTTCATGGACACGCTCTTGCATCTTTAACTGAGGGCGAAGCTTTAATCCCTATTTTTAATGCGCTTGGTTACGACCTGATGTTACCTGGAAACTGGGAAGTAGTATATAAGAAAAAGAAAATGCTCTATGACTTAGGACACACCAATGCTGCTAAAATATGTGCTAACATGTGGCACAAAACCGGTGATGCAAACAATGGTGAATTAGTGTATCAACCATATTGGATTAAGTATATAGCAGGTGTAAAAGTTGGAATAATTGGATACACAGATCACTTAATACCTAAACGACAATCACCGGCATACAGCGAGGGGTTAAGCTTTGAACACGCCGAAGTAAATTTACCAAAGTATGTAAAATTGTTGCGTGAAACAGAAGGATGTGCGATAGTTTTAGTAGCTACTCATATGGGATTAGCACAGCAAGTTGGCTTAGCAAATAATCCTGCGGCACAGGGTGTTGATGTTATAATTGGAGCAGATACTCATGAGAGAGTTAGAGTTCCTATAGAAGGTAAATTCGCCAAGGTAATAGAATGCGGTGCTTTTGGTTCATTTTTAGGTAAGCTAGATTTGATCATTGAAAATGGAAAATTAATTGAGACAAAATATGAATTATTGGATGTTGACCCTGCTAAGTATCCTGCTGATAAAGCGCTGCAGGGATTGATTGATAAGGCCTACGAACCATTTAAAAAAGAAATGCAAACTATTATTGGAACTAGCAAAAATCCTTTAGTTAGATACTTTGTATTAGAAACACCCATGGATAATTTAATAACTGATGCTATTAAATGGAAGTTTAAACCCGATATTGCATTATCTAATGGTTTTCGTTTTTGCCAGCCTTTAGCAGTTGATCAAAAAACAGGGTTAGCAAATATTACCAAAGAATTTTTATGGAATATGTTGCCTGTAAATAGTGAAGCGAAGACCGGCCTGGTTACTGGTAAACAATTATTGGACTGGCTTGAGAAAGAATTACAAAATGCTTTTGCCAAAGATCCATCCAAACGTTTTGGAGGTTGGTTTGTGCGTTATAATGGTATGGAGGTAAATTTCACTATTAGCAATGAATTTGGTAAACGTGTAAATTCTGTAAAAATTGCAGGACAACCAATAGATATAAATAAAGAATATAGCATTGTTGCTTGCGAAAGAGAAGGAGATCCGGATGATACATTGTGTAGAATAGAGCATGTAAAAACCCCAATAAAATCAAAGTTTTTAATGCATGAAATAATAACTGATTATTTAAAAAATAATTCGCCAGTATCACCAAAAATAGAGGGTAGAGCAATTGCCACAGACGAACCTCAAACCTTGTTAACACAACTAAAGGGCACTTCCTACGAATTTAAATAAACAATTCTTAAAATTAGTATGTATGCTTAATGATATAAAGAAAAAATTGAGTTTAATTTTAGAGTCAAAACTTATTGATGAAATTGTTGCCATTGGTAATGTTATGAACTTTAATGAGGGCGATGTTATAATGGATTATGGTAAAAAAATAAAATTTATGCCATTAATATTAAGTGGTACTATTCGCGTGATGCGAAAAGACGAAGAGGACCGCGAAATTTTATTATACTATTTAAGTTCCAATGAAAGTTGTGCAATGGCTTATACCTGTTGTATGGAAGCAAAAAAAAGCGAAATAAAAGCCATAGCCGAAGATAATGTTGAGCTAATAGCGATACCTCACGAAAAGTTGGACGAGTGGTTAGTAAAATACCCGAGCTGGAAAAGCTATATTTTTAATAGTTTTTCGCAACGATTTAATGAATTATTAAAATCCCTTGAAAGTATAGCCTTTAATAAATTAGACGAACGTCTAATTAAATATTTAAAAAACAAAGCCAAGCATTCCGGTAAAACTTCTATTCCGTTATCTCATAATCAAATTGCCGAAGAAATGGGAACAAGCAGGGTAGTAATATCACGCTTATTAAAACAATTAGAAAACGACAGAAAATTGGTACTCTACAGAAACGAAATAAAATTATTGAGCGGTTTTTAATATTATGCGATTGTTTTTAATGGCAATTAAAACTGAAAATATATTAAAAACAGAGCCGCAATTGTCATAATTAGTAATGCTGCAAATCCGAACACGTTAGTTTTTCTGTCGTTTACAAATTCTCCCATTATTTTTTTATTGTTAGATATGTGTAAAATTATAGCAATCAAGACCGGAGCGGTTATTCCATAAAGTATAGCTGTGTAAATTAAAGCCTTTATGGGAGAAATACCAATGTAGTTTATAATTAATCCAAGCAGCAACGAAATGGCAATAATTATATAAAATTCTTTTGCTTCATGAAATTTTTTGTCGAGGCCTTGTTCCCAACCAAACGTTTCAGTAAAAATATAGGAAAGCGATCCGCTTAAAACTGGTATAGAAATTAAGCCAGTGCCTATAACACCCACCGAAAAAAGCAAATAGGCTAAATTTCCTGCCAGCGGTTTTAAAGCCATTGCAGCTTGCTCAACCGTATCAATTTGATGAATACCTTCTTTAAATAAAACAGTACCGGTTGTTAATATGATAAAATACATAACAATTCCCGAAAATGTCATCCCAAAATCTACATCTTGTTTCATTTCGTGAATTATTTTTTTATTTACAATTAAATGTATTTTCTTTCCTTTCATTTCTTCCACTTCAACAGATGCCTGCCAGAAAAAAAGATATGGCGAAATGGTAGTTCCTAAAATTCCAACCAAGATTGTAAAAAATTCTTTGTTTAAAATTAGTGTTGGAATAAAAGTAGCTTTCAATATTTCAGTAAAGTTTTGTTTGTACAAAAATGGTACAATAAAATATACAAGCATTACAATACATAAATATTTTAGAAATGACGCAATTTTTTTATAGGGTAAATAAATAATCAGACCGAGTAACAGTAAGGTAAAAAATACACTGAAGAATGAACCGTCAATATTAGGGAAAAGTAAATTTCCTACAGCGCCCATGCCTGCTATATTGGCACCAATATTCATAATTATTGCCGGAAAACTAAATAATAGCATGATGTATAAAATTGGTTTTGGGTAATATTTTTTCAGTGTTCCTGTTAAGCCTTGAGAGGTTACAAGCCCAATTTTTGCGCACATGTGTTGTATAGAAGCCATTAATGGAAAAGCAATAATTGAAGTCCATAATGTAGAAAGTCCAAATGAGGCTCCTGCCTGTGAATAGGTTGCTATACCTGAAGGATCATCATCGCTTGCGCCGGTAACTAATCCGGGGCCAATAAATTTCCAAAACCGCGCAAGTTTATATAATCTCTTTTTCATAGTTTCTCTAACTTTTAATGATGTTTTTCAACTATAATTTACGGTCTAATAAAAAATTATAAATGATAGAAATCATTTTACATTATTAAGTTGATGAATAATAGCTTTTGTCTAAAAGTTTAGTGTTATTATATAAAAGTTTCGGAAAATTAAACTATTAATATTCTTAAAATCGTAAATTCAAACAATAAAAATTATTTAAATATGAACGATAAATTACCAAGAAGAAATTTTCTTTCTAGAGTTTCTTTAGCCTTTACAGGTGTATTGGCATTACCGTTATTAAGTGTTTCAAAAACAATTAAAGAACTAGTTCAAGCAAAACAACCATCCATTAACCCAATAATTGATGTTAAGCCATTGGGCTTTCAGTGGGATACCTTTGACCCTTTTTTGTTTTGTGTACATCATGAGGATAAATTTCCAAAGGGTAATGATGTGATGGGGCCCGTTACATCTATGCAAGGAAGACATCTGGGCGATGATTTTATTATTAAGGATGGTTTTAGAATGTATCATGGTAAAGTTGTTCCGGGCTTTCCTGGTCATCCTCATCGAGGATTTGAAACCATAACGGTTGTTAGAAAAGGCATTGTTGATCATGCTGATTCACTTGGTGCTTCTGGTAGATACGGAGATGGCGATGTACAGTGGATGACTGCAGGAAAAGGTGTTCAACATTCTGAAATGTTTCCGCTGCTGAGTAAGGAAAACGAAAACCATATGGAACTTTTTCAAATCTGGTTAAACTTGCCTAAGAAAAATAAAATGGTAGAGCCTCATTATAAAATGTTTTGGCGTGATGTTATTCCTAATTACACTTATGTTGATTCAAATAATAAAAAAACAGTAGTAGAAATTATAGCAGGGAAAATTGATAATTTAAAAGCTCCTTTGCCGCCACCTGATTCATGGGCAGCGGATGAATCTAATGAGTTGGCGGTTTGGAATATAAAAATGAATTCCGGAGCAAGTTGGACAATTCCAAAAGCATCGTCAGGTGTAAATCGTACTATTTATTATTATGAAGGCAGTTCCTTATTGTTATCGGGTGTTTCAATCCCAATTTATAATGCCGTTGTGTTAAAACCGGACGAAGCTGTTTTATTGCAGGCCGGAGATAAGGAAGTAAGTATATTAATGCTGCAAGGTAAACCAATTGGGGAGCCTGTTATGCAATATGGGCCTTTTGTGATGAATACCAAAGAGGAAATTAATCAGGCTTTTGAAGATTATCATAAAACGCAATTCGGTGGCTGGCCTTGGCCAAGATACGATCAGGTTCATGCAAGAAATAAAAGCAGATTTGCCAAACATGCTGATGGAAAAGAAGAGGTAAAAACGAGTTGATTTATTGTTTTGTTTAAAATTAAAATTTGTAAATTTTAATTGAGTAAAAAAGACCTTAAAATGAGGGAAAATAAAGTACAATACGAATTTCTAGTTACATTTAGCAATCAATTTACTTTACTTTTATGTTTTATAAATACAATCCGAATAAGTTAATTAATTCTCTTTTGGTATTTTTTATTGTTTTTTGCAGTGGTCCATTTTTTGCTCAAAATAACCAAACAAAAACAATTAAAAACAGTTTTGTAATTCATGCTAAATTACCTCCTGAAAAAATTAAGTTTTACTCGAGTAGTATTGAAGCAGCAGATTTTGAACAATTCAGGTTAAAGACTCATACGGTAACTTTAAAGTTTAAAAATGGATTTTTACTGGAGCTTTTTTCAGCAAAAGATTTATTAATTAGAAAAATACAACCGAAAATAAATTTGAATAATTACTCAGATTACGCAGCTAGCAATAATTACAGCTATCCATTGTTTGAGGTTACAAATTCAGGATTAATTACTGCTGAGGTCCAAACCAGTAAAACAAAATAAATTAAAATGAAACCATTATATTTTTTATTACTATTTATTTCTCAAATTATTTCTTGTACAATATATTCACAGGCTCCTGCAAATGATAATTGTTCTGGGGCCATACCCATAGTTTTAGGAACACCTGCACCTTGCGGTACAAGCACAACTACTCAGTTTGGTCAAACATCTATAGTAAATGGTAACATTACAAACGCAACTCCTGGTAATCCTTACATTTATCAATCAAACTGCACCGGTGCCGGAGGTCCTAATCAGTCTGTACAAGCAAATGATGTTTGGTATTCTTTTGTAGCAACAGGTTATCAATGTGTTATTTCAATAAATTCAACTTTTGCAAACCCTAATATTTCTTTTTATTCAGGAAATTGCAATGCCCTTGGTGGTGGTGTTGGAGGTTGTGCAGTTGGCTCGGCAGGTGCAGTAACTTTAACCGTAAATCAATTGGTGCCTGGTAATACTTATTATCTTCAGGTAAGTGGTAATGTTGGTCAGGTAGGAACATTTACTTTAAACATTAAAAATAATATTGACTGTGCTAAATGTATGGTTAATTCTAATCTTACAGCAAGCCCTCCTCCTGTTAATGGCGCTTATGCACCAAATACAACGGTAAATTTTTGCTTTCATGTTTCCCAATTTAACACAATAAATACCAATTGGCTCCATGGTGTTCAATTAAGTTTCGGAAGTGGTTGGAATCCTGCTACAGTTGTTCCTAATGTCCCTGTTCCTGTTAGTACGATGGGAAGTTGGGCTTACTATCCCAACGGTATAGGTATTGTAAATGGCCAGAATTGGGGTCCCGGTTGGTATTTTGACAGTAATAGTCCAAATTCTTTAGATGGAAACCCTTCAAATAATTTTGGCGACAATATGTGTGGGGTAACTCCGGGCTGTGCAGATATTTCAACAGCCGCCCAATGGAATTTTTGTTTCAGCATAACTACCAAATCTGTTTGCACACCGGGCTCGAATTTATCAGTAACCTTTAATACGAGTGGTGATGGTGAATCTGGAATCTGGAACAATGCTGGTTGTGTTTCAGATAATGCAACAGTTTTTAATGCGGTTGGTTCTTGCTGTCCGCCAATAATGTCATCCTCTCCTGTAACATGTGTGGGACCAAATACTGGTTCAGCTATTGCTACACCTGTTGGTAACAATGGGCCATATACTTATAACTGGCAAGGGCCTGCTGCATTCTCATCCAATTCATTAAATATTAGCGGTCCA
>JBIJCO010000035.1:0-30899 GCA_044344665.1 Bacteroidia bacterium | reverse complement strand
GAAAAACGACATTCAAATGCCGACAGGATTTACACCAAATGGAGATGGGAACAATGATATATTCTTACCGTTAGGGAGCGCTCTTTATTCAAAAGAGTACGATTTTCGGATATGGAACAGATGGGGGCAAGAAGTTTTTAGAAGCAACGATCCTTTATTAGGATGGGATGGTAATTTTAATGGGCAGCTTGCAATTACTGGTGTTTATGCTTATCTAATAACTTATAAAAATATTTTTAACGAGCCAAAAATTTTAAAAGGTAACGTAACATTAGTTAGGTAACTTTTAATCTTAGTATTTTGATATGAAAAAAACAATATTCATTTACAGCATACTTATTATTCTAATAAATAATAAATTAAATGCACAAGACATACATTTTTCAAATATTAATGAGGCACCATTATTTAATAGTCCTGCAAATACGGGTTTTTATAACGGTTATTTCAGATCAATTATCAATTACCGTAGTCAATGGGGTGCTATGAATAAAGCATTTCAAACTATAGCAATATCCGTTGATGGAGGGTTATTTAAATCGAAAAGAAGAATTGCTTTTTTAGGTCTTGGATTAACTATTTTTAATGATAAGGCAGGTTCGGCAAGTTTACAAAAAACGAATGCATTACTTAATATTAGTGGTGTATTAAAGGCTGGAAAAAACAGCGTATTAAGTGCCGGTATAGCCGGTGGTGTGTCTGCAAATAATGCAAATTATAATAAACTCACATACAGTTCTCAATTTGATGGCAATAATATAGATAACACTATGCCAAGTGGAGAAACAGTTGTTTATCGTCAATTCACTACCACAGATATAGCTGCTGGTTTAGCTTATGAATTTAGTAAAGTTAAAACGGATCAAGACCATGATGATGTTTTTTCTCTAAAAGTTTCTTTAGGTGCTTTTCATTTAAACAGAGCTGTTCAGGATTTTGGCCCTGTTTCAAATTATAGAATGCCTGTAAGATATACTGGCCAAATAATTACTAATATTGATTTCGAAGACACTAAATTTACCATTACTCCAACTTTCCTTTATAGTACGCAGTCTGAAGCTTGGCAGTTTGTTACTGGATCTTATGTAAAGTATAGAACAAAGACAGGAACAAAAGTCACAGGTCAAAAAGTACAAAACGCAATTGGAGTTGGGATATTTTATAGATCAGAGGATGCAATAATCCCAAAGTTAATGTATGAATATGGAGACTGGACTTTTTTTGGTTCTTATGACATAAATGTTTCAACACTAAAGACAGGAACAAAATATTTAGGAGGCTTAGAGATTGGATTACGCTTCAATAATTTAGCCAGTTCATTATTTGAATCTCGTAGAGAGTTTAAATAATTAGGATTCTTTTTTAACATGAAAAAATTTTCTTCGGTTATTTTAATAGCAGTTTTGTTGATCCTAGCTTCTATGGCTGTTTTTATTTATAAATCAAAACATAAATCAACAACTATTGATGAAGATTCAAGAAATTTCAAGTTTAAAGATACTGCTGCTATTACAAAGATTTTTATCGCAGATAAAGATGGAAACAAATCAACTATAAAAAGAACTCAGAAAGGTTGGATCGTAAATGATAAATATAGCTGTCGTAGAGATGCAATATTGAATTTACTTGAGGTTATAAAATTCGTTGAGGTTAAAATGCCAGTTGAAAAAGCCGCTAAAGAAAGTGTTCTAAAATTTATGGCATCTACCGCCCTAAAAGTTGAAATATACTCAGGGGATGAATTAGTTAAACAATATTATGTAGGTCACGAAACTCCTGATTCTGAAGGCTCTTACTTATTATTAACAGATGTTGAAACAGGAGAAAATTATAAAGACCCTTTTGTTTGTTTTATTCCTGGATTTAAAGGCTATCTTTTACCAAGATATATTGCGAAAGAAAATGAATGGAGAGACAGATTAGTAATTAATTACATACCCCCACAAATAAAACAAATAAAAGTTAGTCACATAAATTCACCCGATTCATCTTTTAGTATAGATTTAATTAATACGACGTCTTTTAAATTAAATAGTATCAGCGGGGCAGACATACCTTTTGATGAAAAAAAGATAAAACAATATTTGGCTTATTTTCAAAATATTTCATACGAGGCTTTAATAACAGGCAAAAACAAAAAGCTTACAGATTCGCTTGAAAAGAATAAACCATTTTGTGTTATTAATATTACAACTACTGATTTTAAAACTGATGAATATAAGTTTTACTATAAACAACCAAGTCCAAATATAATACCTGAACATGGGATAACCTATCAAACAGACCCTGACAGATTGTATTTAGAATTCTCAAATAATAAAGAGTGGGCTCTAATACAATATTATGTTTTCGGTAAAATTTTAGTTTCCAATACATATTTTAGAGATCAAAACGCTGTTAAAAAATAGTTTAAAACTAAACACCAATTTAAATTTTTTATACAAGGCTTACTTTAATTTTGTTAGATTAAACAAATACATTTATGAATTTTCTTGTAACATCAACCTTATTATTAAAACATTTAAAATCTATTGGCGGAGTATTAAATTCTAATAATACCATTCCTATTTTAGATTGCTTTTTGTTTGAAATCAATAAAAATGAATTGGTAGTTTCTGCTAGTGATATGGAAACTACTATAACTACTTCATTGCAGGTTACATCTAACGATTCTGGTAATATTGCTATTCCAGCAAAAACCCTATTAGATGCACTCTCTAATTTAGTTGAGCAGCCTATTACATTTATTTTAGATAATACAAAGCACTCCGTTAAATTGAAAACCAACACTGGAGAATATAATATTTCAGGACAAAATGGAGACGAGTACCCTAAATTACCTTCGGTAGAAACCCAGTCATCTATTGTCATAAAAAGTGATATTCTTGCAAATGCTATTAATAAAACAATTTTTGCAACTGGTAATGATGATTTGAGGCCAGTAATGAGTGGTGTATATTGTCAATTTACCGAAACAAATTCAATATTTGTTGCAACAGATGCACATAAATTAGTACGTTATACACGGAACGACGCTAAGGCAGGCGCCTCAGCCGCATTTATTATGCCTAAAAAACCTTTAAATGTATTAAAAACGTTATTGTTAGGTGTTGATGATGCTGTAAAAGTTGATTTTAATAAAACAAATGCACTTTTTAGTTTTGGAAATGTAAATTTAGTTTGCCGATTGATAGATGGGAAATATCCGAATTATGAAGCTGTAATACCAAAACAAAATCCAAATAAGTTAACAGTTGACAGAAGCCTGTTTTTAGGTGCAATAAAAAGAGTGAGTGTGTTTTCAAATAAGGCTACTCATCAAATAAGAGTTAAGGTTTCAGGAAGCCAACTTCGTATAAGTGCCGAAGATTTAGATTTTGCAAATGAAGGACATGAGTTGTTAACTTGTACTTATGTTGGTGAGGATATGGAAATTGGATTTAACTCACGTTTTTTAATGGAAATGGTTAGTAATTTAGAATGCGACGAAATTACACTAGAAATGAGTGCCCCAAATCGCGCAGGTATAATTTTACCAACTAACAAAGCAAATCCTGCAGAAGATATTCTAATGCTGGTTATGCCAGTAATGTTAAACAATTAATCAATATAATTATTCGGTATTAATTTCTGAATATTCAGGAAGGGGTACAGTTTGATTTAATTTATTAAATATTAAGTCGCTTACACCATTTGTTATCATTACATAATTAGCTTTAAGAACCAGGTTATATCTTAATGCTTGTTCAATTACTCCGTCATTTAGTTCAATATAAGGAGCCTTGCATTCAATTAAAATTTTAGGGGTTAGTTGTTTGTTATAAATAACAATATCATAGCGCTTTTTAATATTATTAAGAATTAGTTCTTTTTCAATAGAAATAAAATTAACTGGATAATTTTTGTGGTTTATCAAGTAGTTAATTAAATGTTGTCTTACCCATTCTTCTGGGCTTAATACCAGCCATTTTTTTCGAATCTCATCAAAAATATAAGTCTGATTTTTTTGCTTTTTTACTTTAGCTTTAAATAATGGATATTTTAAAGTTATATTCAATTAACTACAATTAATTTTTAAATATATTTACATTAATTGATTTTTAATGGAATTTTATTTTGAAGTAGGAAATAAATAATATGAAAACCAAAGAAGAAATAGTTACCAATTGGTTGCCAAGGTATACCGGAAAAAACATAGAAGATTTTGGTTCATACATATTGTTGACCAATTTTAGTGGATATGTAAAAATGTTCGCTGAAATAAATAACGTTAAAATAGAAGGACTTGATCGCCCAATGCAATCTGCTACATACGAGGGGATTACCATCATTAATTTTAGTATGGGTAGCGCCATGGCCGCCACAATAATGGATTTACTTATAGCCATAAAGCCAAAGGCAGTGCTGTTTTTGGGAAAATGTGGAGGTTTGAAAAAGAAAAATCAAATAGGCGATTTAATCTTGCCTATTGCAGCTATAAGAGGAGAGGGCACTTCAAATGATTATTTGCCACTCGAAGTCCCGGCATTACCATCGTTTAGTTTACAGAAGGCCATTTCTTACACCATACGATTAAGCGGAAAAGATTATTGGACGGGTACAGTTTATACCACTAATAGGAGGGTATGGGAACATGACGAAAGGTTTAAAGATTATTTGAGAGAAATTAGGGCTATGGCTATTGACATGGAAACAGCAACTATTTTTAGCGTGGGCTTTCATAATGAGATTCCGGTTGGTGCATTGCTACTTGTAAGCGATCAGCCAATGATTCCGGAAGGGGTAAAAACAGAGGGAAGCGATGTTTTGGTTACAGCAAACTTCACTAAAAATCATTTACAAATAGGAATTGATTCTCTAAAAGAACTTCAAAATAAAGGCATTTCAGTTAAGCATTTAAGATTCGAATAATTTGAGTTTATCGTTTTATAATCAACCAGCAGAATTTTATATTAATGGTATTAATAATGGGGATGTTGCCATATTAAGCAAAGCAATTACCATTATCGAATCTCAAAACGAAAAGCATCAACACTTAGCCGAAAAAATCATTGATGGAATAATACAAACAACTTCAAAATCTTTTCGTTTAGGTATAACTGGAGTACCTGGAGTAGGTAAAAGCACATTCATAGAAAAATTTGGGCTTGAAGTTTTAAAACAAGGCCATAAACTAGCTGTTTTAGCAATTGATCCGTCTAGTGATAAATCAAAAGGGAGCATTTTGGGTGATAAAACCCGCATGGAGGAATTATCTGTTAAACCTAATGTGTTTATTAGACCTTCGCCTAGTAGCGGTAATTTAGGCGGAGTAGCGCGCGCTACTTACGAAACCATTTTATTGTGCGAAGCTGCCGGATATGATTTTATAATCGTAGAAACAGTTGGTGTTGGTCAGAGCGAGATTTCTGTAAGTAAAATAACCGATTTCTTTTTGTTATTGATGCTAGCTGGTGCAGGCGATGAGTTGCAAGGCATTAAACGAGGTATTATGGAAATGGCAGATGCCCTTGTTATTACCAAGGCAGATGGCGTTAATCTAGAGAAAGCCAAGATGGCAAGAGCAGAATACGCTCACGCCATGCATTTACTTAAACAAACTGAAAGTGGTTGGATTCCTAAAACTCAAATATGCTCGAGTGTTGAAAATAAAGGAATTGCCGATGTTTATGAAATGATTACGGAGTATAAAAATTATACAATCTCCAATGGTTACTTCTTTCAAAAAAGAAAAGATCAGCAATTCGACTTGTTTTTAAATACGATTGATAGTCAATTGAAACACAAATTTTATTCAGATAAAAAAATTCAATCTGTAATTAAAGAAATAAAATCAAACCTAAACAATAAACTTGCTCAACCATTTACTTTAGCAAAAAACTTGCTTCGAGATTATTTTAAAGAGTAAGCAATTTCATCGTTAAACAAGATATAAAGCCCTAAATTAAATCTTGTTTTTAAATATTTGATTGTCAAACACTTGATTTTTATTTTTAAATTCTGTGATTTTTAACAATAATCCTTTCAACTTAATAAAATTTTATTTTCTTTGCATAAAATTATAGAGACTATAAATTAAAAAATAAAACAAAATTATGTATTGGACATTAGAATTAGCAAGTTGGTTAGAGGATGCGCCATGGCCTGCAACAAAAGATGAATTGATTGATTTTGCAATGCGCAGTGGTTCGCCAATGGAAGTAATTGAAAATTTACAAGAAATGGAAGATGAGGGTGAAAGCTATGAAAGTATAGAAGAGATATGGCCTGATTACCCAACCAAAGACGATTTCTTTTTTAATGAAGACGAATTTTAGTCTTTAAAAAGCCGCAATACTGCGGCTTTTTTTTCGAATTTATTTTTAATTGTATTTAACTACTTGTAAATAAAATTAATTGAATGACATTTAAACAGTTTCCATTTTTTTTGATTTCATTTTCTGTTATTCTTGGCTTAACACTACCTGTGTTGGTTCAAGATGGTATGTTTATGGATGGTATGTTGTATACATGTGTATCAAAGAATTTAGCGAATGGTATAGGGAGTTTTTGGTTTCCAGTTTTTAGTGAGTTTGGATTTGGTGGCTTAACTACATTTCATGAACATCCTCCGTTAGTTTTTGCAATTCAATCTGTTTTTTTTAGCTCCTTAGGCGACGGAATGTATACAGAAAGAATTTATGTCTTTTTTACAATTATAATAAATTCATCACTTATAATTTTAATTTGGCAATTAATAAATCATGATTCTAAGGAAGGTGAAATTGCTTGGTTGCCACTTGTTTTATGGATAAGTATTCCGGTTTGTTTTTGGTCGTTTTCAAATAACATGCACGAAAACACTATGGGCATTTTTGTTTTACTTTCTGTTTTATTTTATCTCAAAGCAGTTAAAGCAAATTCAACTATTTTTTTGATTTTTTCAGGCTTGTTTATTTTTTTAGCTACTTTTTCTAAAGGTATTCCTGGCTTTTTTCCAATAGTATTACCAATAATTTATTGGGCTAGCATACAGCAGATTAAATTAAAGACGGTAATTTTTCAAACATTTTTATTAATTGCAATTCCTGTATCAATATACGCGTTACTTATTTGTTTTCCTGAAGCAAGATTAAGTCTTTCAAATTATTTAATCAAACGAGTGCTGCACAGAATTGAAGATAATCCTACTGTAGATTCTCAATTTTATATTTTAGGACGTTTGTTTTTAGAGTTGTTAATTCCAGTGAGTATTACTTTAATTATTTATTTTGTTTTCAGGAGAAAGTTGTTTTTTGATAAAGCAAAAATATCATTCGCTGTATTTTTTATTTTAGTTGGTTTTTCAGGAGCTTTACCTTTGTTACTCACAAAGGTTCAAAAAGGTTTTTATTTTGTCCCTTCACTACCATTTTTCGCTATTGGTTTTGCTCTTTTAATTTCAAATCCGGTTCATGAATGGTCTGTTAAACAATTAAATTCTGTAAATAAAAAATGGATTCATTTAATATCAATTATGTGTTTTATAAGTGTGATTATGCTTTCTATTGCAAATGTTGGTAAGAGCAGCAGAGATACTGAACTATTAAATGATGTTGCCGAATTTGGGAAAGTTATTCCGCCATTTACGTCCGTAAGTATCTCTGACAATAGATGGAATGATTGGCCTTTACAGTGCTATTTAATTAGATATCATGATATTAATATAAGTCCAAAAAACAATCAAAATAAATTTAGAATTGTAGATAAAAATTTAATAGATAGCACCCTTATAGGGTATAAAAAATTGAATTTGAACACATTAAAATTCGATCTTTATTCAAAGAATTAATCAATTGATTTTCGGTTAAAAATAATATAACCTAAATGAAAAAAGAATGAAAATGAATTTTCATTCTGATCGTAAAAATTTACTCCCGCACTAATTGGACCTATTGGGCTATTGTAAACTAAAGCTGCTAAGCTTGAAACATGTCTGTATAAGAAAGGGCTACTATATTTAGATGTTCCATCACTTGTTTTTAAAATAGATAATACAGGTTGAAAAAGGTAGGCTTCTGCTCTGAAATCTAGATTTTTTAAAGGTGTTGCTATTGCTTTTATTCCGCCTGCAAAATAATTATGGGCTCTATACGCATCAATAAAAAACGTTTGACTTTCTGGTGTTGGATTAAACGCGGGGGCAGATAAAATAGTTGCTTGATAATTACTAAAAAAACTTTGTGTTGAGTAAACACCCTCGGCATATATTCCAATTTTAAATTTTTTAAATGTTTTAATATAACTGTCAAATGTTATTTTTAATTGTAGCCAAGCAGGTTGTTCAATGTTTTTAAACGTAAGTGTATCAATGCTTGTATTCCCGGGGATATGACTTTCACGGCCTTTTAAATACCGGGCCCTCGCATTTAAAAAAGTACCTTCATTGGCATACATTTTTCTATTTAATGTATTAATGGTATAATTAGCTTGCAAATAGCCGTAATCAAAATAAGTTTTATCTGTTGTGTCGAGGCGAGTAAAATTTTCAGATTGATAATATTGGTTGGTCCATTCTGTATAACCTATAGCTAAATTGCCTTGTGAAATATTTCCAACAGGCACACCAATTTTAAGTTCACCAAATTTATCCTCTTGAATAAGGTAGGCTGGTTTTAAAAAATCATAAAATAAAATACTGCTGCTATAATAATCCCATCGCGAATATGTAAAAGATGGTTCAAGGTATACCGGTAATTTGCCCGGAAAATCGAAGCGTAAATGTGTATGTGTACCTGAATATAATTTTCCTAAATAACCATTTGCATAAAAGCTGGTTCCTATTTTGCCTAAATGATTGTATTGAACACCAATAAAAGCCTCGCTGATGGGTCTGTTCGAAATGATAGCTCCTGCATCAAAATAAAAAGGTTTTTCTTTTTTACCGTATAATTTGAGTGTGTATTTTTTTGTAGTACTGTCAATAGTTGATACAGGAAAAATGTTTTTTATTTTGTCGTCACCGGCTAAACGGAAGTATCGTTTTTTTAATTGGTTAATTGTGAATTTTTTTTCTTTGTAAAATAAAGATTTTGAAATAAATTTTGATTGATTTTTGTTATATCCAACAATCTCTAATTTATTATAAGTAATGCTATCGAGTTTTTGATAATTTTTGAATGAAGTTCTTTTTGCGTTTAATTCTGATGCAAAAACTTGTTTATTTATCTGGTTTTTAATTTTTGGAATTATTCTAATTGTTGCAGCATAACCACTATCTATAAGTCGTTGAGCATTATCAAAATTAAAAACACTCACATCACTCCAGGGTTCAATTAAAATTCCTTTTTCATTAATTGGATTGATGTTTGACTGTGTCATCAATAAGTTTCTTAATTGTAAATAAAGATCATCGTCATTAGGCGGTAAATTTTTTTCTGCAACATTTGATCCAATAATAAAATCAGGTTTAAAATCCTTGGTCATAACATCTGTTGGAAAATTGTTATACAATCCACCATCAAAAAGTAACTTGCCATTAATAGAAATTGGTCGCAAGTAAAATGGATAACTCATGCTCGCTCTAACTGAACTTGATAAGTCTCCGCTTCCAAATATTACGGCTTGTTTATTTTCCACATCAGAGGCAATGCATCTAAATGGCACAAAAAGACTATCAAAATTGTTATTAACAGAATTTGAGACACCACAAAATGTTTCCATTAAATAATAATCTATAGGTATTGAATTAATAATGTTTGTAGGTAAATTTTTCAGATAATTATTTTTAAAATCTAGTTTAAATGTTAACCAAGAGGCATAATCTTCACGTTTTTTTACCATGTACTCATATTTTACCGGAATATCGCCCTTGGTAACACTTTTAAAAAAAGTAGATTTTACTATGCTTTCAATTTCGCCTGGTGTATATCCTATTGAATAGTAGGCACCAATTAAACTTCCAATAGATGTTCCTGTTATATAGTTTATTGGAATTCCGTTTTCTTCTAAAGCTTTTAAAACACCAATGTGAGATAGTCCGCTTGCACCGCCACCACTTAGCACTAAGCCAACTTTTTGCGCAAATAGTTCGGAGTTAAAAAAAAGAAGAAGTAAGAAGATGTATGTATACTTTATTGTTTTCAAAAAGGCATTACGTTTAATTTTATAAAAGCAGGTTATATAAAAATGATTTTCTATTCATAAATATAAATATTTATCTTAGTGCTTGTACATTTTAAATTGTGGTAAAATACATCCTTTCAAAATTTTTTTATGGCGTTTTGGTGCTCTTTGGTGTTGTCACTGTAATATTCTTTTTATTTAATGTTTTACCAGGAGATCCCGCAACTATTATTTTAGGACAGCGCGCAAATGAAAAAGCTATTGAGGCTGTCCATCACGATTTAGGTACTGATAAGCCAATTGTTGTTCAGTACCTTCATTATCTAAATGACCTTTCGCCAATATCAGTGCATAATTATAAAAACAAAAATAGTTTATGGTATTTAAATCCAGAAAAGTATGAATGGACACCATTATTTACCTTAAACAAAAACAAAGCCTTTGTTTTAAAATGGCCATATTTAAGAAGGAGCTATATTACCAAGCGGAATGTTTCAGAAATAATTAAAGATACTTTACCTGAAACCGCATTGCTGGCATTTTCTGCAATTTTAATTGCTTCTTTTTTTGGAATAATATTTGGCGTAATAACCGCTATGTATAAAAATTCATTTTTAGATCGTTTGATTTTTATTTTGGCCACAGTATTTGGAATGAGTGCACCATCTTTTTTAGTAGGATTGATAGTTGCCTGGTTGTTTGGTTATGTTCTTACTTCATATACCGGATTGTTACCTTCGGGAAGCTTGTATGATATAGATGTATGGGAAGGTGAAACTTTAAAAATAAAAAATTTAATTTTGCCTGCCGTTACTCTAGGTATTAGGCCCTTAAGTATTATAATTCAGTTAACCAGAAGTTCTTTATTAGATGTGCTTTCGCAAGATTTTATTAGAACAGCTAAAGCAAAAGGATTAAGCAATCGTAAAATTATATTTAAACACGCGTTAAAAAACGCATTAAATCCTGTAATCACTGCCATTTCAGGTTGGTTTGCAAGTTTAATGGCAGGTGCTGTTTTTGTGGAAAAAATTTTTAGCTGGAAGGGTATAGGCTTTGAGGTTGTTGAGGCGTTGAGTAAAAATGATTTGCCTGTGGTTATGGGAGCAACTATAATTTTTGCTGTCATATTTGTCATAATTAATATCGTTGTAGATATCATTTATGGTGTTTTAGATCCTCGCGTTAGAATAAAATAAATAATTTATGAGTAGAAAAAAAATAGTTGCAGGAAATTGGAAAATGAATACGGATTATAATGAGGCAATAGCATTAATAAATAATGTATTTACCGCCTCAAAAACATTAATTAACGTGGAAAAGATTATTTTTCCACCATTTCCCTTTTTACAAAGCGCTTGTGAGATTACAAAGAATGAATCTAATTTTTTTATAGGTGCTCAAAATTGTAGCGAACATATAAGTGGTGCATATACAGGCGAAGTTTCTGCCAATATGATAAATAGCATTGGTTGTAGCTATGTTTTAATTGGTCATAGCGAGCGAAGATTATATTTTAAAGAAACTGATGGCCAATTGATTTTGAAAATAAAACACGCTTTAAATCATAATTTACGCATAGTTTATTGTGTGGGTGAACAATTAGAAGAAAGAAAAAATGCTTTACATTTTGATGTGGTTAGAGCGCAATTGGAACATGTGCTTAATAATTTTAACGAGTTAGATTTAGAGAAAATTTATATAGCATACGAACCTGTTTGGGCTATAGGCACAGGAGAAACTGCAACACCTGATCAGGCTCAGGAAATGCATGCACATATCCGTAGTGTTATAAATAAAAATTTTTCAGCAAAGGCCGCAGAAAAAATTAATATTTTGTATGGTGGAAGTTGTAACTCCAAAAACGCAAAAGAATTATTTTCATGTAATGATATTGATGGAGGATTAATTGGTGGAGCTAGTTTGAAAGCAGATGAGTTTTGTAAAATAATGTTGTCTTTTTAAAAAACAATTAATGAATTATTTAAATTATCAATTTACTGTAAGTCCAAGCGAGCCGGGTTCAGAAATATTAATGGCTTGGATTTCTGATTTTGGTTTTGAAAGTTTTGATTTTAATGAATTGGGTTTTTCTGCTTACATAAAGGAAGAGAATGCAACTGAAGTAGAATTAGATAATCTTATTTTTGATGATTTTACATTCAGTTATGAGATTATTAAGGTGCCTCTAACTAATTGGAATGCTGAATGGGAAAAAAATTTTGAACCTGTTTTGGTAGATGATTTTTTATGCATACGTGCTCCTTTTCACAAAAAAAATAAGACTGCCCAACATGAAATTATAATTATGCCAAAAATGAGTTTTGGTACTGGTCATCATCAAACAACAAGATTGGTTTGTAAGGCAATGTTTGAAACCGATTTTAATAATAAGCGAGTATTGGATATGGGCTGCGGTACAGGCATATTAGCCATATTCGCAAATTTTTTAGGGAGTAAAGATATTACAGCAATTGATATCGATGAATGGTGCGTTGAGAATAGTATAGAAAATTGTTCTTCAAATAATTGTAATGATATAATTGTTAAAAACGGAGATGTTGAATTAATAGGTCAGAGCCCGTTATTTGATATAATAATTGCTAACATTAATAAAAATATTTTAAAAAGACATTTGCCCGTTTATTCAGAAAAGCTCGCTTCAAAAGGTAAATTGTTTTTAAGTGGATTTTTCAAAACAGATATTGCTGAATTAGTTGAAGTAGCAGAAATGCTAAATTTTAAATTTAGTTTAAGCAAACATGAGAATGAATGGGCAATGCTATTATTTGAGAAAAAATAAATTAAACATATTTGGTATTATTTATAAATACCCATTTTTATCAACTCCTCAAAGCTCACGCGTTTGCCTTGATAATATACAGTAACAAAAGCATCGGTTTGACCTGCCTGAATTACTTTTTTGTTGTGTTCCCAGGCTTTTTCTAAAGTTTTAAATTTACCATTACTTGTTACCCTGAAAATATCATCATTAAACTTATCGGCTTCAATCTTGCCTAAACGCTTAAGGTGTTTGAATTTACTCTTATCAAAAACTTTGATTGCAGAAATCTGCACTTTAAAAGCTAATCCATCTGCGGAAATTTTTCCATAAGTGGCTGCATATCTACTTATTTTTTTCTGCAATAAAGTAATAGCAGCTTTATCTGCTTCCTTAGATAATTTATTGGTTGCTGAGGTATTAGTATTGCCTTTATCCGATAAGTAATTCAAAGAATCGGTATTTCCGCCAAATTTTATATTATTGATTATTTCTTGATAATCAGTAATTTCAGAGGCGTTATAGTCAAAGCTTCTAGGATTTTGATTTTTACAAGTAAAAGTTAATTTATAAGACTGACCTAAAGGTAGACTAACAATATAATTTCCAGTTGCTGCAACTGTTTTAATTGTGTTAAATAACATATTGCCTTTTGAAGTAATTTCAATTTTAATAGTTGCTTCAATAGGAGACTCATTATATGTTACATTCCCTTTGATAGAATATAGTAATGGTTTTTTCGTGTCATTGCCTATTTCAACGATGTAAATATCATTTAAGCCTTGTCCTCCAGGTTTAAAGCAATTTAGATAACCTTTTAAGCCGTTTGATGCTAGTACAAAATTAACATCGTCAAATGGAGAGTTTAATGGGAAGCCCATGTTTTCAGTGCGGATAATCGTATTATTGTTTTGGTCTATGTTGGATTTGAAAACATCAAAACCTCCACAACTTTTTTGAGAGTTAGAACTGAAATATAAAGTTGAGCCGTCATAATGTATAAAAGGGAAATCCTCATCATAAATAGTATTTATTGAATCGCCCATATTTACAACATCACCCCAAGTTGAATCGGGCATTAAAACAGCTTTGTAAATATCTTTTCCTCCAAATCCTCCGGGTCTGTTGCTGGAAAAATATAATAGTTTACCATCAGGTGAAAGCGAGCAATGTCCTTCGTATGAATTTGTATTAACTGTACCTCTTAATTTTGAAACAGATGAATAAGTTGAACCATTAAATCTGCTTTCATATATGTCGCCGTTACCAGAAGTATCGTATTTGTGTGTAAATAAAACTTGAGCGTCTTGACTTAAGCCTACAGCCATTTCTTCGTCTGTAGTGTTCAAGTTTTCAATTGGTAGAGGCGATTGTAGCTGGTCATTAATTTTGACTGACATAAACATATCAGAATTAAAATTAACATTGTTAGAGTTTGTATTTAATGTGGAGTCACTGTTGTTAGCCTTTTTACTTTTTTCACCATTATGAGAATAAATTAAAACCGACTCATCAGCGGAAATAAGGGGAGAGAATTCGTTGTCTGGAGTATTAAAAGTTGTTCCAAAATTAGATACACTCATGCTAGTTGGCTTAGCATGATAAAATTTTGCATTCAATATATGCTTTTTTAATAGTTCGGCGTTTGATTTATTTTCCACTGTTGTGCGTTTATTTGCGATATATCGATCCATCATTTTGGTAGCATCATCAAACTTATAATTAAAAAACAAGGCTTTAGAAAGATCTAATTCAATATAGTCTATTTCAGGATTCTCTTCGTAAACATCCTGAAGCATTTTTAAGGCATATTCAAATTTATTACAATTATTTAGTAACGAAATGCCATACATGTATTTTACGAAAACTTCATTTGGGTGGTTATTATAAATGTTTTCATAATAAGGCAAGGCTTTTGAGAATTTTTTTTCTTCGTAAAACTTAAAGGCATTTGCCATAGAATCTCTTTCTGTTTCTCTCCAAGAAGAAGTATTAGTAGTTTGAGATTGTAGAGACTTAGAAAAAAAAATCACTAATGTTAAAAATAATAAAAAGTGTTTCATGAATTTTTTTGTTAAAAAAGTATTATAAAATTATGCATTAAATATAAAAAAATACTTTGAGTTTAAATATTTTTTATTTAAATAAAATTCAGGTTTTAAACCCGAAACAACTAAAAATTAATGACGAAAACTCTTCGAAAACAAATTTGTTGCAGGCAATAATTTCTTTTCCATAAAGCCAATTATTTCCTTTTTTAAAATCACTTATTTTACCACCGGCTTCCTTAACAATTAAGCCTCCGGCGGCCACATCCCAAGGCTTTAAATTATATTCAAAAAAAGCATCCACTCTGCCGCAGGCCAAAAAACAAAGATCGGCTGCAGCGGCACCCATTCTTCTTATACCATGGGTTGTTTTCATTAACGACTCAAGTGTTTTTAGGTATGGATTAATGTTTTCGAAATTATGAATTGGGAAACCTGTTGCAATGAGGCAATCTTTTAAATGGTTGTTTTCAGAAACATTAATAGGTTTACCATTTAAGAATGCTCCGCCCCCTTTATAAGCATAGAAGCATTCGTCATTACATATTTCATAAACAACCCCTAAAATAATTTCGCCCTTATTCTCTAAGGCAATGCTTACGGCATAACAATTAATACCGTGAATAAAATTTGTTGTTCCGTCAAGAGGGTCAACAATCCAGTTATATTCTTTTTTTTCTGATCGCGTGTTTTCTTCAACCAAAAAGCCTGCCTCAGGAAAAACTTTATACAAATCATTTACAATAAGTTCTTCAGATGTTTTGTCAACATAACTAACTAAATCATTTAAACCTTTAATTTCAATTTTATCTGAAGTGAAATTTTTCCTTTCGTTTTTAATAAAAGCACCTGCTTTTTTTGCTGTTAAAATAACTGATTGTAAAATATCGGCGGGAATCATGCTTAGATATTAAAAGTTAATCTATTTCCAAAAACAGACTCGTCAAATTTGCCATTATCGTATACCAGATTACCATTAACAAATGTTTTTTCAATACTGCTTTTAAAGGTATAACCTTCGAATGGGCTCCATCCGCATTTATATAATATATTTTCTTTGGTAACGGTTTGTGGTTTGTTTAAATTTACAAGAACCAAATCAGCAAAATAGCCTTCGCGTATATAACCTCTTTTTTCAATTCTAAATAAATCGGCAACATTATGGCTCATTTTCTCTACAATTTTATTTAAAGAAATTTTTTTCGTGTGGTAAAATTCAAGCATAGCTAAAATGCTGTGTTGAACAAGTGGCCCTCCGCTCGGGGCTTTTAAATAAGGTAATTCTTTTTCTTCAATAGTGTGAGGAGCATGGTCAGTAGCAATTACATCTATTGTGTCGTTTAAGACTGCTTCAAATAGTTTATCTCTGTCAAACGCGGTTTTAACAGAGGGATTCCATTTTATATAGTTTCCTTTTGTTTTATAGTCTTCATCACAAAACCATAGGTGATGTATGCATGCTTCTGCCGTAATTCTTTTTTGTTTTAAAGGTATTTTATTTGAAAATAGAGCCAACTCTTTTGCGGAAGAAATGTGTAAAATATGTAATCGCGTATTATATTTTTTAGCCATTTCAACTGCCATTGATGAAGATTTAAAACAAGCTTCTTCGTTACGAATAATTGGATGAAAATATGGAGGCAGATCTTCTCCGTATTGTTCAATAATGCGTTTTTGATTTTCTTTAATCATAGGGTCAAATTCGCAGTGTGTAGCAATTAATGCATTAGTTTTTGAGAAAAATCCTTCAAGTATTTCTTGATGATCAACTAACATATCGCCCGTAGAGCTCCCCATGAAAATCTTTAATCCGCAAACTTTTGAATAATCTACTTTTAAAGTTTCTTCTAAATTTTGGTTGGTACCCCCCATAAAAAAAGAGTAATTTGCAAGGGATCGCAACGAAGCTTTTTGATATTTTTTTTCAAGTTCTTCTATGGTAACTGCTTGCGGATTTGTGTTTGGCATTTCCATGTATGACGTAACTCCACCTGCAACAGCAGCTTTTGCTTCGGTATATATTTCTCCTTTATGAGTTAAGCCTGGTTCGCGGAAATGAACCTGATCATCAATTGCTCCCGGAAGTAAGTATAATCCTTGTGCGTTTATTTCAATAACATTTTTTGGAGTATCAATTTCTCTGTCAATTTTTGAGATAATACCATCTTCAATTAAAACATCGTAACAGTTAATTTCACCTTCGTTTACAAGTGTAGCGTTTTTAATAAGGTATTTCATATGAAAATAAATTTATATTTTTTGTTTGCGTTTTAAATTACAATTCTCCGAGCTCAATTAAAAATTTTTCCATTTTTAACTTGGCGGATAAAGGCGAACAATTAAAGTTGTTGAATAATAAAGAAAAAGCTATGTTTTTTCCTGATCTTGACTTTACAAATCCACAATATCCTCTTACCCGTTTAATGTAACCAGTTTTAGCGCACATGTTATTTTCAATATATTTTCCTTTCCCTATGCTGGACATACTTCCGGACTTACCAGCCGAGGGAAGAGATTTTATAAAAGACTTACAATTTGTGCTGTCCCGAAAAATTTTAGATAATAGTTTAGCTTGAAAAGAGCTAGTTATTGTATTTGCTCTGCTTAAACCACTACCATCTGCCATAAACAATTCATTTATGTCTAAGCCTCGTTTTTGCCAGTATGTTTTAACAGCGTTAATTCCATTAATAATATTTCCGTTACCAAGGGTTAATAATAGTGATTCGCAAAATAAATTGTTGCTGTGCTGATTTGTAAAATAAATAATTTTGTTAAGAGGAGGCGATAAATGTGAATGTATTAATTGCTGAGAGCCTATGTTGTTGTTTTTCAGAAAATTTGATTTTATTGAATTTTCATTACAAGTAACTCCTATTTTTTGAAGCGATAAAAATAATTTTTCCGCACAAAGTAAGGCAGGGTCAGGAAGGGAAGCTTCTATTTTGTAATTTATTTTATTCGGAGGAATTTTACCCGTAACATTTTTAGTAAATGAAAAAGGATTGCCATAAACGAATGCTTCATCTTCGGTACCGTTTGAAATGACGTTAGAAGTAATGATGTAAGGATTATTCAAATAAATAGGAGTTGTACTTTTTATAATAGCGGGTTCGCCTGAGTTTTTACTTGTAAACAGTATTTTAAATTTATTATCCATGAAAGATAAACCGCATGGAGATGTACCAAAATAATTATTAATATCAGACCAAATCCAGTCATCAGGAATTGTTCTTTCGAAGCAGGCAGCATCACCTATTATACTTCCTTTTATTTCTTTTATTCCTTTATTTTTAATAACTAAGGCCCATTTGTCAGTAATTAACGAGCTATCATTTGAAAAATACTCAGACTGTAGTGTAGGATCGCCACTGCCAAAAATTATAATATTTCCATCCAATACACCTGTTTTTTTATTAAGACTACCGGTATAAAAAATCTTGGTTTCGTAGCGAAAATCTTCACCTAAAATTCCAAGGGCAGCAGATGTAGTAACAACTTTTAAGGTGCTTGCCGGAATTAAAGATTGATGCGAATTTTGTTCTAAAATCACACCGGAAGTATTAACATCAAGTACGCAAAAACTGATTGAAGCGTTTTTAAGTTCCTTATCGTTTTTCCAATCTTCAACTACTCGGTTAAGTTGTGCATGAATTAAAAACGGGAATAAAAATAGATAAAAAAAAATATGAAGATGTTTTACCAAATTTCAACGCGTTTTTTATCGGGCGTAAACATTTTATCACCTTCTTTTACATTAAATGCATCGTAAAATTCTCTTAGATTACTGAGTGGTGCAAAAGCTCTAAAATAGGCTGGTGAGTGATAATCTACGGTTAACAGCCTTTTTAATTCAGCATCTCTGCAAACACTTTTCCAGCCTTGAGCCCAAGCAATAAAAAAACGTTGTTCACCTGAAAAACCACCTATTTTTAAGGAATTTTTTCCTTTTAAAGAATTTTTATAAGCATAGTAGGCCATTGTTAATCCACCTAAGTCTGCAATATTTTCACCTTGTGTCATTTCGCCATTTACTTTAAGTGTGTCAATAGCAACATAACTGTTAAATTGATTTACTATTCCTACGGTTTTAGCTTTGAAATTTTCATAATCTTTATCTGTCCACCACATTTTCATATTGCCATCAGCATCAAATTGAGCCCCTTGATCGTCAAAACCATGAGTTAATTCATGACCGATGATAGCACCCATAGTTCCATAATTTGCCGCGTCTTCGGCTTCTGCATCAAAAAATGGCGGTTGTAAAATTGCTGCAGGAAACGTTATTTCGTTTGTAGTTGGATCATAATATGCGTTAACAGTAACTGGGGTCATTTGCCATTTTGTTCTGTCAACAGGTTTTTTTAAATCTTCAATGTTTTCTAATACTGCATTTTTTACCCCACGATTATAATTTGCCCAATAATTATCTGTTGAGATAGTAAGTTTAGAGTAATCTTTCCATTTATCAGGATAACCAACTTTTCTAATTAGTAAATCAAGTTTTCTGTTGGCTTGTTTTTTTGTTTCTTCATCCATCCAATCTCTTGAGCTTATTCTTTCGCGATAAGCAATTATTAAATTATCAATTAAAGAATTGACTTTTGCTTTTGCTTTGGGCGTAAAATGAGCTTTTACAAATTCAGCAGAAACAATATCACCCATAATTTCGTTCATAACATTTTGAACTCTCTGCCAACGTGGTTTCATTTTTTTTGAACCGCTGAGTACTTTCCCTCTGAAATTAAAATGAACATTAACAAATTTTTCTGAGAGATACGGTGCAGACTCCATTAACAATTGAGCTTTTGCATAGAGTTTTAATATATCTATAGACGCTGTTTTTATTATACTATCCAGTTTCTCAATGTAATCAACTGTTGAAATAATTATGGTATCTGGTTGGGTAAGGTTTTTAAGTTTAAAATAAGTATTCCAATCAATATTAGGAGTAAGTGTTTTGAGTTTAGGTGCAGTGTATATGTTATATAATTTTTCAGGGTCTCTCATTTGAACTCTAGTTAATGCCTTATTGGCTAAACTTTTTTCAAATTCAAAGACACTTTTTGCATTATTGTCTGCAATTTTTTTATCTGTATCTATCAATGTAAATAAAGCCGACAAATAATTTATATATTCTTGTCTTATGTTTTCAAATTGCGGCCCATAATAATAATCTCTGTCACCCAATCCTAAACCAGCTTGAGATATGCCATATACATTTTTTTTACTGTTTTTTGCATCAACAGAAACATAGCCTCCAAAAAATAATGTTATACCATCAAAATCAAATTTTGACTTTAAGGAAATAATATCATTTACGTTTTTTATTTTATCAATTTCTGATAATTGATTTTTAATTGGTGTATATCCTAATTTATCGGCTTTGTTAGAATCTATTGCAGTATTATAAAAATCTCTGAGTTTTTGTGCCTCAGAGTTAGGAGTTGCAGCAGTGTTTTTTGAGGCGTTGTCTAAAATAGTTTTAATGTGTTTTAGGTTGTTATTATTTATTTCATTAAAACTTCCATATCTGGCATCGCTTTCAGGGAGAATAAAGTTTTTTTCCCATTTTCCATTGCAAAATTTGTAAAAATCATTTTGGGGACTAGCACTTGAATCTATGTATGAAAAATTAATTCCGGCTTTCTGAGAAAAGAAATTTAACACTTGAAAAGTTAAAACGGTAACGATTATTTTTTTTATCATGGTTTAGTTTATTATGGTGTAAATTCTGATTTGTAAAAAGTATCAATAATTAGGGTTGAGTTTTGATGATTTTTATTGACCGCTAATATAATTAATTTAACGTAAAAACTTCAACCTTATCAATGTATACCAACATGCTTTTTACTTTTTTATAGCCAATACAATAGAGTGCATCTTGATATTGCTTTAATTGCTTAAAATATTTTTCGTTGTTTACTTTCCCGGTTTTATAGTCTATAATAGTTGTAATATTTTCTTCAATAATTATTCTGTCAGGCCTTAAAATTTCTCCGTTAACAGTTGCGATTTCAGATTCTATTTTGTAAACCTTATTGGGACAGAAATAGTTTATTAAATCAGGGTGATTTATTAAATTTTCGATTTTTTCTTTAATTTGAGATATGTTATCGGGAGTAATTATGCCATTAATAAGTGCAAGTTGGATTCCTTCGTTTATTTCGAGATGATTTTTAATTTTTGATAATATCCAATGTATAATTATTCCATTTTCTATGGCATTAATTGAATCCTTACTATTTAATAAATGCGACGCCTTTATTTTAATGACATTTGATAGCGGATTAAATTTTAGAGGATTTAGTATAAAAGAGTTTAAAGTTTTATCAGTGTGGTAAATTTGTTTGGTGTTTGCTTGACCAATTTCAAAATAATTTAAACTTTTAGGAGTTAAATTATTAATTAAATATTTTTCTATCCAATTACTAATTAATGTTTTGTTGTTTTGAGAAAATGCAGAGATGATATGCAGTCTTTCTACAGCTCTGGTAAACGCAACATAAAGCAAGTTTAAATTATCCAGAATTTGTTCTTGTTCTTCGATATTAAATTCTTGTTCAAGCCCTGCATTTTTAATATTGCTAGTTATGCTAATAGCGGCAACAGGTAATTTTATTTGTTCATTTTTTAATGTTACCCAATTATCATTAGCTCTAAAATATTTTCCGTTACAAAATGGTAAGATTACAACAGGAAATTCAAGCCCTTTACTAGCGTGAATTGTCATAATTTTAACTGCGTTTGTATTTTCAGGAATTATTAGCGAAGCTTTCTTGCTTCTTATTTCCCACCATTCGCAAAAAGCAGAAATATTAGAATCTCTTGTGACTAAATATTCATTTACCTCATCTAAAAAAAATCTGATGTAAGGGTATCCATTAATATTTAATGAGATTGAGTTAATAATAGTAAGACAATGATCGAAGATATTGTTAAGTGACAAGTTATCTGCAGGAAGGAATATGTTAAAATCATTAAGTATTTCTGACAATGACTTATTTGTTGTGAGCTTAATAGTGCCTTCTGTAAATTCTTTATTTGTTATTTGTTTTGTTTGTAAAAGATAATTTAAAATGCCAGCAGCACTAATGATATCTTTTTGATTTGAAAGATATTTTAAATAACTAACAATAGTATTTATTTCAATATTGTTTTTTAATAACAAGGAATCAGAAGATACTATTGGTATTTTACAATTCATTAAAAAGGATGCGATATTGTTTCCTTCTGTATTTCTTCTTACAATAATGCAAATGTCCTTATACTCAAAATTAGATTTGAGGGCTTTTTGTATATGTTCTAAAATTAATTTAAAGTTTAGAGATTCGAGTTCATCTGTATTTACTTTTCCTGTATGAAATGTAACAAGACCTATACCTTCATTTTTTATTTCTTGTTTTTGTTTTTCATAAATTTTTTTGTGAGAATTGCTTAACAGTTCGTCAGAGAGTTTATCGAAGAAATCGTTATTAAATTCAATAATTGTTTTTAAACTTCGGTAGTTTGTGCTTAGAAAATTTTCCTCGAAATTTCTGACTAAATTATCTCGTCTTTCATTAAGTATAAAATTGTTTTCTGTATTTTCTATTTGCGGTAAATTAACAAATTGATTGACGTTGGCGTTTCTCCATCTGTAAATACTTTGTTTTCCGTCGCCAACAATTAAATTATACCAGCCATTTGACAACGAATTGTCTATTAAAGGAAGTATATTATGCCATTGAAGCGAGCTTGTGTCTTGAAACTCATCTAATAAATAGTGTCTGTATTTTTCGCCTAATCTTTCGTAAATAAAAGGCGTTGGTTCATTATTAATTAAATTAAAAATATTTTTATTGAACTCACTAATAAAAACTAAACGTTCTTCTTGTTTTTTTTCATCGCTAATTTCTTCAATTTTTTTAAGCAGGAGGAGGGGATAAATTTGATTGCTTAATATTTTACATAAATTATAGTAGCCATGTTGTTGTTTAATAAAATCAATTAATGTTTTAGCGATTTCAGTTAAGGATAGACTTATTTTATCGACAATGCTTTTTTTGTCATTGTTACCAGACCATTTGTTTTTTTCAACAGTTTCAATTATTCTACTATTGTCTTGGATATCAGTTATGCTTACTGTCTTATTTGAGCATTTTTTGAAAAAATTTTGAGGCCCAGAGGTTTTATAATTAAAATCGTTATCATTTAAATTATTTGAAGTAATAAGGTTTATCGCTTTATTAGCTTCGGTTTTAAGAAAAGTATTATAAGAATTAATAAAAGCCACCAAATCTTTTCTTACGGTCTCCAAGTCCTCCTTAGTAAGCGTTTTTAATTTTAATATGTACTCATTAGAATTTTCTTTTTGTAATAGTTTTGAAAATTCTTTTATTTTTTTTTCAGGATCCCAACTTGTATTTTCCTCGGCTTTTGTTAAAACAAATTCTTTTAGCAGTTTACTGGTATACTCATCTTCTCCTATCTGTGAAATAAGTGTGGAAATAACTTTATTATAAAAGTTTTCTACATCCATTTCCAAATTAAAATTTACCGGTAGTTTTAAATCGAAAGCAAACGTTTTTACAATTTTATGTGTAAAACTATCAATTGTACCAATTGAAAAATCTGAGTAGTGATGAAGAATTTGACTTAATAAAATATTTGATCGGTGCTTTAATTCTGATGATTCAATGTTTAACTCTTTAAGAAGTTCCTCTCCAATAAATGGTAAATTAGTTTTATTTGAAATGTCATTTAATGCGTTTAAAATTCTTTGCTTCATTTCGGCGGCAGCTTTATTAGTAAAGGTTACCGCTAGAACTCTTTTATAATTTACATTTAATTTTTTTGGGTCAGCTAATGATAATTTTAGATATTCTTTTACCAAAGTAAAAGTTTTACCGCTACCGGCACTAGATTTATAAACAACAAAATTATTCAAACTTAATAATGAAATAATTAGAATTTAAACATCAAAAAAAAGGCTACAAAATTTTGTAGCCTTTTAATACTATTCTGTAAACAATTATTCTTCGTCTTCGTCTTCAGAAGCTTTTTTTACATCTTTACCTTTTTCAGGGGTTTTAGGCGCATTAGGATCAACAAAATCCCAATTCAATATTTTGAAAGCTGTTCTTCTGTTTAATGCATGTAAAGCTTCTTTCTCTTCTTTAGTTTTTGCTTTTTCAATAACATCATCAGTAATTAGCAATTGAGTTTTCCCATAACCTTTAGCTTGAATTCGAGCAGGATTAATTTTCTTTTCAGTTACTAAATAGTCAACACAAGATTGAGCTCTTGCCTGTGAAAGTTCTTGGTTTTTTGCTGCATCACCGCGACTATCTGTGTGTGAATTTAATTCAATTACAATTGATGGATTGTCAACTAATGTCTGATATAAAAAAGATAGAGAATCTTTTGATTGAGGTAATAGATCAGCTTTACCTAATTCATATAAAATTTGAGGCATACGAATAAATGGAACTACAGGAGATAATTCGAAGTCAGCAATAAAATCTTTTGATTTATCAACCCCTACTGTGCTTAAAACACGTTGATCTTTCGATGCCAAATAACCTTTAGTGAAAGAAACGGATTTTGTTGATTTATCTGTTATTGTGGTTATTGTATAAGTAGTTCTTTCTTTTAATTTGAAATTATAGTTACCATCTTTGGTTGTTTTAAACTCATTAATAGAACCATCGCTTCCAATAATTTTTACATTTACTAATTCTACAGCTTCTCCTCTTCCTGCACCAGTTCTGTCATCACCTTTACTTAAAGCCATACCTTTTACGTTAAAGTTTAATGGTGGTAAATTAAAGCTATAGATATCATCACTTCCTTTTCCTCCTTCACGATTACTTGTAAAGTATCCTCTTTGCTTTTTGCCCTCAAAAATAATTCCGAAATCATCAAATGAAGAGTTAATAGGGTATTTCATATTTTCAACAGCTTTGTTAAATTTACCATCAGCTCCGGCTTCGGCTACAAAAATATCTAAACCTCCCATACCAGGGTGAGTATCTGAAGAGAAATATAATTTTTTACCGTCATCTGAAATTGTTGGATACATTTCGTTGCCCTCAGTGTTTATTGCTGGACCTGCATTAATAGGTTGCCCCCAAACATTAGCTTTTGCATCATAAGTACATTTCCAAATATCTAAACCACCATAGCCACCAGACATCCTTGATGTAAAATATAAAACTTTTCCATCTGCAGATAATGTTGGATGACCGAATTGGACGCTATCATTACAAAATGGTAATCTTGTAGCTACACCCCAAGTGCTACCTTGTTTTTTTGCCATGTACAATCCGCATTTTGCTTGAATATTTTTTTCTTCAGGACAACGTGTAAAGAAAATCATATCACCTTTCTTACTTACCCATCCTTGGCCTTCGTTAACAGGAGAAGAAACGGCTGGTGGAAGAATAAAAGGAGTTGACCATTTTCCGTTTTTATCAATTTTTGTTTCGTATAAATCTGAGTGGTTAGAACCCAAGTTAATTTCAGAAGATCCTAACCCACCTTCTCTTCTTGAAGTAATCACTAATGTTTGGTATTTTTTATCACTAAAGCTGGGTGAATAATCACTTTCCTTAGAGTTAATCAGTGACATGTTTTCAACTTTATATCTTTGAGGCGCATCCTTCCATTGTTGAGCTAGTTCACATGATTTAACACCAATATCCGCTTTTTTTGCATCGCCTCCTTTAGCTTTATAATTGTTATATTGTATAATAGCTTCAGGATATTTCATTTGATTTTTTAATACTTCTGCAAGATGCAAATAAACAGATGGGTCATCATAATTAGCGGCAATTGCTTTTTGATAAAATGTTTCTGCTTCTTTATATTTATTTATTCTTTGAGCTGCATAGCCAGATTTATACATGATCCCAGATTTTTTGTCTTTAGAAGCACTTGCATAAGCTTGCTTATACATATTTATTGCATTATCATATTGACGAGCTTCAAAAGCAGCATCTGCCTTTTTTAATAGTTTTTGAGAGAAAGAATTCGCAACAAAAATGATTAAGATTGCCGCGGTTAAAGTGAACTTAGTAGTGTTTTTCATAGTCTGAATTATGATTAAATAGGCTACTAATATAATAAATATTATACAAATCGTTAAAAAATTAAAATATTTATATGAAACTTGTTCGATTTTAAATTTTATTAAGTGATAGATTTAAGCTTTCTTTGAAATTACTTATTAAATGAATTAATATTGTCTGGGTTGTATATACATATTCCTTTTTGTAAACAAGCCTGCAATTATTGTGATTTTCATTTTAGCATAAGTGTAAAGAATAAAGATTTAATGATTAAGTCTTTTGTTAAAGAGTTAAGCTTGAGGTTTAACTATTTGAAAAATAAAAAGTTAAATAGTATTTATTTCGGCGGAGGTACTCCAAGTTTGTTAAGTATTAATGAGTTAGACTTGTTATTTGATTCATTACATAGGTATTTCGAGTTTGATAATCTCACAGAAATAACCTTTGAAGTAAATCCGGACGACGTTTCTAAAAAAAATTTAGACGCGTGGAAAAAATTCGGTATTAATAGGTTAAGTATAGGAATACAAAGTTTTAATGATGAGGAATTAAAATGGATGAATAGGGCTCATGAAGCAAAGCAGTCCGTTAATTCTGTTTTATTGGCTCAAGATACCGGTTTTAGTAACATTACAATTGATTTAATTTATGGGAGTAAGTTTCAAACCATAGATTCTTGGCAAGAAACACTGAAAAAGGCAGTTAATTTAAAAACCCAACATATTTCTTCTTATAATTTAACTATCGAAAATAAAACAGTTCTCGGAAGTAGAAATGAAAATGGTATAGAGCCAGCTGTTAATGAAAATTTAAGCAGTAAACAATTTTTAATAATGGTCGAGTTATTAAAGCAATCTGGTTTTATTCAATACGAAGTTTCTAATTTTGGGAAAAGTGGTTATTTTGCCCAACACAACAGTAATTATTGGCTTCAAAAAGAATATCTCGGTATTGGTCCCTCAGCTCATTCATTTAATGGGTTATCGCGACAGTGGAATATAAAAAACAACAACGCATATATAAAAGCATTAGAACAAAACTTAATTCATTTTGAACGAGAGGAATTATCAATAAAAGATAGGTATAATGAATATGTTTTAACCCGTTTAAGAACTATTTGGGGCTGTGATTTAAGTGAAATAGAAAATCTTTTTGGAGAAGCTATAACATCTCATTTTTTAAAAATGATTGATAAACAACAATTTCACTTTAATAATAATAACGGTGTTTATACTTTAAAAGGAGAATCACTTTTATTTGCTGACGGAATAGCTTCAGATTTTTTCCTTGAATAAAATAAGTTTCTCTTATAAATTATCGGCTATTTTGTTTTTATGAAAATTTTCAATTAAACCAGCGCTTGAATCAATACTATTTACAAGCCAATCAAAGTAAATTTCAGTTTTTTCGTTTTCAGTCAGTAAATAATTTGGTACGGTTTCTCTGATTCTTTTAGTTAATTCATACATGCACAAGGCAGCGCAAACACTAACATTAAAGCTTTCGGTAAAACCATACATAGGGATTTTTACAAATTCATCTGCGTGTTCAAAAACAGTGTCCGAAATTCCTTCAATCTCTGTTCCAAAAACAAGCGCTAATTTTTCATCAACGGGCAATTTATCAATGGTAAAATCATTTTTGTGAGGTGTTGTAGCAACTATGCGGTAGCCCTTACTCTTTAAATCAGAAATAGCTTGAAGAGTGTTATTCTCGGAATTTTTGTGTTTATGTATATTGAGCCATTTACTGCTCCCCATATCCACATCGGCACTTATTTTAATGTGGTTTCTTTTTTCTATATAATGAATATTTTGAATTCCAAAACAATCGCAACTTCTTAAAATAGCACTTGTATTATGGCCTTGATACACATCTTCTAATACTATTCTTAGGTGGTCAGTTCTTTGTGATATAACTTCATCAAATCTTTTTTTTCTATTATCTGAAATAAATGCCGACAGATAATTAATTAGTTCTATTTTTTGTGAATGTTCCATTTTTAAATTGATGCAAAGAAAAAAATAAATTCTATAATTTAAATAGTATTTATACCTTAGCACTGCAAATTGGTTCTTTTTTAAACAAAAGATTAATAGGGAATAGTGTGAAAATCACTAATAGTACCCGCTGCTGTGAGTCCTTTAAAGCTTAAAACAATCGCGCCACTGTAATTTACGGGAAGGCGTTTTAAGTGAGGATAAGTCAGAAGACCTGCCACTTGCACAATGTTTAAAGCTTTCGGGATGTGAGGCTAAAACAACATTATATTTTCAGATAATTGGCAAAAATAAAAAATAAGCAATTTGCTTGTGGTTTTAATTGTATTAAAGCCTTTGTTGTTTTTTTGTTTTTATTTAGTAATAATCTTTTTTGTCAAGATACTGTTTCTTTGCAAAAAGTTGAAGTTACCGCAACAAAAATCGATCTATCGCAAATTGGTAAGAAAACGGAAAAACTGGATACAGTTATTAAACGTCAATTTAAATTCAATTCAATAGCTGATGTTTTAAGCTCAAACAGCACCATTTTTATTAAAAATTATGGCCCCGGATCAATAGCCACCTCGTCTTTTAGAGGAGGAAATGCTTCACAAACCGCTGTTTTATGGAATGGTTTTAATATACAAAACCCTATGCTGGGCCAATCTGACTTAGCATTATTACCTTGTTTTTTATTTGATAACATTAATTTGGAATATGGTGGATCTTCTCATTTATGGGGCAGCGGGGCTGTAGGTGGAAGTATACATCTAAACAATAACCTTTTGTTTTCAAAAGGGTTAACTACCAGTTTGAGCTATGGCTTAGGTTCTTTTGGGTTAAAAAACGCATCAACATCCTTAAGCTTCAGTAAAAAGCGTTTTGTTTCTTCATTTAAATTATACAACATCAACTCTATAAATAATTTTCTGTTCGCCGATACCTCTGATAAAATACAATCAATTAAGGAGCAAAAAAATGCCTCTTACAATTACGCCGGAATAATGAACGAGTTAAAATTTTTAATTAACTCAAAACAAATAATCTCATTAACTATTTGGTTAAACAATAATAAACGTAGGTTACCTTCAATTAATAATCTTTCAGAAAGTAAAATCTTTCAGCAAGATTACTCTAATAAAGTTACAGCTAATTGGAGTGTTATTTATCCAAATCACAAATCAATTATTCGTGCTGGATATTTTAACGACAACATAAATTATACAGATAGTTTAAAATCTGATTTTTCTAAAAATAATTCGCAGACATTTATCGCAGAAAATGAAAATTATTTTAATTGGGGAAAATCACACCAATTTAATTTCGGTGTTAATTACACTTCAAATTCAGCCAATTCAAATAATTATATTTCATTAAAAAATTTATCCAGATTATCATTTTTGGCAGGAAATAAATTTACCTTTTTTAATAATCGATGGTTAACCTACTTATCAATTAGAGCTGATTATTTAAGCGTTGGTAAATTGCCACTTACCGGAAATGTTTCAACAGAATTTAACCTTACTAAGAAAATATTACTAATGGCAAGCGCTGCAAAAATTTACAGGCAACCAACTTTAAATGAATTGTATTGGATGCCAGGAGGAAATATAAATTTAAAACCCGAGCAAGGATTTAGTTACGATGGCACTATTGCATACAAAAATCAAATTAACAACCTGCTGATTTATATTTCAGGAGCAGCATTTACACGTCAAATAAATAATTGGATTTTATGGACATCTAGTGCTAACGGTAATCCGACGCCAATTAATCTTATGCAGGTTTGGAGTAGAGGCACAGAAACAACTTGGCGATTTGAATACAAAAAAAATAAATTGATTTATAAATTAAATTTTGGTACTGCTTATATCTTATCAACCACCCAAAACATTAATCAGGAAAATAATAATTCATTGAATAAGCAATTAATTTATACACCCAGATATTCTGCTAATGCAGTTTTCTCCGTGACATATAATAAATTCGATATTTGTTTTTATAATCACTACGTAGGTTATCGATTTACTGCAAGCGACAATTCGCAATGGTTAAATCCTTATCACGTTTCATCAGTAAGAATAAATTATACGGTTGAATTTAAATATGCTCAATTTATTTTATTTTCAGCATGCAATAATTTATTTAATACAGATTACAAAATCGTTTCCGGTAGACCAATGCCTTTAAGAAATTTTGAATTAGGACTAACGCTTCAAAATAAAACAACACTAAAATAACACTTATGAAAAAAATAATTTTTATCACGACATTAATTTTTGGTTTTAGTACTAATAAAGCTCAAACACAGGTAGCAGATTTCGAAAACTTTTCGTTATCACCAAATTCAGCTTACAGCAATTCATTAAGTTTACCTTTTCAATCGGCTGGGGCTTCGTTTCAATATAAGTGGGGTGGTAATTATTGGAGCGGTGGTTTTTCATATACAAATAAATATGATTCTGCAACGGCAGGATTTACAAACCTGTATGGTGTAAAACCATTAAAAGGATACAATAATTCAAATGTGTACGCAGTTGCTCAAGATGGCGGAGTAATAAACTTATCTGCACCATCCAATACGGTTCAGGGTTTTTATATTACCAATACAACTTATGCTTTTAAGTCTATGAAACTTGGCGATGCGTTTGCTAAAAAATTTGGTGGCGTTAGCGGTAATGATCCTGATTTTTTTAAAGTAACTGTTAAGGGTTTTAAAAATGGTATTTTAATAAATGATAGCGTAAGTTTTTATTTAGCCGATTTTAGATTTGCAAATAATTCGTTAGACTATATTGTTGATACCTGGCAATGGGTTAATACATCAACCCTTGGAAATATAGACAGCCTAAAGTTCTTTATGTATTCAAGCGATGTTGGAAATTTTGGAATAAATACGCCGTTGTTTTTTGCGATGGATAATTTTACAAACACCTCATCAACGGTTGGATTA
>JBIJCO010000082.1:0-2655 GCA_044344665.1 Bacteroidia bacterium | reverse complement strand
TTATCGAATTCTCTTAGAATGTTGGCAATTTGATCTGGATTGAATCGTTTTTTCTTCATTTTTTATTAGGTTAATTTATTAGTTTTTTTCTACTAATAAATAGTCCTAATTTTTGGGGAGCTTACACGTATTATCCACTTTTTTTGAAAATACTGCTATGTTACCAATGGTTGTTTTAACAATTTGTTTCTTCATTTCTATTGCTGTTAAATGTGTATTGGATAAAAGTACCAATATGAAAAGGAAAATAACTCTCATTTTACATTTTGTTAAGTTGATTTTGAACTAATTTTGGGAATAGTCTTCTTCCCCAATAAAGTGATTTTGATGAGCCAATATGAATTGTGTGGTTTTCTTTTTCAATGCCATTAATGATTTGTTTGGCACAATCATTTGGTGTTATTTTCTTCATGTCCTTTGCCTTACCTTTCATGTTTTCTGTCATTTGAGTGGCAACAAGTGGAGGTAATGCTTCAAAGACTTTAATATTTGTATTTTTTAAATTTGCCCTTAAAGAATATGTAAATGATTGCAATGCTGCTTTTGTAGCAGAATATACTGGTAAATAAGGCATTGGCATATAAGCTACACCCGAAGTAATATTTACAATAACCGATTGCTTTTGTATTGATAATAATGGGAGTAAGGATTTTATTAGTTTAACTGGAGAAGCGATGTTCGTTAAAATTTCGGTTTCTATTTTTTCAAAACTGTAATCTGTTTCATAAAAATTACCTCCATTTAAAACTGCTGCATTATTAACTAAAACATCTAATCTCCCAAATTCTTGCTCAATAATTCTACTAATGTTAGATAAAATTTCATTATTCAGCACATCAAAATGTAGAGTGTATATATTATCGAATTCAAGTGCTATTATGTCCAGTTCTTTTTGATTTCGACCGCCAATAATTACCGTATTATTTTTAGCCAATAATTGTTTTGCTAATTCAAAGCCAATTCCTTTTGTTGCTCCCGTTATGAATATTATTTTATTTTCAAGTTTCATATTAGTTGCTAATTGATGGAGCTTGCTTATAATAAGAAGCGTCTGTTAATTGTTGAACAATAAATTCTGCCATATCACCTAAAGTGATTGATAATTTTAGCCCTTTGCCATCTAATGTTGGGTGACAGGTTCCTTTGGCTGACTTATCAACTATATTTGGACATCTTACAATTGTCCAGTTCAATTTGCTGTTCATAATTAATGGCTCCATTCTATTTTTGTCGTCAATCAACATTTTGAGCCACTTCATAAAATAGGGAAGAATAATTTTTGTGAAAATCCAGGGCTGAAATGATATACTATTCCCAGCACCGACATTGCTCATAGCAATAAGCCTTTTGATTTGCTGTTTTTCCATTTCTTCAACGATTATATTAGTTGCATCAGAAATAAATGTTGTGAGCTTACCGTTTCCTTTTCCGCCAACACCCAGACATTGAATAACAGCATCACTGTTTTTCAAAACTTCGGCAACGGTATGCTTGTCCAATACATTGCCTTCAACAATATTGAGATTTTTGTCTTGGACTAGAATGGAAGATTTATTTCTTACCAAAACAGTAACCTGATGTTGCTGCGATAAGGTTTCTTTTAAAATGGCTTTACCCGAAAAGCCTGTTGCACCGAATATGACAATTTTCATTTTTGCATTGATTTTATTACAATGCAAAAGTCAGTAGGAATAGTTTCCTCCACCTGACACAAATGTGTCAAAATTAATGATGAGCCAATTTTTTTCTGATTCGGGTTAGTGATTGCCTCTCGATACCAAGGAATGTGGATAAGTATGACAATGAAACTCTATTAAATAAATCAGGATTTTCGTAAATAAAATCAAGATAACGTGTTTCGGCATTCTCAAATAAAAAGCTCTCTATGCGTCTTTGTTGCATCTTTAATACTTCCTCAGCAACTAATCTTCCATACCGTTCAAGATTTGGAAACTTGTTATAACCATCCTGAATGTGTTTGTAAGGAAGATTAACAATAATTGATGGCTCGATACATTGAAAATAATATTTGCAAGGGGTTTGTGTAATTAAGGCTGAATAGTGAGTTGCATATCTACCTTCTTTTATGAAATTGACAGAAATCTCGTTGCCGTCCTTGTCGACATAAAATGCACGTAACAAACCCGAAAATACAAACCCTATTTCTTTCTGAACGGTGTTGGCGTGAATATAAAAATGTTTTGATTTTAGTTCAGTAACGGTCAATCCACTTTGGAGATAGTCCAATTCGGCTTTGGTCACTTTGGGGCAAAGTGTAATTACTGAATTCAAAAATGTTATAATTGATTCTTTCAATATTCTGTTTTGTTGATCATGAAGTGTGTCGTCATATAGCCTTGCATATAACGGATGGCAGCTAGAACTTGTGCGGCTCAGGGCATTGTCAACCGAATATTAATAACAAAGATAAAATGTTTCTACGCATTTGCAATGCAAAATGAATGTCCTTCGCGAAGCGGCATTTATTGCAAATGCTTGTGCTTCTGCCCGCATAAGTTTTAGGTGCGGTTATGCACCGTTTTTTTATTCCTTCACGATTTTTACTGTCTGATGTCTGCCATTTTTGTCCGTCAATGTAATAAATAACAATTGATTTGGTATGCTGCTCACATCAATTGTTAGTCTTCTGTTTTG
>JBIJCO010000034.1:0-31264 GCA_044344665.1 Bacteroidia bacterium | reverse complement strand
TTGTTTCTGCAACATCCAATAAACCGTTATTATTAGCATCTAAACCATATTCCAATTTTACGCCACCTGTTGTGCAATTAACACCTGCCGCTTCAGTGCTTGTTTTCACCAAATTATTTTGACCATTAGTTCCATTAGTGCCATTTATACCATTAGTTCCGTTTGTTCCTGCAACACCTTGTGGACCTGTTGCACCCGTTAAACCTATTGGTCCTTGTGGGCCTGTCGCACCAGTAGCTCCAGTTAAACCTGTTGCACCTTGAGGACCTGTTGCTCCCGTAGCCCCAGTTAAACCGTTACAAACATATTTAGTTAGTGCAGTATTTGTTTCTGCAACATCCAATAAACCGTTATTATTAGCATCTAAACCATATTCCAATTTTACGCCACCTGTTGTGCAATTAACACCTGCCGCTTCAGTGCTTGTTTTCACCAAAGTATTTTGACCATTAGTTCCATTAGTGCCATTTATACCATTAGTTCCGTTTGTTCCTGCAACACCTTGTGGACCTGTTGCACCCGTTAAACCTATTGGTCCTTGTGGGCCTGTCGCACCAGTAGCCCCTGTTAAACCAGTTGCACCTTGAGGACCTGTTGCTCCAGTAGCGCCTGTTAACCCATTACAAACATATTTAGTTAGTGCTGTGTTTGTTTCTGCAACATCCAATAAACCGTTATTATTAGCATCTAAACCATATTCCAATTTTACGCCACCTGTTGTGCAATTAACACCTGCCGCTTCAGTGCTTGTTTTCACCAAGGTATTTTGACCATTACTTCCATTAGTGCCGTTTATACCATTAGTTCCGTTTGTTCCTGCAACACCTTGTGGACCTTGAGGTCCTTGAGGACCGGCAGGGCCTTGTTGCCCCATTAAACCATTAAGTACAGGAGTGGTATACGTTGATCCATTATAATAATTAAACGTAAGTGTCCCATTACCATTATCAATAATTCCCGTTATGCCGTTACCGGCTGTGTTTGCATAGATAGCACTATCAGAATGATTACTATGGTTTGAGTAGCCACTGTATAATGCGTAAGGTACACTCCATAATTGTTGGTTAGACATGGTTAAATAATTCGTCCCCCCATTTTTATCTATTTCTACTTTTAAGAAATGATATCCCAAGCCCCAATTAATAGAGGCAAAACTATTTGAACCAACCTGATTTCCCTGCCCAATTATAAGAGAAAACATACCAAAAGCATCTGTAGTGGTGGTATGTGTTTCTTTATATACTTCAGTGCCGTTAGCAGAGCCTGATAATATAATAAACCTTACTCCAATAGGTGCATTCCAAAGCACCTGTCCAGGTGAATTAATGCCTGGTTGATTGTTACCATTATTACTATAAACTACTGCCTGATAGTTAATGCCTTGAGGCGGTGCTTGAGCTGATAAAAAAGTTGCAGTAAAAATGCAAATTATTACTATTAATACGATTTTTTTCATTTACGAATTTTTATTTTATGCTTTCGATAGTATTTTCGAATGTTAAATAGTTTTTTATTAAAAATTGATACAGATACCGGTTAAAATTTGATGTCCCATATTCCTTGTTTTTTCTCCCTTATCAGCTTTTTCAATTTGATTTAAACCTACGTTAAATCGATAGTCTAAAATCAACTGTGATGTTTCAGAAATTTTAAATCGGTTATTTATTACTACACCGGCATTTGCATCTATTATTTTTAAGGCGTTTTGTTTAGTCGTGTCAAATCGATCTAATCCAATGTTTTGCTCCCCTTTTATGAGATAATCTATGCCACTAATAATTCCTGCTCTAAACGAATAAATTTTTTTGTTAATTATCCCAAATAAATAGCCGGCATTTATTCCCAAATACTTTAAATTCCAAGTAATTGGTGTAG
Source organism: Bacteroidia bacterium (assembly GCA_044344665.1). Taxonomy (GTDB): domain Bacteria; phylum Bacteroidota; class Bacteroidia; order B-17B0; family Aurantibacillaceae; genus Aurantibacillus. The sequence continues at coordinate 29,389 of JBIJCO010000034.1, read as the reverse complement.
TACCAAACAGGGATGTTGCACCGGCCTCATGGTATAAAAGTTCAGTTCGAATAACGTTATTTTTTCCGCCAAATAAATCGAGACTTAAACCATAGGTATTGCCCAAACGATAATTAATTTTAGAATTGCTATTGCCTGATGCGTCTTGATAAATAAAGGTTGTAAGGGTTTTTCCGCCATTAACATTAAAACTTTTAATAAGCCGATTCGTTTGTGCGGACAAAAAATACGGTATTGAAAGGAGTAAGATAAAAATATTTATTTTCATATAATCGTTATGATTTCTGTTTATTCGACAATAATGACTTTAAAAGAAGCCGTTAGTTGTTCTTGGACTATTTGTAAGTGATAAACACCTCGGCATATTTTCCCAACATTAACCTGAACAAGCTGATCACTATATGCATGCCCATTAAAAATTAATTTACCGGCCATATCGTAAAGTGAGTAGTCAAATGACTCGCTGAATGAATTTAAGAGTTTGAAAAAAAATTGGCCGTTATTAGGGTTTGGAAATAATTCTATACTTAAATCATTGTTTTTTAATTTTAATGATAATGGCTGATTAAACCCTTGCCGAAGATAGAATCCGTCACCTTTTGTTTCATAGGTGACTAATCCCGATTGACCAACGGTTTGGTGAATTAAAATTCCGTTATTTGAGTTACTCGATCCAAATGCACTTATGCTTGCTCTGCCTATTGTTTGAGAATTTGTTTTAAGAGAACAAAACAAAAATAAAAACAGATAAAATATGGGTGCTTTCATTATTATTAATCAGTTTTGAGAAAACTCTTAATATTTTCTGATGCCATGTAATTCTTAAATCTATCAGTGAAATCGTCCGAAAGTATATCAAGTAATTCTTTTAGCATTGTTCAAAATTAATTTTTTTCAAAAATAGCATAATAAAACAATTTGTCAACCAAATGGATGGCATAATTTTTAATGTATTCTCAAAAAAACAGGTAAAAAGATAGCTCATTTGAGAAAGGAATGCGGAATAACTCAATCTGAATTAGCGAAAATGTGTTATAAGGACAGGCAATCTTTACATAGGGTTGAAAATGGGCTGCGTTTGCCATCTGCTTTTTACATTTACGAACTCTCAACCGCTTTAAATGTTTCTCCTGGCGAATTTTTTAAGTTTTGACAATTTTTCTATTTAAACTAGTATTTTTATTATGTTGAAAATATAATGAAGAAATGACTTTCGTTTTTCTTTATTTCCTAAATTTTATTTAATTGTTGGAGCCTATAATTGTCTGTAAAATGAATTAAGTATGAGGGTGGATTATAACAAAATAAAAAAAGAAGTTTATGAATTTCAAACAAAGCATACTTCGGGTTATACTCATTCTGAAATCAAGAAACTTCTGGAGAAACTTAACATTAACGAAAAAAGGTTTAAGAGGAATTTGGGTGTAAATACTTGTATGATTATTGATGGGCAAGTTATAACTTATCGCAAAGACATTTTGAATGGCATTATTTGCGCTATTGTGGATAGAGAAAAAAATATAATAGATTGGGATTAGAAGCATAATGAGTTATTAAATATAAAGTAAAATGTGTTTTCACGCGTCAGCCAAAACAAATCAGCAACAGCTAGAAAAAAGATTTAATAGCAAATTAAAAAAAGGAACAGAAATAGTCCCTCATTATCATATAAATGGATTTAATCATCCTTTAATACCAGTTATTGCAGTTAATGAACCAAATGTAATACAAACATTTTACTGGGGTCTTATTCCATTTTTTGCTAACGATTTAATAGATGCTAAAAAACGAATGAATCAAACACTAAATGCTAGATGTGAAACTGTATTCAAATTGCCTTCTTTTAGGGATTCTATAAAAACAAAACGTTGTATGGTATTAGTAGATGGGTTTTATGAATGGCGTGATGTGGCAGGTAAAAAATATCCGTATTACATCCACTTAAACGATTTAGATGCTTTTGCTTTTGGGGGAATTTACAATGATTGGGTAAATAAGGAAACAGGAGAAATTATTAATACCGTTTCAATTATTACTACCGAAGCAAATCCGTTAATGGCAAAAATTCACAACTCAAAAATGAGGATGCCGTTAATACTTCCAAAGGAGTTAGAAAGAGAGTGGATAAATCCCAATCTAAAACCTGAAGAAATATCTGACTTAATTAAGCCATTTGATGAGAATAAGATGGACGCCTATACAATCTCGAAATTAATCACAAACAGAACCGAAAACCCAGACAAAAAAGAGGTACAGTTGCCTTTTGAATATCCTGAATTAGCAATGTTAGATTTGTGATTCTTAATTAGATTCAATGCGGGAATTATGAGTTAAATCAATTGAAAGTTTTAATTATATAAAACAATGATTAAGTACAGCGGCAAGATCTAACTTATTTATCCAATCATCCCGCTTCTATCCTTACTACAATTCAAAGGATGCTGATAAGCAATATTCGGATTGTATTAAGAATAACAATGGAAAAACTACGATAGGCACTTTGATTTTTATTGCTAATAAATTCTACAAGATTTAAATTATTAGTAAATCTCAAGAAAAAACACATAAATTTTAGGAACAACTTAAAAGAAACTGAACCTAACAAGAGTTATTGATATTGATTATTTTTTTTTAATATTTCTAACCAATTTTTTATATTTAAATAAAAGTAATAGCAACTAAAACAATGAAAAAACAATATTTAATTTTTGGAACTATAATAATAATGGTGTTTACTATTTGTAGAGCTCAAACAATACAATGGCAATCAACAGGTTTAAATGCAGGAATTAATCCCGTTAACCCAATTATTAATTCAAACAATATCATTTATGCCATTGCATATTTTGCTGGAGTATACCAATCATCAAATTTTGGAGGCACATGGACTCCAATAAACAACGGTATAACAATACAAAAAGGCGTATCATCATTAACAAAATTGGGTAATACTTTGTTTGCCGGTTGTGCTAATGGTGGTGGTATTTTCGTTTCAAACAACGGGGGATCCAATTGGACTTTGTCTAATAATGGATTAACTTCAAATACAGTTAGGGCGTTAATTACTTCAAACAATAATATATTTGCTGGCACAGATTTAGGCGTTCATGTTTCGAGTAATAATGGGGTAAGTTGGACATCTATGAACAATGGGATTAATCAAAATTACATAAATGTATTTGCTGTTTCAGGGACAAGTGTTTTTGCTGGTTCAGGGAGTGGGGGGTTATTTGTAACTTCTAATAATGCAATTAGCTGGTCGAGAATAGATAACGGAGGATTACAAAATAAATATATTTCATCTTTATTAGTACATGGTTCACAATTATTTGCTGGCACTAATGGTTCTGGAGTTTATTTATCCAATAATAATGGGCAAACATGGTCATCCGTAGGTTATAATATAAATAATTTTTATATAACAAGTTTGGCAAGTTACAATTCATTAATTTTTTCAGGAAGATCTAATAACGGAGTTCATTATTCAACGGATAATGGAAACACATGGAACGCAATAAATAATGGATTATCAAATATGTCTATCAAGTCATTATCTGTAATAGGTAGCGACCTTTATGCTGGTGATAGCAATGGTGAAATTTGGAAATTATCTCTATCTAATTTAGTCGGCATTGAAGAAAATGATTTTTCTAACAATTATTCAATTTCCCCGAACCCTTTTTCAGATGAGATAAGTATTAAATGTCAAAATGTATTATTAAATGAAGATTATTTAATTTATAATTCAATAGGTGAATTAATTTTAAAAGGTAAAGTAAATTCATTAAACACAATAATTGATACGGATAATTTAACACAAGGGATTTATTTTATCCATTTTAGTAAAGCAAATCGAAAAAAAACTTTTAAAATTATTAAATTATAATCTCAAGCCAATTTTACATTAAAGATTAAATATATTAATTCTACCTAATTTTTAATCGCTTATGTTTTGGAAAAAAATTCATTAAAGTTTCATTACTCAACATTTGTTTCATTATATAGGAAACTGCATCTTCAAGGCTATCCATTTCTTCGATGTAAACCGCAAATTTTTCTTTAAAACGGATAAAAGTCCTTAATTTCAATTCAAGATTATCAGCATCGTTTATAGTATTTACGATAAAATGGAGATGATATTTGCCTCCTTTCTTTTCAGCGGTAACAACATAGGAACATATTTTTGTGAAACGCCCCATAAGTTTTTCTGCCTCCAACATATTCATATACCTGCAGGTTGCAGTAACCATATAAACATCTTTAGGTTCCAATTTTGAGCAAAAATGTTCTAAAATTTTTTTCTTTTCAATTTTCCAATTTTCATTTCGGTTATAATGCCTTTTGTTTCCAGCTTTGTTTTTGCCTGAATTAACTAGTTCCGATTTTTTCCTGGCTTCTTCTTTTTTGATTGAATCAAGTTTTTCACTATTAACGAATTTCATTTCTCTTTCAACAGAGGATTTATCAATTTTCCCTGTTTCTATAATTTCATTTAAGTAACTATTTAAGTCATTAAAACTGTTTTGCTTGAAATTATTTAATGAATTTAAAGGAGTGTTTTGTTTTACAAGGCCAGGTTTGTTTAATAGATTATTCATAATAATTAATTGTTTAAAATTTGACAAAAGAAATTCACACGAGTTTTTCTCGTTCTCCTTCTAATGATTTTAGCGCTAAAACCTGTTAGAATATTTTTAATACGCATAATGCATGCATGCGTACAAATAGTTTTTTTAAAAATTAAAATAGTTTTTTTCCGAGGAAAAATCTCATACTTGTATAAATGTCGAATGACAATTACAATGCAAAAATACTTTGTTTATCTCTGACATGGTAAAACTATAGTTTGAGTTTTAAACGATTTTTTCACAAAATTTGATTAGCTTAATTACAATTTTATTAACCCTAAATTATTTTGGAAACATGAATTCAATTTACCCCTTAATATTACCAAGATAATTTTAATATTAATGAAATGCTTACAGAACTATGCTATTTCAATTAAGATGCTAAACAAAATCTTCATTGCAATACTAATATTGCTTTTAATAGATGAATCATTTATGTATAATGCCCGCCCCGCTGCCGCCGCACCACGCCAAAAATCAAAAAGATAAATTTATAATGATACTAAATACTGAAAGAATATATTTATTTTATTTCATTTTTAACTTTGAGGGAATGATTTTGAAATTTCACCACAATTTATGTACACAAAAATGTACACACAAAAAAAGAGGCTATAGTTTAATAACTATAACCTCCTGATAATTAAGTGGGAACTACTGGGTTCGAACCAGTGACCCCCTGCTTGTAAGGCAGGTGCTCTGAACCAGCTGAGCTAAGCTCCCATTTTTTTGGTGTGCAAATTTAGTAGATAAATTTAATAATTCAAAAAAAATATTAATTTTTTTAAGGATTATGCATTATCAGGAATTAACATGCCATCTACCAAAACCCTACCGCAATGTTCGCAAACAATAATTTTTTTGTTTAATCTAATATCTAATTGTCTTTGAGGTGGTATTTTATTATAACATCCACCGCAAGCATCGCGCTCTACAGCAACAACAGCAAGACCATTACGTGAATTTGAACGAATACGTTTGTATGCGTTTAGTAATCTTTCTTCAATGCTTGAAGAAGCGGATTCGCTCTCCTTCATTAATTCTTTTTCCTCTTTTTCAGTTTCTGCAATAATCTCATCCAACTCACCTTTCTTAGCTTTTAAATCTTTGCTTCTTTCTTCAAAATCTATTTTGCTTTTCTCTAAAAGTTCGCTTTTTAATGCTATGTTAGCTTTTGCTTCCTTAATTCTTTTTTCGGCTAATTGTATTTCTAGGTTCTGAAATTCGATTTCTTTTGTAATAGCATCGTATTCACGATTATTACGAACCTTACCTTGTTGCTGTTCGTATTTTTTTATGTTAGCTTGAAAATCTTTAATTGCTTGTTTTTTTTCATTTAATGTTGTGTCAAGCTCAGATACTTCTAACTCTACATTTTTCAAACGAGTTTCTAAACCTAAAACAGTATCTTCTAAATCACTAACTTCCAAAGGTAATTCACCTCTAACTGTTCTTAAACGATCAATCTTACTATCAATTAATTGTAATTGATAAAGTGATTTTAATTTTCCTTCAACTGAAGCGTCAATTTTTTCTTTAATTTTTGCAGCCATGTTCTTAAAAATAGTTTACCGGATTAGTATTTGTTTTTGATAAACGGATTGCAAATGTAGGAAATTTATTCTGAATTATCTCATAAAAAATTTCGGGGGTAAATTGCTCCGTTTCATAGTGTCCGGCATCAATTAGCAATAATTTATTCTCCACATCAAAAAATTCATGATATTTAAAATCAGCAGTTATAAAAGCGTCAGATTTGCTGTTTATGGCATTTTTTAGCAAAAATCTACCACTTCCTCCACAAATTGCAACTTTTTTAATGCTTTTCCCTGTTTTTGGAGTATGTTTTATGCAGCCACTATTAAAGGTTTTTTTAACATGTAATAAAAAATCTTGTTCTGTCATGGGAATTTCAAATTCACCTAACATGCCGCTACCAATTAAATTATGTTTATTGCTTATGCTATAAATATCAAAAGCTACTTCTTCGTATGGATGAGAATTTATGAGTGCAGCAATAATTCGCTCTTCATTAAGGGTTTCAAAAATCGTTTCAATTCTGATTTCTTTTTCTTCACTCAACTGATTTGGGCTACCAAGAAAAGGAGTGGTTTGAGAATTACCTTTAAAAGTACCTGTACCCTCTAAATTAAAGCTGCAATTGGAATAATTACCTATGTTTCCTGCCCCGGCACTAAATAAGGCATTTAAAAGAGTTTGATGATGGCTTTTGGGAACAAACGTAACTAGTTTTTTTAGCAAGTTAGATTTAGGGGCCAAAATCTGGATGTTTTTTAACCCTAATTTTTCAGCAATTTTTTTATTCACACCCTGCTTCACGTTGTCAAAATTAGTATGAGCAGCGTATATAGCAATATCGTTTTTAATGGCTTTTATTATTGTCTTTTCAACATAATTATTTCCATTTATTTTTTTTAAACCAGTAAAAAGAATTGGGTGATGTGCTATAATTAAATTACAATTATTTTCAATAGCCTCGTCAATAACAGCTTCTGTGCAATCAAGGGTTAACAAAACCGATGTAATAATCTGAGTTCTTTGCCCAGTAATAAGCCCACAATTGTCATAGTCTTCTTGAAGAGGCAAAGGAGCAAATTTTTCAAGTTCTATTATGATGTCTTGTATTGTCATTTAAAATAACCTAAAAGATAAAAAAAATCCCCTCATGATTTAGAGGGGATTGGAAATTTTAACTAATCTATTTAATCTATTCGTGATTTATGATCTTCGATGTTTGCCATTTCTTTTAAGGCGTTAAAAACTTCATAATCAGCTCTTCCGCCATTCGCCTGATCTAATTGCATTTTTTGCATTTTTAAATCTTCAGGAATTTTTGATTCTTCGATTTTAGTAACTTTTAAAACAAAAACACCATTACTTCCAATGGTTGCTTTACTTGTTACGCCAGATTTTAAACCAACTGCTGTACCCATCATAATATCATCATGTCCAATACCTTCAACATTGTGGTTTGACAATAATGAATTTTCTTGGTTTTTAATTTCCAGTCCTAATTTGGATGAAATATCTTCAATTGCTGTAACATTTACTGTTTTAGAAGAGAATTCAGCTAAAAATGATTGTGCTTTTTTATCTTTAATTGCCAATGGCTTTACCTCATCTAAAACATCAACTAATGGTAAAGTTCCTTTATTTTTTATGCCAGCTACTTTCGCTACAACATGTTTATCAGTTAACGAAAAAATATTTACATCTCCTTTATTTGCTGAATAAACCCATCTAACCAATTCTTTAGCTCCATCTAAAGCTGGTAATTGACGATCGCCTTCTTTTATGTTATCGGCTATACGTTTTGTTAATTTTTTAGCGTCAACAGCTTTATCAAATAATTCTCCTGTATTATTTTCGCCGGCAAACTGACTGGCTGCAGCGTAGATTGCTTGATTTGTTTCATCACTTGGAGAAATTAATTTGAAAATTTGAGCCACTTTATAAGAGTTGTGTCGCGTTTTACTAACATCTAATACTTCGATAATATGGTATCCAAACTGTGTTTGAACCACAGTAATGTTGCCTTTTGTACCCATTAAACCTGCATCTTTAAATGGTTGAACAAATCCCTTATTTTCATCAAACCAACCATAATCTCCTCCATTCGTTTTACTACCGCCGTCATCACTAATTGTTTTTACCAATGTGTCAAAAACTACTTTTTTTGATTTTATTAAAGTTAACAAACTGTCTGCTGTAGTTTTTGCCTGTGCCAAACTACGTTTAGGTTGTTGTGTTTGCGGGTCATTTGTTCCAATTAAAATATGACGCACTCTTGCGCTATCGGCAACAGAATTAACTGCCTGTAGTTTGTAAATTTTAAAATAAGCACCTTCGTTATATGGTCCAAAAACAGAACCTGGAGCAGATGTAAATATAGTAGAATCACGAACTATCATGTTTTTTTTATTCATATCCTGAATATTAACAATGCCATTTTCGCTCTCTTGAGCTATGAAAGAGCTATCTTCTTTAATGGATTTCATTTTAAAATCATCAGCTGCCCTTTGTGCATCTTTAGCTATTGCCTCTACATCTGCTTCGCTGGGTAAAACATCAAAAGATACATATTCAATTTTACGAGAAGTTTCGTTACTTACAAATAAATAAGAATTATTGCTGTAAAACTTTTCAATTTCTTCGTCTGTAATTTTAACTGTGCTATCGTTTACTGAATCAAATTTTTTAATAACATACGAAAAATTAATCTTATTATTTTGAGTTTTGAATGACTCCTTAGCTTCTATACTTGTTGTATAAAGTCCTTTTCTAATTAACGAAGCATACTTCTCAGCATAGCGCATATTCTTTATGTCATCCTCTAATTGTTTAATAAACATCTCTTGATCGCCGGTTGCGTTTTGAACAAATTGACGAAACTTGGCAGGATCTAAACTTCCATCAGGAGCAGCTAATTGGTCATATACTTTACCTGTTTTTTGATCGGTTAATCGCTGAGCAACAGATGGCACAGGGTGGGCCACAACACGTTCGTATATTTCATCTTCTCCTACCGAAATACCAACTTTATCATATTGCGGCTTTATTACCATTTCAGATACGTATTGCTGCCATATATAATCGTTAACTTGACTAATAGTGGCATCATCAATATCGTTTGTTTGTTTTTGCTGACGGATGATATTTAATTGATTATCACGTTTTGTCAAAAACTCGTTTCTGTCTATCTTTTTTCCGTTAATAGATCCAACTGTTGCTAATTCATTTTCTCCAAAAATACTGGAACCTGAACCCAATAAACTTTCTAAAATAAAAATTAAAAGGGCTAAACCAACTATCCCAACCAATAATCCTGTTCTTCGTCTTATTTTTTCAAGAATACTTACATTATCTTTTTTCTTATTGGACTCGGCATCTAATTGAGTATTTTTTTCTTTGCTCATTTCTTTCATTTTTTTTATGACTCGCAAAGATAGAAGTTTTAATGAAACTCAAAAATCATTTTTATTTTTTCATAAAATTTGAAATTGACATATAAGTCCTTGACCTTAAAGACTTTTTTAGGTGTTTTCAATATTTTATATTCTATTTAATTGTCCAAAAACAAAAAAAATCTAAGTAAACAACTTTAGTGTTACAGTAACTAATACAATAATTTTGTTTTAGTTTTTTTCAACAAGCAAACTAGTGCAAACCTTAAAATTGTAAATTTATAATCCCCTTTACTATTTAATAATTTAATTAATCGCATAACTAAATAATTTCATGTTTTTAATTTTTGATACTGAAACTACCGGATTACCATTAAACTATAATGCGCCTTTAACGGATTTTGATAATTGGCCCAGAATGGTTCAAATTGCCTGGCAATTTCATGATAAAACTGGAACATTATTACATCATAATTCTATCATCATTAAACCAAACGGATATACCATTCCTTTTAATGCAGCACAAGTTCATGGGATTACAACAGAAAGAGCTTTAAATGAAGGTTTTGACTTGAACCAATCGTTAAAAGAATTTGCAGAAATTGTAAAAGAAACAACCTATTTATGCGGACACAATATTGAATTTGATATCAACATAATTGGCGCTGAATTTTTAAGAATAGGCTTGCCAAATTATTTTGAAAATAAATCTGTTATTGACACTAAGAGCGATGAAACAACTCTCTATTGTGCAATTCCAGGTGGTAAAGGCGGAAAATATAAATGGCCTACATTAACAGAACTATACTTTAAATTATTTAATTCAAAATTTGACGAGGCTCATAACGCAGCTTTTGACGTTCAGGCAACTTCACGAGTATTTTTTGAAATAATTAAACGAGGTATTACAAAAATTAATGAACTAAATTCGGACGATATCGCATTATTAAATTATCAAGATATTGACCTTTCCGATTTGTTGCACCGAGAAAAAAATCTAAAGAATAAACTTCATGAAACTAAACACGATGCGCCAACAATACATAAAAATATTGAAAGTAGCGCACTCGAAACATTTCAGTTTACGCATCTGCATAACCATACTCAATATTCTGTTTTGCAGTCAGTCACTGATATTAGTGATTTAGTAGAAAAAGCATATGAGTATAAAATGCCGGCAGTAGCAATAACTGACCATGGTAATATGTACGCCGCCTTTTTATTTTGGCAAGCAGTTGAAAAACAAAACAAAAAAATTAAAGCTAATAATGAAGCCATAACAAGTGGAGAAAAACAGGGTAAATTAGAAACCGAACTAAAATGTATTATTGGTTGCGAATTATTTATTACAAAAGACCGCACCGATAAAACAAAACAAAACAACGGGTATAGCATACCTCTACTTGCTAAAAACAAAAACGGTTACGAAAATATTTGCCGGCTTAGTTCCTATGGATTTACCGAAGGGTTTTATTATGTTCCAAGAATTGATAAAGAACTATTGTTAAAATATAGGTCTGACATTATAGTTACGACAGGTTCCTTACAAGGAGAAATTCCGTCGCTAATTCTAAATGTCGGCGAAACACAAGCCGAAGAAGCTTTTTTATGGTACAAAGAAAATTTTGGGGCTGATTTTTATGTAGAACTAAACAGACACAATTTACCGGAAGAAGATCATGTAAACACAGTATTACTAAACTTTGCAAAAAAATACAATGTCAATTATTTTGCCGCAAATAACAATTATTATCTTGAAAAAAAATCTTCTGACTCCCACGACATTCTGTTGTGCGTTAAAGATGGCGAACTTCGTGAAACTCCCGTAGGCCGTGGCAGGGGATTTAGATTTGGTATGCCTAATAACGAATTTTATTTTAAGTCACCTGCAGAAATGATTACATTATTTGCAGATTTACCTGAAGCTATAAATTGTACAAATGAAATTGTTTCAAAAATTGAATCTTATAAATTAGGCCGAGATGTTTTACTGCCTAAATTTAAAATCCCCGACGAATTTTTAGATTTACGAGATAACGACCCTAACGACGAAGGAAAAGGAAATAGAGGAGAAAACGCCTATTTAAAACACCTTACTTATGAAGGGGCAAAGAAAAAATATTCTAACATAACGTCTGAAATAAAAGATAGAATAGACTTTGAATTAGGAGTTATGGAACGTATGGGATTTCCTGGCTACTTTTTAATTGTTTCAGATTTTACTACCGAAGCCAGACGACTTGGTGTAAGTGTTGGCCCGGGAAGAGGCAGCGCTGCAGGCAGTGTAGTAGCATATTGTCTGGGTATTACTAATGTTGATCCTATCAAATACGATTTGCTCTTTGAGCGTTTTTTAAATCCCGATCGTATTAGCATGCCCGATATAGATATTGATTTTGATGATGAAGGTCGCGATAAAGTTATTGACTACGTAATTAATAAATACGGCGCTAATCAGGTTGCGCAAATTATTACCTATGGCACTATGGGAGGAAAAAGCGCTATTAGAGATGCTGCCCGTGTTTTAAATTTGCCATTGCCTGAAGCTGATAAATTGGCTAAAGCTTTTCCAGATAGTTTGGAGGCCGATTTACAATCATTACTTAAACCCGGAGGTATAGATACTAAATACCTTGATAAAATAAAAGACAAACGAGAAGTAATAGAACAATCAAACAATTTTAGAAAATTAGCAGAAGGTAACTCTCCCGAATCTGTTGTTTTAAAACAAGCCTACGAATTAGAAGGCTGTGTGCGAAATACCGGTGTTCATGCCTGCGGTGTTATTATTACGCCCGATGAGTTAACTAAATTTGTTCCGGTAACCAAAGCGAAAGATAGCAAAATGTTACTAACCCAATTTGATAATTCTGTTGCAGAAAGCGCAGGTTTATTAAAAATGGATTTTCTTGGCTTAAGAACATTAACAATAATTAAAGACGCATTAGCGCTTATTAAAAAAGTAAAAGGCGTTGACTTAGATATTGAAGCTGTTTCATTTGAAGATACTTTAACTTTAGAATTATTTCAACGAGGAGAAACAAATGGCATTTTCCAGTTTGAAAGCCCCGGAATGCAAAAGCATCTTAAAGATCTTAAACCAGACAGTTTTACTGATTTAATCGCCATGAATGCCTTATACCGTCCGGGACCAATAGCTTACATTCCTAATTATATTAATCGTAAACACGGTCGCGAACCAATTACGTATGATTTAGAAGGAATGGACGAGTTTCTTAAAGAAACTTATGGTATTACCGTTTACCAAGAACAGGTAATGAGACTTAGCCAAAAGCTCGCAAATTTTACTAAAGGTGATGCCGATACCCTGCGCAAAGCAATGGGTAAAAAACAAAAAGATGTACTTGATAAAATGAAAAGCAAGTACATTGAAGGCTGCAAGTCTAACGGACACGACCCTGAAGTAGCTGAAAAAGTATGGAAAGACTGGGAAGCATTTGCTAGCTATGCTTTTAATAAATCGCACAGTACCTGTTATGCTTATTTAGCTTTTCAAACTGCTTATTTAAAGGCACATTACCCCAGTGAATTTATGGCTTCAGTGCTTAATCATAGCGGTAATATTGAAAAGATTACTTTCTTTATGGAAGAATGTAAACGTGCCGGCATAAAGGTGCTAGGTCCCGATGTAAACGAGGGCTACGGTAAATTCAGTGTTATGCCAAATGGCAACATTCGTTTTGGTATGACAAGTATCAAGGGCGTAGGCGAAAACGTAGTAAATGCTATTATTGAAGAAAGAGATAATAATGGAAAATTCAAAAACGTTTTTGATTTAGCTTCAAGATTAGACAGCCGAGCAATAAACAAAAGAAGTTTAGAAGGTTTGGCTCTAGCTGGCGCCTTCGACAGTTTTGAAAACATTACCCGGTCGATGTTTTTTAATCAGGATAACGATGGTTTAACTTTAACCGACAAAATGATTCGTTACGGAAATCAAAAAAATTTAGGCAACGATACATCTCAGGCAAGTTTATTTGGTGAAGAAAATGAAGTTGAAGTTTCCGAACCGCAATTGCCTAAAACAGAACCATGGAGTGCTTTGGAACAATTAAGTCGGGAAAAAGAAGTGGTAGGTTTTTTTATTAGCGGCCATCCGTTAGACCCCTACAAACTAATTATTAATCATAAGTGTAATGTAAATTGCGCCCAATTAAAAACTGGTCTCGAACCATACAAAAATCGAGATATTGTTTTTGGCGGAATTATATCAGGATTTGAAAATCGTACAAGTAAAACAGGTAATGCATTTGGTAAATTAATAATCGAAGATTACTATGGCACAATAGAGTTAATGTTATTTGGAAAAGACTTTGTTGAATACAATAAATACATGGTTCAAGGTTTATTTGTTTATGTTAGGGCAAAAGTTCAAGAACGCTACAACCAGCCGGGAAGCCTCGAAATTAAAATTAATAAAATTGAATTGCTTAACGATGTAAAAACTAGTGCTTTCAATTTAATCCGAATGAAAGTAAATTTAGAAGACATTAACGAAAATTTAATTGGTAAACTTGATAGATTAATTAACGAAAATGCTGGTAAAAGTAATCTAGAATTTTTTATTGAAGACGAGGCAAACAAACAAAAAGTAAAACTCTTCTCAAAAAAAAATAAGGTTGAAATTAATGACAATTTCTTAATTGAATTAGATAAATTAATTACAATTAATTACGACTTAAGCTAAACAGTTATATATCTTCCAGAAAAGTAAACTATCAATTAAACTTCTAATTGATAGTTTTATAACCACCACAACCTTTTCATTTAATCAAAAAATACCCCTTAATATCTCTTAAAAATAAATTATCTTTACCGCCTAATATTTTTATGTAATGATTTCTGTTAATGGTGTTACGGTTAGTTTTGGTGGCTACAATCTTTTTGATAATATTTCTTTTTTAATAAACCCTAAAGATAGAATTGGTTTAGCCGGAAAAAATGGCGCGGGTAAAAGTACACTCTTAAAAATATTATCAGGGAATCAAAATCCAACTAAGGGCGAGATTGCCATGCCAAAATCCTGTACAATAGGTTATTTACCCCAAGACATGATTCATCAGCATGGCAGAACTGTTTTTGAAGAAACTGAAACAGCATACCAAGAAATACAAAAGTTAGAACTGCGCATTAACGAAATTAATCATCAGCTGGAAACCCGCACAGATTATGAAAGTGATGCGTATGCCAAACTAATAGAAGAACAAACGGATGTTTACACACGATTAGATTTGTTAGGGGCAGGCAACAGAAGCGAAGAGATTGAAAAATTTTTAAAAGGACTTGGTTTTGAAAGAAAAGATTTTAACCGCCAAACAGCCGAATTTAGTGGAGGGTGGCGCATGCGAATTGAATTAGCGAAATTATTACTGCAACGCCCAGACATTTTGTTGCTTGACGAACCTACTAACCATTTGGACATTGAAGCTATTATGTGGCTTGAAGAATTTATGGAGACTTTTCCCGGTGCTGTAATGCTAATTAGTCACGACAAAACCTTTTTAGACAGTGTTACTAACCGAACAATTGAAATTTCAAATCAAAAAATATACGATTACAAAACTAATTATTCGAGATACCTCATATTAAGAAAAGAACGTAAAGAACAGCAGGAAAATGCCGCAAAAAATCAACAAAAAATTATTGATCAAACCGAAGTTTTAATTGACAAGTACAGAGCTAAAGCTAGTAAAGCAGCATTTGCTCAGTCGTTAATAAAGAAATTAGACCGCATGGAGCGCGTTGAAGTTGACGATGATGATAATTTAAGCATGAATTTTAGATTTCCTGCGCCTGCTCATAGCGGTAAAATTGTATTAACGGTCGAAAACGCAGGTAAACATTATGGCCCTAAACATATTTTTTCTGGCGCCGAATTTATTGTTACCAAAGGAGAAAAAATTGGTTTAGTTGGGCGAAATGGCGAAGGTAAAAGTACCATGATGAAAATGATTGCGAAAAAAGTAGAACATGACGGGACTGTTCAATTAGGGCATAGCGTAATGATGGGCTATTTTGAGCAAGATCAAGAAGAAAAATTAGATCCTAAAAAAACAGTTTTCGAAACAATAGATGAGGCTGCTGTTGGCGATGTAAGAAAACAAGTTAGAGGACTTCTTGGCTCTTTCTTATTTAGAGGCGATGATATAGATAAAAAAGTACAAGTGTTAAGCGGAGGAGAACGCGGACGTTTAGCCTTATGTAAATTATTATTAGAGCCATATAATTTGCTATTAATGGACGAACCAACCAATCACTTGGATATAAGATCGAAAGATATTTTAAAAAGAGCTTTAATCGATTATGAAGGAACGGTAATAATGGTAAGTCACGATAGAGATTTCATGAAGGGAATTTGTAATCGTTTGTTTGAATTTAGAGATGGTATTGTAAAAGAACATTTATGCGATATCGAAGAGTTCATGCAATTGCGCAAAGTAGAGCGTTTAAATGAGTTAGACCTTGATAAAAAAGTGTCTAAAGAAATTAAAGAATCAAAAAAAACAAATGTTACTCTAAACGAAGTCGTAAATTCTAGCAATGAAGCTGAGCAAAAACAAATTAAAAATCAATTAAAAAAAATTGAAGACACTATTGCTGAAATTGAATTAAAAATAAAAAGTAGCGACGAAAAATTAGCAGACGAAAAACAATATAATCAATTGATAAACGATAAAGTTTTTTTCGAAAATTATAATCAGCTGAAACAACAACTCGAAATTGAAATGCAAAAATGGGAAGAATTGAGCAGCAAATTAATTTAGTTTAAATTACAACTTATAGTTATAAATCCTTCACCTCATATCACTCAACATGAATATTAAAAAGCACATTCCAAACGCAATTACATGCGGAAACTTGTTATGTGGATGCCTTGCAATTATAAAAATATTTGAAGGCAATTTAATTTTGGCTTCTTATTTTGTTGGTATAGCTTTAATTCTAGATTTTTTTGACGGATTTACTGCTCGCATTTTAAATGTAAGTTCACCCATCGGAAAAGATTTGGACAGCCTTGCAGATCTTGTAACCTTTGGTGTTGTGCCAGGACTAATGATGTTTAAAATTATTGAAATAATTAGAATATTAAACCTCTCAACAGGTTCGGCAAATGCAGATACCGGGGCAATTGGTATAGAAAACTCTGTTTATTGGCCACCTTATTTTGCATTGGTAATTCCCATTTTTTCAGCTATTAGACTAGCAAAATTTAATAACGATACACGTCAAATCGATTCTTTTATTGGTTTACCAACGCCAGCCAATGCCATGTTTATTTGCTCTTTACCATTAGTTTTTAATTTAGATTATTTGTTTTTTGAATCTGAAAATAATTTTTTGTTGAGTAATTTAATATTGAACCCAACTGCATTAATTGTTTTATCCTTGCTTATGAGTTTTCTTCTCATAATCGAATTGCCCCTTATAGCCCTAAAATTTAAAAGTTTTGGATGGAGCGATAATAAAATTAAATTTATTTTTATTGCACTTTGCATGGTGTTAATTCTCTTTTTTCAGCTAAAATCATTACCCCTTATTATAATTCTTTATATCTTGTTAAGTATTGTGAATAATATATTTTTCAAAAAGAAAGTTTAATTCTAATTTTGTTTAAATTAAAAAAAGAAAAATGCCAAAATTTATTGCAGATATTGATGTAATGCCTATAAAAGCATTATTAGATCCACAAGGAAAAGCTGTTACTGGCTCTATGAAAAATCTTAACCTTTCCGAAATTGAAAATGTTCGTATAGGTAAACACATTACTTTAGAGATTATGGCCTTAGATGAAGCAAGCGCAAAAACAAAAGTTGATGAAGCTTGCAAAAAACTATTATGCAACCAAATCATGGAGTTTTACGAATTTAAACTTACCCCAGTAATATAATTTAGTTATTACCAACCAATAATTTTACACTGAACATTATAATTTTAATCAATCAAAAACATAAACTCTTAAAATAACCATGGGATATTTATTTACATCCGAATCAGTGTCTGAAGGACACCCAGACAAAGTAGCAGATCAAATTTCTGATGCTTTAATTGATAATTTTTTGGCATTTGATCCAAACAGTAAAGTTGCCTGCGAAACATTAGTAACTACTGGTCAAGTAGTTCTTGCCGGAGAGGTAAAGTCAAAAGCATACCTAGACGTACAAGAAATTGCACGTGGCGTTATTCGTAAAATTGGCTACACCAAATCAGAATACATGTTTGAAGCCAATTCTTGCGGAATTTTATCTGCAATACACGAACAATCTTCAGACATTAATCAAGGTGTTGACAGAAAGAAAAAAGAAGATCAAGGAGCAGGAGATCAAGGTATGATGTTTGGTTACGCAACAAACGAAACTGAAAACTATATGCCTTTGGCTTTAGATTTAGCTCATGGAATATTATTAGAGTTAGCGGCACTTCGCAGAGAAAATAAAGAAATAAAATATTTACGTCCTGATGCAAAATCTCAGGTTACTTTGGAATACAATGATAACAATACTCCTGTAAGAATTGATGCAATTGTTGTATCTACTCAACATGATGATTTTGATTCTGAACAAAAAATGCTAGCTAAAATCAAAAAAGATATTGTTAGTATTTTAATTCCGCGTGTAAAAAAGAAATATCCTAAATATGCTCATCTTTTTAACGATAAAATAAATTATCATATTAATCCTACCGGCAAATTTGTTATTGGTGGTCCTCATGGAGACACTGGCTTAACAGGTCGTAAAATTATTGTTGATACATATGGCGGTAAAGGTGCTCATGGCGGCGGTGCTTTTTCAGGAAAAGACCCAAGTAAAGTAGACCGATCAGCTGCTTATGCAACACGCCATATTGCAAAAAACCTAGTTGCTGCAGGTGTATGTAACGAAGTGTTAGTTCAAGTTTCATACGCAATTGGTGTAGCAAAACCTATGGGTATTTTTATTGACACATACGGCACTTCAAAAGTAAACATGACGGATGGTGAAATTGCTAAAGTTGTAGAAAAGGTATTTGACATGCGTCCTTACTTTATTGAACAACGTTTTAAATTACGTACACCTATGTATAGCGAAACTGCTGCTTATGGCCATATGGGGCGTAAAAACGAAATTGTAACTAAAACATTTAAATCACCAGATGGTAAAACAAAAACAATGAAAGTTGAATTGTTTACATGGGAAAAATTAGATTACGTTAAAAAAGTAAAAACAGCTTTTAAATTAAAATAATTTAAGTTTAAATTATTTTAATTTAAACTTAAATTCAGGATAAAATTTATTTCATAATAAATTTAAATCAGTTAAAAAGATAAAGCCCCGAATTTTTTTTCGAGGCTTTATCTTTTAATAATACTAAACAAATTAATTTTATTTCATCAAGGTAACGTGACTAATTCTATTATGGATTTTTACATCCAGATCTTTAAATTTAATTTTAAGTCATAATCGCCTATCTGTTTAGTTAATACTTTTAAAAGAAGATGCTAAAGCAACTAAAAAATTATTCTAGCCAGTGATTATTCTGATATTACAGAATTAGATCAAATTATTTTAACGTTAGGCGACTATTTTAATTTTGCTGATATGGTTATGATTTGTCAATTATTTCCAAATTAAGTACTATTTATATTTTTTAAGTAAATTACAATAAGCTACATTTTTAATTTTCTTTATAAATCAACTCGTTTTTTTATCGTTTTTATTTCAAATGATTTTCTAAAAGAGTAATTGAATTAAATATATTTTTTAATGATGATTACAATTAACACTATTTCTGATTAAATAGATTACGTTATTAAATCAAACTAATGTGCCGTTTGATATTGATAGGAACATGTAACGTATTTAATTTTAATAATCTCACAAAAATTATTAGATAAAATATATGGAAATAAAGACGGGGCTGACAACAAAACAAGCACTCGAAAAATTAAAACAATTTGGATATAATGAATTGCCTTTGAATAAACCAAAAAATCTAATGCAAATTGCAATAGGCGTTATAAAAGAACCTATGTTTATTTTGCTAGTTTGTTGTGGGTTACTTTATGTTATTCTTGGCGACTATACCGAAGGCAGTATTTTATTGGCATGGGTATTTGTTAGTATTTTTATTACGTTTTACCAACATCAAAAAACAGATAAAGCCATTGAAGCCCTTAAAAAACTTTCTTCGCCAAGGGCACTTGTAATTCGTGATGGAATTGAGATAAGAATTTCAGGAAGAGAAGTTGTTCCAGGTGATATAATTATTTTAAACGAGGGCGATAGAGTAGCGGCAGATGGAATATTAATGGAAGCAACTAATATAACTTTAGATGAATCTTTACTTACTGGAGAATCCCTGGCTGTAAGTAAAACAAGTCAAGTTGAAAACAGTAACAACTGTAATGTTTATAGTGGAACAATGGTAGTGCAGGGTAGAGGGCTTGTTGAGGTTATAAGTACTGGCAGCTTTACTGAATTTGGAAAAATTGGAAAATCATTACAGCAAATTGAACAAGGTCAAACAAATTTGCAGAAAGAAATGAAAGTTTTAATCAGAAATTTATTTGTAATTGGAATCCTGCTCAGTGTAATTGTGATTGTTGCATTTTATTTTACACGCGGTAATTTTATTCAATCAGTTTTAAATGGATTGGCAAGTGCTATGTCTATATTGCCTGAGGAGTTTCCGGTTGTATTAACTGTTTTTTTATCTATAGGAGCTTGGCGATTATCTCAAAAAAATGTGTTAACAAGAAAACCATCAGCAATTGAAACGCTGGGATCGGCTACTGTATTATGCAGCGATAAAACCGGAACTATTACCCAAAACAAAATGGAGATTACTTCTTTGTTTACTCATAGCCATTTGTTTCAGAAAGTTGACTTTCAGAAAAATAGATTGCAATTGCAGGAGTTGTTAAAAATAGCTTTTTATGCATCTCAAAAAAATACCGTTGATCCAATGGAGAAGGCAATTGAAACATGTTATAAAACCTATTCGGAAAACGAAGTGACGCAATGTGAATTACTAAAAGAGTATCCGCTAAGTAAAAATTTATTTGCGATGACTAGGGCATTGAAATTAAGTAATAATAAAGTGTTTATATGTTGTAAGGGTTCACCAGAGGCGGTTTTTTCCTTATGTAAATTAAACCTGTCTGACCAAACGTTATACTTAGCTGAGGTTAATAAATTGGCGCAAAAAGGACAAAGAGTTTTGGCGGTAGCAAAAGCTAATTGCGATGATAAATTAATGCCTGACACACAAGATAAATTTAAATTTGAGTTTGTAGGGCTTTTAGGTTTTGAAGATCCCATAAGGCCGGGAGTACCCGAAGCTATAACAGAATGTAAAAATGCGGGAATAAAAGTAATCATGATAACAGGCGATTTTCCGGCTACGGCAAAAAGCATAGCACTGCAGGCAGGAATGCATGTTAACGATAGTATTTTAACCGGTGCAGAATTATTAAAGATGAGCGATGCTCAATTAATTGAAAAAATTAAAACCGTAAATATTTTTGCAAGAATTGTCCCCGAACAAAAATTGCAAATAATTAAAGCTTTAAAAGCAAATGGCGAGGTGGTTGCTATGACAGGAGATGGTGTTAATGATGCTCCTGCTTTAAAAGCCGCCGACATTGGAATTGCTATGGGTGGTAAAGGAACAGATGTGGCAAGAGAAGCGTCTTCATTGGTTTTATTAAATGATGATTTTGATTCTATAGTGTCTGCAATTCGTTTAGGACGAAAAATATTTGATAATTTACAAAAGGCTATGTCTTATATAATTGCTATTCATATTCCAATTATTGGACTAACTTTACTGCCGGCATTCTTTCCGCAATTACCTATTTTATTAATGCCATTGCATATTGTTTTTTTAGAGTTAATTATTGATCCGGTTTGCTCAATTGCATTTGAATCAGAGAAAGAAGAATTAGGCATTATGAAACGTCGACCTCGGAAACCAAACGAACGTTTTTTTGGTTTTAAGAGAATTTTTGAAAGTTCTTTAATTGGCATTTTACTTCTCGGGATGGTTATTGTAGTTTATTTTTTAGCAATAAACGAAAATCATAAAACCGGAGAAATCCGGGCAATTACGTTTGCATCATTAATCATCGGAAATATTTTTTTAATAGTGTCATCACTTTCAAATACAAGACATTTTTTGGCTATTTTGTTCGAGAAAAACATAGCCTTATATATTATACTAATTGCAGCTTTTGGACTCTTAATTTTATTGATGCTTGTACCATACCTTAGAACCATTTTTAATTTTGAATATCCCGGGGTTAGACATCTTTATCCTTCTTTTATTGGAGCCTTAATATTACTTTTAATTATGGAGTTTATTAAATTGAGTAGAAAAAGTAAATTTTATAGCCTTAAAGATTAATTAAAAACACTTGTTTAAGTTATTTCTGAGATATTTAAAAATAAATTGATAATCATCAAAAATTATAATATTAATTTATCTTTGCCCAACAATTCTTGAAAATTTAAAAAAAGCAAGTTACAATTTTACTATAATTAGTTTATTTTAAATCTCAAGACTAATACAGACTTTAACTATGTGGAAATATTTTTCGGGTAAATTATTAAGGAATAAACTGGCTTTTACGCTCGTAGTTCTTCTACTTACTGTTTTTATGGGGTATGAGGCTTCAAGAATGGAGTTATCTTATGAATTTGCTAAAATTTTACCAGATAATGATACAACATTTATAGAATATCAAAACTTCAAAAAGCAGTTTGGCGAAGATGGAAATGTTATGGTTATGGGTTTTGCCGATAAAAACTTATTTGAATTAGAAAAATTTAAAGATTGGACAAAACTTAACGAAGATTTAAAAAAAATAAAAGGGGTAAAAGCTATCATGTCTTTACCAACAGCCTATAAATTAATAAAGAATGATAGCCTTGAAAGGTTTGATTTTGTTCAACTAATTCAAAACCCGATAAAAAGTCAACATGAGGTAGATAGTTTTAAAAAAGAAATTTTAGAGCTGCCATTTTACGAAGGTATTATTTATAATCGCGAAACTGGAGCAAACCTAGTAGCAATTACATTTACTAAAAAGGATTTGGATTCGAAACGCCGGCTTGACATGGTAAAAGAAATTAAGGCTCTAGGTGATGTCTTCTCAAAAAAACACAATGTAGAATTGCATTATTCAGGAATGCCATACATACGCTCTCAATTAATGAACAAAGTTCGAAATGAGATGACTTTATTTTTAGTACTTGCGGTAATTGTAACGGCAATTATACTTTGGATGTTTTTCAGAACTTTTTCTACCGTGTTTTTTTCTTTAATTGTTGTTGTGATTGGTGTAATATGGTCTATTGGGATAATGTATTTGTTTGGATACAAAATTACCGTGTTGTCCGGTTTAATTGCACCATTAATTATGGTAATTGGCTTGCCAAATTGTATTTTCCTAATTAACAAATATCAAAGTGAGTTTATTGCACATGGCAATAAAATAAAATCGTTAGCCAGAAGTATTGAAACTATTGGAGTTACTTTATTTCTTGCCAATATTACAACCGCGATTGGTTTTGGTGTATTGTATTTTACAAAAAGTTCAATGTTGGTAGAGTTTGGGGTTGTTGCTGCAATTAGCGTAATGGCCACTTATTTAATAACATTAATCTTAATTCCGGTTATATTAAATTATTTACCAAGTCCGAAACCAAAACATACAAAACATCAAGAAGGAAAACGAATTAATAAAGCACTAACACTAATAGATCATTTGGTTCAAAACCACCGAAAATCTATTTATGTAACAACCATAATCATAACATTAATAGCCTTGTGGGGAATGACTTTTATAGATATGAATGGATATGTGGTGGATGATTTACCAGAAAATGATCCTGTATATAGCGACCTTAGCTTTTTTGAGTCTAATTTTAAAGGCGTATTACCATTTGAAATTTCTATTGATACGAAGAAACCAAATGGGTTATTTGCAAATAATGCAAAGGCAATTTATAAAATTAAGTTATTGCAAAAAACATTAGCAGAATATCCAATATTTTCAAAACCATTATCTATTGTAGAGGGAATAAAATTTTCTTATCAGGCATATAATGATGGCAATTCTAAATATTATTCATTACCCGGCATTGGAGATTTAAAAACGTTGTCGGAATATTCGGGCTCAGTTAAAGGACAAAATAATCGTTTGCAGACATTTATTGATAGCTCTAAACAAATCACCAGAGTGAGTTATCAGGTAGCAGATATTGGTTCTAAAAAAATGAAAACTTTAATGAGTGAAATCCGTCCTAAGATCGACTCTATTTTCGATCCTAAAGACTATAAGGTTAGTACCACCGGACATAGTTTGGTTTTTTTAAAAAACAACGATTATTTACTATCTAATTTATTAGAGAGTTTATTAATTGAAATTATTTTAATAGCAATTGTAGGTATAGCCTTATTCCGTTCGGTGAGAATTATTATTTTGTCAAAATTACCTTGTTTAATTCCATTGGTTATTACAGCTGGAATTATGGGTTTTCTTGACATTAGGTTTAAACCTTCAACAATTTTAATTTTTAGTATTGCATTTGGTATTTCATCCGATGGAACTATTTATTTTTTAACTAAATACCGTCAGGAATTTAAAAAACACAAAAAGGCAGCATCAGCAGCAATTTCCTCAGCAATTAAAGATACCGGGTTAAGTATGATTTATACATCTATAATTTTGTTTTGTGGTTTCGCTATATTTTCTGCATCAAGTTTTGGTGGAACAGCAGCATTAGGTGTTTTGGTTTCATTAACCTTGCTTATGTCAATGTTTACTAATTTAATTTTATTACCGGCAATTTTATTGTCTATTCATCGTAAATCACTAAATCAAGAAATTATAGAAGCTCCCTATATAGATATAGAAGAGAGTATAGAAGATAGAGGTAAAGATCTTTCGGACATATAGATTATTTCAAGCAATTAAATATTAACCCTTATTGGCAAAATAAAAACTCGCACTGTTAATAAAATGTTTATATTTGTGAACTTCTTTAGAAGATTGTATCTCAATCACGTTTGTAACAACTTAATTGCAATTCGGTAAATTTTACACTTTTCTTAGATAAACATAACTATGCGTGATGAAATTCATGCTGAAAATTTACACACTAAAAACAATTAATGACATTTTCAAATTTAAAACTTATTAAACCTTTAGTTCTAGCATTAGATAAAAAGGGCTATTCAGAACCTACACCAATTCAAGAGCAATCAATTCCTCATATTTTATCGGGTAAAGATATTTTTGGATGCGCACAAACCGGCACCGGAAAAACGGCAGCTTTTGCATTACCAATTTTACAATTGTTAGAAAGTAAAAAAGATTTGTCTAAACCACGCACAATTAAAGCACTCGTATTGGCGCCAACACGCGAACTAGCCTCTCAGATAAGCGATAACTTTTTAGCTTATGGGCATAATTTAGGAATATCGCATTGTACTATATTTGGCGGGGTTTCGCAATTGCATCAGGTAACCGCATTAAAAAGAGGTGTTGATGTGTTAGTGGCAACACCAGGTCGTTTATTAGACCTCATTAATCAAGGTTATATAAAATTAAATCATGTAGAGCATTTTGTGTTAGATGAAGCAGATAGGATGTTAGACATGGGTTTTATTAATGACATTAAAAAGGTTATTGCCAAATTGCCAACTAAGCGTCAAACTCTGTTTTTTTCAGCAACTGCAACGCCTTCAATCATGAAGCTTGCAAATACAATTCTTCATAACCCTGTTAGCCTTTCCGTAACACCTGTTTCATCTACGGCAAGTTTAATTACTCAAACTGTTTATTATGTTAAAAAAGAAAATAAACGTTTGCTGCTAAAACATGTAATTAATAATGGGAAAATTGAGCATGCTTTAGTATTTACAAGAACGAAGCGTGGTGCGGACAAGGTTGCAAAAGACTTAAACAGTATGGGAGTTTCGGCAGAGGCTATTCATGGGAATAAATCGCAGGGTGCAAGAGAGAGGGCATTAAAAGGATTCAAGAATAGATCAATTCGAATTTTAGTTGCTACAGATATTGCATCAAGAGGAATTGATGTAGATAAATTATCGCACGTAATTAATTATGAAATTCCTGAACAGGCAGAGACATACGTTCACAGAATTGGCAGAACCGGAAGAGCAGGAGAAGCAGGAGTTGCCATGTCGTTTTGTACCAGCGAGGAAATGTCTTATTTAAAAGATATTAATAAGTTAATAAAGAAAAATATTGAGGTTGTATCTACTCATCCATATAATTAATTACAGATACAGAAATAATAAAACAAATAAATAACCAGTTCTGCAAAAACAGAACAAAAAAACAACAAAAAAATGAAAACAGGAGTAGTAAAATTCTTTAACGAAGCAAAAGGTTTTGGATTTATTAAAGAAGACGGTGGACAAGAAATATTTGTTCACGCATCAGGATTAAAAGAAGATATTCGTGAAAATGACAATGTAATATTTGAAATCCAAGAAGGTAAAAAAGGTTTAAATGCTGTTAACGTTAAGTTAGCTTAATATTTTAAGCTTCTATTTCAAAGCCTTTCAGTAATGAAAGGCTTTTTTATTTAGTGAAAATTGCAACGTTTACTTACGTCAAAAAAATTAAAGTGTTTTTAATAAACTTTGTACGCTAGTTTTTTCTGTTAAAATAGAATGCAGTTGTTCAATAGGTACACGTTCTTGATGCATAGTATCTCTGTTACGGATGGTAACCGTTTTATCTTCTAAACTCTGATGATCAACCGTAATGCAAAATGGAGTTCCAATAGCATCTTGTCTTCTGTAACGTTTTCCAACGGTATCTTTTTCATCATAAGCCAACATAAAATCATATTTAAGGTTGGACATGATGCTTTCTGCTAATTCGGGTAAGCCATCTTTTTTAACTAAAGGAAAAATAGCAGCTTTGTATGGGGCAAGCGCAGCAGGCAGGCTTAATACAGAACGGGTGTCTCCATTTTCTAAAGCTTCTTCTTTTAAAGCAGAAGATAAAACAGCTAAAAATAAACGATCTAAACCAACTGATGTTTCAACAACATAAGGAACATAACTTTGATTTAATTCCGGATCAAAATACTGTAGTTTTTTTCCTGAAAACTCTTCATGTTGCTTTAAATCAAAATCTGTTCTGCTGTGAATTCCTTCCAACTCTTTAAAACCAAAAGGAAATTGATGTTCAATATCTGATGCAGCATTAGCGTAATGTGCCAGTTTTAAATGGTCTTGAAAACGATATTTATCGGCACCTAAGCCTAATGATAAATGCCAATTTAAACGTGCCTGTTTCCAGTGCTCGTACCATTGCATTTCTGTACCTGGTCTAACAAAAAACTGCATTTCCATTTGTTCAAATTCGCGCATCCTAAAAATAAATTGTCTTGCTACAATTTCATTTCTAAAGGCTTTACCGGTTTGGGCAATACCAAATGGAATTTTCATTCGTCCGGTTTTTTGAACATTTAAATAATTTACAAAAATACCCTGAGCAGTTTCCGGTCTCAGGTATATGGTGTTTCCTTCTTCAGAGACTGAGCCCATGGATGTGCTAAACATTAAATTAAATTGTCTCACATCGGTCCAGTTTCTGCTGCCACTAATAGGACAAACAATTTCTAAATCAATAATTAGTTGCTTTACTTCTGAAAGATTATTGTCGTTTAGAGCAGTTTTAAAACGTAGATTAATGGCATCAATTTTTTCCTGATATTCTTTAACACGGGCATTTGTTGATTTAAACATTACCGCATCAAAATTTTCAAATCGTTTGGATGCCTTCTCTACTTCTTTATTTATTTTGTCTTCAAGTTTTGCAACATGTTCTTCAATTAAAACGTCTGCTCTGTATCGTTTTTTACTGTCTTTGTTATCAATCAACGGATCGTTAAACGCATCTACGTGTCCGCTCGCTTTCCAGGTTGTAGGATGCATAAAAATAGCAGCGTCAATTCCAACTATATTTTCGTTTAATTGAACCATAGCTTTCCACCAATAATCACGAATATTTTTTTTCAATTCGGCACCTAATTGACCATAATCATAAACAGCGCTTAATCCATCATAAATCTCACTACTTTGAAAAATAAAGCCGTATTCTTTACTGTGAGATATAATATTTTTAAAAAAATCTTCAGGTTTTTGGTTGCTCATAGAGGTTTGATTTAAAGCGTCAAAAATAGTATTTTTTATCGCTTGTTTGTTTATTCGCAAAAGATTGGTTAATAAATTAAGTTTATCTTAGCAACACAATTATTAATGGTTTTTAGCAGTATAATATTTTTACTTTATTTTTTACCTTTTTTTTTATTGACCTATTTTAGTGTTGGTAAAAAGTACAAAAATGCAGTTATTTTAGCCGGTAGTATTTTCTTTTATGCTTGGGGAGCACCAAAATTTATTTTTGTGATTTTATTTACAACACTTCTTGATTTTTATTTGGTGCAATTAATGGATAAAACAGAAAGAGAGATTCCTAGGAAAGTAATATTGATGATTTCTGTATCTATTAATCTTGGCTTATTATTTTACTTTAAATATTGCAATTTTTTTATTGAAAACGTAAATGGTTTTTTGTCAGTTTTTGATTTTAGGCAAATACAATGGACAAAATTAATTTTACCTATTGGTATTTCATTTTACACATTTGAAACCATAACATACGTTGTAGATGTTTATAGACGAGTTCATAAACCATTAATTAAATTTTGGGATTATCAGTTGTACATAATTTTATTTCCAAAGCTTATTGCCGGACCAATTATTCGATATCATGAACTGGCAGATCAATTATCAGATAGGCCCAATAATATTGATGATAAATTATTAGGATTTTACCGTTTTGCAATTGGTTTAGGAAAAAAGGTATTAATTGCAAATCAAATGGGAGTAGTGGCCGATATGGTTTTTGGGTGTAAATATGAGGAGCTTGATACACTAACAGCTTGGGTTGGAAGTTTGGCATATACCTTTCAGATATATTTTGATTTTAGCGGATACAGTGATATGGCAATTGGTTTGGCAAGAATGATGGGGTTTAGTTTTCCTGAAAATTTTAACAATCCTTATGTGGCACAAAGTATAACCGATTTTTGGCGCAGATGGCATATGACTTTGGGCAGTTGGATGAAAAATTATTTATACATACCGCTAGGAGGTAATAAAGTAAGTAAACAAAGGCTGTATTTAAATTTATGGTTGGTGTTTTTAGCTTCGGGTTTGTGGCATGGTGCCAGTTGGAGTTTTATTTTTTGGGGTGCATTTCACGGATTTTTTTTGGTAATTGAACGTGCTTTTTTTGGGAAAGTATTAGATAAAATGGGAAAATTCTGGAGTGTATTAATTACTTTTTTTATTGTAAATATTGGTTGGGTATTTTTCAGAACAGAAAAAATAAACGACGCTTGGCGTTACTTGTTAAAAATGTTCGAATTTAATTTTAATATGCCGTATCAGTTTAGCACAGATTTTACCTTTTATTTTATTCTTGCCTTTGTGTTTTCATTTTTTACGATTACAACTTATACTAAAAAGATTCAAGATAAAATTTATTTTAATGAATACTCAGTAAAAAAACATTTGAGTGTTTTTCCCATTGCAATTTTATTGTTTTTATTGTCGGTAGCATCTATAACATCATCAGGATTTAATCCATTTATCTATTTTAGATTTTAATGAAGGCAAATATTAACATAGTAAAAAATGGTTTGTTGATATTAATATTTGCTGTATTGTTTTTTCCTTTAATACAATCTCAACTAAAATTAATTAAAATTTGGCCATTGCATGGCG
>JBIJCO010000081.1:0-2682 GCA_044344665.1 Bacteroidia bacterium | reverse complement strand
CTTTTAGCAGCGGAAGCGCTGTTGTTTCTCCTAACAATACAACCACATACTCTGTAACCGGAACCAGTAGTCAAGGCTGCGTGAGTTCAAGTGCAGCAATTGCAAACGTATCTGTAAGTGCTCAGCCTACTATTAATGCTACTTCTTCGGCCAGCTTAATTTGTGTTGGGCAAAGTGCAACTTTAACAGCAAATGGAGCGGCAAGTTACACATGGAATACGGTAGGTTCAGGAATAAGTATTGCAGTTTCACCTACTGTTATTACTAGTTATACAGTAACTGGAACAGATGCTAACGGTTGCAACAATTCTGCCGTTATTACTCAAAGCGTTGACGCATGTACAGTAATTAACGAAACGAAAAGTAATTTATCACTGATAGAAATTTATCCTAATCCTGCCAATGAATTGCTAAATATTAATTTAGGAAGTCTTGATACATTAACTGTAAAAATACAACTGGTAAACAGTATTGGTCAGATTGTTTTATCTAGAAATGCTGAAAGAAATCAAATACAATTAAATTTATCGCAATTAGAAAACGGTATATATTTTGTAAAAATATATACCAATAACGAAAGCATAAACCACAAGCTCATAAAAAATTAAACATAACACAAACTCATAAAAAAAAGCCACTCAAAAATTGAGTGGCTTTTTTGTGTACCCGGAGAGATTACTTTGCAGTGATCACTCCTTTCCAAATCAGTGGATCAATAAATAGACTTTGCTACGTTACGTCTTTTTTATTTTCCTTCAAATTCTATCAAGCAAGCTTGCCGGATTTTACAGAAAATAAAAATGCCCCGCCAAAAAGGCGAGGCATTTATTGATCAGGTTGTGGAGTCCACCGACATTTTTTCGAACTCTTTTCTACTGGATTTGCAGAATTTAAGTACTCTAAAGCAACTTTTAATAAAGCCTTAATTGCAATATTAATTGTGCTTTTTTTCGAGTATTCAATAAGAAATTCAAAAATATGATCCTTTCAAATGTTGAATAAGTCCTATAAAGACATAAATATTCCTCAAGTTATTGATAATAAGATAAGAATATGGATCACTATGGGTCTTAATATGGAAATCCTACCAATTTATTGTTCTATATCGTAATATTCCCTAGTAATAACTACTGCGTCTTAGAGTCCTCAATCAAACTAACAAATATCCAGATTTTTGGTTAATTTTATTATTATATTTTAGAAAGGGTTATACCCTAGGTCATTCAAATATTTTAATGTTATATAGGGGAATATAAAAGTGAATGGTAAATAATTATTTGCAGGAAATTTGGGAGAAGTTTATTGATGTTCAAGAACAGCTATTGCGTTTACGTTCTGTTCCGGTTAGCATAATTCATGATTCTCCAAAAATAGTCGGAGAAAAGCTATACCTAACAGCAAATGAAAATGACACATCAGATGCAATAATAGAGGAAATTGCATCAGTCTTCAATTTATCTTCGGCTGAAATCAATATTAAGGACGGGTATTTTCTTGTAGAAAATACTATAGCACAAAATGTAAAAATAGAAACCAAAAATCTCTTATCTGAACGAGCCGCTGTAAACTATATCAATTTTTTGCCTTTGCCAATTATTGATGGATACATAAAAAAAATAGCCTCTCCAATAAGCAAAGTTCATAGTCTCTTAAAACAAGCAGAATTTGATTATTTATTTGACAAAAAAGATAGGTTACAAGTAACGATTTCGGACCTCAAAAAATTAAAAAGTATATTTTCAGACGGAAAAATTAATATCATTTTACCAGAAAACGCAAGTATTATATTACCAATTAGCCCTAATCCAGTTTATTTTTTATCAAAGGAATTTCCTGAATTGAAAATTAAACATAGAACACGAAGCTATAGAAAAAAAGAAAAAGCAGTTGATAAAGAAGACCGTGAGATATTATGGAATAGAACAATTGAAATATTCGATGGCTATTTTAATGATGATGTTTTACAAAAATTAAATAAAGAAATTGGCATTTCACTTTTTGCATACGACTTTACTTTTATAGTAAATCCAACGGTTGTTTCAAAATATGACCCAAAAACTTCTCCATACATTTTGCCGAATATTAATCCAGAAAACAATTCCTTTACATTTCATACAAATCTAAACGAATCAACCGAAACGAATGAAGATCATTTGCTGAATTTATATAATGAAGAAAAGCGCGACTTTAATTTGAAATACACTCGTTTAAAGAAATTTTTCGATTCCTTTTTTGGATCTGAAAATGTAGTTTTCGAGGCGAAATTCATTTACACTTATAACTTAAATACTTTCACGAAAGAATATTTGCCTAAGCAAGAATATCAAAAAACAGATTTGTGGACAAAGATTTATCAATCGTTTATCAATGAAAATATTTCACTCAATGAAAATGGTGGCAATATAGGTATTGACTTTAATTGGCAAAACGACAAAATAGAGGAGGTTCTATCTAATATTTCAAGCAAATGCGATTTTATTAATCTCAATTTTTTTAAAAATCATAGATGTAATATAGATTTCCAAATAAAAGATATGTCTTTAGATGAAGCTGAAAATCTTGTACGAGAGAAATTTCCTTCTATTAAAACAAATAGAGATGATAAAAAAGGAACACTACGTTTTTATCAAGAATACCAAAACTTAGAACAAGGTTTGAGACTTAAAGAAATAATAGTTTCAG
>JBIJCO010000059.1:0-9934 GCA_044344665.1 Bacteroidia bacterium | reverse complement strand
AAATGATTTTTTAGTTGATTAAAATCTGGCCTACACTCACCTATAAAATGCAAATAAAATTTAATGTCGTTAACCTCATAAAAATCGCTCTGAATATTTTGTGAGGCAACAAAAGGCGAATCTACCAACTCGTGGTAATTATCGGCTATTAGGGTGTTTTTATCTGTATTTAAACTGCAAACAATTTTATAACTATCGGGCACCGTTAATTCTACCATATGTTCCTCCTCTGTTCTGCCAGGCACATACATGCAACAGTGTATAGGATTAATATAAAGTTGAGCGGTGTCTGCAAAACACGCACCGGCATTTAGTTCGGCTGCATAATAACTATAAGTTACTTTTACAGAAGCATGTCCTTTGGTGTTAATTTCCCACAAATCTTTATTTAATTTTTCGTAACTTAATATTTGGTTTTGATCACCGTAAACATCTACACGCTTTATATTCTTGGCAAAATTTCCTAACTCATACCTGCCAGGGCGCCATGCCGGAAGTTGCAACTGTATTGAATCTTGCGCCACAGAATCAATAAACATATCTATGTAAACATAATGTGACGCCGGATTTTTTTGATACATCAAATACTTAATCATACTTAAATTTTAGTTATAAATGTATATATTTGAATTATTGTGAAACATATAATTTCGGTTTATTTTTTACTCAATTTATTAAACATTTACAGTCAAGATTTTGACTCGTTAAATGCAGAAGCCTTAAAATTAGCTCACGATACCGACAAAGTAAATTTATTTTACAACCAGGGTTTTTCTTCAAGAAATTTAAATGGACAATATAGTTACCAATGTGCCAAGCAGGCTGAAAAAATTGCCAACAAAACAAAGATTGATTATTATGTGGCTAAGGCAAATAATTTATTAGGCATATTATTTTATAAAAAAGGAGACATTTATTCGGCGGTGTTGTATCATAAAAAAGCACTAAACCTTAGAATTAAAAACAACGACAAAAAAGGTATTGCCCTTAGCCAAACCAACCTTGGAAACTGTTATGTTGATTTAAAAAATTATAAACTTGCCGAAAACGCTTACTTAAGTGCCTTAGAAATTAACAGCAGCCTAAATTTAACGGAGCAGACAGATAATTGTCTTTTAAATTTAGGTGTTTTAAATACCGAATTAAATAACCTAACTGCGGCAGAACAGTATTTTAATTTGGTTTTAAAAAACTCTAAAAAAAGAAACGACTACCATTTACAGGCCACTTGCTTAAACAATCTAGCCGTTATATATACATTAAAAAATGAGTTTGATGCCGCAATTGCCAGTAGTCAAAACTCTATTAAATTAAAATATTTAATGGACAACGACATGGAAATGGCCGATAGTTATTTAAACATTGCCATGGCCTATATTAAAAAAAACCAGGCAGCGCAAGCATTAGAAAATTTATTAATAGCAGATAGTATCATTTTACAATTTAATTATCTGGCTGCAAATATAGAAGCGCATAAAACTTACGCAGCCTATTACGAATTAAT
Organism: Bacteroidia bacterium; assembly: GCA_044344665.1. Classification (GTDB taxonomy): domain Bacteria; phylum Bacteroidota; class Bacteroidia; order B-17B0; family Aurantibacillaceae; genus Aurantibacillus. Next base: position 8,430 of record JBIJCO010000059.1, on the reverse strand, counting down.
TAAAGATTACAAAAAAGCATACCATTATTTGAAACAACATTATTTGCTGCAAGACAGTTTAACAAGAGCCAGTGAAAACACCAACGTCCAATTTTTTGATAACACAGCACTAAAAGAAAACGAACTAATTAACGAAAATAAATTTCCGGTTTTATATTTTAATTTATTGATACTTGTTACGCTTGGCTGTGGCATTTTTATATTTAAAAACAAACGATGAGCAAAAAAGACAAAAACAGAATTAACGTAGTGTATTCTACCAATCCTGATTTTAAGTTTGAGGAGGAATACACTACAGAAGCGGATACGTTAAAGCCCGAACAACAACATTTAAAAGTATATTTAGACAGACTTGGTGGCGGAAAACTTTTAAGCAGAGTTACCGGCTTTGTTGGAAAAAATGAAGATGTAGAAGCTCTCGGAAAGTTACTCAAACAAAAATGTGGCGTAGGCGGCACGGTTAAAGAAGGTGAAATTTTAATTCAAGGCGACCAACGCGAAAAAATAATTTTATTACTTACTAAAGAAGGATACAAAGCCAAAAAAGCGGGTAGATAAGTTAGTTTAATTATTAGAAGAAAGTATTTTTACGCACCATTTCCCACCCTGAAAAACTTTTAACACGACAGCTTAAATATCTCTAAAAGCTTTAACAGTAAAGGGATTTCAAACAATTTTTTAAATACTACAATTCATAGCAAGATAATGCTACAAATTGCCTATACCTTTGTGATGTAAGTTTGAAATAGTGCAAAAATGAAAAGTGAAAACGAGTAACTACAAACTTTAATAAACACGTAATCAATAAAACAGTATATATCATGGCAAAAAAAAATGCAGAAGACGTAATGGAAACAACAGATAAAAAAGCTGTTAATGCCGAAAAATTAAAAGCGCTTCAATTAACTTTAGATAAGTTAGAAAAAACCTACGGTAAAGGTACCATCATGAAATTGGGCGACAGCAAAATTGAAGCTATAGAAGCCATATCAACCGGTTCTTTAGGTTTAGACATTGCGCTTGGAATTGGTGGCTTACCAAAAGGCCGTATTGTAGAAATTTATGGTCCTGAATCATCAGGTAAAACAACCTTGGCCATTCACGCCATTGCAAGTGTTCAAAAATCAGGAGGTATTGCTGCCTTTATTGACGCGGAGCATGCTTTTGACAGATTATATGCCGAAAAATTAGGCGTAGATACCGGAAGCCTTTTAATATCTCAGCCAGATAATGGCGAACAAGCCTTAGAAATAGCCGATAATTTAATTCGTAGCGGCGCTGTAGATTTAGTTGTTGTAGACTCGGTTGCCGCACTTACGCCAAAAGCCGAAATAGAAGGCGAAATGGGCGACAGTCGTATGGGTTTGCAAGCGCGTTTAATGAGCCAGGCACTACGTAAATTAACGGGCACTATTAATAAAACAGGCTGCTGCTGCATCTTTATTAACCAGTTGCGCGAAAAAATCGGAATTATGTTTGGTAATCCTGAAACAACTACCGGTGGTAATGCACTTAAATTTTATGCCTCTGTACGTTTAGATATTAGAAGAATTAGTCAGTTAAAAGATGGCGACAACGTAACCGGAAACCGTGCCCGCGTTAAAGTTATTAAAAACAAATTAGCGCCGCCTTTCCGTACAGCCGAATTTGACATTATTTTTGGTGAGGGCGTAAGTAAAGTTGGAGAAATAATTGACATTGGTGTAGAAAAAAACATCATTAAAAAAGCAGGCTCATGGTTTAGTTACGATGATACCAAATTAGGACAGGGACGCGATGCCGTAAAAACATTATTTGCAGAAAACCCCGATTTGGCAGAAGAAATAGAAAATAAAATTAAAGCCGCTTTAGCTGAAGAAGCTGCGCCAACAGAATAATTTTTTGTTAGAGATTTGTTTAATAAGCCGCTTAAAAATTTTTGGGCGGCTTTTTATTTACACCATGTATTACCCTCTCACCTATTTTATGGAAAATGAAATTGAGCTTGAAAAGCTTTTGCATAAAGGCAAGGAACAATTGGCTTTAAAATTTAAATACAACATTAATACCATCAACACTATTAAACAAGCCCTTAATCCAGTATGGAGCAACACTCAAAAAGCATGGTTACTGCCATGTCACAATAACAATGTAAACGAAATAATAAACATATTACATCATCATCACATAAAAGTTGTTTTTAAACAAGCCATTAACGAAACACGTGTATCTGATGAATCATCAACCAAGCCAATACTTACTGCAAGTTTAAATAACGAATCGTTAAGTAAACTAAATGAATTTATTAATTGGTTAAAATCAAGGCGCTACAGCGAAAATACAATTTCAACTTACACCGAATGCCTAAAAACTTTTTTAAAATTTTTTGCCGAAAAAAGCCTGGCAGAAATAAATCACCACGATGTGGTTACATTTAATAACCAATATATTTTAGCCAAACAATTATCAGCATCTTATCAAAACCAATTGGTAAATGCGCTTAAATTATTTTTTAACGTTGTACAAAACAAAAGCATAAACGTAGAATTAATACACCGGCCAAAACGAGAAAAATTATTGCCAAATGTGTTAAGCAAAGAAGAAGTTAAATCCATATTAACAGCTTCAAACAACATTAAACACCGCGCCATGCTATCTTTAATATACAGTTGTGGTTTACGTTGTGGCGAACTTTTAAATTTAAAATCTGAGCATATAGATTCTAAAAGAGGTTTAATTTTAATTAAACAAGCAAAAGGTAAAAAAGATAGGATCGTTCCGTTAAGTAATAAAATACTTGAAATGTTAAGAGAATATTATAAAACAGCAAAACCTCAAAACTGGTTATTTGAAGGCCAAACAATAGGTAATAAATATGATGAAAGAAGTTTGCAATCTGTGCTTAAACAAAGTGTAAGTAAAGCCGGTATTAAAAAACCGGTAACCCTGCATTGGTTAAGACACAGTTACGCCACGCATTTATTAGAAAACGGAACGGATTTAAGATACATACAAGAATTATTAGGGCATAGCAGTAGCAGAACAACCGAAATATACACCCATGTTAGCAACAAGGCCATCCAAAAAATTGCATCACCGTTTGATACCTTATAGCAAATTAATATATTTGATAAACGAGACAAACATTCGGCAAACATGCTTAATTAGATAGATAACCGAATGTTTGTAGCGAGTATAAACAAGTTATAGGTAATTGCCGCACAACACGTTCATAGAATTGTTGATTTTTCAAGCAAATGTTAGAAGGAATATTAAATGAATAAATACAAAAAACCGGTATTTACATTTTTACTTAAAAGTTGTTGCGATTGACATCGTGAAAGCTTGCTTTCAAACGATTAACATCGTTACAACAACTTAGTAAAGTTATAGAAAACAAATGTTAAAAACCGCTATGTATTGTAGCAATTTTATTCAATTAATAAAAGGTTTCTAACAAAATGCTTGACGTAAAAATGACAGCGCCAATTTGGCTAAATTGGAGCAATAATTTTTTCTAAAAACACCAAGTTCTAAAATTCAATGTGTGTTGAACGACAACACCGTTAATGACATAAAATTAAATTTATAATTGAATTAACTACCTATAACAGCAAGCAGGAATAATTTTTTGCGGAATAATAGTCAAATGAATATATTTAAATTAGCAAAAAACTATACCTGCTTGCGAAACGTTAGCAGCAAATTTGTAATTTTAACAACCAAAATCAAATAATATGATACAATTCGAAAAAACCTACGACATCAATAACGGAAATGGTACCGTTACATTTAAAAAAGTTGACGAGCAAACTGTTGAGGCAGTTTATAATCGTGGAACAATTAATGCCAAATTAGATGATGGCATTTTAAAAGGAATATACAGTGACACAGTCTCTAATGGATCTGGATTAATTCATTTTACTTTCAGTGAAAATGCTTTTGAAGCTAAATGGAAATCAGGAACTGAAGAAGGACCTATGAAAGGAAAATGGGTTGGCAAGTTATTGGAAAGTGTTAAAACAAATGAAATTGATAATTCATTAGCAGCACCTAATGATAAAATCACAGTAACAGTAATAGTAGATAAATTCAACTATAGAGCAAAAAGATCACTGGAAACTACTGCTGAAGAATTAGACATTGTGGGTATGTCATACACTTCCGAAGATTATGACACCAAAATTAAATGGAGTTCAATTGAAACAATCGATGATTACAGATATAGTCTTGATGAAAATTTTTATGACCATATGTATGATTCAGGCTTTGAAATTAAAAGTGGAAATGAATTTGGTGATTGGTATGAACTTGATGTAAAAGTAGAAAATGAAAATGGTGAACTAATTTATTCAGGTATCCATAGAGGGTAATATTTTCACAGAAATTTATATTTTTTAAAGGTGGATAAAACTATAAAATTTGTAAATACCAAAATTGGGTACGGCAATCCAAAGGGCTCATACTGGTTTATTGGGCCAGAGGAAGGAGGAACCATTGAGGGCAATAAAGACCGAATAGAAACCTGGTCTCAATTGGGTGCAAATGAAAATTTTCAAGATTTAAAAGAATTTCATTTACTACTATCAAAAAGAAACGGATTTAATAGTCTCCAAAGATTTTTTATTGGTGAAAAAATTAAACTTCAGTCTACTTGGAATGGTATAATTGAAGTCTTATTTGGAATCATTGGTAATGATGGTTTAAGGGAGGAAAGACGAGTATATCAAAGCATTGAATTGGGCAGTAAAAATGGAGAAACGATTATTGGTGAACTTTTTCCTTTTTCAAGTAAAAAATTAAACGATGAAACCTCCAAAAATTATTTTGGATTGAGTAAAAAGGATTATTGGGAGAAATTTTCTATTGAACGAGAAATTTTACTTGCAAACCAAATTGAAAAATATTCACCAAAAATTGTTGTTTTCTACTCTACTACATTTAATTCAAACTGGAAAAGGATAATTGAAAAATTGGATACTAATTTTAATAATCTTCAAACTCATTCTGATTTGCCATTTTCATACCACAAAACTTCAAAGACACTTTTTGTTATTATCCCTCATCCAATAGCGAGACAACTCAATAAAAAGAAAAAAGAAGTTGGCGTAGCAATTAAGAAACTGATTTAATAAAATCCCATAATCAGCTGCTAACAGCGTGTAAGCAATATTACCTTGCCGCAGGCGCAACACAAGGCAACATCGCCTACACGCAAACCGTTATTAGTAATGCCTTGAGAAGCGTCTCCGTGACCAAATTGTAGTCAATCTTTAGATTTTATTTTAATCAGTAATTTGACAATTTTGTGAACCAAACTGCTTACCCCACCAATCCCCGCCCCGTGACTTTTCTGAATTATTATTTCAATCATTCATAAGACAAACCTTGCAGGCGCTTGTAAAGTTTATATTTCGTTCACCAAGACAATTGCGAAGTAAACAACGCAGCCATCCTCACTTTGCTTGACAATCATTGCTTGGACGACCATTGCATTGAAGCCGAATGCAGGCGCTTGTATAATTTATATTTCGTTCACTAAGACAAGTGCGAAGTAAATAATGCTCCTATCCTCACTTTGCGTGAAAACCATAGCCCGGACGACCATTACGTTGACGACCATTGCAGGCGCTAACACTGCCGATCACAAAGTTTCTTTAATGCAACTTGATAGTAAGCGCATGAAGGCGCATGACCAAAGTGAACCATGCCGCTTAGACGCCCATAATGTTTCAGCGGAATTTTTTTTGTTTGACGTCCAAGCTGCTTAGACGTGGATGGCATGCTTGTTGTTTTTGATGCCCATGGTGCAAGGCACAACTAATAACAGCGGCTAAAAGAAATTGGCTAATTTGTGCTTCTAAAGAAAATTTATTTTACATTTGAAGTGCGGATTTCAGAATGAGGTTTTTAGTTCAAAAGCGCCAACTTCTTTTAGCCGCGGACCGTTAGCGGTCATTGTAAAAGAAAGACATGCGTATGACGACACGATATTTTTAATAATTTAGTATTAACATAAAATCATAAAAGTTATGAAAAACATTACAACCATTCTTTTGACATTGTTATGCTCACTTGCAACATTTGCACAATCTGACACGACACAACATTCAAAACAGTTTTTAACTTTTTACGGTATTCAATCTCCTGACTTAACCGAATTGAATACTGTTTTAAGCACATATAACTATCCTCAACTAAATACCAACAACTTTTCAGTCGGCTTAGGTTTAATGAAATTCAAAAAAAATATTTTAACCCAAGAGGATTTCTACACAATCACTCAATCTCAAAAAAAAGACACGATGACATCCTCTCTTCGTAGTTACGGAATATGCCAATCATTCGGCTACCCTTATTTGATGAAGAAAAAATTTCAAATGTATTCACTTGTCGGTTTTAACTATACGTGGACGACTGTTAAAGTATCAAAAGACATTACTTCTTCGATACCTTTCAACTCTTATGCTTCGTCTATCGGAAATCAGCTTGAAATGACAACTTGGGCTTTCACAGCTAATGTTGCTACGCATATTAATTATCTTATAAAAATGTCTAAAGACCCAAATGACAAAGACCATCTTGTATTAGGTATTCGCGGAGGTTACCACATTCCAATTATGAAAACAGAATGGATGATGAACAAAGCAAAACTTGACAAGGGACCCAATATTAATCCTGGTGGTTATTACGTAATGCTCATTTTAGGATTTACTTTTTAAAATGGACATCGGTATGAAAACGAATAAAGTTCAATAAATAATGACAGCGACAAATGCGACAAAAAAACAACGAACTGCTAACAGCGAGCTTGCGAAAATGGCGGCTAACGTGCGAGTAGAAACTTTAGTGCAATAAATTACCTTTGTGCTGTGGGACAGTGAAACACTCCGAACACCGCCACTTCGCAAGCACGCAAAACGTTATGGGCAAGTTTAGAAAAACGATACGATTAAACTAAAATATTAATAACAAAATATATGACAATTTTAAACATTACTAAATTACTTTTCATAGCACTGATTTACTTACCAATATTTGGATTTTCTCAGGTTTTAACTCCAAGCACAAGTATTAGCATTACAAAAACTTGGCCTACCAAGCCGAGCGGTTACACCTACCCAATTGCAATATCAGTTCCAAGCGGCACTGTCCCTCCGGGTGGGTTTCCAGTATGTATTTTACTTCATGGTAATGGGTCGCAGAACCTAGGGAGTTTAGCAGGTCCTCCAATGCTTGGTCCAGGTCAATTTGGCGCTGTACTTCCGTGTCATATACTCGTTGCTCCAACCGGATTTGAAAACAGTTGGAATATTTGTTCAGAAAACAGCGATGCTCCTGATGTTGATATGATAAATGATCTAGTAAATATTTTACAAACCTATACTACTAATGTTAATCCAAATAAAATCAGAATTTTAGGCGTTTCTAATGGCTCGGGTTTAACTAATCGAGTTTTTATAGAAAATACTAATCTAGGCATAGATATGGTATGTGCCATTGTCTCTCATCTTAGTGATTTCAATTATCGCTCAGGGATTTTTTATAAACCAAATACAGCCACAACAAGTTCAGTTAATGTAAATTGTGGATACAATGTTCCTGTAAGCCCATTAACGTCGAGAAAATATTTGAGTATAAGTAATACTAACGACAATTTAATACCATATCTAGGCGGAACTTCTGTAGTAGGCGCAACTTTTTTGCCAGCAGAAACTGCTGCCTTTAATATAGCTACTTATAAAGGTTATTCTGGCGGTATATTAACGTCTGGCACAACAACAGGCACTGGTACTTTAGCTATTACAGCATATTCTTATTTATCCGGAGACGTTGTTCATGTAAAAGGAACTGCTGGTCATCAAGCTAATGCTACTCAAAAAAATTATATAAAAGATTACTTTTCAGACTGTGTGACTAACGTTGGCATTGAAGAAAGTACACTATTCGAGTGTAAGATTTATCCCAACCCTGCCAATGACATTCTTCATATTAAAACAGATGCCGCTTTAATAAATGCAGACTACGCAATAAATGACAATTTAGGAAAAACGCTATTAGTGGGGAAAATAAAATCAGAAAACACAAGTATCGATATTAAAATCCTATCAAAAGGCATCTACTATATAAGTATCAGAGGATATTTGAATAATGTGATGAAAATTGTTAAAGAATAAAACCAGCCCTTAACAGCCCACAAGCGCAACCCGAAAAAGGTATGCGCCTGCACGCAAACCGTTATAGGGCATTAAAAACCTAATGATAGACATGAAATTGTTAAAAGAAATTATCATATTATCCATCTTGGGCTAGCAGTCGACCCCTTATTTATTTGGACAGACAAGTGAAACAAATATTTTAGCACAAATTCCAATCCCTAAGTCGAACATATATTGGCTCGGTGAGGGCCATGCTACGGCTTCGAACTACGATATTGCATTCGATTTATAC
>JBIJCO010000008.1:0-102380 GCA_044344665.1 Bacteroidia bacterium | reverse complement strand
ATGCCATTTGGGAAAAAATGCAACAAACCTTAGACAAAATGTTCAAAGATACCGGACATGTTAACGCTTATTTCCCATTATTTATTCCAAAAAGTTTATTCGAGGCAGAAGAAAAAAATGCTGAAGGTTTTGCAAAAGAATGTGCTGTGGTAACGCATTACCGTTTAAAAACCGATGCTCAAAATACAGGTAAACTAATTGTTGATCCTGAGGCCAAATTAGAGGAAGAATTAATCGTCAGACCAACCAGCGAAGCAATAATTTGGAACACTTATAAAGGATGGATTCAAAGCTACAGAGATTTACCGTTATTAATTAATCAATGGGCAAATGTTGTCCGTTGGGAAATGCGTACACGCTTGTTTTTGCGAACAGCCGAATTTTTGTGGCAAGAAGGTCATACTGCTCACGAAACAAAAGAAGAAGCCATTGAAGAATCAAGAAAAATGCTAGAAGTTTACGCAGATTTTGCTGAAAATTGGCTAGCTATGCCGGTAATTAAAGGGGTTAAAACAGCTAATGAGCGATTTGCAGGCGCAGATGACACCTACACCATTGAAGCCCTAATGCAAGATGGTAAAGCGTTACAAGCCGGCACATCTCATTTTTTAGGTCAAAATTTCGCAAAAGCATTTGATGTAAAATTTGCAAACAAAGAAGGTAAATTAGATTATGTTTGGGCAACTAGCTGGGGTGTTAGCACACGTTTAATGGGGGCATTAATAATGAGCCACAGCGATAATAAAGGACTGGTAATTCCACCAAAATTAGCACCAACACAGGTAGTTATTGTACCAATACATAAAAGCGAAGAAGGACTTTTAAAAATAAACGAATTCGCCAACTCATTAAAATCAAAACTACAAGCAAAAAATATTTCTGTAAAATACGATAACCGAGATTCACAGCGCCCAGGATGGAAATTTGCAGAATATGAATTAAAAGGAATACCGGTAAGAATTGCAATCGGAGAAAGAGATCTTGCTAACGGAACCATTGAAATTGCTCGCAGAGATGAATTAAGTAAAGAAATTATCGCTATGGAAAATGCAGATAATTATGTGGCTGATTTATTAGAAAAAATTCAAACCAATCTTTATAATAAAGCACTTGAACGCACAAAGTCATTAACTCACAAAGTTGACAGTTACAATGACTTTAAAAAAGTGTTAGATGAAAAAACCGGTTTCATATTTGCTCACTGGGATGGCACACCAGAAACTGAAGAAAAAATTAAAAACGAAACAAAAGCAACCATTCGTTGTATTCCTTTAAACAATCCACAGGAAGAAGGTGTTTGTATTTATAGCGGAAAACCAAGCAAGCAAAGAGTTTTATTTGCAAGAGCCTATTAAAAACCAAATATATGAGCGAAATTCACGATAAACAAAAAACAACCATTTTAAATTTATTAACCGAAAAATCGGTTATGAAACAAGATGTGTTTTCCAATACCATAAGTGTTTTTAAACTCTTAAAAGAAATTTTACAAGAAAGATCAAACGATTTAGAAAATGAATTATCAAAGGTTGATAAACGTGTTTCCATTGTCTTTAAAGAAAACGGACCTCAATCTATTCAGTTAAAAGTTGCAGGCGATATGCTCGATTTTCATATGCATTCTAACGTGTTTGAATTTGAACCCTCGCATCCAATGTTTAAAACAGGCTACATCAAAAACAACAATTTAAATTCATATTGCGGTATTATTAACGTTTATAATTTTTTAGCCGATTCATTTAAGTTTAACCGTTTAAACGATTTAGGTTATCTAATTGCAAGAATTTTCATAAACCGGGAAAAAAAATTTTTTATCGAAACCAAAACTCAAATTGGACACAGATACAGTAATTTTAGCAACGATCCTATTACAAAAGAAACACTTACCGAAATTATCAACGAATTAATAATTTTTGCCGTATCCTTCGATTTATTTACACCACCGTATGAAATTGTAAAAAGCGTTACTGTTGCCGAAATTCAAGAACAGCAAAGCGCAAATGCTTTGAGAACTGGCAAGCGTTTAGGTTACATTGCCGGATCATACGGGGCATCAGAAGATGAAATTAATCTTTAAATAACATTAAAGGTTTTAGTATATGCTTAAAATATTCATTATAGGCCCTGCTTATCCACTTCGTGGCGGCCCTGCTCAGTTTAATGAAAATTTATGTAGCGAATTAAATAAAGCGGGTCATAACGCACAAATAATTTCCTACTCATTACAGTATCCAAATTTTTTGTTTCCAGGTTCATCTCAATTTGAAACTAGCGGAAAAGCGCCCAATAATATTAAAATTCATACTTTAATAAATACCATCAATCCATTAAACTGGATTAAAACAGCCCATTTCATAAAAAAAGAAAAACCCGATTTTATTCTCTTTCGTTATTGGTTACCTTTTTTTGGGCCATCCTTGGGAACCATTGCAAGATTGGTAAAATCCAAAACAAAAGTTTTAGCCTTAACAGATAACATTATACCCCACGAAAAACGAATAGGCGATGAAAAATTCACTAAATACTTCGTGAAAAGTTGTCATGGATTTATTGCCATGAGCAAAACCGTATTAAATGACATTTCAAAATTTTCGAGCACTAAAAATAAAGCTTACTCACCGCATCCAATGTATGAAACCTACGGAAATATTATTTCTTTAGAAGACGCACGCAAAAAATTAAATTTAAATGTAAACGATAAAATAGTATTATTTTTTGGTTTAATTCGACATTACAAAGGCCTCGATCTACTAATTGAGTCGATGTCTCATCCCAAAATAAAACAATTAAATATTAAGTTGTTAATTGCGGGAGAATTTTATGAAAACAAACAACCATATATTGATTTAATTGAAAAAAATCAATTACAAAATCAAATAATATTACACGATAAATTTATTCCAAACGATGATGTAAGGTATTATTTTTGTGCCAGCAATTTAGTTGCCCAAACCTACCGTAATGCAACAAACAGCGGTGTAACAATGGTTGGATACTATTATGAAAAACCCATGCTTGTTACAAATGTTGGAGGTTTAACCGAAATTGTGCCAAATGAAAAATGCGGTTATGTAGTAGATAAATCAGTCGAAAAAATTTCAGAAAAAATAATTCAGTATTTTACTCAAAATAAAGAAAATGAATTCACTGAAAATGTGCGTCAAGAAAAGAAAAAATACGAATGGTCGGCTTTTATTAACACGCTGTTAAATCTTTATAACAACTGTTAATACTTTATTTTTAAATCGCATTCGCCCTCTACCCTTTTAAAATCAACCAAATTAAATTTAAAAGTTAATTACTTACTTTTTTGTTAATAAAGCTATTTCGTTAAAAACTAAAGCCTTCGTATTTTTAATTACCAACCAATACAATGGCACTACAAGTAAACATTAACGATATTCTCTCTCAATTATACCAGCACAGAAGCGTAGTTGAGTTTTTATTTGCTAACCGCGAAAATGTAACAGTTAACGAGCTGTTATCGCGCGAAGATATTTCAGCCGATCAATACCAAAAACTTAAATCACTCGATTTAATTTACGAATACGAAAACATAGTCAGTTTAAACGACGCTGTTGTTGCCATGTTCGAAGATTTTATGGAAATTGGTGAAGTTACTCCCGGCTTTATTAACGACTATATAAACGAACTAAACCGACACATTCGCTTTTATCAAGAAGCTCGCGAAATGCGATTCTTAAGAAGCATTAAAAAATATTTAAAACGAATTAATTCAACACTCACACGTGAAATAATTAAACTTCAAAAAAATGTTGACGACACTTACAAAAACGAAAGTAACTACCGCATTAAACTTCAAAAGTTAGAAGACTACAGAGAAAAACGCGACACAATTATTGAATTTATTAAAAAAACTACTGATGTTGTTGAAGATACACGCTCATTATTCAGCTTAACAAATGACACTGAACTTTATGGCATAGTACAATCATTAAAAGTTAGCTTAATTGAAAACCTTGATTATTTAATTGAAATTCAAACAGACATTACCGATTTTATAAATAAAATTCAGTTTCAAATTGATGTTTACAAAAAAGCTCAACGACTAAAAGAAATTAAAGATTACGGCTCGCTTTATTACAAAACCAATTTTAAAGAAACCGTAAACAGCATCAATACTTTAAAGCATAACGGACACAAAACTCCAAAAACAAAAATTGCGATTGACTTTTTATTTACTGATGACGGACACGTGTTGTGTAAACGAATTGCCGAAAAATATAAATTAACCAGATTAATGGTAAGAGGCCTCGCCGATAAAATGGCAGGCAACTTTAAAGACAAAGGCTTAGAGCAACAAATTAAACTAGATACCGAAAAATTAGTTGAGCGTTTTCTGACTCAAACAAAGGCTAACCTGTTTGAATATTTAATGGATTACAAATTTCCTAAAGCTATAGGTAATGTTTCATTCGAAGACAGATTATCGCTTTTTGTTGAAATAGCCATGGAATATCAAAATCAACTTGATTTCAGATACCGATTACAGTATTATAATTATTCAGACACTGGCAGCGATGTAAAAAAACGACTAGGTTACACGCTTATTTTACCATTAAATGAGAAACCAAAAACAAAACAAAAATCAAAAACAGAAAATTAGTAAGTAATACCCAATACAAATTCCAAAATAAAAACAAATTATATGTTGGCAGAAGATTTTAATTTACCAAAACAAACACACGAAATTTTTGCGGTGATGGCTCGTGGAAATTTTATATCAAGCAATGGCACCAAAGATGGGATGAATCGTTTATACGACATTATAAATAATCCCGAAAACTTTGACAGACTTCAGGCCTATTTTAATATCATTAGATACAATATCGAAAGAGGAAATAATTATTTCTATTTCTCTAAACTTAGCGAACCAAATTCTGAAATAGAAAAAAAACTGGAACGCTTTGAAAGATATATCGACATTATTGATTTATTAGCCAGCATGGATAATAAAATAACAATAGGTTCACGTTTCAGACCAGGCGAAATTGCAGAAGAATGCAACGCTAATGTTAGGCTAAAACAAAAATTGCAAAAAATTCCTTTGTACCGCTCAGAAACATTGCACAACAAAGTAAGAGAAATTTGCGATTTAATGAGCCGTGATTCTTTTTTAGAATTAGAAGATGAAAAAACAGAATCATACAAAGTGCTTGATTCATACGCTTATCTTTTAGACGTCATTAACTCAGTTGCAATATACGAAGACAGCGGCTCAGGCGACGACAACCCAAAAGGATTGATTTATAACTAAAATTGCCGAATTAACACAATAGAGAGTTTAGATAAAGATTTAATAAAAAAGCAGAATGGAAAATAATTGTAGAATATTAAACAGAATTGTAGAAATAAATATTGCCAACGTAAAATACGCTGATATCGAATTAAGCGGTAATACTTGTTTTGTTGGAACCAATAACTTTGGTAAAACATCTTTGCAACGTGCCATCTTATTTTTTTACAGCGCAAACAGCAGAGGCCTTGGGATATCTGCCTCTCAAAAACCTTTTGAAGAACACTATTTCAGATACGAAAACTCTTATTTAATTTATGAAATAGCAACAGAAGACAAAGCCTTTTTTGTGATTGTTTATCGCCACAATAAATTAGTTTTTCGTTTTGTTGATGCTCCTTTCGACCCTGATTTCTTTTTTACGGCTAATGATGAAGCCATGAAAATAAAAGAAATTATTTCAAACTTAGAAAAAAGAGGAATCTACATTTCCAATCAAATAGACACGTTTGAACGTTATAGAAATATTATTTATGGAACTGAAACTGACAAACAATTATCTAAATTTCACTTATTAAAAGGAAACGAAAAATACCAAAACATTCCAAAATCAATCACAAATGTATTTTTGTCATCCAAAAACAGTGTAGATTCGCGCTTCATCAAAGATTTTATTGCTAATTCATTAACCTCCGAAAACAGCTCGATCAAATTAGAACAGGTAGAACGTCAATTACGTCAGTTCAATGAAAAGTACTCAGATATTGAAACCTACCTCAAAAAAGAATCTCAACAATTAATCGAATTAATAGATAAAAAATACGACCAGGTGCACATGTTAAAAGGTGCACAAATGGAAATGGCTGATAAATTGGGTAGCAGTTTGCGTTTTGCCGAAACTCAAAACGAATCAATTCGCGAAGCCTCTAAAAAGAAAGAAGAAGAACTCGAAATTTTAACTAATGAACACGAAACTTTCAAAGACAATCTAGAAAACAAACAAAACGATATTCGCGAAGAAATAGGATATTACGACAGAACAATTCGCGATGCCAATAAAAAATTAAAAGCTTATAAAGAACAAAATGTAGAGGAAGCCCTCGAAAAAAATCAAGAGCGAGAAAAACTTCAAGTAGAATTAAATATTGCACGCAGAGAGTATGAAAGCTTAACATCTAATGTTGCCAGTATTGAACTAAAATACTCTTCATTAATTGAACAATTACGAAACGATAAAAGTGCTTACATAAACAAAATAAACTCTCGCACAAGCGAAATATTTAATCACTACAACGAATTACAATTACTTCAAAAAAATGAGTTCAACAAACGCGATGCCGAATTAAAACAAAAACGAGATGAAAACTTAAGTGAGGTAAATTCAGAAATAACATCCAAACAAATTGAATTTAACGCACAAAAAAGCGAAGAAAAAGTAATTCGCACTACTCGTTTTTACGAACAAGAAATTAAAGACTTAGAGAGCGAACTGGCAGAATTAAGAGCGGTAAGCTATAAAAATAAAAGCGAACGCGCCATTAAACAAAACATGGTTCAAACCATACAACGCGAATGGGAAGCATTAGAATTAAAATTAAAAAGTTCATTAACCAACAGAGTTAGTCAAACAAATAATGAAATCATAAAAATTAAAAATGAAATAAAAGAAATTGAAGAAAAATTAAATGTTCAGCACGATGCGTTTTATGGATTTCTTGAAAAAAACGTAAAAAACTGGCATAACAATATTGGGAAAGTTGTTAACGAAAATTTATTATTTAGAACGGACATTTCCCCCGAACTAAAAGAAGAAACAGCCAACACCTTATACGGAATAAGTTTAAATCTCGAAACAGTTGAAGTTGTTTCTAAATCTATAGAAGAATATCAATTCGAAAAAAATGAACGACTTGCTCAAATAAGAGATTTAGAAGATGCCTTAAATGCTTTTCAAACTGCCAACAACGAAGAAAAAATGCTTGCCGCAGATAAATACGGTAAACAACTTGGTGAAATGAAAGAAGATGTAAAAGTACTTTCATACTCTCTCGAATTAGCAGATAAACGCGAACAAAAACTTAGCTCAGAACTCGAAGAATGGAGAAATAAAGCCGGTATAGAAGTTGAACAATCATTAACCGGAAACCGTCAACGCCTCAATCTTATTGAAGAAGAATTATCTATATTAAATAAAAAGAAAAATAATTTATTAAATGATTTTAATACACAACTTGAAAAGCTAAAATCATATAACGACGAGCGTTTAGCAGAACTTAAAGAAAGACAAGAAACCGAAATTTCTGAACTGGAAGTTGAAAAGAAAAATCAAGTTAAAGAATTTGAAGGTAAAGAAGACGAGCTGTCTAAAGAAAAAGAGACAAATTTTAAAAGTAAAGGCGTTGATGCTAAACAATTAAAACGCGTTGATGACAGAATGAAAGAAATTCAGAATGAGCTGAAGGAAATTGAACAGTATGCTCAAATTGTAAGCGATTACCTTAAAGATAAACGTGAAACGTTTGACAAACTACCTGATTTAATTCAGAAAAAAGAAGAATTTGTTAAAAGCAACAACGAATTATCTGAACAACTCGAAGAGGCCAACCGCAAATTCAGTACTAAACGCATGGAATTAAATAAACAAAAGCGCGCTTTAGATGAAGAATTAATTGACTTTAATACCGGAATTAGTTTTTACAGTAATAACTTTCGCGAAACCCCTGTTTATACAAAATATTCTGATATTATTGAACGTGCCGAAGCAAAACGCACAAACTATAACATTATGGATTTATGTACGCAATTATTAAAAAACGATTCGCATTTTAACGAGGAATATGGTGCTTTTCAACGTTATGTTAATGAATTTGCTGGTAAATTCAGAATTGATAATCACTTTAACTTTGTTATTCGTAACGATGCCTCTCAAGGCGAATTTGAAAGATTTGCTCAAAACCTGCGTTCATTTATAAACGAAAATAAAATTGAACTTTCAATCGCTGAAACGGCAACACAAATTGGTTTAGTAACAGATAGTATTGCCACTAAAGTAAAAGAACTTAGCGGACAAAAAGATAAAATACAACACATTATTTCATTAATTGCCGAAGACTTTAAAAAAGCAGAATTTGAAGAAAGTAAACTAATTGAATTTATTAAAATTCGTTTAGAAGAATCAGACAATAAAGTTTACAAATTATTAAAACGTATTCAGGAGTTCCGCGAAGAAAATGGTTTAGTATATAACGAAGGTTTATTTAATACAGATTTTGCCACAGGACAAAAACGTGAAATAAGCAGCCGTGCAGTTAAATTATTGGAGCAATTAAGAAACGCTATTAAAGAACAAGAACAAGAAGAAATTCGTTTACAGGATTTATTTGAATTAAAGTTCAACATTAAAGAAGGTATGAATGAAACAGGCTGGACGCATAAAATTGATAGCATTGGCAGCACCGGTACCGACATTTTAGTTAAAGCAATTATTTATATTACATTGTTGCATGTATTTATTAAAGAATCGAGCCACCGCAGCAGTAAAGACTTTAAAGTACATTGTATTATTGACGAGGTAGGTCAAATTTCTGCACATTACTTAAGAGAGTTGTTACGTTTTGCAAAAAACAGAAACATTATGATGATTAATGGATTACCAAATAAATCAGGTTTAGAAAGTCATTATAAATACACTTATCAATTCCGCAGAGAAGAAAATAATAATGTGCGAATTTTCCCTAGTATTGTTACCGAGGTTGAAGCATAAACATTTTCAACATGTGGAGACAGAGCCCACACTAAAAAACGTGGCGTTACCGAAAAGCCTTAAGAGTAGGACAATTAAAAAAATAACTTGTGAATTATTATTTTAAAGTTCTGCAAAACTATGCCAATTTTAACGGGCGCGCAAGAAGAAGCGAATACTGGTACTTTGTATTATTTAATATTATTGCATCTATAGTATTAAGCATTGTTGGCTTTACAATTAAAAACAACATCCTCTCCAACTTATATTCCCTGGCTGTTTTAATACCAAGCATTGCCGTGGGTGTAAGAAGAATGCATGATGTGGGTAAAAGCGGCTGGTTTATACTTATACCTATTTACAATTTGATTTTAGCCTGCACCAACGGCGTTGAAGGAGAAAACGAATACGGCACTGACCCAAAAGCACCAATCTAAATATTAATTTCACCAATTAGTAAAGGCAAAAAAATTAAAAACTAATTTATTTTGCCTTTCTTTTAATTACTTAAAAAAATAGTTTTGTTGATGAATAATCATTTTGAGATAAAATCCACATCATATGTTTTTAATAATTAATATAAATTGCCATGATGAAAGATTTTGAATTTATTAAACATAACTGTACCCAAGCAGTAAATGAATTTAATGAAATAAAAAACATCTCTGTTTTAAATTTAAAATCATTTATGCCTTGGTATAATAAATATAAACCTTTAAGAGAAAGATTTAGCCTACCACCACTTGGTTATAAAGAGTTAGACCAATTTTTTACTATTTACGAATTTTTACAAGAAGTAATAAAAATTACCTCAAACGAAGTAATTACGGCAGGTGCAGTAAAAGAATTTAAAACACTTAATACCGAAAAAGAAAAAATATCATGGGTTGTGAAATATGAAAAATTAGGCTATTATCTATTAGTTTTTCATTTATTTGAATCAAAAAAAGTGGAAATTGATGGTAAATTTTTTGTGGATTATTATTGGACTAATTTTGATTTTAATGATTTTGTAAATGGATATGAATTTTACACACTTTGGGAACAAGAACACGATAAAATTTTTCGCACCATAGAAAACATGAAAGTTGAAACTGACCCCGATCAAACAATAGAATACCATGTTAAAAAATATGGCTTGATTTAACCGAGTTAATGAAAAATTTTAAATCAAATATTATTTTACTTATCAATTTCGATTATATGCTAGTTCTTAAATATTAAACCATACATTTCAAAAAAAAATAAGAACTCAATATGAATCACTTGAACTCTAAGCTTGTTTTAATGTCAAAATATTTGATTCTTTTTATTTGTTTAAATTCCAATTTGAATGCGAATGCTCAGGCTTTCGTTAATCTTGAATTAGGCGCCTTCTTTACAAATATTAATTATATTCGCAACGGCAATAATGGAACACTATTATCACTGAAAAATGATTTTCAGACTCCAGTAAGTCCATTTTTGAGGTTACGCGCTGGTTATTTATTGAATGGAAAAAATCATTTTTCATTACTTTATGCTCCCTTAAAAATTATAGAAACGGGAACAATAGAAAAAGATATACTATTTGATGGAAAAAACTTTAAAGCTAACATACCCATAGAAGTTGTTTACAAGTTTAATTCTTATCGCTTTACCTATAATCGAATAATCATAAGTAAAGACAATTTTAAATTTGGACTTGGTTTGTCTGCAAAAATTAGAGATGCAGGATTCTCGTTAAAGAATAGAGAACTTTTAAGTGAAAATTTTAGTATTGGTTTCGCTCCGCTTATCAACCTACTAGCCAATTGGAATATATCTCAAAAAATGGGTGTTGATTTTTTTGTAGAAGGTATAGCTGCAAGTAATGGTAGAGCAATTGACCTTTCATTATCTGGAAGATATAGTTTATCTAAAAACCTACAAGGAAACATTGGCTATAGACTGCTTGAAGGTGGTGCAAACGGATCTTATCGATATAATTTTATTCAACTTCATTATATCTTTGCTTGTTTAAACTACACATTTAACAAAAACAAGGAGGAGACATAAGTACTTAATTAAGTAGTTTAATTTTTCTTAATAAAATTGTTATTTGAACGTTTTAAAACAAAGCATATTACCAATGACCTTTGATTAAATACATAACGTTACAAACAAGCCTAAAAAAACAACTCATAATGACAACAACAACTAAATTGTATTTATTTTATATTACATTTTTTGCTCTGCTTGCAATTTTTCCAGTAACGACAGATTACGTAATACAAACCTATCTTTTTTTAGATTTACCATTATTCGCACCTTTTCCATCCGAAATATTTAAAATAATCATAATCATTTGTGGAGCGATTATTTTATCGTTTTTTATTTTACACCTCTCTTTTCGAAAAAACAAAACAGAAAAATTAGAATACATATGTATTACAATATTCAGGTACAACCTAGCCTTTGTAATGATATTTATTTATGGCTACGCAAAAATTGCTTACAAGCAATTTGAATTGGATTATGGTTCAATGGACACATTGCTCAGAAATGTAAGTGAGAAAGACCTAACGTGGTATTTTTTTGGTAAAAGTAATATTCAAACATTGCTATACGGATTGTTTGAAGTTATACCAGGCATATTATTACTTTTTAGACGAACCACCTTTATAGGAGCCATACTTTTACTTCCGGTATTATCAGGCGTAGTGTTAATTAATATATTCAACGATATTGGATATCTAACACTATTATTTGGAATAATGTTTTTACTTTTTGACGTTGGCATACTACTTTATTATCATAAAGAAATTGCAATTTTATTTAATGCCGCAAAAAGTAAACTTCAATTTGGATTTACAGGTAAAAAAACAAAACTTCTTTTTTTAATTATTAAAATTACTTTTATTACACTATTTGTAATTAGATACTGCAATCGTTTTTATTTAGCCGGAAAAATGAAAACATGTGAGATGTTCTCTGAAAGTAAGTGTTTTGGGGTTTATCAACTTCAAAATATTAATTATAATGGAAAAAATTATAATCTTGATAGTTTATCAAACTATTGGAAAAAATTATATTTCGAAAAATTTAACAATAGTATTATGCTGAGAGATAAATGGGAAAATACCATAAATATGTCTTATTTTTTTTCAGACAATAAAGACTCCATAAAAATAATTACATGCAAAAAATTTGATAGCGAAGGTTACCCTATTGATACCACTGCCATGTTTAATGGCACATATTTTTTGTCAAAAAACGATAGCATATTGACTTTAAACGGGAAAAATAATGACACATTAATAAATGCTGTTTATAAAAAACTTCCAATTGACGGGCACGACTGGTGGTGGTAGGAAAGATTAAGCACCATTAAGTAACATAAGTTTAAAATATGGTTTGATTTAACAGAGTTAATGAAAAATTTAAATCAAACATTATTTTATTTATTAATTTCGGTTATAAATTAGTTATGCCTCATTTGTATGCCGAAAGACAAACAACTCGACATATATACTCTTTCAGACTTAGATGCTGCTACGAATTCGGACACAATAAATGCTGACATCGTTATTCGTGGGGAACATCTAAAATCCATTGACAATATTTCGCTCATTAACGGTACTCTCGGAATCAGCGAATCGTCATTGGAATCATTAGGACAGCTCAAAGAAATTTCCGGTGACTTCTGGACAAGCTTTCATCATGTATTTTCACCATTAACATCTCTTAATAAACTTGAACGTATCGGGAAAGACGCAAATTTCCGATATTCAAATATCTCTGACCTTGGTGCTTTGTTGCACGTTGGAGGAAACCTTAGCTTACGAGATACACCTATAAATTCGCTTGGAAACTTAAGATTTGTTGGTGGTAATTTATTTCTTCCAATTCGACTTAAAGACCAAATTAATTTAGGCAATGTGAGGGTAATCGGTCGCATACAGTATTGGAATGACAGTAAAACAAAAGCGAAACCGACCTCAAAGCTTGAGCTCGGCCTGACACAATCTTCAATTCCCGTTCCGTATTGGAAACTCAGTTATATATATTCAACTGAATTACTAAATCAAGCTAATCCTGAACAAAAGAAGTTTTACGACTACTTTAAAAATAGTTTCTTAAATAATGTTTTCATAGACCAACAAGGAAATGATAATTATTCGTTCATCTTGTTTTACGATTTAATTTCATCGTATTATATTCACCACGACCTAAAGCTACTTGAAAAGCAATTCGAAAATTTAGGTAAGTATTATCCAATAACGTCTAATTATTCGACTAGCAAAATAATCGAAGAATTTGAGAAACGGAATGATTTTGATAGTGCATGGCAGTTTACTTCTCAACTTGAGTATATTTCAATTGAAACTATTTGGTTATATGAGAAAAAAACGAATAAACAACTGTTGACCCCCGAATTGATATTTAAACTCAGTGGCTACAGTCGCCTGACACCATTCGGACAAAAAAATGTAAATAAGCTAAAGCCTTTCATTAAAAGAAATCTAACAGTATTTGAACAGCATAATAACTGCTCTTTTTTCAAATTATTTTTTGATGAACAAAATCTTTATAAAGCTAATACCAATGGGCAATATTCGCCTGACTATTATGCGAAATTCTTTATTAATGTTGAGTCGTTTAAAGCTTGCCGAACTATAGACAATAGCCGAGTTATAAGATTGGGCGACAATCCTCTAAAATATGTTGTCGAACA
Organism: Bacteroidia bacterium; assembly: GCA_044344665.1. Taxonomy (GTDB): domain Bacteria; phylum Bacteroidota; class Bacteroidia; order B-17B0; family Aurantibacillaceae; genus Aurantibacillus. The sequence goes on along the minus strand of JBIJCO010000008.1, from coordinate 88,685 downwards.
GGCTATTCTCAATCAAATGTGGTTAATAACATCGAATGCTGAAGAATTATATCGCGAAAGCATTGGGATGCCAAAAGTTGGCGAAGGTTGGATTAGTGAAACAGAACTGTTTTACGAAATAAAAAGTGCTTTTTCTGAATTCGACGTTATACATCACGGACGACCTGGTTGGCTTGGCCGACAACACTTTGATATTTACATTCCAGAACTAAACATCGCTATTGAGTATCAAGGTCAGCAGCATTACAGACCTATTGACTATTTTGGTGGACAAGAAGCATTTGAACAAAATAAAATACGCGACAAATTAAAGGCGGATAAATGCAAAGAAAATAATTGCACATTAATATACGTAAACGAAGGTTATGTGCTTGACACAGTTGTTGCTCAGGTTAAGGACAAAATATCAAACGGGGCATAACAGCAAATAAACGTAAGAGTATGAATTGGTCATCGTTCTCGCGCAAAACAGCGGCCCTTCGGGAAATTTTATTTCCGCTCACTAATAAAGTAAGTATCGTCAAATAACCTTTTGTGGGTTTAGTTACAGTAAGCTTCAAAAGCCCGCCTAAGTCTAATTGCAAACCGTTATTTGAGAATATAACATCCAAAAGCAAAAATCTCTCTACGAAAAAACCTATTCAAAAATTTGACCTTTAATAATTACTTTATCAATTTGGTTATTTGAAAACGAAAATTACATTTTCCTTATTTATTTTTAATCACCGAAAATTAAAAATTCATTCATAATATTTTTTAAATTCGGTTTTATATTATTTAGGAATTAATTATAAAAACATGGTAAGAAATATGAAAAATATTTTTCTCACAACAATTCTGATAATTGTAACTGATTGTTTTAGTCAAATAAATGTGTCTGCCGAGAATCAAAAAGCAATCATTCAAAATCTTTCTAATCAATTAAAAAAATACTACTTTAATAGTGCTAATGCAATATCAATTTCGGACACTCTTGCCGTTATTTCTACAAAAAGTAAATCGGAAATCAAAAAAGATGATTTTGAAAACACAATAAATGCCGCACTCTATAAAAAAAGTAATGACAATCATTTAAAACTCTATTATAATCCTGATAAGTTTAAAAACTTCCAAGAAGACTCAAAAACAAAAAGACAGTATGAATATGAATCAGCTGAAAAAGTAAATTTTGGTTTTACAAAGATTGAAATACTTGAGGGTAACATTGGTTATATAGAAATAATTTCTTTTTCAGGGTTTATTGCCGAGAAAGTTGCACAAAAAATCGCTTCAGTCATGAACATGGTAGAAAACACCAATGCATTGATCATTGATTTGCGAAAAAATGGTGGAGGCGACGGAAGGGTTGGTGATATTTTAGAAACTTATTTTTATCCGGAAGAAAATGAAGTTTATTATGACAGTATCAGTAAGTGCGAAAAATTTAGGGTATTACCGTTTGTCTCAGGCAAACGCTATTTAAATAAACCTGTATATATATTAACCAGTTTGAACACCTTTTCAGCAGCAGAAGGATTTTCTAAACTTATGCAAAAAAACAAAAAAGCATTAATTATAGGCGAAAAAACGAAAGGAGGGGGAAGTTCAGGCAGCAGTGTTCCTTTATTAAATGATTTTTTATGTTTTATTCCAACTTCTGCGAGTAAAACCGATGAAGAAGCTAGCGTTAAGCCTGACATCGTTACAAATGAAAAAGATGCTTTAATCTATTCAAAATATGTGTTTTACAAAGAAGAATTAAAAAAAAATTTAAACAAAACTGACAAAGAAATAATTCAATGGAATATTCAAACAACAGAACATCTGCTTAATCTAAACAAAATTAATTATAAGTATAATATTAATTTAAACGGTAGTTATGAGGGGGATAGAAAAATTTATAGCAAAAACGAAAAAGTTTTTATAGAATTTAATAATTCAAATTATATGCTTAAACAAATAGGCGAAAACGAATTTATTATTGAAGGTTTTGAAAACAATTTTGGATCAGGCAATAGGCGAATAATTTTTAATGCTGAAGGATTTACTGAAAAAATTTACTTTAACGGACAACTAATGAATAAGTATTGGAAAAAAACGTAATCAATCAAACTTAAGTAGACAATTTGCACAAAAGCAAGAGCCGTAGTTAATTAAATATTCTAAAAAAATTAAGTCTAGTTTATTTATCAACTTTTATTCAAAAATTTGACCTTTAATAATTACTTTATCAATTTGATTATTTGAAAATGAATAAGGTATAAAACCATAACTGTTAATGGTTTTGGTAATAATTAAGTTAGCTAATTTACCGCGTGTAATGCTGCCAAGCTGCTCGCTCAAATTCATAGCATAAGCAGAGTTTAGTGTAGATGCATTTATTACCTCTTCAGGTGTTAACTTGTATTGTATACAACCCAAACTCATCATAAAACTCATGTTGCCGCTAGGGCTACTTCCGGGGTTATAATCACTGGCAAAGGCAATTGGCAAGCCACTGTCTATAATCTTACGTGCAGGAGGTAAAGGTAAACCCAAAAAGAAAGCGGCTCCCGGCAATACAGTAGGCATGGTATTGCTTAACAACAACTCTGCAATATCACTCTCGTTACAATACTCCAAATGATCAACACTAATTGCGCCGCATTTAATGGCTGTTTTAATACCATTGCTATGGCTTAATTGCTCGGCATGCACTTTTGGTATAAGACCATATTTTTTTCCTGCCAATAATAGTCGCTCCGTTTCGTTATCGGTAAAATATCCGTTTTCACAAAAAACATCCATATAATCGGCTAAATTTTCTTTAGCAATGGCCGGTAGCATGTCGTTAATAATTAAATCAATGTAAGCTTCCTTATTTGCTTTGTATTCAGCAGGTATGGCATGTGCGCCCAAAAACGTTGCCTTAACAGGAATGATGTTTAAATCTTTGAGCTGTTTTATAACACGTAAAATTTTCAGCTCGGCATCTAAACTTAAACCATAACCACTTTTAATTTCAACAGCACCGGTACCTAATTTTATTATTTCATTAAAACGAATTAGTGATTGTTTAAATAATTCTTCTTGGCTTGTCTTTCTTAATAACTCAACAGAATTAAGTATCCCTCCTCCCCTATTTGCAATTTCTTCATAAGACAGTCCATTAATTCTGTCAACAAACTCACCCTCTCTGTTACCGGCATATACAATATGTGTGTGGCTATCGGCATAACATGGTAAAACCAATTTATCCGTAGCGTCTATCACTTCAAGACCTTTCCAATCGGTAATTCCGGGAAAATCATCCATCGTTCCAAAATCAGCAATTAGGCCATTATCCACCGCCAACCAAGCATTATTAATACAAGGCAACTCGGCCATTTGTTTTCCGGAAATTTTATGAATACCAGGTTCACGAACTTGAATTAAGGATTTAATGTTTTTTATAAGAAGTTTTTGAGTCATCATAAAATTAATTGGTACAAATTAAATAAATCTATTCAATATTCAATTCTATAATTTAACTTTGTTACTATGGCAGGAAATTCATTTGGAACATTATTTAAATTAACCACATTTGGAGAAAGTCACGGCATTGCCATTGGCGGAATAATTGATGGTTGTCCGGCAGGCTTAAAAATTGATTTCGATTTTATCCAAAACGAACTAAACAAAAGAAAACCCGGCCAATCGCAAATTACCACTCAACGGCAGGAAGACGATACCGTTGAATTTTTATCTGGAATTTTTGAAGGAACAACAACCGGCACACCTATTGGGTTTATTATAAAAAATAAAGACCAACAATCAACAGATTATTCGCACTTAAAAAACAGTTACCGACCTTCCCATGCGGATTTTACGTATGAAAAAAAATTTGGATTAAGAGATTACCGAGGCGGCGGAAGAAGCAGCGCAAGAGAAACAGCTTGCAGAATTGTGGGCGGTGCTATTGCAAAATTAATTTTAAATCAAAAAAACATTAGTATTAATGCTTTTGTAAAACAAGTAGGTCATATTTGTTTATCAAAAACACATGAAGAGTTAGATTTTTCAAAAACATACAACAGCATCATAAGATGTCCGGATGAATCGGTGTCAAACCAAATGATTGCTTTTATTGAAGAAATTAAACAAAAAGGTGATACGGTTGGTGGTGTTATACAATGTGTTATTACCAATGCCCCAGTGGGTTTAGGTGAGCCGGTGTTTGATAAATTGCATGCCGTATTAGGACACGCCATGTTAAGTATTAATGCTGTAAAAGGTTTTGAAATTGGCAGCGGATTTAACAGTGTAAATTTTACCGGAGCGGAATTAAATGACATATTTTTACCAACTACAGCTACTAATTCCGACAACGTAAAAACTAAAACAAATAATAGTGGTGGTATTCAAGGCGGAATAAGCAATGGAATGCCTATTTATTTTAATGTAGCTTTTAAACCGGTTGCAACCATAATGAAAGAACTAAATACTATAAACAAAAACAAAGAAGAAATTATTTTAGAAGCTAAAGGACGTCACGACCCCTGCGTTTTACCAAGAGCTGTGCCCATTGTAGAAAGTATGGCAGCTTTAGTGTTGGTGGACTTTTTACTACTTGCAAAGAATAATAAAATTTAATTTCAAATTATAAAGTCAGTTCGAGCGAAGTCGAGAACTGAATAAACACTAACAATTCCTTGTAAGTCCGTGCGAAGTAATGAACTTACAAACTAGCTCCAATCAATTATAAATTCATTGCCTTGTCTACTTTTCGACTTCGCTCAAAGTGACAAAAAAAATAGTTTTGAAATTATCTTGTCAGTTCGAGCGAAGTCGAGAACTGAACAAACACCAACTATTCCAGGTCAGTTCGAGCGAAACTGAGAACTTAATAAGCACAGACCATTCATAGTCAGTTCGAGCGAAGTCGAGAACTAAGTTGAATAAAAATCATATTTTAATTAAATTCGAAAACACTATTCAAATGAAAACGGTTAAATTTTTATACGTTTATATTTTAAAATGCTCAGACAATACTTATTATACAGGCGTTACAAATAATCCTGAAAAAAGGCTAATTGAGCATGATAAAGGTTTAAATAAAAATGCATATACATTTAATCGTCGTCCGGTAGAATTAGTTTATTGCGAACTATTTACAAATTTTGATTTAGCCATTGAATGGGAAACTAAAATTAAAAAATGGAGCCGTTCAAAAAAAGAAGCCCTAATTAATAGCGATTGGAAAAAGATAATAATTGAAGCTGAATGCAAAAATGAAACATCACATAAAAATACTTACAGATTTATAAAAGAATAATTATGTTTCCGGTCTATTTCTCAACTTCGCTCATAATGACAGCTAAAATAAAACAAAAATGAATCTTAAAATAGAACACTTAATGAATTTTCTGTCTATTTTTCGACTTCGCTCAAAGTGACAAAAAAAATAGTTTTGAAATTATCTTGTCAGTTCGAGCGAAGTCGAGAACTGAATAAACACCAACTATTCCATGTAAGTCCGAGCGAAGTAATGAACTTACAAACTAGCTCCAACCAATTATAAATTCATTGCCTTGTCTACTTTTCGACTTCGCTCAAAGTGACAAAAAAAATAGTTTTGAAATTATCTTGTCAGTTCGAGCGAAGTCGAGAACTATCTATTTGAAATTAGCTAAATAATAATAGTTTCTAATTACAACAAATAAATTAAATCAAAATTTAATCCTTCTTCTTTGGAATAATCATGCAGGTAAATCTACTAATACAGCATATTTGCCCGACTTCATTAACTATTTTTATTTCCCAAACGTGTAGTTTGCCTTTTACTTTTATGGGCGAACAATGTGCTGTTACAATTCCTTCTGTAACTGAAATTAAATGATTTGCATTAATTTCAATACCTACACCGATAAATAAATCTCTATTTATACAGCACCAACTTGCAACGCTACCAATTGTTTCAGCCAATGCTACAGAAGCCCCACCATGAAGTAAACCAAAGGGCTGTTTAGTTTTATTTATAACCGGCATAGTTGCTTTTAAGTAATTGGCGCCAACTTCGGTAAACGTAATTTCAAAAAACTCGCCTAAGGTATTTTTATTTAAATTATTTAAAAGATCGGTGGTTATTTCTCCATTCCAAATAGTCATATAAACATTTTATCGATTTATGGGTTTAAATTTAAACATTCAAATGAAATATTTAATTTTGAAAATAACAGCTATGTTTCTAATCTTATTTCCATCACTATTTAAAGGGCAGCCAAGTAGTTCAATTCATCAATTTACGGCAAACACTATTGAAGGAAATACACTAAATTTTAAGGATTTTAAAGGGAAAAAATTACTTATTGTAAATACAGCCAGCAAATGCGGACTAACGCCTCAATTTAAAGAATTGCAAAACCTGTTTGAAAAGTATAAATCGCAAAACTTTATGATTATTGGTTTTCCTAGTAACGATTTTGCAAAGCAAGACCCTGGAAGTAATAAAGAAATAAAGTCGTTTTGTGAGAGAAATTACGGTGTTAGCTTTTTAATGATGGAGAAAATTTCGGTGAAAGGAGATAGCATACACCCTATCTATAAGTGGCTAACTCAAAAATCTGAAAATGGTGTTTTGAGTTCAAAAGTAAAATGGAATTTTCAAAAATATTTAATTGACGAGAATGGATTTTTAGTTGATGTTGTTTCACCAATTAAAAAACCAAATTGTAGAAAAATAATTAAGTGGTTAAATAATAAACATTAAACTTATTTCAGTTTAAAAAGAAAAAGAATAGGTTACACCAAAAACAAAATCTCGTTTTGGTTGATTTTTAAACATAAAACGTCTCTGAAACATAAAATAACTTTCAATACTACTTCTTTTTGATAAGTTATAAATTGCACCAATATAAGTTCTGCTTCTGCTAATGTTGTCATAATCGTTTTGATTATATGAAAGATTTAATTCCTGAGCCACATAAACATCCATTCGTTTAGTTAACTCGTACTTAATTGTAATTTTGTTTATGTCAAAAAATAATGGAACCGCACCAATTTCGGAAGAATTAATATCATAATAGCTTGCCTGATAAATATTTCGGTAAGTGAACAATACATTTTTTATTTTTTTACGAAGCAAAATACCTAAATGCATTCGATGCCTATTTCCAAAAGTACCATTATCGTTTTAATAAAAACCAAAACCATAACCTCCGAGAAATCGTATATTTTTATTTAACTTATAACTTAATTCAAGATTTGAATATAATTTACTATAAACCGAAATATTATTTTCAATTCTGTTTTGAAGTGATAATTCAGCATTTAATTTTGAACTTATATTTTTATCGAATTTAAGATGAAGCCATAATCTAGCATCGTCATTAAAATACTGCGCCTTTACTAACGGCATAAAAAATGCCTAACAAAAAATTAAAGTATAATACCTAAGCAATTGCATTATATTTTATCGTCGTAATAATATATTTTAATAAATGCAGAGTCTTTTAAAAAATCAATTTTTCCAATTGAGATTCTATGAACATTTAATCCAGTTCTGTTTTTTATGTCTTCCATCAATTGCGCATGATTTTCTTTTTTAATTAATTCAATATTTTCATAAGTAATTAATTGAACAGTTTCTTTTTTAAAAAATAAGTTTGTTTCAAAAACATAAGCTACAGAAATTATTAAAAAATTAATCAATCCTAAAAACAAATATTCGTAAAAGTCAGACGTGTCTTTAATTTTAGTTACAGCTGCAATTAAACCAATGGCGATAACCAAAAACAAGTAACTCATGTCTTTTATACTGATATCTTCGGTACGGTAACGCAACATACTAAAAACAGCAAATAAGCCAAACGCTGCCCCCATGCTTAATTCAACCTTATTCAACAAAAAACAAATTAAAAATATAATAATGTTAAAAATGAAAAAGGTAAAAAATAAATCGCTTCGCTTATAAACACGGTAATAAACAAAACGAATTAAAATAAACACCGAGACAAAATCAATTAAGAACCTGAAAGAAAATTTACTTAAGGTTTTTAGCAGTTCTGCCGTTGATGAGTTAACGATTGCTTCGCTGGAAAGTTGTAGTAGTGTCATAATTTATAATGTGTTTTAGGGATAATAGCTTTTCTTTAAAATTATTCTTTTTTACATTGCTGTACATAAATGCAACAGCAAAACAATATTTACTTATAGAACCTTCACGAATGCGCATTTTTTTCATAGCATCTCTAAACTGCGAAGGTTGTTTTTTATCTTGTTTTACTTCGGCAATTACAAGATTACTTAATTGAAGTGATTGATCGTTTTTTTTAAATTCAAGGTTAATATCAATGGTTACCCTTTCGGCACTGAGATTATTAACTAAGGTTATTCTGCTGTAATTTACCCAAATTATAGGCTTGAGTATATTTGGATTAAAAGGTAATTCAGTTTGCAAAAACGCATAGGCTTTTTCATTAAACTCTGTTAAGGGTGTATTTTCTTTAATGCGTTCTTTAATGGTTCTGCCTTTATTGTTTTTAAATTTTACTTCTAAAAATCCAAGATTAGAATCTACATACGTGCGATGCCGAATTTTAAATCGATTTAATTCTCCGTTATGGTGTTTATTATAAAGCATTAAATTATTGGTATCATAATACAAGGTCTGGTAATTACTAATGACATTAGATTCAATATTAAGACATTTATAAAACGCTTTAATTTCGTTTAATAACTGAGGCAACAAATCTAGTTTAAATGTAAACTTGGTATCGGTTCTATTCATTAACTTAACACCGTCCATCTCCTTTAATGAAACAGGGCTAAATTGTTTTAAAATATTTGCAATTTCGGTCAAAATTTATTTAAAACTATAACTATATTTTTTTGTAGAAACCAAAACATTATTAGCATCGTATGTTTTACGTTCAGTTTTAAAGCCTTTAGAGTCGTAGGTAATAATATTCTTTTTTAATTGTTTATTGTCTTTATCAAGAATTAATTCTTCTATTTTTTCTCCTAAATTATTGTACTTTGTTAATCTTTTTTCCTTGAGAATATTCTTCTCATCATACTCTGTTTCCTCAATTATATCGCCACTTGAATTATATTTATATTTTGTAATTGATTTCAGGGCTCCTTCCTTGTCGTGATTTATTTCTTCTAAAATGTTACCATTTGAATCATAAAATAGTTTTGAATCGGTAATGGTTTTATTGCCGTGGGTTTCGGTAATACTAATCGATTTTATGCCAGCCTTTTTTATTTCTTTCTTTTTTTGTGAAAAACAGAAAGTAGACAAAAAAATCATTACACAAACTATTTTTAATTTATTCATAACTATTGCTTGTATTTTGTTTTGTGTTATAATTCTATTATTTTTTATTAACTGTTATTTAAATTTACTTTGCAATAGTTAAATCTATTAGTTTTTATTCCAATTAATTATAAACAAATTACCTAGTTAAGTATTAGAAAAATAAATTAAAAAAAAACATATAAAAAAAATAAAAAATCTATTAGGATTCTAACTCCTTAATTGCAGTGTCAAAATTTACAAATTCAACCTTATTTGCTTTTAAATATTCTACAAGCCAGGTATACCAGTTAATCCAAGTATAAAATGCATTTGAAAAATACCTGTCATGAAAATCAATACCTAAATAATTAATATTTTTTTCATGAGCCTCGTCAATCAGCTTCAGTGTTTTTTCTTTAGCTTTTTCTAAATTTACAGACTGCCATTTTTTTCCGTTTTCAATAACCCAACCATCCATTATTTGGAAAGGAAACTCCCACATGCTGCCAATTTTATAAGGATTTTTGAAACCATGATCAGAACTATCAAAATAATAACCTGCTTCGCTTAAAAAATTAAATGTTTGACCTGAGTTTCGAACATAATGCATTCTCATACCTATATTTTTTTTGCCGGTAAATGATTTAAACAGTTCAAATTCTTTGTTTATTAAATCTTGATTGTTAAACTCTATACCATGAATATTAATTTCACAATTATATTTCTGCATATGAGTAATCCATGAAATAGCCGCATTATTGGAATAACTTAAACCTAAACCTTGACTAACGGCAATAAAGAATGAGGACGGAATATTATTTGTATTGTTAAACTGAATTAGTTCATCAATATTTTGCCATTTATTTTTGAAGAGTTCAGACCATCGTAATCCGTATTCATTTATTGAAATTTTACCACTAAAAAGTTCAATATGCATTCTTGCCATATGTTTTGGTAATATGGCATCTTTTAAGAGGTGTTCAAAAGGTGTAAAATGATCTATATCATGCGAAATTATTGCTTTCATATTAAATTAAAATCTATTTCTCATTTTTATTTTAAGAGCAACTTCAATTGGTAACCAAGCGCGATTTATTGTGTAATACGGCTTAATTTCTCCTCCAAATTCCCGAAAATATCTCTCAACTTCTGGTAACATACTACCTTCAAAATCGAATGTTTTTAAGCCAAGTTTTTTGGCTGCTTGAATACTATTCCACATACAGGCAGGACCTGCACCATGATGCTTTTGAGAAGCGTCATATCCACCAAATAAATAATAAGCAACTTTGTTGTAATATATAATAAATGTGGTTGCGATAGGTATTTTTTTTTGATATGCGACGAATGCAAAACTATTTGTTTCATTAGCAAACTCAAAAAATATCTTTTTTATCAATGATTGGTTTAAGCTTTTTTGTTTTCTTTCAAAGGTTTTATTTACTAAATTAAGCACTACCTCATAATCTAAACATCTTTGAATTGACAAATCGTCTTTTTCAGCTTTTCTTATACTTTTACGTCTCTCTGTTGTAAATTGATTGAAAATTTGAATATCATCTTTCATCAGATCTAATTGATAGGTATAATTTGGAATTACCTTGAATTTTTTCCAAAAATAAACTTGAGTATCAACTAAATTTACAGGAAAACCAATTGATACTAATGCAAAATTATGTGATAAAAAATAATTTGCTATGGCATCATTAGCCTCTTTTTGAATTGTAATTAAATTACTTGTATTTTGAGCCGGATTGATTAAAATAAAACCATTTGAAGGTGTAAAAGGAGGCAACAAAGCATATTTTAATGCGAACTTAAAATGCTGAACATAAAAAAATGCTCCAATTAATTCATTATTGGGATTAGTGATTCCTATTAAAACTAAATTATTGCCAAAAATTTCAAGCCAACTAGTAGTATTAAAAACAGAACCATGAGTTGTAATCAAGGATAAATATCGTTTATCATTTATATTTAATTTGATAAGTTTCAATTTTCACTAACCACTAATGTTAATATACCAAAGTATTCGTTTCTCGCAACGTATGTTACCAAATTCACCTTAAATCCAAGAGATTCAACTTTCTTTTTATATATCTCTTTCATTATTTGTGGCAGTATGGAATCTGCATTTTCAACACCATAAAATTCAGCTCTGGCTGAAATCCATTTTTCTGTAAATTCATTTGGATATGGATGTATGTTTAACATAGCTTGTATATATGGTACAACATCCATCATAATAACAGCCTCGCTTGCAATATTTTTGAATATTGAATCAAAAAACTTAAAATGTTCAAAACTACCATCAGGATAAATAAACGGTACAGGCGAATCAATTAAGACAAAATTAAAATCATTTCTGTTAAGTTTACCATTAATAATCGCATCAATTGAATCACCGCAATTTATATTAGCTTTCGGAAACTCCTTTTTGGCATATTTAATTGCCTTTTCATTTATATCCCACATTTCAAGGTATTCAGCTTCTTCACTAAATATTCGTGTCCACTGCAAGCCTGTTTGACAAAAAGCATCAAGAGCGATTAATTTTTCAGGCCAAAATTTATAATCTTTTAAAGTGAGAATATTTAATTTTAAAGCAGTAAATAACCTCCTATTTTCTATTGGTTTTATAAGTTTGTTAATGAATTTATTTTTGTAATATAGTTTAAATTCCATATTTATTCTATTTAAGTTTATTATAAATTTCAATCATCCATTGCAGATTGTTCTTCCAATCATAATTTTTCAATACATGTTGTCTTGCATTTTTACCAAGGTCACTGTAAGATGAAGAAAGGAGAATTTCGTCTATTGCTTTTGCAATTTCATTTGCGTTTTTTTTAGGTACAATTTTTGCGAACTCGCCATTACCTACTACTTCAACTAAACCTTTAGCATCTGAAACAATTACAGGTTTTTCACATGCCATTGCCTCTACAACAGCAACTCCAAAACTCTCACTATCATCTATCGAAACATTAAGAAAAATATCTAATAAATTATGATAATTGTGAACATCTGAAAATGAAATTCTTCCAGTAATAACAAAATAATCAGTTAAACATTTTTGTTGGATTATTTTTTTGTATTGATCTAAATTATTTCCTGGTCCAACCAAATAAAATTTAAATTTTCGCTCTGGATGCTTTTTTATGATTAGTTCTGCAGCTTCAATAATATAAATTATGCCATATTTTTCCTCTATTGGTTTAATTGTTCCAATATGAGTAATATCTTTATTTTTTCCAGGATATTCTTCATGTTTAAAAATAGAAGTATCTACTCCGAAAGGGGTAACTAAAATTTCTTTTTTTGTATATAATTGAACTTCCTCTTTCATAACAAAACTAGTAGAGAGTATTAAAGAGGCTTTTTTTAAATTATATTGAAAAATCTTTTTATGAAGTTTACTTTTTTTTGGAAATGTATAAACATCACTTCCCCAAACAGAAAGTATAAAAGGTTTAAATCCTGTCAAAGCGGCAATTAAACCATAACTGGTAGCATAATGCGCATGTAAGATATCAGGTTTAAATTGTTTTATGATTTTTTTTAAAATTGTTACATATTTGATATAGGCAACCTTGGTGATAAAACTTTCAGAATCAATTTTATGTTCAGGTTCAAAATAAACTGTAATGTTTCGATGATTATACCATTCATAATTTGCTTTATTAAAACTAAAAAGTCCAACTTGAATACCTTGATTAGCCATGCCCAAAGCCCACTTTTCAGTATGTACACTTGAGCTATCTGATAACAATAAAAGTTTCATCTTCTAAAAAAATTATGTTTTAGTAATCTTAATTGAGAAAACCACGTTAGAAAATGAAACCATTTTCGACCATATTCTTTACTAATAACTAATTGGTCTTTTATAAAATTGGTAGTTAGACTACCGGTTTTTGAGAGAGAATGTTGTCTAAAATCTGCTACTTTAAAATCACACGCATAAGTAGTTGAATTATTCTTTAAACAGCGTAACACATATTCATAGTCAAAACAGCAATTGTAATTTTTCAAAAAACCAATTTTATCTGTAAAAGACTTTTTAAAAAAAGAACCTTGCTGAAAAATACCGGGAGTATGGGTAACCATTGTGTTAAAATTAATTTCTCTAACAGGAAAACTCCTTAAAAAATTACCATTGGAATCTATATAATCTATTGATCCGTATATATAATCAATTTTATTATTACTTCTTAGTATTTGGACCATTTTAAAAAATCCATCAATATCCAGTAAATCATCCGTATTCAGCCATGTCCAATAATCGCCAGTACATTTTTCAATCCCTTTATTTATTGCATCAAATTGTCCTAAATCCTTTTTAATCTCGACATAATCAATATTTTGTCTGTAAGTATTTATAATTTCCTGCACGTTATTGTTTGACTCGGAATCAAAAACTAATATCTCAAAAGCAATTCCATATTGAATCGCTAATTGTTTGATTTTAATTAAATTTTCTAAAGTATCTTTAATAAAAAGTTCTTGATTAAATGATGGGACTATAACCGAAAACTTCATAATATTATTGACTTTAAACTACTTAAATTATTGTAAATTTAATACTTTAGTTTTGATTAAATAAAATATTTTAAGGATTGATACATCTAGCATTAATTAATATTTAATTTTTAAAAAAATTATATTTAATTATACTTTTTATAATAAATAAACAAAATAATTTTCAAAGCAAATAAGATTTGACAAACAAAAAAACTATTTTTATATCATGTCAAACTACACCCTAAAAATTGCTTATTTATCTGCTGAAAATCCCAAAAATAAAAAGGTATGGAGTGGTACACATTATTCAATTTACAAAAGTCTTTGCGAGATTGGTGAAGTAGAAATTTTAGGTCCGTACACCCCAAAAATTCATATATTTATTGCGAAAATAATTAACCAATTACTCCTGTTTTTTTTTAGGAAAAGGTTCGACTATCGGCATAGTAAATTCATTAGCAATGCATACGCGAATTACTTTAACAAGAAATTAAAAAAAGACTATTTTAATTTTATTGTAGCTCCTGCAGCAAGTTGCGAGGTAGCTAACCTAACAACCAATATCCCGATAATATATATAACAGATGGTACATTTTCAGGATGTTTAAATTACCATAAAAGTTTAAAAAATTTGATAGAAAAATCTATTATCGAGGGCAATTGCATTGAAGAACAAACGTTACAAAAAAGTAAATTCATAATTGTCTCATCTGAATGGGCAATGCAATCTGTAATTAAAGACTATTCAATTGATTCAGGGAAAGTAAAAACAATTCCTTTTGGTGCAAATTTTGAATTACTCCCAACATTAAATCAATTAAATTTAGAAATCCCAAAAACATGGAAAATATTATTTGTTGGAGTTTATTGGGAAAATAAAGGAGGTGAAATTGCTTATAATGCCTTTATCTCTTTATTAAACAAAGGTTATAATGTGAGCATGACTATTTTAGGATGTGTTCCGCCAGGTAAATTTCAACATCCAAAAATTACTGTAATTCCTTTTATTGATAAAAATGAAAAAGCCGGACAAGAAAAATTATTTGACATCTACAAACAACACCATTTTTTAATTTTACCAACAAGATTTGACTGCACCCCTATTGTAATTAACGAAGCAAGCGCCTTTGCAATGCCTTGTTTAGTGGCAAACACAGGTGGTGTTGCCGGACATTTAACCGAAAATGTAAATGGTTTTTTAATTGATTATAACGATTGTGGAGAAGGATATGCCGAAAAAATGTCATTTCTTATAAATCATCCGGATTTATATTTAAAACTCAGGCAAACTACCAGAAAAAAATATGATGAGAGTTTAAATTGGCAAAACTGGAAAGAAAAAATAACTTCTTTAATGCTTTCTAAATCTCCTCACGATACATTTTAAGATTAATTTAAACTTAGCAGTCAAATCAACTGATAATATCTTTGAAAGAGGCGATTTTAAGTATATAATTACAGCTTGCAAACCTAAATTCGTATTCCCACAGCTGTCTATCCAAAATTTATGAATAAAAACATTAAAAGAATTTTCATTAAAAATGTTTAATGTTTTGTTTTGCTCTCTTAAATCTAACAAACAATTTTCTATTTGAAACAATACCATTTTGGAGGTTAAAAAGACATTGTTGCCTATTAAATTGATTATCTCAAATTTATTATCATCAACTTTAAATCCTAATTTATTTAAATAAGCGTTTCTTATTTTATGATTAATTTCAGATTGTGTGGATTTATTTATTGCGCTAATTTGATTTGGGTGAGAGCGGTACATTAACAGCGGCTTAGATACATTTAAAAAGTTACCATGAAAGGATAATTGTGTCCATAATTGATAATCTTCAGCGTGTTTAAAATCATTACTATAATAAATATTTAATTCATTAAAAATATTTTTCATCATAACAGAAGGATGACAAAAACAAGGGGAGAAAAACAAAACAGCTTTATTATAATCACTATCTGAACTGCATTTTATATATGTTTTTTTTGAATCTGAAAAAGAAAAATAATCACTCCCCACAACTATTGCATCAGGATTTTTTTTAAAAACTTCTAATTGCATTTCAAAACGATTAGGCAAAGCTATATCGTCTGCATCCATTCTAGCAATAAATTCGCCTTTAGCTGTTTTTAATCCTATATTTAAAGAGGCTATTAAACCTAAATTCTGAGTGTTATTAATGTATATTATTCGAGGGTCGGTATACGATGTTATTATTGAATCTGTTTCATCACTAGAACCATCATTGATTATAATAAATTCAAAATTTTGATAGGTCTGAGAAAGTATGCTGTCAATAGCCTGCTTGATAAAATTCTCTGAATTATAAGCTGACATTAAAACAGAAATAACTAAATTACTCATAATTAATACTCTTAATAATTGAATTAATAATAGTTGAATCTGAATCAATATCAAATTTTCTTGCAAATAATTTTTGAGAATTAAGCAATTGATCCTTGTGTTTATTTTCGAATGTAATCGGATGTCGCCCTTGCTCCGGCCAAACAATTAGATGAAAACACTCATTTAACAAATTATCTTTATTTAGTTGATTTATAAACGTATTAAAATAAACTTCATCAGGACAATATGAATATTTTAGATATTTAACAAGTCTATTGTGAAACGAAACATCACTTATAATCTTTAAAATTGTTTCACTAGTTAGCGCAAAATAAGCACTTCCACCATACCAACCTAAAGAGTTATTAAACGATTTTTTTATTTTTAAAAGCGTAAAAACTCGGTTTAAAATTTTAGAAAAGATAACTGGTTTCAAATCAATAAACGAATAATTGGTAATCCTTGGAATTCCCATATCTACCCATTGCTTATTAGGAATTTTAAAACAACTTACTATATCTTTTCTCTTGTGCTCTTTAAAATATGAATTAATGTATTTATTATTTTTTATAGGAAAATCTTGACCCGTTAAATAAATAAATCTGTCAAACTTTATATGTTTTATTGCAAACTTCATACCCTCTAAGCATGCATTTACCATACTAAAACCACCCCAATTAACATTTATTCGATTTTGAACATAATAAATATTATCTCCGTAAATACAATCTTCAAAACTGCTTTGATTTGACTTTAAATCAACGTGTAATAAAAAAATAACATTATCAGATTTTAATTGATTAGTAAGCAACTTTACCTGTTTAGGATTTTTATGAACAAGTATAAAATAAAGTAAAGTCATTATAGTACTAGCCAGGTTTTAGGAATTAAATCTGCTGTATTTATATTTTTAACCGCAAACCAGTTTTTAGGGGCAATAATAATTTTATCAGGATTTAAGTTTAACCAAGCTCCCCACCAGCTAAAACTGCTATTAGCAATAATATTATGCTTACATAGTTGCATTAATGCTAATTCTTCATGAGCAGAAGTATTTAAACTTAAACCATCAACAAAAAATTTAGATTTTAAAAATTCAAACTGATTACAACACCAATTAATATCATCACTAAAAATAAAAAAAGTTGGATTTTCGATCTTAGAATTTATGATATCAACTGCCGCTTTATAATAATCTAATTGTAAATTTCCATGAAAATTCTTAGCAGACTTTAAACTTACAAAATCTCCACGCCTAACATGTAATGAAACAGAATTAGTACTTTTTATTTGCTGTTCAATATTAAAAGTTTGTTTAGAATTTTTTTTAATCAAAGAAAATTCAGATATAAGTTTGTGTTTTATGTCAAGAAAATATTTTTCGCTCTGCCAATAACCATTTAAATATGTTGTGGCAGGCATATCAAAAAACACTTTATGAAAATTAAAATGATGCTCATTAAAAATAATTTTCTTGAAAAATTTAGGAAAAGTTTTTTTAAACTTTAACATGAATTTGCTCTCATTAAAATTAAAATTATTAAGTATTTGTTGATTAGCAATATTGGCATTAATATTAAGTTTGCCTAGTTCAAAATCTCGCTTAGTGTAAGCATTAATAGAATCTATATTCAAATGGGATGTGTCAAGATATAAATTAGTATCATGAAGAGCTGCAAGAGCTGAACCAGCCGCATATTGAAACATTTGATTACCTAAACCACCTATTAATTTTACAACTATCATTTAAATTGCTCTAATTTAAATATATAATTATTGTATCTGCTTGTAAAAAACTTCTTTTTCCATTTTTTCCAAAACCGATTTTTTAAACTATTTTTTAATACTTTTTTGTAGAAATCTGCCTTTGTAATTGCTTCAGGAACAATTTCGCATAAGCTACTATATGTTATGATACTATGAGTATAAAATAAATCATCAAAAAAATCCTCATAAGATTTAGAATTATTTTTGTTATTACCCAATTTATTAAATACCAACACATGCTCACGTATTTGTATAATTTTGTCGTGCAATACCTCACCCGTTATTTGCCCTTCAATATCATGTGATGTGCATACAAGAGGTTCGGATAAATAAGTAAAGCTACCTTGGTTTAAGTATCTAATATAAAAATCAACATCAACCAGCCATTTTAGATGTTTATCAAATTGATGATTTAAATTGAGAAACAAAGTGGCAGATGGAGCACCAATCATATTTTTAAAAAATAAAAATGCTGGATTTCTTCTCATTATGTTTAATTGATTGAAATTTGGTTGATGTAAACGATGAGTGTTTGATTTGGTATACCACACATCTGTTTGGCAAAATAAAAATTGTGTTTTATCCACTTCTAATTTTTCAACCATTAAACGCAAACTATTGGCTTGAGTAAAAAAATCATCATGATGCATTAATTTAATATATTTCCCTTTTGCCAATCTTAATGCCGAATTCCAATTTTCGGGAGAACCAAGTGCCGGATTGTTTCGTTTATAGAAATAAGTTTTATTTTTTAAATTATCTTTTAAAAAGTTTTTAATCGAATCATCCGGAGAATCATCGGTAATTATCAATTCATAATCTTCAAAATCCTGTTTCAAAACAGACTCAATGCATTTCTTTAAATAAGTAATTTGCTTATAGGTGGGAATACATATTGAAACTAATGGCTGCTTCATTTTACACTGTATACAGATGTACTTGATTTTATTGAATTTTTATAAAATAATTCCTCTTCAGATAAATTACTTGAATCTAAATACCACGTTAAATGGTGTGCCGATAAATTTCCTGCAACCCTAATAGCATCGCACTCCTCGGCATTTCCAAAGGCAAATGGTTTATAAAGCGCTAATGTTGTATCTACAGGCGCATCATAAACATCTTGACTCAATAATTTATTCCAATATATTTTTTCATTGTTTATGGCAAATTGTTTATGCTCGTAAAAATCAGGTAAATCATCAATTTTTAGAGCTAAACCAGCTTTCTCTTTCCAAGAATATTTTATTAACTCTTTATAAAGGATGTAAACAAAATCTTTTGGGCACTGATTGTTTAACAAAATATCAGGATCGGAATAAACGTAGTAACTATTTTTAAATTTATTAAATACTTCTGTCTCCCATAAAGCTCTGTATCCAATATTTTTACCAAAAAAAATAACTTTAACCGTTACAGACTTATAATATTCCAACAGTGGTAAATACGAACTATCGTTATCAAGTACATATATATTTTTATATCCAAATGATTGCAATTGATCTATCATTTTTTTCAAAAATGTATACCTATTTCTGTTGTTTATAATAATTGGAATTTCGAAACAATTATCAGGTGTAATTATTTGATGGTTTAATAATAAGCGTTTCAAAATTCGACTAATTTTTAAAAAAAACTTCATTAATCGTTTTTTTAAAGCAAATAAAAACTCTTTAATAAAATTAGTTGTAGCCATTAAAATTTTTGTTTGCCTCTTATTCTTTGAATAAAATTAATGATTGTTAAATAATTACTTCTTGACAATGCATTATATTTTTTTAAACTTTCAAGTATGTTATCAGATAAATTAATACGTAATGCCTTTTCTCTTTCTGCTGCTTGAATATCTCTATGAGCATGATTACTGCTTATTCCATAACCATCAAATACGGTTATAATAGAGTTTAATTTTTCACATGTAACTTTTGGTTTTAAAAGGCATCTAATGAAAAATTCATAATCTCCGGCAATCTTAAAATCGCTATTATAAGAGCCATATTTTTTAAATAAATTAGCATTAATAAATACACAAGGATGCCAAAATGTACTGTTTAAAATAAAATCCAGATTAATGTTATCAGGTGCAATATGCTCTATTCTTTTACCGTTTAAATCAACTATTAAATTACCGTAGTAAAAAGATTTGTTTTCAAGTAAAGGTAAAATTCCTGAGAGCGTATTTTTATCATATAAAATATCCCCACTATTTAAAAACAATAAAAAATTTCCACTTGCTTTTTCTATTCCTTTATTTTGAGCGTCATAAATTCCAGCATCAATTTCAGAAACAGAATATGTTATATATTCTGAATGTTTTTTAATTAACTCTATACTTCCGTCATTAGACCCCCCATCAATTATAATAAACTCAAAATCTTTAACCGTCTGTGATAATACAGATAAGATTGTTTTTTCAAGGCCATCCTTGTTATTTAAATTAATCGTTATTATAGAAATTTTGGGCATTGATTTTTATTTAAATTTTTCAAGATTAAAATAATAATGATGATTTATTCGTTTACGTAGATTTTTTCCGAATATATTTTTTCTGCTAGATCGAATATTTTCTGAGTATAATTTTTTTAATGTAGAAAAACTCAAGGGCATATATTCTGATTTACTTACAATACCATTGCAATTAATCTCAGGTGCAGTTTTTTTTATCTTATCAGACTGAATAATAACATCGCTAACATACTTATGGTAAAAAATGTTTTTTACTTCTTTTGATAATTCGTATTTAGAATCAGAAAATTGAACAATATTATCTTGATGAAATTTTAAACTATGAAAATGAAAAAACACAGCCGAAAATTTTTTGCCTGTTGCTATTTCTTTACAACTAATTTCATGATTAATATTTTTAAAATTGTACTGTTGAGCATTCCATGGTGCAATTCCACCACCACGATGAATTAATTCGTGTACTCCCTTAAACATCTCAAGCCAGTTATCCAAATATTTTTGATCTCCGAATTTGCCGTCCTCTAATCTGTTATAACACCAATCAATACAAGCCTCTCTCCACCACTTTAAAACGGTAATGCCTTGCTCAGTATTTTTAAACGTAACAAATTGGACACAGTATTTACCGCTCGTGGTTGATTGATCATATAATTCAGTATAATGATGATTGGTTATTAAAACCGAACTATCACCCATCTCGCCAATTAAAACATCCGGATTGGAATAAAAACAAATATCTGCGTCAACATAAGTACAATTTGTGAGATTATACTTTTTAATACAATAATAAATACTTGATGGTGTAGATGTCCAGCAATATTCGCCAGCCGAACGCGAGCCTTTTATAGCCAACAACTTTTCATCTTCAAATTCTGTTAATGATATAACTGTAAAATTATTATCGGGATTTGCTTTAAGATATTGATATGTTGAATCATCAAATGCAATAATATATAAATGAAATTTTTGACAATGTAACTTCAAGGATTGATATAAAACAAGACCCCTTGATAAATAGTTTGAATTAAAAAGTGTAACGAAATTTAGCATTAATTATTAAAAAAATTATAAAAATTAAAAAAATACACTGTTATTTTTTTTGTTTAGTGAGCCAAAAGCAAATAAAAAAAATAAAAACTGTAAAATTTTAAACGGCTTAACTTAATTATATTTCAATAGACTTAATCACTGCAAAATTGCATTTAGTTAAGTTTAAATTACATATAATTAGCAGCTTTTTTCAAATATATGAAAAAGGTTAAACACATCGTCAGTTTTAAAAGGTAAAATTGGTTATAAAAGATAAATAAATTCAATAATATTATACAACCAACTACCTGCAAAATTCAATTAATTCTATTAAATTTGTAAGTAAAATAAAGCCATTGAGGCTTATTTTGTGTTTAAACACAATCATATTTTAATATAAAATGGCAACTAATAAATTGGAAGAAGATAATGAAGCCTGGGATTTAATACTTGAACCTAGAACGAAATGGTATTCTTTAGGTTTATCAGACATTCTTCGCTTCAAAGATTTATTGTTTTTATTCGTAAAAAGAGATTTTGTTTCGGTTTACAAACAAACTATTTTAGGTCCGGTTTGGTTTTTTATTCAACCTATCATTACAGCCTTAACTTTTGCAATAATTTTTGGGGCACTAGCAAATATTTCAACAGAGGGTGTACCGCCTATTTTATTCTATATGTGCGGCATAACTCTATGGAATTATTTCTCTGACACTTTAAATAAAACCTCAGACACATTTATTGCAAACGCCAGCATTTTTGGAAAAGTTTATTTTCCTCGCATGATTGTTCCATTATCATTGGTTGTGTCAAACTTAATTAAGTTTGGAATTCAATTTTTACTTTTTCTAATAATTTGGTTATACTTTTTGTTTACCAATAATTCAATCCATCCAAATTCAACAATCATCTTAGTTCCAATTTTAATTTTGTTAATGGGATTCTTAGGTCTTGGATTTGGAATTGTTATTACTTCGCTAACTACAAAATACCGAGACCTTAAATTTCTGATTTCATTTGGGGTACAACTTTTGATGTATGCGTCGCCAATTGTATTCCCATTATCATTGGTAAGCGAAAAATATCCTCAATATAAATTAATTATTTTAGCTAATCCAATTACTGGTTTAATTGAAGCCTTTAAGTATGCCTTTATTGGAGTTGGTGAATTTAATTGGCTTTATTTAGGTTACAGCGTTTTATTTACAATTATTTTATTTTTTGTGGGGTTAATTATTTTTAACAAAGTTGAAAAATCCTTTATGGACACTGTGTAATTCTTATTAATAAATGAGCAAAGTAGTATTAAAAGCAATAGATATTTCAAAACAATACAGACTTGGTCAAGTTGGCACAGGCACCATTTCTCATGATTTAAATAGATGGTGGCATATAGTTAGAGGTAAAGAAGACCCATATTTGCTTGTAGGTGACGCAAACGATAGAAGCAAAAAAAGCAATGTAGATTACGTTTGGTCCTTAAAAAATATAAACTTTGAAGTTAGACAAGGCGATGTTTTAGGAATTATCGGAAAAAACGGAGCAGGAAAATCAACCTTATTAAAAATACTTTCACAGGTTACTTCTGCTACAACCGGAAAAGTTAAAATCAGAGGCCGTATAGCTGCCTTATTGGAGGTTGGAACAGGTTTTCATCCCGAATTAACAGGAAGAGAAAACATATATCTGAATGGTGCAATTCTTGGAATGACAAAATCTGAGATAAAAGAGAAATTTGATGAGATTGTTAATTTTAGCGGAGTAGAAAATTATATTGATACTCCAGTAAAACGTTATTCTTCTGGTATGATGGTAAGACTTGGTTTTGCGGTTGCTGCTCATCTTGAACCGGAAATTTTAATTGTTGACGAAGTACTTGCTGTTGGTGATGCCGAATTTCAAAAAAAATGCATGGGCAAAATAAAAAATGTAGCCGGAGAAGGCCGAACAGTTTTATTTGTAAGTCATAATATGCAAGCAATGTCAAGCATATGCAAAACCGGAATTTTACTCAAAAATGGGCTAATTGACGAAATAAGCGATATTAATACCTGTATCAAAAAATACAATGGTTTATTTGGCGAATCAGTTATAGGAGAATTAAGCATAAAAGATAGACTAAATCGCACGCAAAGTAGCGGTAATGTTTTATTTACAAATATCCAAGCTTTCTCCAATACCGGAAAAAAAACCTGGGACTTTGCCTTTAATGAAGATATAAATTTTGATGTTAGTTGCGAGGTAAGAGACTCTTCTGAAGGTTTATTGTTTTACATGGCTATTTTAGAACCTATTACAACTGAAATTATAACCAACTTTAAAGAGATTGTAAAAAAAGAAACTATTTCAAAAGGAGATAAAATAAATTTTACTGTAAGCATTCCTGCAAAAACACTTAGAACTGGACAATTTTTATTATACTTTGCCATTGGGGATGCGAAATATCAAAAATGGTTTGATGTGGTTGACAACAATATTAATTTACCCGCACTTAATATTTCTGCTATAGATATGGACCAACACTATAATTCTGGTAAAGTTTCTATTCCTTATAAATTAATAGTTAATAATTAAACAGTGTTACGAAAAATTTACAGAAAAATATTTCCGGTAAATACAAAATCAAAAATTGAGTATAATTTAATTAGTGGTGAAAATAACATCATTGATTCTTCCGCTATCATTACTACAACTCATGAAGGCAAAATTATTTTAAAAGGAAGTAATTACATAGGACGATACGTAGAAATGGGAACAAACGGAACCATAGAAATTGGAGCAAATACTAGTATTCAAGATAGATGCATTATTTTAGGTGACGTTGAAATTGGAAAATATTGCACGTTTGCACCAAATGTTTACATAAGCTCAGGTAGACACTATTACAATTACAAACCCAACTATTATATAAAAAATCAAGATGAATTAATTGCCAACGATAAAATTCTGTCAAAAGCACATTCAAAAAAAGTAACTATAGGAGATGATTGCTGGCTAGGAATTAACGTGGTTATTATGTCAGGCTTAACTATTGGAAGAGGTTGCGTAATTGGCGCAAATTCAGTTGTAACTAAAAACCTAGAGCCATTCTCGGTAGTTGGTGGTTCGCCTGCAAAATTTATTAAACATAGATTAGATTTTATTCCAAAACATGCCTTGAGTTTTGATAATGAAAATGATTTACCTAATTTTTACAAAGGATTTTTTATCGATTATAAAAGCTTAAAAGAAAATTATCTCCACAACGGAATTATTGCTTCCAATAAGTTTACAGTTTATTTAACCTCCCAAGGAAAAAAGATACATATAACTTTAAAAAAAATAAACTCAAACAGTTTAACTATCAATTACAACAATCAAAATTTTACTTTAACAACTAACGAGTTTACTACTTTAACATTTGAAATGTTAAATGTAAATTATCATGAGTTTATTGTTGCTGAATTATCTAAAAAAAATGAAAGATGTTTATTGGTAAATAAAATTGAAATAACAAACTAAAATGAGAACTTTATTATATAACCTGAAGGAAAAATATAAAAACAAACTTAAAAACTATAAGGTATTTAATGAGGGGTACCAAGAGTTTTTAAAAACCGGGAAAACCAGTCAGGAAGCTTATAATTCTCTTTTAAATTTATATTGTTCAACTAACGGAAAATTTAATGAAAAAATTCATAAAAAAATTATTTCCAATAATTTACCAAAAAAAATAAATCAGCCCTTAGAGGGAATAATAGGAAAAATAAAAAATGAAGAATTTAATTACTACAACCACGAATTAAATAAATTTGGTTATGTTAATTTCAATAAAAAAATTAGTCAAGAATTGGTAAACAGCATTTATAACTATGCACTTAATGCCGAAGCTTTGACCGCTCCTTTATACGACAAAAAAATTATTTATAATCCAACTAATCCCATATCTGAAATTTATAGATTTACACAAAAAGATCTTGTCAATAATAAAGATATCCAACAATTAATTATGGATCCGGTTCTTATTAACATTGCCAGAAATTATTTGCAATGCGAACCTATCTTTGATTTTCCGGCAATGTGGTGGACTAACACGTTTTTAAAAGAAGCATCGGCTGAAGCTGCCCAATTATACCATTTTGATATGGACAGAATTAAATGGCTCAAAATATTTGTTTATTTAAATGACGTAACTAACGATAACGGTCCGCATCAGTTAATAAAAGGTTCTCATTTACCTGGTGCAAAACCAAAAGAACTTCTTAACAGAGGTTATGAAAGAATTCCTGACCAAGACATTAATAAATATTACAAACCTGAGGATGTTATAGTGGTTCTTGGCCAAGCAGGTTCAGTATTTGCAGAAGATACCAAATGCTGGCATAAAGGCACTCCACTTAAATCAGGCCACAGATTAGTTTTAGAATTTGAATATACGTCCTCATTATTTGGAGCAAACTACCCAAAATTTGAAATAGAAAACTTCTCTGAAGAATTTAAACAATTTTGTACTCAAAACCCTGTCTACGCTACTCATTTTATTTTTAAAAATTAACATAAAAACAAATGCTAAATCACAAATCAATTTTAATAACCGGCGGTACTGGATCTCTTGGAAAAGAATTAACAAAAACAATTCTTCAAAATTGGCCAGACATAAAACGGCTTGTCATATTTTCTAGAGATGAACAAAAACAATTTCAAATGGAGCAAGAGTTTCCAACGTCAAAATATGCAGCTATACGCTATTTTATTGGCGACGTAAGAGATTTTGAAAGATTAAAAAGAGCTTTTATCGGGATTGATTACGTTATTCATGCTGCCGCCATGAAACACGTTCATATTGCAGAATACAATCCTGACGAATGTGTAAAAACAAATATTGGCGGAGCAGAAAATGTAATTAGGGCATGCTTAGAAACAAGTGTAAGTAAAGTTGTTGCTCTATCAACAGATAAAGCCTGTGCCCCCATAAACTTATACGGTGCAACTAAATTAACTTCAGATAAATTGTTTATAGCCGCAAATAATATTAAAGGCAGTAGAGATTTAAAATTTTCTGTTGTAAGGTATGGAAATGTAATGGGATCAAATGGTTCTGTTATTCCATTTTTTCTTAATAAAAAGAAGGAAGGCATTTTACCAATTACCGATCCAAACATGACACGGTTTAACATCTCCTTACAAGGTGGCGTTGACATGGTACTTCATGCCTTAGAATCAGCTTGGGGAGGCGAGTTATTTGTTCCAAAAATTCCATCCTACAAAATAACAGATGTAGCCGAAGCAATAGGTCCCGAATGCGAACACAAAATAAATGGTATTCGCCCAGGCGAAAAAATTCATGAAGAAATGATAACTAGCTCCGATTCTTTCACTACTTACGATCTAGGAAAATACTATGTTATACTTCCTCAAATTCCAAATTTTAATTTGAACGACTTTATAAAAAATTTTAATGCAAAGTTAGTTCCTCAGGGATTTCACTATACTTCCGAAAATAATGCTGAATGGGAAACCATAGATAGTTTGAGGAAACTAATAATAGAGCATGTTGACCCAAATTTTAAACCATAAATAATTAAAATGATTCCATACGGAAAACAACATATTACAGAGGATGATATCGATGCGGTTGTAACGGCGCTTAAATCTGATTTTTTAACTCAAGGTCCAAAAATTGCAGAATTCGAAAAGAAATTTGCCGACTATATTGGTTGCAAATACGCTGTGGCTGTATCTAATGGAACGGCTGCATTGCACTTATGTACATTATCACTCAACGTTAATTCAACATCACGCGTTATAACTAGTCCAATAACTTTTGCAGCTTCAGCCAATTGCGTGCGCTATTGCAACGGCGAAGTTTTTTTTGCAGATATAGATCCTAACACTTATTTATTGGATATTAATAAGGTAAAGGAATTACTAGAAAAACACCCTAAAGGTTATTTTAACGGAATAATTCCTGTTGATTTTGCCGGAAATGCAGTTAATCTGGAAGAATTCAGAAAACTTGCCGACGAATTTGGTTGTTGGATAATAGAAGACGCATGTCATGCCCCTGGCGGATATTTTATCGATTCAAAAAACAATAAACAACATTGCGGAAATGGAAACTTTGCCGACTTGGCAATATTTTCGTTTCATCCGGTAAAACACATTGCCTGTGGTGAAGGCGGAATGATAACAACAAATGATGAAAACTTATTTAACAAACTCATTAAACTAAGAACTCATGGCATTACCAAAGACCCAAATTTAATGCACAAAAATGATGGCGGATGGTATTACGAAATGCAAGAACTTGGTTACAATTATAGAATTACAGATTTTCAAGCCGCTTTAGGGACTTCTCAATTAACAAGAGCGGACGAAGGTTTAACAATTAGAAAAAAAATTGCTAAAACTTACTTTGATGCGTTTAAAAACAATTCGCATATAAAGAGGCAATCCGGAATCGAGGAAGGTCACGCATATCATTTATATATTATTGAAACAGAAAATCGTAAAGAATTGTATGACTATTTAAGAACTAAAAATATTTTTTGTCAGGTACACTACATCCCAGTTCATACCCTACCCTATTATAAAAGTTTAGGTTGGAAAGATGGTGATTTCCAGTTGGCTGAAAATTACTATAACGGCTGTTTAAGTTTACCTATGTATCCAACATTAACTGAACAAGAACAAACATTTGTAATAAATAGTATAAATTCATTTTTTAATGTCTAATGTTGCAATAATTCCCGCTCGCGGCGGAAGCAAACGAATACCTAGAAAAAACATAAAATTATTTCTAGGCAAACCAGTTATTGCTTATTCTATTGAAACAGCTATTAATTCAGGAATATTTGATTATGTAATGGTTTCAACAGATGATTTTGAAATTGCAGACATTGCAAAAAGTTACGGAGCTAAGGTTCCTTTTCTTAGAAGTCATCAAACTTCCAACGATTTTTCTACAACAGCTGATGTAATTATAGAGGTACTAAAAGAATTAAAAAAAACAGGGCATGAATATGAGAACGCTTGTTGCATTTATCCAACTGCCCCTCTGCTATCAGAAAAAAGTTTAGTCGACACTTACAATTTATTATTGACTAGAAACTATAACACAGTGTTTCCGGTTTGTCAATTTTCTTACCCTGTTCAAAGAGCTTTAAAGATGGATGAATCTAATGTATCAATGATTTGGCCTGAAAATCTTAATGTTCGCAGTCAGGATTTACAAAAAGTTTATCACGATGCTGGCCAATTTTACTGGCTAAAAACATCTGCATTTTTAGAAAATCAAAAAATGTTTTCCGAAAATTCAGGCGCTGTAATTTTAAACGAAATACAAGTTCAGGATATTGATAACGAAACAGACTGGAAAATGGCAGAATTAAAGCACACTGTTTTGTTTCCTAAAATTTAACATACTGTAAACAAAAATGCGAGCCTACAAATGTTTAGATAAAAATATTTTCTCAAATGGTGATTACTCGTTAATTCCGATTAGAGATGAAGATAAATATGATATTTTAAACTGGCGAAACACTCAACTGGATATTTTAAGACAGCAAAATCCATTAACAAAAGAACAACAGGAAAATTATTTTAAAACAACGGTATCCGGTTTATTTGATCAAGAAAAACCGGAACAAATACTATGGTCATTTTTATTAAACGGACAACTTATTGGTTACGGTGGCTTAGTTCACATTAACTGGACGAATAAAACAGCCGAAATTTCATTTTTAACCGAAACCTCAAGAAACCAATCTAAAGATATTTTTATATCAGACTGGATAAATTACTTAAGCCTTGTAAAAAAAATAGCATCAGAAATTTTAAACTTTAATTCAATTTTTACTTACGCTTACGACATACGACCAAATTTATACATTGCCCTCGAAAATTCTGGATTCAAAGAGACAAAACGAATTAAAAATTTTATAGAAATAAATAATCAATTAAAAGATGTTGTAATTCATACATTTAATATTAAGCATTTAAAAATGCGAATTGCGGAACTTTCAGATGTTGATTTATATTTTGAGTGGGCTAATGATTCATTAGTTAGACAAAATTCTTTTAGCTCCGAAGAAATAAATTACCAACAACACGTTAACTGGTTTACAAATAAACTTAATTCATCTGATTGTTTCTTTTATCTTTTTTTCAATTCCCAAAATAGTCCGGTCGGACAAATAAGAATTGACAAATCTAACAACGAAAAAATAATTGGAATATCAATTGATAAAAATTTCAGAGGCAAAAGTTATGGTCTTGAAATGTTAAACATGGCATGTAACCATTACCTCAGTAAATTTCCAAGCGAAGAAATAATTGCCTATATTAAAGAGAATAATTTATCATCTATTAATCAATTTTCTAAAGCCGGATTTATTTTTACCGGTCGTATAACAATAAATGGACACCAAAGCATGAGGTATAAAAAAAGTAAATAATGAACGATATTAAAATAAATAACATAACTATTGGCAATAATCACAAACCATTTATAATTGCTGAGATGAGTGGAAATCACAATCAGTCGCTTGATCGTGCCTTAGCGCTTGTTGATGCAGCTGCCGAAGCGGGGGCTCACGCTTTAAAATTACAAACCTACACTGCAGACACAATTACTATGAAAGGGGCTTACACCATAAACGACCCTAAATCGTTATGGAACGGAAAAGAATTACACGACCTTTATAAAGAAGCTTACACCCCATGGGAATGGCACAAAGCCATTTTTGACCGGGCAAAAGAAAAAGGAATGATTGCTTTTAGTTCTCCATTTGATGAAACTGCTGTTGATTTTTTAGAAACGCTAAATGTACCATTATATAAAATTGCCTCGTTTGAAAACACGCATCACCCCTTATTAATAAAAGTTGCCAAAACAGGAAAACCAGTTATTATGTCAACAGGAGTATCTTCTGCCGAAGACATTGAAGAAAGCATAAAAGTTTTAAAAAATGCAGGATGCAAAAATTTAATTTTGCTAAAATGTACCAGCACTTACCCCGCAACACCTAAAAACACAAACCTAAATACAATCCCGCATATGCAGAAATTGTACAATTGTATGATTGGCTTATCTGACCATACTATGGGTATTGGAGCCTCCATTGCAGCAGTTGCTCTCGGAGCAAGAGTGATTGAAAAACATTTTACCCTACGCAGAGCTGATGGCGGGGTTGATTCAACATTTTCGATTGAGCCCGAAGAACTAAAAAACTTAGTAATTGAAACAGAAAGAGCTTTTCTCGCGCTGGGTAACCTACAAATAGGAATTCAGGAAGTTGAAGAAAAAAGTATGTTTTTTAAACGCTCTATTTATGTTTCCGAAGACATAACAGAAGGCGAACTATTTTCAGAAAAAAATTTAAAAATCATTCGACCAGGCAATGGTTTGCATACACGATACTATTTTGATATTTTAGGAAAAAAAGCAACAAAAAATTACAAAAAAGGAAGTCCTCTAACCGACGACGCATTGAATTAATTTGAAAATGTTAAGACTGTTTTTAAAATTTTTAAAAAACCCCGTAAAGTTTATTAGGTATAGCCTTTTAGGCCGAATTAAAAATAATTTTCTCTTCTTAAAATACTGCAAAAAAAACAGCTTACAAGAAAAAGAATTTATCAAAAAAATAAGTCGTTATAAAATAAAATGGGATACCGATAAAAAAAATATAGTATTAACGCAGATGGTTGAAGATTACTCATTCTGCATAAAATTATCTGCCGCAGCCAATCATATAGCAACAAAACACAATGCCAATATTGGAATGTACTCTGTCGAAACAAGAATTGAAAAAGGCTACTACCCTAATAATTTTTTATGGAATAACTTGTTTTCTTTTTTATTTACCGAACAATTAGACCGAATTTATTTGGCTGTAGGCGGCAAATTATTGTTTAGAAACTCAAATATTTACAGCAATCAAAGAAAAATAAAAAAAATATTTTCCGAACTAAAGCAACAAATAAAAACCAAATACGATGTTTTAAATATTACGTTTGAAGATATTAAAGTTGGAGATTTAATTTACGACACCTATTTACGTTTTGCTAATAAAACAACTGTTGATGTTAACGATCCTTTTTTTGATAAAATTTTAATTCAAGCCCTAAACATTTATTTTGTTTCAAAACAAAATCTGGAAAAAAACAATATTGTTGCGCTTGTTAATTCGTATACAACCTATACAAAACACGGCATTATTGTTAGACTATGCTTAAACAAAAACATACCGGTTTATATTCCTCTGTGTGGCTATATATCACTAGTTCATAAAGTATCAAAATCATACCCAAGTCATATCAATAATCATTTTGAGTATCGCAATTTATTTAATTCTCTAACTAACAAAAATGAAATAATTGAAGAACACACAAAAATGTTTGAAAAACGTTTTGAAGGCGTTATAGATGGCGCCACCTCATACATGAAAGAAAGTGCTTTTTCTGATACGATAAATCCTGAATTAAACTCTGTTGATTGGTCTAACACAATAGTTATTTTAGCGCATTGTTTCTTTGATTCGCCACATATATACCGAGATTTAATTTTTCCGGATTTTTTTGAATGGATAGTTTTTACCCTTGATGAACTAATCAAACAGAAAGATCTGACTATTTTGGTTAAACAACATCCTAATGGCTTAGAGCAAAACAATGAAATTTTTGAAGAACTAAAAATTAAATATAAAAACAGTAATGTAAAATTTATTGACAAAAAAACATCTCAACTTCAAATAATTAACTCTAGACCAAAAGCGATTATTACGGCATACGGCACGGCAGCATCAGAATTTTCTTACCAAGGCTTTCCTGTCCTAACTATTTACGACAATCCTTTTACAGCTTTTGATTTTACTCATCTTGCAAAAACAGTAGATGAATATAAAAGCAAACTACAAAGCATTACAAAACTAGAACCAAAACAAAACAAAAAAGAAATCATTGAATTTTATTACATGCATAATTTTTTCTTTTTACAGGGCAGGTCGTCAGATTATTTAGATTTTTTTAAATATAAATCAAACACATTTGACGATAATTTTTTAAAAGATTACTTGCCAAAAATGAATGAAGACTATTTTAATTTGCTTGATAATTCTATTAAAGACGGGCTAATTTTAACTGAATGGGAATCAAAAATTTGCAATAACTAATTTAAATGAAACACCTCGCTCCCATCATATTATTTGTTTACAATAGGCCACAGCATGCGTTACAAACATTAAACGCATTACAAAATAACGTACTTTCCAAAGATTCTGTGTTGTACATATTCGCCGACGGAATAAAAGAAAATGCAAGTAGCGAAACCATTCGAAAAATTAATGAAACAAGAAAAATAATAAAAAATAAAAAATGGTGCAAAGAGGTTTTTATTATAGAACGCGAACAAAATTTTGGTTTGGCTAAATCAGTTATTTTGGGCATTAACGAAATTATAAATAAGCATAATAAAGCAATAGTTTTAGAAGACGATCTGGTTACCTCGCCCTATTTTTTAAAGTATATGAACGAAGCGCTTGAAAAATATGAACATATAGATTCTGTAGCTTGTATTTCAGGATACATTTATCCTGTAAATAATTTACCCGATTTATTTTTTATTAAAGGAGCCGATTGTTGGGGCTGGGCAACCTGGAAAAGAGCTTGGGATTTATTTGAAACAGATGGTCAAAAACTCCTAAATGAATTAATAGAAAAAAAACTCACCAAGCAATTTGATTTAAACGATAGCTACCCGTATACTAAAATGCTGCAAGAACAAATTTCGGGCACAAATAACTCGTGGGCAATTCGTTGGTTAGCTTCTGCTTTCCTAAAAAATAAACTTTGTTTATATCCCGGAAAATCTTTAGTAAACAATATTGGAACAGACGGAAGCGGCTCTCATCCGGGAGAAACAGATGTTTACACTACTATTCCTAAAAATAAACCTGTTTTTTTTACCGATATAAAAATCGAAGAAAATAAAAATGCCTTAAAAAAAATAAGTTCTTACTTCAGGGCACTAGATTTGGTAGGAAAAAAACCTTCGTTTTATAGAGAATTGTTAAAAAAAATCATTCCTGAAACGTTAATTAATGTATACCGAAAAATTATACAATAACTTTTAAAATAATTATTTTAAGAAAATCTGATAATTAATAGAAATTAAAATGTTAATATAAAGATCATCTTTAAAAAATTATTTGATTTATAGTAAATTCGTGCTCTGCATACTATTGAACCATATTTTAACTGGAGGCATTTATACATTGCCTCGGAAGACCCTCAATCGCCATTTTATAATAGAGATTACAGCGAGTTTGAGTATTCTAACATTATTTACAATTTTTATATTCATCCACAATGGGATGATATTGGAAGCAACACATTATACATTAAAATTTTATTTGTTGACTATAACGAAAAATATGCCATTATTGAGTTAATAGGCGAATGGAATGATGCCATTAATAATGATATAATGCTTTTAAAGCGCGATTTTATTGATGAACTAAACTATGCCGGTATCAATAAATATATTTTAATAGGTGAAAATGTTCTTAACTTTCATCATAGCGATGATAGTTATTACGAAGAATGGTTTGAAGACAATGAAACTGAAGGATGGATTGCGCTATTAAACTTTAGAGAACATGTTTTGGCCGAATTTAAAAAAGTGCATATTGATTATTATTTTATTTATGGCGGAGAGCTGGATGACTTTAATTGGCGAAAATTTTCACCGGGACAAGTATTTGGAAACGTAAGTAAAATAATGAACAAACGTTTAACCTAATTTATTTTAACTAGCAATTAAATGGAATTTATTAATGAAAAACTTAACAGCTATTGCGAAAATTTTTCGGAAAAAGAAACAAAACTTTTGGCAGAATTAAATAGGGAGACCTTTTTGAAAACTAATCAACCAAGAATGCTTAGCGGTCATTTGCAGGGACGTTTATTGAGTTTTTTATCTAAATTAACTAAGCCTGATTTTATACTTGAAATCGGAACTTACACCGGCTATTCAGCACTTTGCTTAGCCGAAGGATTGAGTGAAAAAGGTAGACTAATCACAATAGACCACAACGAAGAAACTAATTTATTTGCAAAAAAATTCTTCGATAAATCAATTTATAAATCAAAAATAGAATTAATTACAGGGCAAGCTCACTCAATAATTCCAAACTTAAATCAAAACATAGACCTTGTATTTATAGACGCAGATAAAAAAAATTACAGCCATTATTACGATTTAATTATTGATAAAGTAAAAACAGGGGGTTTAATTATTGTAGATAATGTTTTATGGAGCGGCAAAGTAACTGAAAATGAAATGGATAAAGACACTCGGTTAATTCATGAGTTTAATTTAAAAGTTA
Source organism: Bacteroidia bacterium (assembly GCA_044344665.1). Taxonomy (GTDB): domain Bacteria; phylum Bacteroidota; class Bacteroidia; order B-17B0; family Aurantibacillaceae; genus Aurantibacillus. Next base: position 53,947 of record JBIJCO010000008.1, on the reverse strand, counting down.
ATTCCGACTCAAGAGTTGAGAATTTATTATTACCAATTAGGGATGGCTTAATGCTCTTGCGAAAACTGTAACATTAACTACTAATTTAATTTCTTGTGCACTAAAATTATTTTACCTCTTTTTTATCTAACCAATTAGAAATTTATTTAATAATTATAAATAAAATTTAAACTAGATCACATATATTGATCAATTATCAACAATTAACTTAAATTATTAGTCTTTTTTGTAAATTTGGTTAGCTATGTTATCAATAGATCCAAAAGAATTATCAGTACCGGTTTTACAAAAATATTTGCAAAATGCAATTGCTCCGAGGCCGATTTGTTTTGCAAGTACAATAAGTAAAAACGGAGAACCCAACTTAGCTCCATTTAGTTTTTTTAATATATTCTCTTCAAATCCGCCAATTGCCGTTTTCTCCCCGGCATATAGTGGTAGAACCGGCGCACCAAAAGATACACTCTTAAATATATTAGAAGTACCTGAATGTGTAATTAACATGGTCAATTACGACATGGTTCAACAAATGAGCTTGGCCAGTAGTCCATTCCCAAAAGGAATTAATGAATTTGAAAAAGCGGGGTTTACCCCACTCGCATCAGAATTAATTAAACCATTTAGGGTATTAGAAAGCCCTGTTCAAATGGAATGTAAAGTAATTGAAGTAAAAGAATTAGGCAAAACAGGTGGTGCAGGAAATTTAATAATTTGCGAAATAATTAAAATTCATATTTCAGATTCGGTTTTAAATGATGCCAATCAAATTGATACTAACAAAATAGATTTGGTTGCGCGAATGGGAGATAATTATTATTGCAGAGCGTCCGGAGAGGCATTATTTGAAGTTGAAAAACCTATCACCTCTATTGGTGTTGGTTATGATCAAATTCCCAATAGCATTAAAAAGAGCAATATCTTAAGTGCCAATAATCTTGGTCTTCTGGGAAGCATTGAGAGTATTCCTCAAGCACAAGAAACTGAAAACTATAAAAAAACAATAACAACCTTTTCATCAGAAAAAGAACAACATCTTTACGCCAAAAGTTTACTGGAGGCAGGTAAAGTTAAAGAAGCTTGGATGACATTACTCTGATGAAATTAAAAAAGTAAAAAATAAAAACAAATATATCATGGAAATAGTAGGAACCCTAAAAACAAAATTCGACACTCAACGCGTGAGTGATCGTTTTCAAAAACGTGAGTTTATTTTAACCACAGAAGCCAATACACCTTACCCACAACACCTTAGCTTTCAGGTGACTCAAGACAAATGTAACATATTAGACCAGTATAACGACGGCGAAGAAATTAAAGTTCAGTTTAACTTGCGTGGCCGCGAATGGAATGGCCCTCAAGGCGTTAAATATTTCAATACTTTAGAAGCATGGCGCATTGAAAAAATGAATGGCTCAAATTCATCTTCATCTCAAAATCAATCATCAAATAACAATTACAATGCTCCTGAAGCACCTCCTGTATTTTCAGGCAACATTGGCGATAATGATGATTTACCTTTTTAATAACTAGTAATCCAAACAAAATCCCTCTCCTTAAAACGAGAGGGTTTTTTATATGAAACAAAAAAAATCATCTGTTCTTTTAATTTATACCGGTGGAACAATTGGTATGATGCAAGATTTAGTTTCAGGCGAATTAAAACCGTTTGATTTTAACTCATTAACAAAACAAATTCCGGAGCTAAATAAATTTGCAGTTAACCTCTCTTCCATCGCATTTAAAAAACCAATTGACTCTTCAAACATGCAACCGGAAGTTTGGGTAGAGTTAGCTGAAATCATAAAAGCAAATTACGAGAAACACGATGGTTTCGTAATCCTTCACGGATCAGATACAATGAGCTTTACGGCTAGCGCTTTAAGTTTTATGTTAGAAAACTTAAAGAAGCCCGTAATTTTAACAGGTTCACAATTACCTATCGGTATTATCCGAACAGATGGTAAAGAAAATTTAATTACAGCCATAGAAATTGCGGCATCTCAAGTAAAAAATAAACCTATAATTACCGAAGTGTGTATTTATTTTGAATATAAACTTTACAGAGGCAACCGTACGTTTAAATATAACAGTTCTCATTTTGACGCCTTTAAATCACCTAACTATCCTGCCCTGGCAGAAGCAGGTGTTGACATTAACTATAATAATAACGCATTATTAAAAACTAATTCAAAAAAATTAAAAGTTCATACCCAATTAAATAACGATATAGCTGTATTAAAACTTTTTCCGGGCATCAGTAAAAAAATATCTTCGGCTATACTGAATTTAAATGGAATTAAAGCAGTAATATTAGAAACATTTGGCGCAGGAAATGCCACTACAGAAAAATGGTTTACCGACGAACTAAAAAAAGCAATTGATAAAGGGATTATTATTCTAAATATCACCCAATGCTCAGAAGGAAAAGTTATTCAAGGTATGTATGAAACCAGTTCTCACTTAAAAAAAATTGGCGTATTAAGTGGTTCGGACATGACTTACGAAAGTGCCGTAACAAAATTAATGTTTTTGTTAGGACAAAAATTAAATAATTCGCAATTAAAAAAACAACTTATTAGTAACTTAAGGGGCGAATTAACGCTTTAAATCTTCGGTAAATATTAAGATTAAAACTAATCTTAAAAGCAAAAACCGCAACTAAAAAAATAAAAAATGAAAATTTGCAATACTATCCTAGAAACCATTGGCAATACGCCATTAGTTAAAATAAATAAAATAACTAAAGATTTACCTTGTGATGTTTATGCCAAGGTAGAAACTTTTAATCCAGGAAACTCAATAAAAGACCGGATGGCTATAAAAATGATTGAAGACGCTGAGAAGGATGGCCGTTTAAAACCCGGTGGAACAATTATTGAGGGTACTAGCGGAAATACCGGTATGGGCCTGGCCATTGGCGCTGTTATTAAGGGTTACAAATGCATTTTTACAACCACAGATAAACAAAGTAAAGAAAAAGTAGACGCTCTGCGTGCTTTTGGGGCTGAAGTGATTGTATGTCCAACAGATGTTGACCCAGAGGATCCGCGATCTTATTATTCAGTTTCTTCACGACTTGTTAATGAAATCCCAAATGCATGGAAGCCTAATCAATATGACAATTTAAGTAATTCTCAAGCTCATTATGAACAAACAGGTCCTGAAATATGGGACCAAACAGATGGAAAAATTACTCATTTAGTTGTTGGCGTTGGCACAGGTGGCACTATATGCGGAACAGGAAGGTATTTAAAAGAAAAAAATCCAAACATTAAAATTTTAGGAATTGACACCTATGGTTCGGTTTTTAAGAAGTATAAAGAAACCGGAATTTTTGACAAAAACGAAATTTATCCTTACATAACAGAAGGTATTGGCGAAGATTTTTTACCTGCCAACGTAGACTTTAGTGTTATAGATCATTTTGAAAAAGTAACCGATAAAGATGCCGCAATTATGACTCGTCGTATACCAAAGGAAGAAGCCATTTTTGCCGGTAATAGCGCAGGGTCAGCAATGGCCGGTTTAATGCAAATGAAACATTTATTTAAAAAGGGCGATGTAGTTGTGGTTATCTTTCATGATCATGGAACACGCTATATGGGAAAAATGTTTAATGATGAGTGGATGCGCGACCGTAACTTTTTGGAAATTACCAAACCAAAAGCAATGGACTTAGTTGCAAATCATAAAAATCAAAAATTACTTACAATTGACATAAATGCTTCCATTTCTGAAGTACTCAGCGTATTAAATAAATACAATATATCTCAAATTCCGGTTACCGAAAACGGAAATTTTGTGGGTTCTTTAAACGATAGTTATTTGTTTAATAAATTAATAGAGAACAACGATATTAAAAAACATTCAGTAAAAAATCACATGCAAGCCCCATTTCCAATTGTAGGAGAGCATGCGCCAATTGAAGAAGTAAGTAAATTAATAACTAAAGATAATAATGCTGTTATATTAAAAGATATGGGCGGTAACACGCACATAATTACAAAGCACGATATTATTGAGGCTGTTTCTAAAATGGCCTAATTTTATCGTATTGGTTTAACCAAAAAAAGAAGTAACAATTATTTTTTAACTGAGTTTGCATGAAAATAGTATTGCCCATATTATTATTTAGTTTGATTTTGATTTCATGCAATAAAAAGAAAAATTCTCAGCAAAGTTACACACCTGATTGCACAGGCGCAACGCCAACATTTTCCGCCTCGGTTAGTCCGTTAATTATCTCAAGCTGTGCCTCATCAGGATGTCATTCATCTGGCAGCAATAAAGGTTGTGGACCATTAACAAATTATTCGCAAATAAAAAATTCCGCACCTTCTGTTCGCTCATCAATAATTAGCGGAAGTATGCCAAAAGGCTCAAGTTTAACCACCGAACAAAAAAACACAATTGTTTGCTGGATTGACGCAGGAGCAAATAATAATTAATTTTTATTGAATAGTTGAAATTCTGACAAATCAGGTAAAAACAATCTCTTTCTAGAATATTCAAAATTATAAAAACACCAGCTTAAATCTTTTAAAAAAGGTAATCCTGTTTTTTCATATTGATAATTGCCATTTCCAATAACATTTTTTTCGTTCACATAAATATTAACGGTAAGCATAAATTCGATTTTATTTTTAAAATCAATAATATAGGCGCAATCTGTTAAAAAACCATATGCTCTGCCCACAATATTAAACACACGTATGCTATCTTGATTAATTAAGGAGGCTGCTGCGCCATATAAAAAATACTTTTTATATGAATCATAAAAAACTTTACTGTCGTATTTTGGGAAAACACTCTCTCTTGGATAAAGCCCTAATTGTTTCATCATAAATAGCCTGCTATCTTGACTAATAGGCAATTTATCACTTCCGATTAAATAATTATTAAAAACAATTTTTTTAAAAAACTGATGCAAATCTGATGCTGTTAAATAGTTATGGTTTGAAAAATCTTTCGGTCCGGCAATCCTTTTTCCATTTAAACCTAAATGCGCTTTTCCAACTTTATAATTAGCAATAGGTCGAGTCAGTTTCTCATTAAAGTAAGTTAATGGCTGTTTATACACCGTATCTTTTTTATGATTTATAAAATAAATAGGTGGCGTTATTTTTGATGTGTCTCCAATACATTGCGCATCTAGTCGATTTAAAAGCCTAACATTTTTAAAACCTAATGTTCTTAATTTTTTGTGAGCATAATCAAAACCGATAAATTCATATATTCTGGCACAAGAATTATTGTCGCTAACTAAAAACATTTTTTTTATATAGTTTTCAATTGAAGGAAGGCGGTTTTGAGAAGTTGAATCGATACAAACTTTTTTTTGACAGAAAAAAGCACTATCTGTTATCATAACTGTTTCGCGATTTAAATCCGGAATATTCAATTCTTCAAGTTTTATTAGTGCTAATGTTGCTATAGGCAATTTTACGGTACTTGCAGGATAAAAATATTTTTTTTCTGTGACATAGTTATAATCTTTAAAAGCAGGTCTGTTTTTTTCATCTCTATTTATTTGGGTATAAAAAATTTGTAATTTATATGTATTCTGATTAGCTAAAATTTTAGGATACTTTTGCAAAACAGATCTGATAAGGCTGTCAGCTGAATTAGTTTTTTGAGCAAAATGTTGTAACGCAAACAAAAAATAAATTACGAAAATAAATTGCCAATTAAGTATACGAGTATTAAGAATTAATCTTTTCAGTTGCTTTGTTTGAATTTTTGTTGGTGAAAAAATAAATAATAAAACCTATCAAAACAGTGGATAATCCATAAATAGACTCTATGGGTTTTTCTAATATGATATATGATAAAATTAAAATTAAAATCAATAAATAAAGTATTGGTGTAACAGGATATAAAAAAGTTTTGTAAGAAGTAATCAAATGCTTGTGTTTAATTCTTAATATAAATACACCAAGCACCGTTAAAAATGTAAACAGATTTAATGTAAAACCAACATAGGTAATGAGCGATTGAAAAGATGCTGTTAAAACTAAAATAATAGCTATAACTGACTGAAAAATTATGGCCACATATGGAACATTATTTTTATTAGTTATTGAAAAAAACTTTAATCCAGATATTTCATCGCCCATACGTTTTATTACCCTTGGTCCTGCAAGAATCATTGCGCTGATAGTAGAAATAAGTAAAATTGCTATAATTAAACTCATATACTGTCCAACTTGTATACCAAAAATTTTATTAGCGCTTAAATAGCCCACTTCCAAAACACCCTTTAACTCGCCTATAGGCACAGAATATAAAAAAACAAAATTCAAAAGACTGTAAATAATCATCACCAATAAAGTTCCTGTAAACAGTGCTCTTGGTAAATTTCGTTGAGGGTTATGCAATTCACCGGTTATGTATGCAGCAGCATTCCAGCCACTGTAAGCGTAAGTAACATAAATCAAGGAAATAGCAAACCCTTTTGAAAACACATCGTTCCAAGCTTTATCTGAGGCGCCATAGTTGATAACATGCTGAGGTGAATGAAATAAACCAAAACAAACAAATAAAATAATACTAATAATTTTAACGATTGTAAAAATTCTCTGAAATAAACTCCCAGATTTTAAATTTATTGCATGAATACAAGTTATAATTATAATTACAGTCAATGCTAGAAAAACAACATTCAAATCAGGATAAATTTTAGAAACATACTGCCCAAGTGCAACAGCTGCTGCTGCAATAGGCGCTGCAAAACCAACAGACATGCTAACCCACCCACTTACAAAACCAACTGATGGATGGTATAATTTTGATAAATAATTATATTCCCCTCCACTCTCCGGAAATGCCGAACCTATTTCTCCATAAGTTAACGCACCGCATAACGCTAAAATTCCGCCAACAACCCAAAGCATAAGAATAGAAAACCCACTATCTATACTTAATAATTGAAAACCAAGACTTGTAAATACACCGGTACCAATCATGTTAGCAATTACAATAGAAATTGCTGTGTAAAAACTAATTTTGTGCTCTTTCATAAAATCAGTCAAAAGATTGAGATACTTTTTTAGAAAGTTCAACCATCATTTGATATTGCTCTGGAGATAAATCATTAAAGTAGAAATTAATAGGATTAACTTTTTCCTGATTTTTAATTACTTCATAATGAACATGGGGAGCAGTGCTCAAACCTGTACTTCCAACATAACCAATTAATTGCCCCCTCGTAACTTTTTGACCAACTTTGGCTGCAATTTTGCTCATGTGGCCATATAAAGTGCGGTAACCAAATCCATGATTAACCACCACATGATTTCCGTAACCTTGAGCAAGATTATCGGCCACTTCAATTACACCATCGCCGGTTGAATAAATTGGAGTACCTTGTTGTGCTGCAAAATCCATTCCTGGATGAAACTCCTGGGTTTTATAAATAGGATGCGTTCGCCATCCAAAACCGCTTGTAACAGCATGCGATAATTCTTTTTTATTAATCGGCATTATGGCAGGTATAGATGCCATTAATTTTTCTTTACCTTTTGCAAGTCGAACAACTTCATCAAATGATATAGATTGAATATATAATTGTTTTGATATACGATCTATTCTCTCGGTTGTTGATTTTAATATTTCTGAATTGTCGTAATTATCAAAAACCGAGTATTTATCACTTCCTCCTGATCCTGCATACCTTATACTTTTTGGTAATGGTTCAGCCTCAAAAATGGTACGGTATATGTTATCATCTCTGTCTTCAAGGTCTTTTAATACTTGCTCTATCTTATTCATTTTACCTTCTAATAGCTCGTACTGCAGCAATACAGCTTCTAATTCGCGGTTTTGTTTTTTTTCTGAAGGAGAAGGTAAAATCTGGCGAGATAGCATTATGGTAACCGTTGCAAACACAAGGCCTGTACCTAGGTATGATAAAAAACGCCAAAACCTATCTTTAAAAGTAATACGTACTTTTTCATAGGTTAAAGATTTTGTGTTAAACTTATATCTTATTTTAGACATTTACCAAAACACTAAATATAACAAATTAATAAAAAATAAAGGCTTTCGTTTAGATAAAAAGTGCAATTGTACAGCACAAAAATTTTACAAAAGCCCCAATTTTATTATCTTCGCCTTTCATTTTTTAGCCCATGGAATCCAGTAAAATTCGCCAAACATTTTTAGATTTTTTTAAAAGCAAAGGACATCAAATTGTTCCAAGCGCACCAATGGTTGTTAAGGGCGATCCTACGCTTATGTTTAACAACAGTGGCATGGCTCCATTTAAAGATATTTTTTTAGGAAACGCACCTATTAAATACTCGCGTATAGCAGATACTCAAAAATGCTTACGTGTTAGTGGCAAGCATAATGACCTGGAAGAAGTTGGTGTAGATACCTACCATCATACCATGTTTGAAATGCTAGGTAATTGGAGTTTTGGAGACTATTTCAAAAAAGAAGCCATAAGTTGGGCATGGGAATTACTAACTGAAGTTTATAAAATTGACAAAGAACGATTATATGTAACTGTTTTTGAAGGAAGCAAAGAAGAAGGCTTGAACTTTGATCAGGAAGCCTATGACACGTGGAAACAATTTATTAACGAAGACAAAATTTTAAACGGTAATAAAAAAGACAACTTCTGGGAAATGGGCGACATGGGACCATGTGGCCCTTGCTCCGAAATACATTACGATGGCAGAAGTGACGAAGAACGAAATAAAATACCTGGTGCAACACTTGTAAATAATGACAATCCTCAAGTTATCGAAATATGGAATAATGTATTTATGGAATTTGAAAGAAGGGCCGACGGCTCTTTAATTAAATTACCTAAACAACATGTTGATACAGGAATGGGCTTCGAACGCTTGGTGCGAGTTCTTCAAGGCAAACAAAGTAATTACGATACGGATGTTTTTACACCGTTAATTCGCAAAATTGAAGAACTATCCGGATTAAAATATAATACCGAAGATGAAGAAAAACACAAAATGCAACAGATAATTAATATTGCAATGCGTGTTATAGCCGATCATATTCGTACCATTTCATTTAGTATTGCAGATGGTCAATTACCCGGTAATACTGGAGCAGCTTATGTTATTCGCCGAATTTTAAGAAGAGCCATAAGATACGGTTACCAAACACTAAATCTAAAAGAACCGTTCATGTATCGTATTGTGCCAACTCTTGCAAATCAAATGGGGGATGCATTTCCTGAATTGCAACATCAAAAAATATTAATTGAAAAAGTTATAAAAGAGGAAGAGATTTCATTTTACAAAACCTTAGAAGTAGGACTTAAAAGAATAGATCAGGTTTGTATAGACACAAATGCTGCAAAAAAATCTGTTATTGACGGCAAAATAGTGTTTGAATTATATGATACCTTTGGCTTTCCTGTTGATTTAACTTCATTAATTGCAAGAGGATATAATTTAAGTATAGACGAACAAGGTTTTGAGAAAAATTTGCAGGAGCAAAAAAACCGCTCCCGAGTTGCTACCGCGGTAGATACAGATGATTGGATTTATGTAAACGAAAACAAAACATTAGTAGAGAATAAAGAAAATGAAACTGATTTTATTGGCTATTCAGAAAATGAATCTGAATCATACATTATCAGATACCGAAAAGTTAAAGCAAAAAACAAAGAACAATATCATTTGGTACTGAATAAAACTCCATTTTATGCGGAAAGTGGTGGTCAGGTTGGCGATAGTGGCACATTAAAAAATATAAATGAAACTATTTACATTACCGATACAAAAAAAGAAAACGGTGTAATTATTCACTATACCGATAAATTACCCAAAAAGTTAAATGCTGCTTTCACATCTGAAATTAATAATGCAAAAAGATTATTAACTGCCAACAACCATTCAGCAACGCACCTTTTGCATGCTGCTTTAAGAACAATTTTAGGTACACACGTTGAACAAAAAGGTAGTTCAGTAAATGAAGATTATTTAAGATTCGATTTTTCTCATTTTTCAAAAATATCAGAAGATGAAATATCTCAAATTGAAAAATTAGTTAATACAAAAATCAGAGAAAATATTGCTGTAAAAACAGAACTAATGACAATAGAAGACGCTAAAAAAACAGGCGCTATGGCATTATTTGGTGAAAAATATGGCGATGTAGTTAGGGTAGTAACTACCGATAAAAACTTTTCAATTGAGTTATGCGGCGGAACTCACGTTAATTCAACAGGTCAAATTGGTTATTTCAAAATAATCAGCGAAAGTGCTGTTGCCGCCGGAATAAGAAGAATTGAGGCTATTACTTCAGTTAAAAGCGAAGAGTACTTTAATGAGCAATCGGAAATTATTAACGAAATAAAAACGTTATTAAAAGGGCCAAAAGATATCGTTAAAAGTTTAAATAATTTAATAGATGAGAACAGTAATTTGCAAAAACAACTTCAGGTTTTGCTAAAAGAAAAAGTTCAGGAAATTAAAAAAGAACTTATTAAAAACATTATAAAAAAAGATGATGTTAATTTAATAATACAACAAATTAAATTTGATAGCGCCGAAGAAATAAAAAACATGCTATTTGAGTTAAAAAACGAAGTTCCTAATTTATTTTGTGTAATAGCTGCGGAGGTAAAAGGAAAACCAAGTATTTCTGTAATTATTAATGATGATGTTTTAAAAACCAAAAATTTAAATGCCGGAACTATTGTAAGAGATTTAGCCAAAGAAATTAATGGCGGCGGCGGCGGGCAGAATTTTTACGCTCAGGCTGGCGGAACAAATCTTGACGGTTTAGCATTTGTAATTGAAAAAGCAACTAAATTGTTTTAAAATTTAAATTACTTAAACGGTTTAATTACTCATTTTATTACTGCAATTTTTACAATTAGGAAACCAAACATCAATTACATCAGGTAATTTAAGTAAATGGTCGTTATCGTCATTAACTATAATATCTGTAAAAAATAGTTTTGCTGTTTTTTTTAATTTATTTAAAGTATTAACCATCTCGCCACTCAACGAATTATTAAATCCGGTAAATTCCTTTGTTTCTTTTGCCGATTTAATAAAGAGTTTATACGAAACAATTTTATTATCTCTTGGGTTTCCAAATCGGTCAATCGCCATTAATCTTAAGTCAACATTATCAAATACAGCTTTTACTAAATCAGATTCTTTTTTTATCTTAATTACCTTAGGTTCTTGAGCAATTACCTTTTCTGCACACAAAAAGATACTTAAAACAACAAAACACAAATATTTTTTCATCTTATAAAATTTAAATATTGTAATAGGCTCTAAACCCAATTGCATTTTGCATTTTAAGTGTTGGATTTGTTCCAATATTTATTTTTTCAAACGAAGGTGTATAAAGCAATTGTAAAGTAAATTTTTTACTCATGGCTAAATGTGCTCCAAAACCTGCAAATGCTCCTAAACCAAACCCAACAGGGTTTCTAGTAGGTAATGGGGCAGGATTAATTGTTTGATTAACATAGTAGGTTAAATCAATTTGCAGATTGTTTATATAAATAGTGTTTTTATCAAATTTAGTAAGTGTTCCAACTAAACCGGTTTCAACAAAAAAATTTAATTTTTCGTCTTCACCTAAAATTTTCTGAAATCCTAATTGAAACTGTAATCGTTGTTCGCCGCCCTTAATGGCAAAGGTTTTTAAATTTGTATTTATACCTGGATTAATACTTGGCGGCCTTAATGTTGTTATTGTAAAATTTCCTTCAATACCAAGTTTAGCGCCATTAACATTAAATAAAAAAGCACTTTTTTTGTCTAATGCGGCTCTAAAATTAAATCCAACCATGATTGCGGGCACATAACGCATATTAACCGGCATATCGCTCTCGGTAAATTCCCATTGTCCGCGATCTACGCCTATTGCCTCTGCTATATAATCAAATTGTCCGTAACCACCACCATATTCATTTTTAATTTTTTGATACATAAAACTATTTAAAAATGAATTTATGTTTCCATCAACATCAAATCCGTAACCGTTATAAGTACTTGCAGAATATTTATTAGCGAAATAAGACCCTACATAAAAACCGGTTAAGAATTTACTCTTCCTAACTTTAATTATCAAGTCTGTTTCGGTTGAATCGGACTCCTGAGAAAATAGGTTTACACTTAAACCAAGCAATAACAAAATGAGACCTAATTTTAATTTTTCTGTGTTTAATTTCATTTATTCGTCCTTAAAAAAACTTAATTTATGCAAATCAATTAACTGAATATTCTTATAATAAAAATTTAATATCTGATTATAATTGTAGCCCAGCTTACTCATTCGCATAGCCCCTTCCTGACACATGCCCAGTCCATGTCCGTAACCTCTGCCTTTAAACAAAACGCTGTCTTTATTAATTTCACTTATAGTAAAAAAAGTTGACTTTAATTGTAAATCCTGCCTAATGCTTTTTAACGGAATTCTATAATTATTGTATTCTAAACATATTTTTCGTTCTGGTTGTTTAAAATTTACTACAGCTAATTTTGCCTCTAAATCACTAATAGGGAAATTGTGTTTTAGCTTTAAATAACTTAACCAATCATCTGTTAACATTTTTCGTTCCCAATTAAAATTAGGCATATTCGTGCTAAATGTATCAATTATTCCTTTTAGGTATGAAGTTCTGGTTCCCCAAACATCTTCAGAATTAGCTGTTTGTCCGCCACTATTACTGTGAAATGCGGCTACAATTAAATTTAAATTTTCATCAACTACAACCTTCCCTTTTGTATGAACAACTGCATTAAAAATAGTTGCATTTTTAGGTTTACCGTAATAAACCTGACAGTGAACCTGATCGCACAAACTAAAACCCTCGGCACTATGTTTGTTGATATGTCCAAGCGCAAAAGTTCTGGCTAATATAGTTTGAACTTTATAAAACTCTATACCTGAATGAGAACCTGCCTCTGCTTCGGTAACACCCGCCACATAATTATCTAAAATAACATCATTTATTATTCTAATGGTTGCGTCACTTATACTAAACCCAAGATTATTTTGATATGTCCTTAATTTTCTGTCTGGATTAATTAATTTTATTTTTAATTCATTGTTGTTTTCTTTTCCAACAAAATTTAAAAATTTAAAACAACCTATTAATTTATCATTTTGACTTAATTGCAGGCTATCATTTTTAATAGTTATTTTATATTGTGATTCGGGAAATGCTGAACCAACAATATTACCATCGCCAATAAAATTATAGTTACCAGTTTTAATACTTAACTGTAAAGAATTAATTTTTAAATGTGAGAAAATTCGAACCTGAATATTTTCAGAAGGTATATAAAATGAAGTTAAGGTAAATAACAAACTTAAAATACCTGCAAAAGCAATAAATATTTTAAATTTTCTACTCACCTTGTTTAGTTGTTTTTGCATCCTTTACAATTTCTTCTGCCAATCTTTTTGATGCACCCATTCCTCCGAGCTGTTCTGATAATTGTGTGTAGCCATTAATAATATTATTACGATAAACATTATCCCTTAATAATTTGGTTAATTCATCTGTAATATTTTTGACATTAAAATCATTTTGAATAAGTTCTTTTACCAAAGGTTTGTCCATTATTATGTTTGGCAGGCCTATATATTTAATATCTACAAGAAGTTTAGCAATCCTTATTGAGAGCGCGCCGCTCTTATAGCAAATAACCTGTGGAAGTTTAAACAAAGCGCACTCAAGCGTGGAGGTTCCTGATTTAATAATACCAGCTTCGGCATGGCTCATTAAATCATAAGTTTGATTAAAAACTACTTTAATATTGTAATCTTTCAATTTGTTATAATAAGCCTCAGGCAAATTAGAAGAACCGCCAACAACAAATTGAAAGTCTTTAAAATTATCAGCAACTTTACTCATAATATCCAGCATGTACTCAATTTCCTGGAGTCGGCTACCTGGAAGAACCGCAATTATTGGTTGTTGAGTTAAGCCGTTTTCATTTATGAATTGCGTTTTACTTTTTAATAATGGCTTTTTTTGTTCAATAGCATCAATTAAGGGATGACCTACAAAATAAACTTTGTGTTGATGTTTTTGATAAAATGCCTCTTCAAATGGTAATATTACAAACAGTTTATTGGTGTATTTTTTTATGATTTCAACCCTTCCCTCTTTCCAGGCCCAAACAGTAGGAGAAATATAATAATCTACTTTAATTTTATTTTTAAAAGCCCATTTTGCCATTCTTAAATTAAACCCGGGATAATCAACTAATACTAAAACATCGGGTTTAAAATTTAAAATATCTTGTTTTACTGTTTTAAAATTTTTTTTTATTGTAAAAATATTTTGTAAAACTCTTATAAAACCCATAAAAGCCATTTGATTGATATGAATGGCTGGCATCTTTCCGGTTAAATTTTGCATTAAATCGCCACCTGTAAATGCAAACTCAGCATTACTATCAATATTAATAATTTCTTTCATGCAATTACTTGCATGAAGATCTCCACTGGGTTCTCCTGCTAAAAAATAATACTTCATCTGTTCTTATAAAATGGTTTCCAAATAATATGTAACATAGGCAACCAAAGCAACATAAAACAAAAGGCTAACAATTATGCCTTTACTGAATTTATCTATTTTTTTATTTAAGCCAAAATAAAAAAGCAATAAGTTTCCTAATCCGCAAATTTTTATAACATTACTGAGCAACTGCCCGCCTAATAAGTACCTGTAGAATCCTCTAGGAAAATTTAAGTAACTATGAAAAAACAGCCAATATAAAAAAAACATAATTACCGGAAAGAAAAAGCCTATAAGTAACCCTATCCAAAAATTATCTATACGTTTTATCCAATTCATAAATTATAAATTAAAATCAAAATCATTTAAATACTTATGTGCCGTTAAATCTGCTTGAGTTGGCACTACAGATATATAACCATTGCCTAAGGCCCACTCGTCTGTATCCAATGATTCAGGCTCAAAGTTAACAAACTCTCCAGTTAACCAATAGTATTCTCTTCCATATGGATCTTTTCTTTCATCAAAACGTTCAACCCAATTAGCTCTAGCCTGACGAACAACTTTTATTCCTTTTATTGTATCAGCAGTTAATTTAGGAATGTTAACATTTAAACAAACACCTTTAGGCATTTTGCTTTTTAAAACACTACTAATTATTTTTTCAATAAATTTCTCTGCCTGCATAAAATCGGCCTCCATGGCATAATCACACAAACTAAATCCAATACTTGGTGCACCTTCTAAAGCGCCTTCAATAGCGGCGCTCATAGTACCACTATAAATTACATTTATAGAACTATTACTTCCGTGGTTAATGCCGCTAATAACTAAATCCGGACGTCTTTTTAAAATATGATTTACTGCCATTTTAACGCAATCAACAGGAGTTCCACTGCATGCGTACTCTGCAGTAGCATTATGAAAACTTGTTTTTTGTATACGTAACGTTGAATTTATGGTGATGGCGTGCCCCATTCCACTTTGTGGCTTATCAGGGGCTACTACAACAATGTCGCCAAATTTGGAAGCAATAGATGATAATGCTTTAATGCCCGGTGCAAAAATTCCATCGTCGTTGGTAATTAGTATTAATGGTCTTTGAGTCATGTAATTTTTTATTAAAGCTAAGTTAATCTTTAAAATGGTTTTGAATTTTACTTCTAAACTTACTAAAGCCGAAATGTTAATTGAAAAATAATTATGACAATAACAAAACTACAAATGAAATTTTGGCATATTAGAACAATTGGCATTTATTTTGAGTATTAAAAGATAAAAAAAATGATAGATATTGGATTAATTTTGATTAGCGGAATATTTTTGATTATTGGCCTAATAGTAAGCTCAAGGCTTAAAAGCAAATTTGCCAAATACTCAAAAGAACTTCTTTCCTCAGGCTTAAGCGGAAAAGAAATTGCTGAAAAAATGTTAAGAGAAAATGGCATTTACGATGTAAAAGTAATAAATGTTGAGGGTAGCTTAACCGATCATTATAATCCTACAAACAAAACAGTTAATCTTAGCAACGATGTATTTAATGGGAGAAATATAGCATCTGCTGCTGTTGCAGCTCACGAATGTGGACATGCTGTTCAACACAATACTGCTTATAATTGGCTAACAATGAGGAGTAAAATTGTTCCAGTAGTTCAATTAGCTAGCAACTTAATGAGTTTTTTAACTTTTGGTTTAGCTTTGGCGGCATATAGCATGCCTTCGATGCTAAATTCAATGCTACTAATTTTTATTATTTTACAAAGTACAATTACACTTTTTAGCGTTATTACCTTACCTGTAGAAATTGATGCCAGTAAGCGTGCTTTGGCGTGGCTAAACAACTCAAGGCTTACAAAAAATCACGAGCATGATGAAGCTAAAGACGCCTTAAATTGGGCGGCTTATACCTATTTTGTTGCGGCACTGGGCTCAATAGCAACACTCATGTATTATATTTGGAGATATACCGCTAACGATAGAGATTAAACTATTTTAAATAAAGTTTAGTTAGACTTAAAATTATTATTAATTTTGCAATGGGTAAGTCTTTCACGACCAGCTCCTGCAGAATCCCCCAGATTGGGAACAAGGCAAGGGTATGTGGTTGAGCGGTGCGATGAAAGTAGCTTACCCTTTTTTTATTTTAAACTTTACTCGTTTATTTTTAAACTACACTCAATAATTAATACGTTTCAGTAATTTAATTTTTTTCTTGACTAAAAATTAATTTATATTTGTCTAAATCAATCAAAATCAATTGCCCATAGAATAGACTTTTACTTGCATCTTAAATATTAACTAAAGCAGTAAAAAACATGTCTATTCTATTATTAAATGATAATGAGTTGGTTCAACTCTATATCCAAGGAAAAGAAGAATCTTTAGAAGTCTTATTAAATCGTCACAAACGAAAAATTTTTTACTCCATACTGGTTGTTGTAAAAAATAAAGCATTGGCTGATGATATTTTTCAGGATACATTTTTTAAAGTAATACAAACTTTGAAAAGAGGTAATTATAGTGAAGAAGGGAAATTCTTGCCCTGGGTAATTCGTATCGCACGAAATTTAATTGTTGATCACTTCCGTAAAATAAAAAAAATGCCGCATGTACCTGTTTATTTTAATGATGAAGGCGAAGAAATTAATGCATTTGATTATATAGAAACAGAACAAACTGAACCCATAAATAAAGAAAGTTTAAAACTGAAAAAAAATATAAGAAGCATTATTAATCATTTACCAATTGAACAGCGCGAAGTTATTGTATTAAGAACTTATTACGACATGAGTTTTAAGGAAATTGCAAACTTCACAAATGTATCTATTAATACTTCCTTAGGCCGGATGCGATATGCCCTATTAAACATGAAAAAAATTATTGAAGAAAAAAACATTGAAGTTTCGTATTATTAAAGCTGTATTATTACCCAATAACTTAATTAATTATATAAATGACAAACAGCTTTGAAATCACAAAAGAGTTTAATGCACCACTTGAAATAATATGGGATATGCATACCATAAGCGAACATCTATCTAATTGGTGGGGACCAAAAGGATTAAAAGTAATTAAATGTGAAATGGATTTGTCTCCCGGCGGAACATTTCATTATGGATTAGAAGCAACCGATGGATCAAAAATGTATGGCAAATTTGTTTTTACAGAAATTATTGCCAAATCTCAATTAATTTATGTGGTGTCTTTTTCTGATGAGTTTAAAGGTATTACGCGTCATCCATTGAGTAATACTTGGCCACTAGAAGTCCTTACTACTCTTAATTTTAATGAAAAAGAGGGGAAAACAATTTTAAAAATAAGCGGAATGCCTATTAATGCTAATGCAGAAGAAGAAAAAACATTTTACGATAACTTAGATGGCATGCGTCAAGGTTTTAAAGGTACTTATGACCAATTAGATTATTATCTTTTACATTTAGATAAATAATTAGAAGACCAAAAAAAAATAATGCACATTGCATTAGAACTTTCAAATGGTTGTTTTATAATGGATACAGATATACTCGAATCAATGAGGCATAAACTCATTGAGGGAAATAATTTTTCTTTGTCAATTAATGCTGATAGTTAATCAGAAACCAAATTTATATTTAATTCACTTTCATATGGTGGCAAAATTGAAATGCCACTTGAGAAAACATTTTGGGGTGCTTACTTTGGAATACTCAAAGACAAATTTGGAATACAATGGATGATAAATTATGACTATCCTGCCATTTAAAAAATATTTCTCACAAAATATTTAGTAAAAATAAAAGCAACCTAATAAGTTAAGTTGCTTTTAATATTGAAATCAAAAATAAAACAAACTAATTTCTATGCCTTTATCTTTTCTTTATGTTTAACTATTTGACTTCTTAAAGCGTCGCAAGTTAAATCGGTGGCTTCCTCAAAACTGGCCGATTGTTTTTTTGCAAAAAATTCATGGCCTTTGCCTAACATTTTTATTTCTACTATTTTATTCTCACTGTTACTGTTTTTATCCAACCTTAAGATAATCTCACAATTAATTATACCGTCATAAAATTTCTTTAATTTTTCAACGCGCTCGTTAATAAAATCCGTTAATTTTTTGTCAGCATCAAAATGTACCGATTGAATGTTTGTTGTCATAGCTTGATTCCTCCTTATTTTTTATTTAATTAAATACCCGAATGCGGATGTGCCTGATTATATGATTTTTTTAATTTTTCAATAGTATTGTGCGTATATACCTGAGTGGCCGATAAACTTGCATGACCCAATAATTCTTTTACTGCATTAATATCTGCACCATTATTAAGTAAATGTGTAGCAAAAGTATGTCTTAAAACATGCGGACTTTTTTTAGAATTTGTAGTTACCGAACTTAAAATTGTTTTCACAATTCGCGTTACGTGTTGCGGGGTAAGTGGTTTATTTTTATTTGTAACCAATAAAACCGAATTTAAAAGTTCATTTTCTTTTTTAACGCGCAAATAGGCTTCCAGGTTACGCTTTAAATCAATCCCAAACGGTATTATTCGTTCTTTATTTCGCTTACCTAAAACTTTTAACTGACTGTTGTAAAAATCTATGTCACTTTCTTTTATCGAAATTAGTTCTGCTCTTCGCAAACCGGTTTGGTATAAAATATCAATAATTAACTTATCTCTAATGCCGTTATAATCATTTTTAAACTCATAGTTTAAAAACAACTGCTCAGTTTGCCCCTCATCAATAAAAACCGGTAATTTTTTAGCTGTTTTTGGCCCAATAACTTTTTGCATTGGGTTTATTGATATAATTTGATTTCGGATTAAAAATTTAAAAAAAGATTTTAATGTACTTAATTTTCGGTTAACTGTGCGAGGAGACTTTTTTTCATCTATTAAATGGGCCATAAATGACCTTGCATGTTGATGATTTATTTCTGTAATAGGTATGTTGGATATTTCTGAATTTAAAAAACTAAAAAATTCTAATAAATCACGCTGGTAGTTTTCTACAGTATGTTTACTTGATCGCTTTTGTAAACTTAAATAGGAAATAAAATCTTTTACTAAAGCTTCGTCCATAAATTAAAAATCCTAACTCGAATTTACTTAATTCGGGTTAGGATTAAAATACAAAAAATGTAAAATATATATTATTTTTCTATGGCGCCTATTTGAAGCTTCTGCTTGTAAGCAGCTTTTATTATTTCTTCACGACGACGAACAGAAGGCTTAGTAAATTTTGTACGCTCACGTAGTTGTTTAACAACACCAGTTTTTTCGAATTTCTTCTTATACTTTTTTAAAGCTTTTTCAATGTTATCGCCTTCTTTAATTTGAACTATTAGCATTTTGTTTTTTTATTTTAAAATTTAAGAGTGGCAAATATAATACTATTTTTAAAATAAATAAATAATTTTTACAGGTATTCTGTGTTTTAAGGACCTAAATTCTATAAATTTACTGTTTTACCCTATTTATGCAAAAAGACAGCTTTTTAAAATTTAAAAATATTATAAAAAACAGTGAAAATATTGTAATTACTGCGCATTGGAGCCCAGATGGAGATGCCATGGGAAGTAGCCTGGCACTTTATAATTATTTATTGTTGCTAAATAAAAATGTTAAAGTAATTGTCCCAAACCCTTATCCTGAATTTTTAAACTGGCTACCCGGACATAAACAAGTAATTATCCATCAACAAAACCCAAAAAAGGCAGAAAAAATTATAAATCAAGCCGATTTGATTTTTACACTTGATTTTAATTCCTTGAAACGAATTGAAAAAATGGGTGAATTACTTGAAAAAATTAAGGCTCCAATAATTCTAATTGACCACCATCAACAACCCGAAAAATACGCTAAATATTATTTTCATGATGTTAATGCCTGTAGCACCTGCGAGTTAATCTTCGAATTTATTTCAGGACTTGGTGGAAAAAAATTGATTGATAAAAAAATTGCTGCTTGTATTTATACCGGTTTAATGACTGATACTGGCTCATTTAGATATCCTAGCGTAACTTCAAAAACGCATTTGGTTATTTCAGAATTATTAAAAACAGGTATTATACCAGCAGAAATTCACAGTGCTGTTTACGATACTTATAGCTATGAACGACTAAAATTACTAGGCTATTTACTGAGTGAAAAATTAGAAGTCGTTGAAAAATTACCGGTTGCATTTTTTACAATTAATGAAAATGAACTGAAAAAATTTAATTACCAAAAAGGAGACACCGAGGGTATAGTAAATTATCCGTTTTCTATCAAAGGCATAAAAGTTTGTGCTTTATTTATGGAATCTGAAGGTTTTATAAAAATATCATTCAGAAGCAAGGGAAAAATTGATGTTAATACATTTGCGAGAGAACATTTTAATGGCGGCGGACATATTAATGCCGCCGGAGGAAAAAGCTTACTTAGCCTAGAAGAAACTGCTCAAAAATTTGTTTCTCTAGTAAAATCATTATTTTAAAATTTATGACAAATAAATTGGCTGAAATAATTTTAAAATCACGGATATCAAAAAATAATGCTTTGGATAAAAAACAGTTTTTGCCGTGGAATAAAATTCAAACCATTGCATTAGTTTTAAGTAATAACAATACTATTAACAAAAGCGCAGTAGATAAATTTATTAACGACTCACAAAAACACATCGAGGTTTTTTTGATTGAACTCAAATCTAAAAACGCAAGTTTTAACGACTGGCATTGTTTTACAAAAAAAGATAAAACCATTTTAAATCTGCCAAAAAAAAATCATCTCATAAATTTACAAAATCAAAAATTTGATTTAATAATAAACGCAGCCCAAGAGTTCAATCTGTTTGCAGCATCAATCACCTCAGAATTAAAAGCTCCTTTCAAATGTGGACTAACAAGTAATTTTAACGAAAACGATTTAATCATTCAAAAAACAAACCCGTTTAGTTTAATAAATTATTTAAATGATGTTTTACGATATTTAAAACTAATTAAAGAAAAATAAGTATATAAGAATTATTATATAAATTTAAAGCAACAATACTATTACCATGGATCTAGAATTCAATAAGAACGAAGACAAAATGCGACTTTTGATTAGTCAAATGGAGCAACGATTAAATAAAGTTTATTTAGGTGGAGGAAAATCACGTATAGAAAAACTACACGAACAAGGAAAGATGAGTGCACGCGAACGCATAGATTTCTTGCTAGATAAAAACACCCCGAAAGTTGAAATAGGGGCTTTTGCAGGTCAAGATATGTATGCTGAACATGGAGGTTGCCCAAGCGGAGGTGTAGTTGTTGTTATAGGCTATATTAGCGGAAAGCAATGTATTGTGGTTGCCAATGATGCAACGGTTAAAGCAGGTGCTTGGTTTCCTATAACAGGAAAAAAGAACTTACGTGCACAAGAAATTGCAATGGAAAATAAACTTCCCATTATTTATTTGGTAGACAGTGCCGGCGTTTATTTACCTTTACAAGATGAAATTTTCCCTGATAAAGAACATTTCGGGAGAATTTTCAGAAACAATGCGGTAATGAGTAGTATGGGTATTTTACAAATTGCCGCGGTTATGGGTAGTTGTGTTGCTGGTGGAGCCTACCTTCCAATAATGAGCGACGAAGCCATGATTGTTGATAAAACAGGTTCCATATTTTTAGCAGGTAGTTATTTAGTTAAAGCTGCTATAGGCGAGTCTATAGATAATGAAACACTAGGTGGCTCCTCTACTCATTGTGAAATTAGCGGTGTTACAGATTATAAATGCAAAAACGACGAGGACTGCTTAACTCGTATTCGCAATATTATGTCTAAAGTAGGTGATTATGAAAAAGCGGGATTTAATAGAATAGACTCTGTAAAACCGAAAAAAGACGAAAAAGAAATTTACGGCATTATACCTGACTCGCGCGATAAACAATACGACATGTACGAAATAATTGAACGTTTAGTTGATGGTGGCGAACATGAAGAATATAAAGCAAAATACGGTCAAAGTATTATCACAACTTATGCTAGAATTGACGGATGGGCCGTTGGCATAGTTGCAAATCAGCGCAAAGTAGTAAAAGCAAAAAAACCGGGAAACAGTAATGAAATGCAATTTGGTGGAGTTATTTATAGCGACAGCGCAGATAAAGCTTCCCGTTTTATAATGAATTGCAATCAAAAGAAAATTCCATTGGTATTTTTACAAGATGCTACCGGTTTTATGGTTGGTTCAAGAAGCGAACATGGCGGAATAATTAAAGATGGCGCAAAACTAGTTAACGCTATGGCTAATAGCGTAGTTCCAAAATTTACAATTATTGTAGGAAACAGCTACGGCGCAGCAAATTATGCTATGTGTGGTAAAGCTTACGACCCAAGATTAATTGTAGGTTGGCCTACAGCTCAAGTTGCTGTTATGGGAGGTGCACAAGCTGCAAAGGTTTTAGTACAAATTGAAGTTGCCAGCTTAAAGGCAAAAGGCGAAGAAATTACTGCGGAAAAAGAAACTGAATTATATAATAAAATAAAAGACCGCTACGACACACAAACAACACCATACTATGCAGCAGCGCGCCTTTGGTTAGATGCAATTATTGATCCATTAGAAACCAGAAAAGTAATTAGTATGGGAATTGAAATGGCAAATCAAGCACCTATAACTAAACAATATAATGTTGGGATAATTCAAACATAATAATTTAGCTGAATAAGAAGTGAAAACATAAACTATTCATGGAAGTTTTAACTATAAACGACACACAGGTAAAAAAAGAATTTTACAATTCAACTGAAAAGTTTCATGTTGTTACGTGTTGGTTAGGGATTACTTTAAATTTATTCTGGTTTATAAGCGATATTTATGTTTCACCCGAGCACTGGTTTTCATTTTTCATTTTCAGATTAAGTGTTTCAACAATTACACTTGTATTACTTCTTTCCAAAAAACATTTCTCCATTAATATCTATACCATAATGTTTGTGCTTGTATTGGGCATAAGCATTCAAAACGCTTATATGTGGAGCGTTATGGATATTGAACATTTTCAAAAACATGCTTTTGCCTATATGGTTTTATTTATTGGTGTAGGCATGCTTATTTTATGGGAAATTTGGTATTCTGTAATTATACTTACAGCAACTATTTTAAGTAATTTAATTTTCTACAAAATAAATAGTCAATTAAGTATACAGGAATTTTTAATTAATGGGGGCTTGCTCATTTTAACCGTTTCTGTTTTTAGTGTTTTCATGATAAGATCGAGATACCGATTAACATACAATGAAATTAAAAGCCGACTGGAATTAAAAAAATCCAAAGAAATTATAGAAGAAAAACACTTGGAAGTTGTTCACCAAAAAAAAGAAATAACAGACTCTATAAACTACGCCCGAAACATCCAAAAATCTTTAATACCAGATGAAAAACAATTTAATAGTTTTTTTAAAGACAGTTTTGTATTATTTAAACCTAAAGATATTGTTAGTGGAGATTTTTACTGGATAACCGAAAAAAACAACCATGTATTTTATGCCACCGCCGATTGCACAGGCCATGGTGTTCCGGGAGGATTTATGACCATGCTTGGCTTAACATTTCTGAATGACATTATTGAATCAAAAGGAATCACAAACCCTTCAGAAGTTTTAAATTTATTACGCGATAAAATTATCAATACTTTAAAACAAACCGGTAAAATTGGCGATAATAAAGATGGTATGGACCTAACCCTTTGCTGCCTTAATAAAAAAAATCATGAATTATATTATTCAGCTGCGAATAACCCATTATACATTGTTAAAAATCCTGGCAAAGCTAATTCAGAACTAATTATCTGTAAAGCCGATAAACAACCCTGCGGGTTCTATCATGATATTAAATCATTTACAAATTTTAAAATAGAATTAAGTAAGGGTGATTGTATTTATTCGTTTTCTGATGGTTTTGCCGACCAGTTTGGAGGACCAAATGGAAAAAAATTCCTATACAAAAATTTCAAAGAAATAATTTTTGAAAATGCACATTTAAATTTTGCTGAACAAAAAAATAAGCTAAATGCTTCTTTTCAAAATTGGCTAGGAAATCAAGAACAAATAGATGATGTTTTGGTTATTGGTGTAAAAGTATAAAATTGATTTTTACTTATAAAACAACCACTTACCTATTTCTTTCCAACTTGTTTTTTTACCATACATTAAAATTCCTGTACGGTATATTTTTCCGGCAAGCCAGGTTGTAAACACAAAAGATATATATAAAACACTTAATGATAAAACCAGTTCCCACAAAGGAACACCGTTAGTAATTCTCGACATCATAACAATAGGCGAAGTAAACGGAATTATTGAGCCCCAAAAAACAATAGTTGAATCAGGATCGAGCATTGTTTTTGTAGCTATAAAATAACCAATCATTAAAGGAATTGTAACCGGAGTAATAAATTGCTGTGAATCTGATTCTGAATCAACAGCCGAACCAATTGCTGCCATAAGCGAACTATAAAACAAGTAACCTCCTATAAAATAAAGGATAAAACATATAAACACTTCTAAAAAATCTATTTTCTGAATTTTTTTCAGTAAATCAAATAACTCCAATTTATCATCAAATTTTTCAAGTTCACTAAAATCAACATTGGTTCCATTTTTTTTAACCAATTCTTGTTGAGTTTCAAAGACCTTTAGTTGAGATGAAATATCTTTTAAAAAAATAGCAGATAAAGCGGTGGTTAGAATAAATGTAATTAGGCCCATAATTATAAACTGAATGGTTCCCAAAACAGCAACACCAATTATTTTACCTAACATCAATTCAAATGGTTTTACAGAAGAAACAATTAATTCAACAATCCGATTTGTTTTTTCCTCCATTACACTTCTAAAAACCATCATGCCATACATCAAAATAAACATAAACATGAGAGCTCCAGTTAAAAAACCAAATAATCCAAAACTAGTTTGTTCTTCAGTACTACCTTTATCATTTACTTTTTCTAAAATTAATTTTACATTTTGTTTAGAATTTGAAATTATTTTTGGATCTATGTTATTAGCTTTTAGTTTATTTTCATAAATAATTTTCTCGAGTTGATCTTTGATAAAAGTTTGAAATCCGAATCCAGGCGATTTTTTATAAAACAACTTTATGGCACCAGCACCTCCTTCAATAATGGTAGGAGATATCCAAAGCACACAAGAATAACCTTTTTGCGAAAACTCTGAAACCGCGTTTTTTAAATCTTGGTTGGAATATGACAACGTAATATAATCGTTGCCGCTTAATTTATCTTTAAACAATTTTGAATCATCAATTACCAAAACATTTTGTTCAGTTTTTTCTGATTGCGACATTTTTATCATAAAAGCCAAAAAGCCCGTAATTAAAAGCGGTGCTAGTATGGTCATTATTATAAATGTTTTATTGGTAAGCTTTGATTTTATTTCTCTGCCAATTATTAATCGGATTTTTCTCATGATAATTAAAATTCTTATTCTGTATAATTACTTTTTGTACCGCTAATTTCGTTACCTTGATTTACTTTCCTGATAAAAATATCATTCATACTTGGTATTACTTCATTAAATGAATGAATTTCACAAGTTGGTAAAACGGCTTGTAGAAATTGTGATCCTGTAACACCATTAGCCAATTTTAAAGTTATTGTATGAATATCATCTTCGGTATGTTTATTAAGAATTTCGCCGCCTGCCCATAAGGTATTTGTAAAGCCTAACAAATTACCTCTAAACGAAACAGTATAAGTATTGGTTCTGAAATTTTTTCTGATTTCCTTAACAGAGCCATCTAAAATTTTTTCTGATTTATTAATTAAGGCAATACTGTCGCAAAGTTCTTCAACGCTACCCATATTATGAGTTGAAAAAATTATTGTTGCTCCGTTTTTTTTAAGTTCAAGAATTTCGTTTTTTATTAACTGAGCATTTATAGGATCAAACCCACTAAATGGTTCATCTAAAATTAACAGTTCGGGATTATGAATTACTGTAACAATGAACTGAACCTTTTGCTGCATGCCTTTACTTAACTCTTCAATTTTCTTTTTCCACCAATTTTGCATTTCAAATTTCTCAAACCAATAAGTGGCACGTTTTTTTGCTTCAGCTTTACTTAATCCTTTTAACTGAGCCAAGTAAAGAACCTGTTCGCCTACGGCCATTTTTTTGTATAGCCCTCTCTCTTCTGGCAAATAGCCTATACTTTCAATATGTTTTGGATTTAGTTTTTCACCTTTAAAAATAACTTCACCACTATCAGGTCCGGTAATTTGATTGATAATTCTGATTAATGATGTTTTGCCCGCACCATTTGGTCCAAGTAATCCGAAGATAGAATTTTGGTCAATATTAATTGAAACGTCATTTAGAGCAGTATGATTGCTGTATTTTTTGGAAACATTTTTTATTTGAAGAATATTAGACATCAGTGATTTTGTTTTTGATTATATTAAAAGTTAACTAAATTTAATTAAAAAATCAATCATCAACTTCAGTAACACCGCCGCTAACAACAAATTTCATGGTATCTGCAGCATCTGCATTTAAAAAAGTTATATTTTTAACAGGTACAATAATTAATTTACCCGATAAAGAATAAGATAATGGCAAATAAACTGCAACTTTATCTTTAATCTGAAAATCTTTTAAATCTTCTTGTGTAACAAATCCTATCTCTTCAATTCCGGAATGCGGATTTGTAAGCACCAATACTGGTTTATTAAAACGTTTTTTGTTTCCTACAAATGCATTCGTAAAATCTTTAATGGGTGAGTATATATGACGTATAAATGGGGCATGTTCTAATTTATCTTCTAGAAAAGCAAAAAACTTTTTAAACACAAAAGACGACGCCAGCAAGCCTAAAATTGCAATGAAACTTAATGTTAAAATTAATCCTAATCCAGTATTTAATATAGTATTATCACTAAAACCAATGAATGAAAATAAACCCGCAAAAAAATCAAATAGTTTGGTAATTATAGCCAGGGTTATAATTAACGGAATAAATAATATTAAACCCTGAATAAAATAGGAGATAAATTGTTTCATCTTAAATTTTTTACAAATTTAGTTTAAAAACCTGTTTCAATTTATAAAAATAACTACGTTTAAAGTTTTGATTGAATTTAATACTTAGCAATTAAATTTATACATTAATAACAAATTTTAATTTTATACGTGTATCTTGTCGCTTAAGAATATCAAACAATTAACAGGTTTATTAAATTTAAATGAAAAAATTATTATACTTCTTACCATTTATCTTATTATTCTCTTGTGCTGTTCAAAAAAGAAAATATCTGAAGGGATTTTATGTTGATAATCATAAAACATTTCAAAAATCTAAAGAATACAAGTATAATAATACGATTGAAACTAATCCTAAAACTAATTTTCCTTTAACGAAAAACAAAAATGAATGTAATAACCTCAACCTAGAAGCTTCTGCAGACAATAAAATTACAGCAATTACAAAATCCTACATTTTTAATTTACCCAAAGATTCGGCTTGTGACATGGTAATTTTTAATAATGGTAATGAGGTTAGCGCAAAAGTTTTAGAAATCACTTCTATAGAAGTAAAATACAAAAAATGTGAGTTTGCTGATGGTCCACTATATGTTGCGAATAAAAGTGATATTTTTATGATTAAATACGCTAATGGTTTAAAAGATGTTTTTAAATCAAGCGAGAAATTGGATTACCATGTTCAAAATTCGAATAGCAAAAAAACATCAACCACAAATTATAAAAAGAAAATACAACCTCTCTCCATTTTATCAATTGTATTTGGCGCATTAGGAATTTGGCCATTGCCTATAATTGGAGGGATTTTGGCTATAATTTTAGGAAACAAAGCTATTAAATTGATAGATAAAAACCCTGAAATTTACCGAGGTAAGGACTTGGCAAATGTTGGAAAATACCTAGGTTATATTTTTCTATCTCTCTTTGGTTTAATTTGTTTAATCTTGGCAATATTTTTTTTGATTTTTCTTTTTACAATTTAAGCTTAAACTCTAATTAATTTTCGTTTTTAATAAATTGTAAATTATACGATTCTTCAGAATTAAATACTTTTAAAAAATAAATGCCGCTTTTTAGTTGTTTTATTGAAATAAATTCAGAGTACTTTTCATTATAAAGTAATTGGCCCATAGTGTTTCTTATTTCGATTTTGAAATTTTCGATTTCATTGGGTCCTTTTAATAATAAATATTCATTTGCCGGATTAGGATACATGACAAATTTGTTAAAATTGACTTTTGTATTAAGCCCTGTAGCTGTTATATTAATTACTTGAGTAACTGAATCTGTTTTACAAAAATCTGTAACAACATGACTAACGGTATAAGTGCCAGAAGCGGAATAGGTATGTTGAGTTAAAGCATTATTGGAAGTTGAGCCATCGCCAAAGTGCCAGGTATTATTTAAAAATGGTGAATACGATGTAAACAAATAATTGAAACCGCCTAAAGGATTATATGTAAATCCAGCCCAGGGTAAATTATATCCCAAATTCCAAACTTTTAGACTGTCACCAACAACCTTATGAGCCATTTGCTGTAAAAAATTAGCGGTGGAGACATTTAAAGTTGAAAAATATTGATTTGGATAAACACTTTTTTGAAATAAAACTTCGTAAAAAACACATGCTGCCAAATAAGAACCCTCCAATGACGGATGACTTTGATCAGGTTGATATAATTCCAAAGAAGGATTCAATTGGATAGACAACCTAAAAGCCTCCCCAACCGGTGACATAACTGCCTTGCAAGTGTCTGCAAATAGCTTATAAGATTGTCTCAAGCGATTTTGCATTCCGGTATAAGTACATACAGGAGGGTAAACAGCACAATTACTGGCATCTCCATTTTTTCTTCCCCATGTTTCAAAAAAAACAGTATTTGTGCAATAATCATTTGCTTCAATTAAGCTATCTAATTTAATTGCATATGGTAATGTTTGATTGTTAACTTGTGCCGGTGAAAATGAAGGTTCTTGACTCTGAGCTTGCAAAACAACATAATCCCAATTATCTGAAGCTATTTTTGAAGTACTTTGTATATCATTAAAATGATTATTAAATGTATAACCTCCCGGCGTATTTGAATCATATTTAAGTGTATCGCCATTAACTAAAGCTAAATTACGAATTAACTCAGGCAAGGTGTTTACATAAGTATAACTATTCCCTAAAAAAAGTGTTTTTATTTTTTTGTTCGTTTGTGCTAAAAACACAATTGGTATAAACAAAAAAATACAAAGATATTTTACCATGATATTAAATTTAAATGCAAGATAATAAATTAATTAAATGAATTAAATAACTTGTAAATTCAATTAAAAGCTATGACCAACAACTAATTGCTGAATAAGGAGTCCACAAATTCATTGGCATTAAAAACCTGTAAATCAGTCATTTTTTCACCTACACCAATATATTTTACCGGAATTTTAAACTCATCTGATATACCAATTACTACACCACCTTTGGCTGTTCCGTCTAATTTTGTTACGGCAAGTGCAGTTACATCTGTTGCTGCAGTAAATTGTTTACATTGTTCAATAGCATTTTGTCCTGTACTACCGTCTAATACTAATAACACTTCATGCGGTGCGTCAGGTATTATTTTTTTCATAACATTTTTAATTTTAGTTAACTCATTCATTAAATTAACTTTATTATGTAATCGTCCGGCTGTATCAATAATTACAATATCGGCATCTTTAGCTTTTGCACTACTAAGGGTATCAAAAGCAACACTTGCAGGGTCAGCACCCATACCCTGACTTACAATTGGCACCCCTACTCTTTCACTCCAAATTACCAACTGATCGACAGCAGCTGCTCTAAATGTGTCTGCCGCACCTAATATTACAGATTTACCAGCCTGTTTATACTGATATGCAATTTTACCAATTGAAGTTGTTTTACCCACTCCGTTAACTCCAACAACCATTATTACATGCGGCTTATTTTTTAATGGATTATTAAAATAAGATAAATCGGAGTTTTTATTATTTTCGGTTAATAAACCAGAAATTTCTTGTTTTAAAATAGAATTTAATTCATCTGTTCCTAAGTATTTGTCTGATTTTACGCGATCTTCAATACGCTTAATTATTTTTAAAGTTGTATTTACACCTACATCTCCAGAAATCAATACTTCTTCGAGATTATCTAATACTTCTGCATCAACGGAACTCTTACCGACAAGTGCTTTGGTTATTTTCCCAAAAAAACTCTCTTTGGTTTTACTTAATCCCTTATCAAGATCTTCTTTATTTTCTTTGGTGAAAAGTTTACTGAAAAATCCCATTATAGTTCAAATTCTAATTTAACGGTTATGCTTGCTGATTTATATTTTGCTTTTGTATTAAAAGAACCTCCCCACGAATAATCTTCATTGCTATTTTGACCGGTAATTTGAAAAACCCCCATGGTGCCATTTTTTAAATTTCCAAAATCACTTTTTGCATTTTCAGAAATAGTTAAGGCTCTATTATAAGCATCTTCGGTAGCTTGCTTTAATAACTCGATTTTTAAATCTTTTAACTTTGTATAAAAATAATCAGGTTCGTTTGCAGAAAATTCAATTCCTTTTTCTATTAATTCGTTTATCTGCCCTATCATTTTTTCAACTACATCAGTATTTTTAGATTCAACAATAACCTGCTGCACAAGCGTAAAACCGGCAAATTCATTACCAACTATATTACCTTCATTATTGTAAATTGATTTATACTCTTTATTAATTTTTAAAGTTGAAAAAGTAATTTCTTCTGAACCTATACCTTTTTCAGTTAAAAATTTCTTTACCTTATTAATATCCTCATTAATTAATTCGTTAACATTTGATAATGAGAGTCCTGTGCGGGAAAAAGAAGCATCCCAAACAATTAAATCAGATTTAAAATCTTTTTGTCCTAAACCTGTTACTGAAATGGTTTGATAATTAGGATGTGTTTTTCGCCACGCATTGGTTAATATATTTAGCCCTATAATTACAGCAATTGAGATAATTAAAACCGAAATTATTTTTGATTTATTCATTTCCATTTATTCTATTAACCTAAAACAAAAAATTCTTTCCTATAAAGGAAAGAATTTAAAGTTTACTATTATTAAAAATATAATTTATTTAGATTTCAAGAAATCTGCCACATGGTCATTGTGAACAATTTCTTCTTTGAAGGTGTAAGCACCTGTTTTAGGCGACTTAACCATTTTTATTACCTTTGTAAAATCTTTACCTTTTCCTGATTTTAAGGTTGCAACTACTTTTTTTGCCATTTCTTTAAAACTTTAATGGTTATTTAATTTCTTTATGAACTGTCATTTTCTTTAACACAGGATTGTATTTTTTTAATTCAATACGTTCAGTTGTGTTTTTTTTATTTTTAGTTGTTATGTAACGAGAGGTTCCCGGCTTACCGCTTTCTTTGTGCTCTGTACATTCTAAAATTACCTGTATTCTGTTACCTTTTTTAGCCATTACTATACTTTTTTAAAATTTATGCTGCTAATATGCCATTTTCTTTAGCATCTTTTATGCAGGCACTAATACCTTTTTTATTGATGTTTTTTAAAGCAGAAGTTGAAACACGCAAAGTTACCCACTCCCCAGTTTCAGGAATAAAAAAACGCTTACGTTTTAAATTTACCTTAAATTGACGTTTAGATTTAGCGTTTGAAAACGAAACCTTGTTTCCGCCCATCGCTTTTTTTCCTGTTAATTGACAAATACGTGACATAAATAAATATCTTCTTAGTTTATATTTCCTCTAAAAAGGGACGCAAATATACAATAAGATTATTAATTAGCAAAATTAAAACTTAATTTATTTAAAATTAATACTATTAACAGTGCAATTCTAGATATTTCTATCACTTTTTCACGGTAATTTATATAACCTATCTGTACCAACAAGTTCAAATTCCTGTTTTAATTTAATTTTAGGCGATTTTATACCTTTTTCAAATTTCAAAACCGGGTTTTGAAAAACTAAAATTTCATCATATAATTTTTCATTAATAAAAGAAGTTAAAAGTCTCTCACCTCCTTCAACTATTAGGCTCTGAATTTTTAAATTAAATAACGATTCAATAATCTGACTTAATAAATTTTCAATGAAATTTAATTTAACAAATGTTACATTCCCCTCTTTACTATCTTTTAATTGATTAAATACAATTGTATTTGCTGAATTATCATAAATATTGAAATTTTTTGGGACGCTTAAATCTTTATCAATAATCAACCTTATTGGATTATTTCCTTTTACATGGCGTGCAGTTAATTGAGGATTATCATTCAAAACGGTATATTTCCCGACCATTATTGCCTTTTCATTTGCCCTTAAATTATGGGAAAATTTTTGTGCTTCATTACCGGTTATTAAATTATCCAATCTGTTTTGGGGAATTGGCGTTCTGCTAATAAATCCATCAGCTGTTTGTGCCCACTTTAAAATTATATAAGGTCTTTTTTTTTCGTAAAAGGTAAAAAATCGTTTATTTAAATCTCTGCCTTTTTGCTCTAAAACCCCTTTTAAAACGTCAATTCCGGCATTTTTTAATTTTTCAATTCCCTGTCCCAAAACTAAGGGATTAGGATCTTGATTACATATAATAATTTTTTTAAATCCTTTTTTAATTATTAAGTCGGCACAAGGTGGCGTTTTACCATAGTGAGAACATGGCTCAAGGGTAACATAAATTATACAATCGGCAGGATTAATGTTATTTGGTAACTCATTAATCGCATTCACCTCTGCATGAGAGTCTCCATAATTTTTATGATAACCACTTGAAACAATATCATTATTACATACAATTAAACAACCAACCATAGGATTTGGAGCAACTGCAGGCCAGCCTTTCATAGCCAAATCCAAGGCCATTTGCATATAAAATTCATGGTTCATAGTTTAAGTTCTAAAGTTACATTCTATTTCCTAAATTTGTAACTTATTATTAAAGTTCAGCATCATGTTTGATAATTTACAAGATAAGTTAGACCGCGCCTTTAAGGTTTTAAAAGGTCAGGGCAAAATTACAGAAATTAACGTGGCAGAAACCATGAAGGAAGTGCGTAAAGCATTATTAGATGCCGACGTTAATTATAAAGTAGCCAAAAATTTTACAGATGCCGTTAAAGAAAAAGCACTTGGGCAAAATGTTCTCACTGCCGTTTCTCCCGGGCAACTTCTCATCAAGATAACTCACGACGAACTAGCCAATTTAATGGGCGGAACTAAAGAGGATATTTATTTAGGAGGTAATCCAACCATTATTTTAATGAGTGGATTGCAGGGTTCAGGTAAAACAACATTTACAGGAAAACTAGCCAATTATTTAAAAACTAAAAAGGGGAAAAAACCGTTAATGGTTGCTTGCGATGTTTACCGTCCGGCAGCTATCGACCAATTACATGTGCTGGGC
Organism: Bacteroidia bacterium; assembly: GCA_044344665.1. Taxonomy (GTDB): domain Bacteria; phylum Bacteroidota; class Bacteroidia; order B-17B0; family Aurantibacillaceae; genus Aurantibacillus. Next base: position 20,052 of record JBIJCO010000008.1, on the reverse strand, counting down.
GAACAATTAAACATTGAAGTATTCAGTAATAAAGAAGAAAAAAACCCGATTAAAATAGCGGAAGCAGCTGTTAAGCAAGCCAAAGAAAACGGTAACAGCGTTGTGTTGATAGATACTGCAGGACGATTAGCGGTAGACGAACAAATGATGGATGAAATAACTGCCATTAAAAAAAATATTAACCCCAACGAAATATTATTTGTTGTGGACAGTATGACGGGACAAGATGCCGTTAATACCGCTAAAGCATTTAATGACCGATTAGATTTTGATGGTGTAATTTTAACAAAATTAGATGGTGATACCAGAGGCGGCGCAGCATTATCTATTAAAAGCGTTGTAAACAAGCCTATTAAATTTATTGGTACCGGCGAAAAAATGGACGCTTTGGATGTATTTTATCCGGAGCGTATGGCCGATAGAATTTTAGGCATGGGCGATGTGGTTACCCTCGTTGAGAGAGCTCAAGAACAATTTAACGAAGAGGAAGCCCGAAAATTAAGCAAAAAAATAGCTACCAATAAATTTGACTTTAATGACTTTTTAGGCCAATTACATCAAATAAAAAAAATGGGAAACATAAAGGATTTAGTTGGTATGATTCCCGGAGTTGGTAAAGCTGTAAAAGATATGGATATTGACGACAATGCCTTTAAAGGTATTGAAGCCATTATTTTTAGTATGACCCCAAAAGAAAGAAGTAATCCCGAATTAATTAATGGTTCAAGGAGACAACGTATTGCTAAGGGCAGCGGACAAGGCATACAAGAGGTTAACAAATTATTAAAGCAATTTGAAGATACCCGTAAAATGATGCGAATGATGAATGATAAAAATGCCATGACAAAATTAATGCGCAATATGCCAAAAGGTATGGGCGGTTTACCTAAAATGTAGTTAAAAAATAAATGCAACTAATAGACGGAAAAAAAATATCTCTTCAATTACAGGAAGACATCGCAAATGAAGTTAAACAACTATTGGCTTCCGGGTTAAAGCAACCGCATTTAGCCGCCATTTTAGTTGGCAACGATGGCGGCAGCGAAACTTATGTGGCCAGCAAAATTAAAGCTTGCGAGCGTGTGGGATTTAAATCAACATTAATTCGTTTGCCTGAATACGTAACTGAAGAAAAATTATTAAATGCCGTTTATGACTTAAATAACAATCAGGATGTAGATGGTTTTATTGTGCAATTGCCGCTACCGCGTCATATTAACGAACATAAAATTATTGAAGCCATTAAACCGAGTAAAGACGTAGATGGATTTCATCCGTTAAACGTTGGTCGTATGGTACTTAATTTACCATGCTATGTTAGCGCTACGCCATATGGAATTGTTCACCTGCTAGAGAAATATAATATTGAAACCAGCGGCAAACATTGCGTTGTTATTGGAAGAAGCCATATAGTGGGCTCTCCAATGAGTATTTTGTTGGCAAAAAATACAGCTTTGGGTAACTGCACAGTTACATTATGCCACAGTAAAACAGAAAATTTAATTTCACACACACTTAAAGCAGATATAATTATTTGTGCTTTAGGTAGCCCTGAATTTTTAAGAGCACATATGATTAAGGATGGTGCAGTTGTTATTGACGTAGGGACTACACGAGTTGAAAGTATAGATACCAAAAGCGGATATAAACTAAAAGGTGATGTTAAATTTGATGAAGTAGCGCCAAAATGTAGTTATATTACACCTGTGCCCGGAGGTGTTGGACCAATGACAATAGCTTCTTTAATAAAAAACACCATGCTTGCTGCAAAAAAAGAAATTTACAAATAGGTTTTTCTTGCAATTCATTAAAACTATTTATTTGCTTCGCAATAAAATGTTAAGTAAAAAAAATCAGATAGTTTTTTAGTCTTTTGTTTGCTTTTACCTCAGCTTAATACTTACCTTTATTTTAATTGATTTATTTTAAGGAAAATATTTCCATTGCTCTTAATGCAATTAAAGCTAATAGGCTACGTGCAATAATTACCATGTTAATTATTGCCATTGGCATTACGGCCTTGGTTGGAATTTTATCTGCCATAGATGCAATTAAAAATGGCATTAATAATAATTTTACCAGCATGGGAGCCAATACATTTACCATTCGTAATGCAGATATTAACATACGAATTGGCAGAAAAGGCAGAAAAGCAAAGGTTTTTAATACCATAAAATATAAAGAGGCACTAAAATTCAAAAATGAGTTTGATTTTCCGGTTATTACCTCGGTTTCAACTCTGGCAAGCATGACATCGCGGGTGAAATTTGAAACTAAAAAAACCAATCCTAACATTCAGATTTTTGGCAGCGATGAAAATTATATTTTAACTGCAGGTTACGAACTCGAGAAAGGCAGAAACCTAAATTCATATGAAGCTAATACCGGAGCACCATTGGTTATTATTGGTAAGGATATTGAAAAAACCTTATTTACCAATAAACAAAATGCAATTGATAAAATTATTAAAATTGGCGCTTCGCGTTACAAAATAATAGGTGTTTTAAAAAGCAAAGGTAATAGCGCCGGATTTGGAGGAGACAAAATTTGCATTATACCTTTAACCAATGCGCGACAATACTTTGGTGGTAACGACATGAGCTTTACCATTAATGTATTAACTAAAAACACTGCCATGTTAGATAATATTTTATTTGAAGCAAAAGCAATTTTTAGAAAAATAAGAAAAATACCCACAACTAATCAGGATGATTTTGACATTGTAAAATCGGATAATTTAGCCTCACTTTTAATTGGAAATTTAAAAACAGTAACCGCAGGTGCAACAATTATTGGTTTAATTACACTGCTTGGCGCTGCAATTGGATTAATGAACATAATGCTAGTAAGTGTAACCGAAAGAACTCGTGAAATTGGTGTGCGTAAAGCCCTTGGTGCCACACAAAAAACCATCAAGTACCAGTTTTTAATTGAAAGCGTTGTCATTTGTGTGTTAGGAGGTTTGGTTGGTATTATTTTAGGAATAATAATTGGTAATGTAATAAGTTTTGCGCTTGACACGGGATTTTTTATTCCTTGGTTTTGGATAATTACAGGTGTTATTATTTGTATTGTTGTGGGTTTATTGAGCGGATTTATTCCTGCAAAACGGGCATCTGAACTTGATCCGATAGAAAGCCTACGATTCGAATAATATCAATTCCCGAAGCTAACTGCAATAATCTGAATTTTTCTCTCGGAAGCAGCTATTGGATTGTAAACCGAATTTCTTTTATCTTTTAAATCGTCGCTTACTTTACTGGCCGGCAGCTCACCAATATCAACATCTTCAAAAATAATTTTTCCTTCGTTAGGATTAGTGTTGTTTATATACCTAACAAAAAATCCGTTTTTTGTTTCTGTAAAATAATTCTTTAGACTACTAATTCTACGTTTTGCTAAATTAATATTGTAATCTGTACTTGCCAGCGGGCTGCAATATCCCTTCATGGTTATTTTAACCGTTTCGCCTTTTAGTAAAACCTTTTGTAACAAATCAGAAAATTTTCTTAAATCTTCCATACCTGCATCCACGCTGTCAGAAAAAAAGTTCTCTATCTTGTTAGTTGCATTATCTTTTAAATCTCCACTTAAGCCTTTTGTAAACTCGTTTGTGTAAAGAGGTAACAATAGTTTATAATCACTATAAGTTGTTTCGTAATTTTTTGTGGTAACACTATTTTTTGTTTTTGGATCAGGTTCATCATTGTGAAAATACAATGTTAATGGCACCAGTAATTTCATTTGTCCCCTTGCTAATTCTACTGTATCTATTGGCTTAGGCGGAATATTTAAAGGTTCAATATTGAAACGATAAATGTCATTACAACAATTTAATTTATTTTCAAAAAATGAACCAACTCTGTTACTTGACAAATAAGCCCGGTTACGTGTTTTGTTAACAGAATAATAAATGTCGTTGTAACTGCTATTAATCGGATAACCGACATTTTCAGGAGATGAGAATTCATTGTTTTTAAATTCACTTTTAAAAATATCAAATCCACCTAAACCCTTGTGATAGGCGCTGCTAAAAAATAGCGTATTATTTTCATTCACATACCATGGCGTAATTTCATCGTCTGGAGTATTTATTTTTTTTCCGGCATTAATTGGTTGTGAAAACGTACCATCACTATTTTTAATACTATACCAGATATCCAAATTCCCCTCACCCCCTGCTCTGTTACTCGAAAAAAACAGAACATCTTTACCATCAATTTCACCAAAATTTGGCTGGGTAGTATTTGCGCCGTTTTGATTTATTAATTCAGGTAGTCGCTCTAATTTTTGCCATTTATTATTTATAAAATTAGATAGGTATAACTCACACGTATATTCACTTGCATTTTTTGACTTACAACGCGAAACAATCATTTGCTTATAATCTTTACTAAAACAAGTATTGGCGTTATGTAAATATGTTGCGTTAATAGTAGTATCTAAAGCTGTTACTTTTTGCCACTTTAAATTTTTCAAATCAGATTTATAAATCTTATTGAAATTAACATCGTTATCATCTTTCTTATTTGAATTCTTTAAAGATGAAAAATATAAGGTACTGTCTTTTTCAAAAGCGGCATATTCACTTACTTTACTATTTATAGTTGAATCTAGATGCTGTAAATTTGATTTTACAGGATTTTTAATTAGAATTTGAGCCAAGTCACATGCTTCAATTTCTATAAGTGACTTTGTTTTATAATACTCCAAATTATTTTTTTGAGACTTTGTTTTGATTTTAGAACACTTAGTAAACCATTTTTTTGCCTCTTTATATTGACCTTTATTTTTAAGAAGTTGTCCTATCCAATAAAACGATAAAGGATATTTCTTTCCATTGTCTAGAAGCGCAACTTTGTTATATAATCTAAGGGCTAAATCAATATCAAAATTCAAACGACTTGCTTCAGCATAATTAAATTGTAAGTTAATATCGCTGCTATCTCTATAAAATAAATAGTTATAATTTTGAGCCGCAGTGAACCAATCTTTATTTAGTATTGCCGCATCAGCTTGATTTTGAAGTAAACGAGACGACTGCCCTTTTGAATAAAAGGTAACTAAACAAAATAAAACTATTTTAAACCACGCGAATTTCACAAATTACATAAACACCGGGCAAACCCTTTTTTTAACCACTATTTGTCGTTTTTTATTGATAATATAATTTATAAAAATTTCAAAAGCACCTCTTCTATTGGTTGCCGCTGTAAATCCACTTGTATTTATATCGTAAGAAATACCACTTTGTAATGTTTTATAGGCATAACCAAATCTTAAAATAACAGCATCGCGGGCACGCAAACATAAACCGGCTGAAACTGCTCTATTTTCATCTTTATTTACGTAATATTTTAATGAAGCGTGAGGTATTATTTCATAATTTTTAGCTTGTTTAGAAATTAAGGCTTCTGAAATTATATCTATGTTATTGCTAATAGGTGACGAAAAACTTAAAAAAGTGGTTGTTTTAAAATCGAGTTTACTTAATGCATTTCCTTGGTAAGTTATTACAGGATTAGTAATATGATGAAATCCAAAACCTAAATTTAATCTATATTTATTATTTATTATATATTGCAGCGCGCTCCCTAAATTAATATCGCCATAATTATATTTGGTCCAATCAAAATTTTCGCCGTTAGCAGTTGTTTTGTTATAATTAACGCCATCAAACTGACTATCAAAAGTCATTTTATCATAATCAAATCCAACCTGGCAAAATCCTAAATTCATTCCAATTGTAAACAGCAAACTACTATCTGCTTTTCCTAAAAAAATATAATTACCGCTTGCATAAATCTGAGTTGTTCCATATCGTGTATCACCAGCGCGGTCGCTGTTAAATAAAAGCCCTACACCAAACATATCTTTTACCAATTGCTTGGGTCTGAATCTTGTTTCTGCATTCATGCTAAAGGTTGAAAACGGAACAGGTACAGCCTGCCATTGGCTGCGATAAATAGCCCCTAATCTGTAATCGCCATTAAAGAACCCGGTATATGCAGGTGTTAAATTCAACAACGAGCCATTAAATTGTGAAAAATGAATGTCTTGACCAAAGCCAATTGTTTTTACAACCAACAAAACAAAAAGTAAATATGTACCTAGTTTGTTTATAAAAAAGTTTTAATAAAAATACAATTTATACAAGTTAATACAAAACAAGCAAAAATGATTACTATTTTATTTTTAAAACAATAGCTTAAATAAAAAAAGAAGCCGTCTTTATTAAGACAGCTTCGCCTAAAAATTAAGATTATTAAAAAAATTATCCTCTTAAGCAATTTTTTAAATCAAACCTTAGTACGTCTGAAAAACAGTTTCCATCGTCCTCATCGAAATCGGGTTTTGATATTTTCCAACATTCCGACTCTTCAATATTAAAAACAAAAACCTCTTTTAGTGATCGAACTTCCTTAATAGCTTTTCTAACTTTTTTAATATCAGTATTCCAACCACGGAATCTGGTTACTTCTATAATTACCTCTGGTTGATTCCAAGTATTTTCGCTTTTTTTAATTGAAACATCAGGGATAATGTATTTATTTTTAAAATCGTCATTTCTTAAAATCACTTCAGGTGCAACATCAAATTCATATTGTAAACCTCTACTTTGCAAATGCCTTCTAATATGGTAAATAAAGTCGGATATTACTTCTTGATGTAGGGGAATATTATATCCTGAAAGCTGTTTCATTTTTTTATAATTTTTTCATTTAAATTCCGACTAGGTAATAACAGAATAGTTTTTTTAATTATATCCAATAACTTTATTTTTTGTTCTGTTTCTGAATTTCCATTCAACTTTGTAACCATATGGGCAAGAATTAGCTTGAGCTACAACTGAATTACCACTCGCATCAACACTAAACAATACTTTTAAATCAAAATCTTTACTGTCAACTTTAATGTTTACAGCGCCTTGAACAGGTGCATACCAACCGCATGTCCAATTCCAAACTATTGGTGTTGTGACTTGACTTGTAAAAGCATCACCATCTCTTGTGGTACCGTAGTTCTCAAGGTTACCTAAATTATTGTTTACACCAATACCTTCACCTGTGCAGGTTAATATACCATTAGGGTATGAATAGGTAAAACGTCTGTTAATATTATAAACAGCAGTTTTATTGCCATCAAACGTAACGTTTAAATTTGTGCCTGTAACTGAGGTAACAATATTTGGGTGGGTTGGCAAAAATATTAATTCAAACCAAGAACTTCCGCTTTCGTTAGTAATATTTTGTATTCCATTTAACTCAATGCTTTTCCCATCGGAAGCGCGAGTTACTTTATACGACAAAAATTCAACTTTTAACACACAACCGGCATCTTTCCAGCGTTTTCCGGAAGCATAATCAATAATAGTTAATTTTATTGAGCCTGTTCTTGTTCTGTTTCCTACTGTAGTGCCATTATAGTTAATCTGAATTGAACCATTGCTGGCATTGGTTGCATCAACAGAGTATGCTGGAGCCGAAATTCCAAGAGCCCCATAAATTGCATTAGTTCCTGATGTATTACTGCCTCGTCCATGCATAAGATTGTTATTCCCTACCTCAGTATTAATTTCGTTGGTAGCTAAATCATTTTCTGACTGAACGCTTCTATTATCATTTGAGGCCTGCCCATCTTCTTCATTAAAAGCACGTCTTTTCTTACAGCTGGTCATTAATAAAACTGAACAAAAAAGTACTAGACCTAACGAATAGATTATTTTTTTTGTTTTCATAGTTGTTGTTATTTGTTGATTTTTATTTTTTTGCTTTTAAATACAATTCGTTTACTTTTTCCCAATTAATAACATTAAAAAATGCTGTAACATAATCCGGTCTGCGATTTTGGTAATGCAAGTAATAAGCATGCTCCCAAACATCCATACCTAGAATTGGAGTGCCTTTACAATCTGCTACATCCATTAAAGGATTATCTTGGTTTGGTGTACTGCAAACACACAGTTTTCCATCTTCTTTAACCGAAAGCCAAGCCCAGCCACTTCCAAAACGAGTAATACCAGCCTGCGAAAAATCAGTTTTAAACTTTTCAAAACCTCCTAGTTCAGCTTCAATAGCTTTACCAACTTCGTTTGTTGGAACTCCGCCGCCATTTGGACTCATAATTTCCCAAAATAACGAATGATTATAATGTCCGCCACCATTATTACGGACTGCCATAGGGTATTTAGAGATATTTTTACAAATATCAATAATATTCATGTTCTCCATCTCAGTTCCTGCAGATGCGTTATTTAGATTGGTAACATAAGCTTGATGGTGTTTTCCGTGGTGTATTTCCATGGTTCTTGCATCAATATGAGGTTCTAATGCATTAAAAGCGTAATTTAATTTTGGTAATTCAAATGACATAAAAATAAAATTTAGAAATTGTTTATAGTTCAAATTTAATTAATTAGTTTTAAAAAGTATGTTAAATTAATCATACTAAATAACTAATTTAAATTTTCTAAATACCGGATTTATTCTGTAGCAGAGGCACAAAACTAAAATTGCCCAGTGTTTTTTTATCGAAACTTGTCTCACTAATTTTTTTCAACCATACCATCTCCTGAGATTTACCTTCTCCTAAAGGAATCAATAAAATACCTCCTATTTTTAACTGTACCAATAAATCATTTGGTATATATGGTGCTCCCGCAGTTACAATAATTTTATCAAATGGAGCATGCTGAGGTAAACCTTTATAACCATCGCCATAAACTAGTTTAGCGCTACTGTATCCGAGATAAGGAAGAAACAATTTAGTTTTGTCAAAAAGTGTTTTTTGTCTTTCAATACTAAAAACTTTTACACCCATTTCGAGTAAAACAGCCGTTTGGTAACCACAACCGGTTCCTATTTCTAATACTTTTTCGCCAGGATGTAAATCGAGTTGTTCTGTTTGAAAAGCAACAGTATATGGATGGGATATGGTTTGACCAGCGCCAATAGGCATAGCCTTGTCGCTATAGGCATGTTCTAATTTTGGATCATTTCTTGTGGTAGTATGGTCAAAAAATAAATGCCTTGGAATTTTTCCAATAGCAGCTAAAACTTTTTCATTTTTTATTCCTTTTACCGTTAATTGTTCAACCAAACGCTTACGTTTTCCTTTGAACAAAAATTCATCTTCTTCAGAAACCTTATAAAACACTTTAAATAAATTAGACCTAAAACTAATTCTTAATAAACATTACCTGTTAATATTTTAAATTAATTACTAACATCCGTTTTTTTAAAACGACTATTTTTAAAAATTATGATAAAAGACATTGCACTTATTGGACTCGGCCATATTGGGAAAATACATCTGAAAATTTTAAACGACAATCCAAACTGGAATTTGATTGGTATTTTTGACACTGATAAATTATTATGTCAAACTATAGCCTCACAATACAATATTAAAGCATTTAAAACCCTAAATGAAGCAATAGAAACCACTCAAGTAATTGATATTGCCACGCCAAGTGATACCCATTTTGAAATAGCAAAGTCAGCTATTATTAATGGCAAACATGTTTTTATTGAAAAACCCGTAACCTCTCATTTAAAAGAAGCTTTACAGCTGCAAAAATACATTAATGAATCGGGTGTTTTTTTTCAAGTTGGTCATGTGGAGCGTTTTAATCCTGCTTTTGTTGCGGCAAAACCATACTTAAATGGCCCAAAATTTATCGAGATACACCGGCTAGCTCAATACAACTCGCGCGGAACAGACGTTTCTGTTGTATTGGATATTATGTTGCACGACCTCGACTTATTACTGAGTATTGTAAAGTCTAACGTAAAAAAAATTCATGTATCAGGATATAATTTAATAAGTAATAGTGCTGATATTGTTAATGCGAGGATAGAATTTGAAAATGGTTGTGTTGCAAATATTACAGCCAACCGAATGGCATTTAAAAACATGCGCAAATTCAGGGTGTTTACAGAAGATAATTTTGTGAGTGTAAATTTATTAGATAAAGTAACAGAAGTTATTAAAATTAAAAACGCATCATTAAATTCTAAAAACTTAATTCTTGATCCAGGAAACAATCAGATAAAAAAAGAAATTGTTTTTGAACACCCAATTATTTTACCATGCAATGCAATAAATGAGGAGTTAAATTCGTTATTTGAAAGTATTAATAATAACAAAAAAACCATTATTGATATTGACGATGCTATTCAAGTTTTAAAACTTATAAAAGATATTGAAGCGCAACTTAATTGATTTTTGTTAAAGCTGTATTGATATAATTTTATAATTTTGGATATTGCCGTTCACAACGAAAATTAAGCATGAAATTTATTGTATTTATAGGTTTATTTATTAATTTTTTTTTACTTGTTTCATGTAAAAAATACACTTCCTCCGAAGGTGCATTTTTTATTAAACCAGCTTCAGTATCTGTCTCTACAACTTCAGTTCAGGGAACCGGCAATCATAAAATAACTGATCTTTGGTTATATGTAAATGGAAAATTTCAAGGTGCTTATCCTACAGGAAATTTAATGCCGGTTATTAGTAAAAATGAAAAAGTAAAAATTAATATTATTGCTGGAATAAAAAACAATGGAATTAGTGGCACTCGTTTGGGTTGGGCTTTTTATGATTTTATTACAATTGATACGCTTGTTGAAAACGGGAAAACAATTGAACGGTCATTAACTTTTAAATATAACGACAATGCAAAATTTGTATGGATGGAAAATTTTGATCAGCAAGGTTTCAGTCTAGTTAAATCAAACTCAAATCCTACAGATACAACCTGGAAATTTGCTAATTCGAATGATTGCTTTGAAGGTAAATGTGCAGAAATTGGTCTTACAGGAAACGCATTGGTTGCTCAAGTAGAATCATCAACTGCATTTGCACTTCCATCAGGGAACAACAATGTTTATTTAGAATTAAATTACAAATGCAACCAAGGCTTTGAAGTAGGTGTTTTAGCTGGTGTAATTCAAAAATCAAGTGTATTTATTACACCATCCGAAAATTGGAATAAAATATACATTCAGTTGGCTGATGCTATAAATCGGTCACCAAACTCGTCAAACCATAAAATTTATTTTAAAATGGTTAAAACAGATGATAATCCAAATCCAAAAATGTTTATTGACAACATTAAATTACTTTCGTTTTAATGAGTTTAAAGCTGCGCACACTATATTACATTATCTCTGATTTTCTAGCTGCTTCAATTGCTTGGTCGTTATTTTATTTTTACCGTAAAACCCAAATTGACCCTATAAAAATTGGAAATTTTTCAGCTGAAATATTCGATAATCAATTTTTTAAAAGCGTAGTCATATTACCCATTATTTGGGTTTTGGTTTATTATCTTATTGGATCGTATAATAACGTACTTAGAAAGTCGAGAATAAATGAATTTGTTCAAGTTTTAAGTATGTCACTATTTGGCGTAACTGTTTTATTTTTTGTCCTCTTGCTCGATGATTACGTTGCCTCTTATAAATTATATTATAAACTATATGCAGTTTTGTTTTTATTACACTTTTCATTTACTGCAATTGGCAGATTTTTTTTATCAACCTATACCAATAAAAAAATTCACAAGAAAAAATTTGGATTTAACACGATAATTGTAGGAAGTAATGAAAGGGCGTTAAAAATGTTTCAAGAAATAAACGCTCTAAATTATGGAATTGGAAATTCGTTTATTGGTTTTGTTCATGTAGAAGGAAAAAACGGATATTCACATATTTTAGAAAATAAGCTTAAACACCTGGGTGAATATGTTAACATCAAAAACATAATTCAAGATAGTAAGGTTGAAGAAGTAATAATTGCTTTAGAAAGTTGGGAACATGAATACATCAAAAATATTGTTAATGACTTAGAAGACATGGGGGTTATTATTAAAATAATACCCGACATATACGATATATTAAGTGGTCATGTAAAAATGAATACCATTTTAGGAACTCCACTAATTGAAATAAAAAATCAAATTATCCCAGAATGGCAAATTTCCGTAAAACGTTTTATCGATGTGTTTTTCTCGATAGCTGTTTTGATAGTATTTAGTTGGCTTTACTTAATAATAGCTCTGCTTGTAAAATTTGGGTCTAAAGGACCAATTTTCTTTAAACAAGAAAGAATAGGTATACACGGCAAACCTTTTTTAATTTTTAAATTCAGAACTATGCTTAAAGATGCCGAAAAAATGGGTCCGGCTCTCTCAAGTAATAACGACCCCAGAGTAACCAAAATTGGAAAATTTTTAAGAAAAGTAAGACTTGACGAAATCCCTCAATTTCTGAATGTATTGATTGGTGACATGAGTATTGTTGGCCCAAGACCAGAAAGACAATATTATATAGATAAAATAATTGAAAAAGCACCTCATTACAAACATCTGCAAAAAATTAGACCGGGTATTACGAGCTGGGGACAAGTAAAATTTGGTTATGCCGAGAATGTTGACCAAATGATTGATCGGTTAAAATTTGATATTTTATATGTTGAAAACATGAGCTTATTGCTTGATTTTAAAATTCTTGTTCATACTGTTTTAATTGTATTGCAAGGCAGAGGTAAATAACAATGTCAGAAAAACTAAAAAAATACTTTTCATTAATAAAATTCAGCCACACCATTTTCGCAATGCCTTTCGCTTTAATAGGATTTTCGTTGGGAATACAAACTGGTTTGTATGAGTTTAATTTACAAAAATTGATTTATGTTATACTTTGCATGATTTTTGCAAGAAGTGCTGCAATGGCCTTTAACCGTTATATTGACAGAGATTTTGATAAAAAAAATCCACGAACTGTAATTCGAGAAATCCCGTCTGGTAAAATTTCTCCTAAATCAGCATTTATTTTTGTTATTATTTGTTGCATTGGATTTATAGTTTCATCATTTTTAATAAACAACTTATGTTTTTACTTATCGCCAGTAGCATTATTTGTTGTATTAGGCTATAGTTACACCAAACGATTTACAGCGCTTTGCCATTTAATTTTAGGTTTAGGTTTAGCTCTTGCTCCTATTGGTTCCTACTTAGCTTTAACCGAGCATTTCTCGTTATTGCCTTTATTATTTAGTGCAATAGTATTTTTTTGGGTTAGTGGCTTTGATATTATTTATGCCTTGCAAGATGATGAGTTTGATAAAAGTCAAAACCTAAAATCAATTCCTGTTTATTTGGGCAGAAAACATGCACTAATATTATCACGGCTTATGCATTTAATTACTGCAAGTCTAATTATTTTAATTTACTTTTATTCAAATTTTGGTTTACTTTATTTAATAGGCGCCGCAATTTTTATTAGTTTGTTAATCTACCAACATGTTTTAGTAAAACCAAATGATTTAAGTAAAGTTAATCTGGCTTTTGGAACGACAAACGGCGTAGCAAGTGTAATTTTTTGTTTGTTTGTTTGTTCAGATATTTTTATTCTTTGATTTAATCGGATTTTTGAATCAAAAACAAAAGGCTCTCGAATATAGAGAGCCTTTTGAATATAAATTTATGATTTTTTATTTTAATATACTTGCTCTTAAAGAGTATATTTTTTCGGAGATAGATTTAAAATTACTTTCTTTAAACTCTTTTGGATCTTTAATTAACGTAATTTCAGCCAAAATTTCTTTTATTTTATTATTTAAATCTGTGCATTCCTTTTTATTATTATAATCATTTAGTAAATCAGATAAGTTTTTTAAATAGAAGCGTTGATCCCAAATTTGTTTATATCCTTTTTCTTTCAGGTAAGGCTCTGTGTTAGTTACATCATTTGTGATTCTGCAGTTTAAATATAATGACTCTATCCAAGAACCTGCAAAAATAGAAGATGCTGTGTAAACTCTTTCATTTGTTCTTAAATAAGAATCACTTTTAGTGAAAATTTCATCTAAAATCCTAAACAATGAATCTTTATTAGATATATTTTTTTCTGCTCGTTTACCTATCATTTGATCTACTGCACTTACCAAACCCAATTCATTAGATTTGATCATTATAGCCTTCATGAATTTTAAAACATCTTGACCCATGTCATTAGCCATTGCATAAGCCATGTCTATATTATATGCCCCTAATAATAAAGCTTTATCAAACTCGTTTACACCGTTAGGCTTTTTTACATCAATTAAATAATTGCTGCTATATGGTACTCCAAAATTTGTCAAATCATTTATACTTGAAACAGGAGATGGTATATTTGCTATAGCAAAATCGAATTTAAATTTTGTTTCCTCATTAACGGGTGTTTTAGAAGTATCGATGGTGTGTTCAGCTTTATCGCTATCTAAAACAACATTCTCATCCAAATTTTTATCTGAACAAGCTGATAAAATTGTAAGCGCAGAAAAACATGATAGGTAAATTAATTTATTCATTTTATAATTTTTTATCAAATATAATCTCTTTTTTTATTTTTTATAATTCTTGTTTAAAATTTAATAAATAATTAAACTGATTTTTAATTGACTTATTTTATAATACCAATTGATATTAAACTCCCCATTATTAGCATAAAAACAGCAACAAACCATTTAAAAAAATTAACTGTTGTTTTACGGAATAATTTATTTCCGAAATAAGCTCCAAACCAAGCAGAAACAACAGCCAAAAATAATATCAAATTATTTGAGTAATTAATTTTCAATTCAGAGAATGCTGTATAGTAAAAAATCCTAACTATATCAGTTAAAAAAGCTATAAAAACTCCAGTTGCTATAAATACAGATTTTTCTAATTTTAATCGTAATAAAAAAGCGCTTCTGATTGAACCCTGATGACCACTAAAACCTCCAAAAAATCCACTAATAATACCTCCAACTATTAAAAATTTTTGATTAAAAGATATCTCTGATAATTTTGGGACTAGTTCTACTATTGCAAAAAAAATAATCAATAACCCAACAATTAAACCGGGCCAAGTAATCAAAAATTGAGTGTTAATTACCTTATAAGTAAAAACGTTAACGTTAAATTGAACTAATTGATTTAATGTCCACGCTCCAAAAAACGATGCTAACATGGATGGCAAACCAAATTTAATAGCAACCTTATAATTTATATTTTTTAAAACCAAACCTAACTTAAACACATTGTTTAGCATATGTACAATTGCAGTTATTGCAATAGCAACAGGTAAAGGATAATAAATAGCAAAAACCGGAAGTAATAAAGTACCCAATCCGAAACCAGAAAAAAAAGTTAAAAATGAGGCGACTAAGGCTGTGCTGACTATAAGAAAATATATCATTTATTTAAAGCGTGGTATTCTATTAAACCTTCAATTGGCGATTTTATAATATTTCCTATTTGATACCCTTGTTCTTGGGCAACTTTAATAATTATATCTTTGTATATATAACCAATTGACCCTACAGAATGTACTTTATAAAGAGTGGAGTTTGTGTACTTATTAACTTGAAATTCAAAAAACGACGTAAAGCAATCTATCAATAAATTATTTATAAACGGATGATCCTTATGTTTGCCTACAAATAAACTAACAGAAGCTAAATAACGGCTTGGCATTGGTTTTTTATAAACATTATTTAAAATTTCCTCTCTATGATATCCCTCTTTTTCAAACAAAAAATTTAGTTCTTCAGGTAGATTATTCTCAAAATAATTTTTTATTAAATACTTTCCTATTTGCGCGCCACTTGCATGATCTCCCCACAAGTAACCAACCGACGGCACATTCTCCAAAATAGCAGTTCCATTATATAAACAGCTATTACTGCCGGTTCCTAAAATACATGCTATTCCCCATTCATTTTTACATAATGACCTTGCTGCAGCCAATAAATCATGCGAAACAATAATGTTTTTTACATCTAAACTAAATTTAAGGCAATCTTCAATAAATGAACAATTTTCAGTGGTTGAGCATCCAGCACCATAATAATATATTTTAACAATTTCTTTTAAATACTCCCTCAGATGAGGCTTCAAATTATTTTCCAACTCTGAAACAATTTCGGTATGGGTTTGAAAATATGGATTAAAACCTAATGTTTTGATTTGCGTTATAATTTCTGAGTTCTTTAATAAAACCCAATCAGTTTTTGTGGAGCCACTATCGGCAATTAAAATATACATATTGCAAAATAGTAAAAAAAAAACCGCAAAAATGCGGTTTTTTAGTTTAATTAATTGACAAATACTATGCTGTTTCTTCTGGTGAAGTTTCATTTTCTGAAGGTGAAACTACTGCTGCTTCGTTCTTAGCAGCAATTTTGGCTGCCTTAGCTTCTTTTGAAGCTGTTTCAGCTTTAATTTTATCAGAAACCTTTTTAGAATCTTCTGATTTTAATTTGTCTTTTTTGCTTGCAATTTTTCCAGTTTTTTCATCCATCCATTTGTTGAATTTTTGCTCAACTTGAACCTCTGTTAAAGCTCCTTTTTTTACACCTTCCAACAAATGTTTTTTCATGAATACTCCCTTGTAAGATAAAATTGCACGACAAGTATCTGTTGGTTGAGCCCCATTAAATAACCATTTCAATGTAGAATCGAAGTCAATATCTATTGTTGCTGGATTTGTATTAGGGTTATAAATACCTAATTTCTCAATGAACTTTCCATCGCGAGGTGCACGACCATCCGCAACTACCACATGAAAGAATGCTGAATCTTTTTTACCATGTCTTTGTAGTCTAATCTTTACTGCCATTTTTTATATTTTTTAAATTAAGATTGCAAATATCGAAATAAAATTCGTTTTAACAAAAAAACTTAATTACTTGTTGCCTCAGTCTAAAAGTTTTAATTTTGTGTAAATTATTTTATTATGCAAGTTAAAGAAAGAGGCATTATTTTAATACCAATAGATTTTACAAAACAATCATTATCTGCAATTAAGGAATCCTATAACCTTGCAAAATATACACATTCAAAGCTTGTTCTATTGCATGTTTATGAAAAGACGGGTGAAGAAAGCTACGATGCTTTAAATAAATTAACCAAACAAACTGAACAAGAAAGTGGCGTTCCTACGGAATTCATGAATGTAAAAGGCGATATTTATGAGGAAACAGACAGAGTTGCTGAAGAAATTGCCGCAACCTTAATTATTGCAGGTTTAGAAAGCCACATAAGATTCCGTAACATAATCGGAACAAGCGCAAGCACCCTTATAAGAAAAGCACCATGTCCTGTAATTACAATTAGAGGAAATGAACATAGAGATGGATGCGAAAACATTTTATTACCTCTAGACTTATCATCTGAAAGCCGAGAAAAAGTTGACATAGCAGTTCAGTTTGCCCAATACTTTGGAGCAAGCATCAGAATTCTTAGTGTTTTTGATCCTAACGATGCTGGTTATGAGAATAAATTACTTGCATACGCTCATCAAGTAAAACAGTTCATAAAAAGCAAAGGTATTTCTTGTACAAATAAATCTATGGCTACTAAACATATTGCAGAAACTGTAGTAGAATATGCCAATAAAATAGAATCAGACTTAATTATGATAATGAATAAACCTGATTTAGGACTAGTTGATTTTTTTGGGGGAACAGATGCGCAAAGAATTGTAGACATCAGCAATATTCCTGTTATGACAATTCAACCAAGTAAAAAAGATAGTTTAACCCATTTTGGTTCTGGGTTATAACAAAAAAAGCTGCTTATTTCTAAGCAGCTTTTTTTTTTAGATTTTTTTATTTAGTTACAACTAATTTAGCTACACGTTTAACTCCTAAATCACTGCTAATAGAAACAATATAAATTCCGCTTGAAAGATCTATAGTTTCAAAAACATAACCAACCTCACCAGAACTTAATTTTCCTAAATTTTCATGTTTTACTACTCTACCATTAATGTCTATCACATTAATAGAAGCCATTTCACCATCATTACCATTAAAATTAACATAAACATTACCATTAGAAGGATTTGGATAAAGATTTAAATTATTTTCAAAGTTAGCGCGAGCACTTTCTTTTACAGAAACATAATAAGGTGAAGAAAAATCTTTATTAACCCAAACTCCTCTACCATTTGTTGCAGCATAAATTAAACCAGAATTATAGCAATCCCAAGGATTCATGACTTGTTGTTTTAAATCAAAAACCTGAATAACTGGTAATTGACTATTATTGGCGTCAACCCATGATGGAGAAGCTGCAGTGATATCACTTGTATAATAAACACCTAAATCTGTACCTATAAATACTTTTTTATTATCAGATTTTTCCATTAACGAACAATAAACTTTTGTAGAAGGTAAACCGGTTCCGTTTTTAGAAACAATGGCAGCATTTGTAGAATTACATTTTCTAACATCGGCTACAGTACTATACATAACTTTATTTCCTGAAGGGTCATCAAAAGTAATTGCAATCGATTTGTTATCATTTGATACATTAATGCCAGTAATTATTTTTGTATAGGTTCCCAATAAAGCAGTTCTGTAAGGAGAATTAGGATTATTTTTGCTTCCATCTGGAGCTAATGTAGTTCCGAACATAAAAATATTTGTGTGTAATTTACCTGAATAATTTTTCGCAGTGGAATCTAATAAAGCGTCTAGGTATGATACTCTATATAATCTGCTGCTTCCAAGCAATTGATCATAAGTTGAGTAATACAGTTCAGTACCGCTCTTACTCCATTCTAGAGTTGTTACAGTTCCACTTACCGCTACTGTGCTAGAAGCCGATGTTAATTTATTTCCTAAATTATCGGTAGTTAAAGCCCTATCGGAACTAACTCTTATCATACTTATAGGATTATTTAAACTAAGTGGTGCATTTGAAACATAAACTGCGTTACCGTATCCCATTGCTATTCTAGACGAAGTTACTTTTGGAATTTTAACTACAGGGTTGTTTTTACAAATTGGAGCAGTTGTTCCATATCCTAATGTACTAAATGTTAAAACAGGTAGAGTAAAATTTCTAGAAGAATTAAGTGCTGCTGGGGTATAAGAACTTAAACTTTGAATCGAATATGTAGTTGCTACAGTTGGTGTAACAACAAATAATGGTAATGACTGAATAATATTACCCGGATTTAAAATATAAGTAGGTGAGCCTATTGAACTGAATGTTTGAGATGTTAACGTTGAAGATCCGCTTGCTGTTATGGTATAGTTTGTTAATGCAGTTGGCGTTGGAACAATTGTAAATACAGGTGTAGATTGACTAATATTTCCTGGCATTAAATTATAAGTAGGACTAGTAATTGCAGTGTTTACTGATGCAGCCATTGTATAATTTATAGGGTTTGCATTGAGAGTGTATGTTGATCCTAAAATTGGAGACAAGGTATATGTTGTTGAAATAATAGGTCTAACTGTAAATGTAGGGGATGTTTGTGGGGCACTGCTGCCATATGAAGAAGATACAACATATGTTGGGTTTGACACAGCTATATTAGTATTTGACAAATTAGCCGTCATGGTGAAAGAATTGAGTGTAGAGCCATAATTCCAATTTAATGGAGATGACAATATGGTTGTATATGTTGCAGTTTTTGTAGAAATATTATCGTCAACGACAGAAACCTGATCGCCGGCTTTATATTTATAAAAAATAGTAGCAAAAACTCTGTAATATGATGCAGGATCTGAAACACCTCCTATTGCAGTTGCCGTTTTATTGGCAAATGGTGGAGCTGTAAAAGTTACACTAATATTATCTAATAAGGTTGAAGAATTTAAAACAATAGATGTACTATTGCTTAAAACCGGTCCTTTCTGCGTTAATGGTCCAGGAGTTGTTGTACCCGTGGCAGACACAGTATAATTTGTTGGTAATTTTATTGAAATATCTTTTCTATCTGTGCTTGAGAAAGCTGGAGCGTTTGCAGCACTCCCTGAAACAGGTAAAACAACAGTTCCTGTTCGAATAACTATACTGTCAATTAAAGCATTAGCATTTGGTCTAACTGTTGAAAATGTAAAAGTGGATTGACTGATTAAAGTAGAAACACCTTGCATTGATGTAGAGAAACGTAATGAATCATTATAAAAAACTGCCGAATCAGGATTTGCAGTTGTTTGACCATAATTTTCCCATAATTTAAATGGGGTGCCTGTTAGATTATATAATGAATTGTTAAA
>JBIJCO010000033.1:0-31536 GCA_044344665.1 Bacteroidia bacterium | reverse complement strand
GTTACCGTAAACGCTCAACCCAGTTCAGTTCCGACTACAACTCAAAGTACGTGTACGAGCACTGTTAATGGGTTTAATTTAGGCTTAAGCTTTAGTCCATCGAGTCCAATACCAAGTTATACAGTTAATTGGTCGCCCATACCCAATGGCATAACCAGTTCGAGCCAGACCTCAGCAACAGGAGGAATAGCTCCGGGACAATATAACGCTTTGATAGTTGCTGCCGGCGGATGCACAACCACAGCAAGTTTTAGCATAAATCCAATACCTGCACCTGTTTCATTTAACTTAAGCCCATCAGGAAACATCTTTACAGTAACCTGTTCCCAACCAACAGTAGTAATAACAGCCAACCCAGCCAGTAATAATTACACATGGACTAATGGCGTATCCACACCTCAAACAGGACAAACCGGATCGTTTACATCATTAAACCAAGGTACCTGGACAGCAACAGGCGTGAACCCACTATCAGGATGTAGTGATACACAAACTTTTGTAATTACTCAAAATATTTCTGCACCAACATCAACCTTATTAGGTAATTTAAATCAAAATATAACTTGTGATGTTAACTCCATACAAACCCTAACCAGTACCGCTTTGAGTCCAACAGCGAACATTAGTCATTTATGGGTGTCACCTACCGGCGGCACCATTACTGCACAATCTTTAACCTCTATATTTTTACCCGGAGGCACAGGCACCTTTACCCACTACATAGTAAATAATGTAAACGGCTGTTCTACCTATTCAACCTTTGTAATAACCTCATTGAACGGATTCCCCACTTATAGTGTTACCAGTCCTCAACAATTTACTTTAGGCTGCGGTACAACAAGTGTGGCAACCATAAACATAGTAAACGCACAATCAACCCCAGCCGGGGCTCCACTTACCTACACACTACTTGGTCCGCCCACCTCATCAATATACACACCAGGCTCAAGTTCAACATACACTGTAAATGTACCCGGTACCTGGACAGTAATCACAAAAGATAATTCCAATTCTTGCGAAACCAGAGTTGAAATATCAGTTATCCAAAATACAATAGCCCCTCAATTAACAGCAAATGTTATGCCAACAAGAACATTAACATGCAATGAACGTAAGACAATTCTGCAAGGAATAAGTAGCAATACAAACGTTTCATATAGTTGGGCATTTCCTTGGGCACCAGGTCAAGTACCAAACGATACTATAACCGCTTTTACAAGCACCAATACAACCAATACAATTGTAGCTACATATACGTTATCCATTACAGATAACTCAAGTAAATGTAAGAGTACACAAACAGTAACCATTTATCAGAACATAGCCCCGCCAATAGCCACCATAACCCCTGCGGGAACACCATCCTTAACCTGTTTAACACCAACCATATTATTAACCAATGGTAGTTATACCAATCCAATAACTGCCCCGTTCCCTCATGGTCAGGCGGTTATAGGATATGTATGGTCAGGGCCATCGCCACAACCTCAACAACAAGTGTCTTCGTCGTATATAGCTTTTACCCCTGGTAGTACATTAACGGGCACGGGATATACTTTAGTAGCAAAAGATTTAAATAACGGCTGTACATCAATAGCCTATAAATCGATAGTAGACAATAGAATATACCCGATAGTAAATACGCCTGTTGGGCCAGCGCCATTTATATTAGATTGCGGAGCATCGGGCACGAGTGTTTACCCTATATTATCTGGAGTAACTACCGGTTTTACGTATTCGTGGGTAGCAGTTCCAACCGCATCCTTCAGCAGTTATACCTCATCCATAACGATGGTGAATCAACCAGGTATATATAAAATCATCATAACCAACCCTGTTAACGGTTGCGCGTCATATGGTGATGTAACTGTGGTTAATGGCAGTGTGACGGCAGATTTTTCGCCGAGTGCATTTACGGGATATGCGCCACTAAATGTTAGCTTTACTAATTTATCCTCATCAAGTTCATCGGTTTCTGGCACATCAAGCATAACTTCTGTATGGAGTTTTGGAAATGGAGGCAGTCAAATAACACTTAGTGCAGCTGCATCACCTACGACAGAATATACACAAGCAGGAACATATACAGTTAGTTTATACGTTAGTAAAGGTAATTGCAGAGATACAGCAATGAGAGTTATAAAAGTAGATGTACCCTCAAAGCTTGAAGTACCCAATGTATTTACACCAAATGGGGACGGGAATAATGATGTATTTTTCTTGAAGGTGGCTAATCTTACAGAGATAACCGCTTTAATTTATGATCGTTGGGGAAATAAAGTGTTTGAAAGCACCAGTAACTCAGGTAACATTGAATGGGATGGTAAAAATTTATCAGATAAGGAATGCGCATCTGGCACTTACTTTTATATTATAAAAGCTACGGGCAAAGATGGTCTGAATTACGAGAGGAAAGGAAATGTGAGTATATACCGATAGAGAATAAACCGAGTGTTTAAAAATCCCGATAAATCAATCGGGATTTTTTATTTCTATCTTTTCAATTACAAATAAAACCTTAAATTTGAAACATAATAAAAAGCAAATAAGCTATTTAAATTAATATAAAAGAATATGAACATTCACGAGTATCAAGGTAAAAGTATTTTGAAGAGTTTTGGTGTAGCTATTCAGGAAGGAATTGTTGCAGAAACTCCTGAACAAGCTGTAGAGGCCGCAAAAGAATTAAAAATTAAATATAATAGTGATTGGGTTGTAGTAAAAGCTCAGATTCACGCAGGAGGCAGAGGAAAAGGTGGCGGAGTTAAACTTGCAAAGAATTTAGATGAAGTAAAAGAAAAGTCATCTGCTATTTTAGGTATGCAATTGATAACACCACAAACAAGCGCAAAAGGTAAATTAGTTAGTAAAGTTTTGATAGCTCAAGACGTATATTATCCAGGAGCTTCTGAAACTAAAGAATTTTACATGAGTGTATTGTTAGATAGAGCTAAAAGTAGAAATACAATCATTTATAGTACTGAGGGAGGTATGGATATTGAGCATGTTGCCGAACATACACCAGATAAAATATGGAAAGAGGAAATTGACCCAAGAATCGGTATTCAATCTTTTCAAGCACGTAAAATAGCCTTTAATTTAGGGCTAAGTGGAAATGCTTTTAAAGAAATGGTTAAGTTTGTTTTATCTCTATACAAGGCCTATGAAAGCATAGATGCATCTTTATTTGAGATTAATCCGGTTTTGAAAACCAGTGATGATAAAATAGTAGCTGTAGATAGTAAAGTTACTTTTGATGATAATAGTTTGTTTCGTCACCCGAATTTTGAGGCAATGCGAGATATTACTGAAGAAGACCCAACTGATGTTGAAGCCAGGTTAGCAGAGTTAAATTATGTAAAATTAGATGGTAATGTAGGTTGCATGGTTAATGGTGCAGGTTTGGCAATGGCAACTATGGATATCATTAAATTAAGTGGAGGAGAGCCTGCGAATTTTCTTGACGTTGGAGGCACGGCAAATGCTGAAAGAGTTGAAAAAGCTTTTAGGATTATCTTAAAAGATTCTAATGTGAAAGCTATTTTGATTAATATTTTTGGAGGAATTGTAAGGTGCGATAGAGTTGCGCAGGGAATTGTAGATGCATATAAAAATATGGGAACAATTAATGTTCCAATTATTGTTCGTTTGCAAGGAACAAATGCTGAAGCGGCCAAGAAAATAATTGATGAATCAGGTTTAAAAGTATATTCTGCTATTGAATTTCATGAAGCGGCTACTTTAGTAAATAAATTACTTAAAATTTAAAAAAAATAATAACTTTAAGAAATATTAAAGAAAATTAGGACAAATGAATAAACCAACTCTATTATTTTTATCCGCAATTACTGCTCTTACATTTTGCAGCTGCGGTGATGGTGAAAAAACCGAAGAAATGGAATCTGTAGATTCAACATCTACAGAACAGGCAAAAGTAGATAATTTATCCGAAACATTTTTTCAAGTACCTTCTCCTGGAGAAATGTTGACATTTATTAAAATGGTTGGCGGTAAGAATAACAGTAATGTTTCTTTCTTAAACCCGGTTTCAAACGAAAAAAAATATTCTGATAACAAGTCGAAAGCTTTAAACTTTGGTATTTACAGTTGCGACCTTAGTTACTGTAGTATTTTTGGATTAGGTTCTGAGTCATTAAAATACTTCAAAACTGTGAAGGCAATGGGCGAAGAAATTGGAGTTTCTACCGCTATAAAACCAGAAGTGCTAAAACGTATCGAAACAAATATTGGACAACCAGACTCTTTAGCATTAATTACTGATGATGTTTATTTTTCTACATTTGAAGCTCTGGAAGCTGGCCAGCAAGGCGCTACACTTTCCTTGGTTGTTGCAGGCGGTTGGTTAGAGAGCATTTATATTGCCACTAATTTAGCGAAATATGAAGAAAAAAGCCCTCTTATTGAGAGATTAGCAGATCAAAAATATACTCTAGAAAATTTAATTGATTTTTTAAAAAAATATGAATCAGATTCAAATGTACTAGCAGTAAAAACTGATTTCGAAGGTTTATTATCGGAGTTTAATAAAATCGGAGAGAAAGAAGTAGAAAACATAAATTCAAAAAAAGCTAGTAAAACTGCCATGCTTGGCGGAGGAAAACAATTAGTAATCACAAAAGAAATATACGATTCAATTTCTGCTAAAATAAAGTCTATACGTAACTCATACACATTAACAAAATAAATTTTTATTATGAAATATATTTTATCTATAGTATTAATCTCAATTTTTAGTACATCAATTTACTCTCAAGCCGGATTATGTGGTAGTTTTCATAAAAAATACTGTAAGGTGTATGATGAAAATGGAACAAAATGGGATTATAATGCTCAAAGTAAAAGTGGGTTGTTTAATCAAGGTATGGTTTCAAAATTACGTTGTGTAATTTATAAAGGAATGGATTATAGAATTTCAGTTTGTTGCGAAACGGTTTTAGGAGATAAAGTAAATTACAAAATATTCGATTCCAGAACAAACGAATTATTGTTCGATAATTCTACAGCAGAAGATACTCAGATGTTTGAATTTCAAAGTATAAGCACCCGACAATTAATTATTGAAGTTGTTGTTCCTAAGGGTGCAGTTGAAAAAGAAAAACATAAACCAATTGATGCAGCTTGCGTAGGTCTATTAATAGAACATAAAATTACTGATAGACAAGGATTTTCAACATATTAATGTTTCTTTATATTTTAATTTAAACCCATCTAATAGCTTGATGGGTTTTTTTATTTAATTTATTTAATATTATACTTTCACATGTCAGTTCATAAAGAAATAAAAAAAGTAACCACTAATGTTTTACAAGAGATGAAACGACGTGGCGAAAAAATAGCAATGTTGACGGCGTACGATTATACGATGGCTAAAATTATTGATAAGTCTGGAATAGATGTAATTTTAGTAGGTGATAGTGCAAGTAATGTAATGGCAGGACATGAAACAACTTTGCCGATTACATTAGATCAAATGATTTATCATGCAAGTAGTGTTATTAGAGCAATAGATAGAGCATTAGTTGTTGTTGATTTACCGTTTGGATCATATCAGGCCAATTCTAAAGAGGCATTAAACTCTGCAATTAGAATAATGAAAGAAAGTGGTGCTCATGCCGTAAAATTAGAAGGAGGCAGAGAAATTAAAGAAAGTATAGAACGGATTTTAGCAGCTGGTATTCCTGTTATGGGGCATTTAGGATTAACGCCGCAAAGTATTTATAAATTTGGCACATATAATGTTAGGGCAAAAGAAGAGTTGGAAGCGGAGCAGTTGTTAGAAGATGCCATATTACTTGAGCAATATGGTTGTTTTGCAATTGTTCTTGAAAAAATTCCGGCAACGTTAGCATTACAAGTTTCTAAAAGTATTTCAATTCCTGTTATTGGAATTGGCGCGGGCGGTGGCGTAGATGGTCAGGTTTTGGTTACTCATGACATGTTAGGGATGACGCATGAATTTAATCCACGTTTTTTAAGGCGTTATTTAAATTTAGACGAGAGCATGGCCGTTGCCTTTAAACAATACATAAATGATGTAAAGCTAGCGGATTTTCCAAACGAAAAGGAACAATATTAGTTTACCTGATTTTTACTTTTTCTACCTGAAGTACTTCTTTTGTTAAAGCATTGAATGCGAAAACAACAACATACACTTTTTTGTCGTTAACAGTGTAGGGTTTAATTGCAGGGGGGCTTGTGCAATTATATTTTAAATCTTTTAAATTAAAATTATTAAAGGCTACTTTTACAGTATCATTCGTGTTTTTTACTGAATTAGTTAAAATAGAGCCCCATTCACCATTAATAGCGCCGCGCATGACATGCTCAAATTCATAGTCATCGGTTTCAACTCCTTGAACATCTTGTTTCCCGATAATTCCATCTTCCATTATAATACCACTAATGTTAACATTTGCAGTGTATGTTGTTTTGAAAATTGCAGATATTTCCGTGTTAAGCGCGCCAACAAGAGTATCATATTTAGTCGTTACATTTAATTTTACAATCATAGGATCAGCTTGCGCAAGGCCAAGAACAGAGCTCCAAGCGGTGTGGGATAAAATTAACGGGTTAGATGCATATAATTTTCTATTAATAACCCCACTTGGATAAGAAATAATTCCGAATCCTGAATTGCCATTCCAAACGTCACCGGCATTAGTTCGGTAATCTGCTGTGTAAGCACCAAATGGTTTTGCAAATGGACCAGCATGAACTGCAATCACTATTAAACTGTTTGTGTAGATACTTGATAAATTTTTTGCTGTAATTGCCGCATCCGGACAATTTGGGCACCTCATTCCGGTGTAATCCTCTAATAAGGTTTTTTTAAAATTACTTATGGCCAAATTATCTTTTGTAATAAAATTACTACCTATTACCTCAGATTTTTTAATTATAGGATCTTTTATTTTATCGCAAGCATTTAAAAAAAAGGCACATAAAATTGTGTTAAATAAAATGATTTTTTTCATTTCGTTATTTTTAAAAATTATTAAAAGCTACTCGTTATCGATAAAGCAAATCCATTGGAAGCTGGCACTGTCCTGCAAACACCTCCAACACAAAATATACCAGCTCTTTGTTTACCATAACTTAATGATATTCTGTGCGGACCGTTTGTATATCCGGCGCTAAAATATACATAATGTAATTTTAAATTTTCTACCGGATTTCCATAATTATATTGATCTATTGCAGCTAGAAAAAAATGTGTATTAGGCGTCCATTCAATTAAGCCAACAACCCAGCTACCTAAATTTAATGTGTCTTTATTATCTCTTTGCATGCCTTGGAGTTCAATTCTAATAGCGGAGTTTGATTTGTATTTATAGGTTAGGTCAATTACTTCTATATTGGAAAGAGTATTTTTGTAGGGGCCTCTTGGCGTATTGTGTTGTACAATATTAATATTATTAAACTGGTTCGAATACATAAAGGTACCTTTCAATTTTTTAGAGAATTTTTTGGTTATCTCGATGAAAAAATCGTGATACAATTGGTCGCCAATTTCTTCATAGTTTGTCTTGTATAGCATAGAAGTAGTCGAGCTGTCATCTATATTTATCTGTTTTAACAAACTTGCATGCGAATAATTAAGTGTAATATCCATGCCGTATTTGCCACCAATAAAACTACCTTTTTTTACTTTATATTGTAATTCAACCAAACCACCAACCTCTCCGTTTGGCTGTGTAGCGTAGGGACTGAAGGCAGGCATTAAATAGGTGTGTTGCTTGGTAGTTGCCGGTAAATAATTTATCAATAGGTTTTGTAAAGTTGCATCTCTATCGCTCCTAAAACTCATATTGTCAATACGTTTGGCTTGCATTAAAAAAGAAAATCCTTTTGTTGCGTATGATGCCGATAAAAATAAGGCTTCACCTTTTTGGTAACTATAATAGTTTTTTCCATTTATAATTGAGCCATTAGAGAGGCTTGGATCATTTTCTTTTTGTGCATATTCACCAAAGAAGTTAAAACCTTCTTTAATGATATTAATTCTTCCGCTGTACGAACCTACATTTTCAGGAATAATGAAATCAGGATTTTGATCAGCTTGGTATTTACTTACAAAACTTCCTCCTAAAATTAATTTTGTTTTAATATTTTTAGTTAACGAATCTAGAGCTTCGTTTATGTTTAGTTCTCCATCAAAACCTCTAACAATGCCGGGACCAACCGTGAAATAAGAACGCTGTTTGCCTACAAGTCCTTTAAAAGTTAAACCTTTATAAGGGTTTGAAACAACACATATACCATCTAAAGAATTATCAAACAATAAACCTGGTTCATAATAAGTTCTAAAAATTAGACCGCTTCCAAACTGTTCGTAGATGTTACCAATTGTAATATCCAGTAAGTTGTCTTGGTATCTGGCAAACCTATTGGCAATACCTTGTCCTTTATATGCGGGATTAAATCCTTGCATTACATTATTGTATGCTTCATACCTGATTCCTGCTGAAAATTTTCCTTTGGTGTAATTAATGTTTCCAAAGGCATTTGACAACATTTTTTCAGATACAAGCGGAGCACCAATTATACTGTCAGGTTTATAATATTGAGCATCTATCTGGTAATAGCCATGAACAGAACCTGCATCACTATTAGTTTGTGAATTTAAAGCCAAAGAAAATAAACCCAACAAAAAAGTAGCTATTACGCTACTTTTAAAATACTTGTTTAACATGAAAGTAAAATAAGCTAAATTTTGTGTTAAAAACAAAAAATATTAATTTCATTAATGAGTTAAAGCCTCTCCTTTAGCTAGTTTTTTTATGTTTTCATAAAGTTTATCTTCGTCGCCTTCAGTATAGGAATTGTGACTCCAAACAATTTTACCATTACCGTCTATTAAAAAAGTGTGCGGCACATTGTTAACATTCATTGCGCGTTTAAAGTCTGAATTTTCATCAATATAAACTTCATAGTCCCAGGCTTTTGATTTAACATCAGTAACAACTTTGCCGGCACTCCTTGCATCATCAATACTAATTGCAATTAATTTTACACCGGTTTCATTTCTCCAATCTGCATAATTTTCATGAATTGCGTCTAGTTCTTTTTTACATGGCTTACACCAGGTTGCCCAAAAGCTTATAACTATTGGCCTTCCTCCATTGTTAAATGTGTTGGTGTTAACTTTTGTTCCATCTAATTTTTTTACAATAGATGATGGAATTTTATCACCGTCACTTTTTTTTAATGTGAATGAAAATACTGACGTTAACAATAAAGCAAAAATTATTTTTTTCATACTTATTTAGATTTCTTTAAAAATAACAATAATTGTACCAAAACATAAAAATATTTTTAAATGGAGGTCTATATTTAACATTGATGTATTAAGTCCAAAAAATGTTTTAAGCATTATTAAAATTCGGTCAAAAATCAGGCAGTTTACTATCGTTTATTTATCTAATTTTGCAAAAAAAATAAAATGAATACTCAAAAATCTACTGAGCTTTTTGAAAAAGCCAAAACGTATTTTCCGGGTGGGGTTAATTCTCCTGTTCGTGCATTTAGAAGTGTTGGCGGAAATCCATTATTTATTGAGAAAGGAAAAGGATCTCATATATGGGATGTAGATGGAAACGAGTACATAGATTATTGTTGTAGTTGGGGGCCATTAATTTTAGGACACGCTAATGAAAAAGTATTAAATGCAGTTGATAAAACAATGCGAAACGGAACCTCATTTGGTGCCCCAACTAAATTAGAAAATGAATTGGCTGAGTTAATCTTAACGTTTAATAACTATATTCAAAAAATTCGATTTGTTAGTAGTGGTACCGAGGCAGTTATGAGTGCTATTCGCTTGGCAAGAGGATATACAAAGCGCAATAAAATATTAAAGTTTGAAGGATGTTACCATGGGCATGTAGATTCGCTTTTGGTTAAAGCAGGCAGCGGATTAGTTACTTTCGGAAATTCTAGCAGTGCCGGTGTTCCTGAAAGTTTTGTTAATGAAACTATTTCTGTTCCATTGCATAATATGGATGCTGTAAAAGAAGCGTTTCAGAAATTTAATAATCAAATAGCCTGTGTTATTATTGAGCCAATTCCTGCAAATAATGGATTGCTTTTACAAGGAAAAGATTTTTTAGAGTTTTTAAGGGAAATTTGCACGAAAAATAACACGTTGTTAATTTTCGATGAAGTAATAAGTGGTTTCAGATTTTGTTTCTGTGGCGCTGCTGGTTTATATAATATTCAGCCGGATATTGTCACTTATGGTAAAATTATTGGAGGCGGTTTTCCGGTTGGTGCTTATGGAGCAAGCATACAGATAATGGATTGTATTTCACCTGAAGGTCCTGTATATCAAGCTGGAACATTGAGCGGTAATCCGGTAGCCATGAGTGCTGGTATTGCTCAATTAACACAATGTTTAACGCCAAATTTTTATCAAGACCTAGAAGCGAAAACAAAATATTTAATCGATGGAATAAATAAAATTAATCCATTTAAATTATTTAAGCTATTTCATTTAGGTTCGGTTTTTTGGATTGCTTTTACCGAAAAGAAAAACATAAATAATGCTGATGAAATTGATGCAAATAGTATGAATTATTTTAAAACCCTTTATCATGCGTTATTGGAAAATGGAGTTTATCTTGGTCCAAGCGGCTATGAGGTCGGGTTTGTTAGTCAAGCGCATAGTTACGATGATTTAGATAAAACAATTTTGGCATTTGAAAATAGTTTAAAAAAATTACTTTAATTTTAATATATGAAAACTGTAGATTCTATAAATTTTAAAAATAAACGAGCTCTTGTACGTGTAGATTTTAACGTGCCTTTGAACGAAAAATATGAAGTTACTGATTCAACTAGAATAAAAGCAGCTATACCAACTTTAAAAAAAATATTAAACGATGGAGGGAGTATAGTTTTAATGAGTCACCTGGGTAGACCTAAGGAAGGGCCTTCTGATAAGTATTCTTTAAAACATATAGTTTCTGAATTAAGTAAACAATTAGGTACAAGCGTGTTGTTTGATGATGACTGTATTGGTGAAAATGCGTTTTCAAAATCATCGGCATTAAAAAATGGTGAAGTTTTACTACTTGAAAATTTAAGATTTTATAAAGAAGAAGAAAAAGGTGATGAAGCATTTGCACAAAAATTATGTCAACATGGTCAAATTTATGTAAACGATGCTTTTGGTACTGCTCATCGCGCGCATTCATCAACAGCAGTAATAGCAAAATTTTTTGAATCTGATTCAAAATGTTTTGGCTATGTAATGGCAGGAGAAGTAGCTAGCATTGATAAAGTTTTAAATCAAACACAAAAACCATTTACAGCTATAGTTGGCGGAGCTAAAGTGAGCGATAAAATTTTGATAATAGAACAGCTAATAAATAAAGCTGATAATATTTTAATTGGCGGTGGCATGGCTTTTACTTTTGTTAAGGCAATGGGTGGCCAAATTGGAAAATCTTTGTGTGAGGATGATAGACTCGACGTCGCAAATGAACTAATAAAAAAGGCAAAAGCTAAAGGTGTAAATTTATGCATCCCTGTTGATGCTATTGTTGCGGACAATTTTTCAAACGATGCTAATAAAAGCCATGTTGATATTTCTAAAATACTTGATGGTTGGATGGGTTTGGATATTGGTAATGAAACAATAAAATTTTTTGGTGACATTATAAAAAATTCAAAAACAATTTTGTGGAATGGCCCAATGGGTGTTTTCGAAATGAGCAGTTTCGAAAATGGAACTAAGCAAATTGCTTTTGACATTGTTGAAGCAACTAAACACGGCGCTTACACCTTAATAGGAGGAGGAGATAGTGTTGCAGCAATAAATAAATATAATTTGGCAGAAAAGGTAAGCTATGTGAGTACCGGAGGCGGTGCATTATTAGAATATATTGAGCAAGGAACTTTACCTGGAGTTGAAGCAATTAAATAATTATGAAGTCAGTAACTTATATTTTTTGTTTTTTCGTATTGTTTTTTATGTCTTGTAAAAAAAATTACGTGTGTGAATGTAAAAATTCAAACGGAGCATATATTGCGGGAGAAACAGAGGGGACAAGAAATCAAGCAAAGAATTTTTGCCGAGATTTATCAACAGGCGATACAAAATGTAATATACAGCAATAAGATATGAATATACGTGTAGGTTTTGGTTATGATGTTCATCCATTAGGTGAGGGAAGAGAGTTATGGCTCGGTGGTGTTAAGTTAGAATTTGATAAAGGTTGTGTTGGGCATAGTGATGCTGATGTTTTGTTACATGCTATTTGCGATGCTTTGCTTGGTGCGGCAAACTTAAGAGATATAGGCTTTCACTTTCCTAATACTAATCCTAAATACAAAGGTGCAGACAGTAAATTATTGCTAGCGGAAGTTGTTAAGTTATTAAAAGAAAACAACTATTACATAGGCAATATTGATGCAACACTTAGTTTAGAAAGCCCAAAAATAAATCCTCATATTCAAAAAATGCAATCTGTTCTAGCGCCTATTTGTGAAGTCAGTACAAACGAAATTTCAATAAAGGCAACCACCAATGAGAAGTTAGGATACGTTGGCAGAGAAGAAGGTGTAAATGCCTATGCTGTTGCATTAATTTATAAAAAGTAATTTTAAAAAGGTATTAAACAATTGTTAATATTAGTTGGACAATAATTCGGATTGTATAATTACTTAACTTCGGGATATGAGAATTACAGTTTTAATTACGCTTTTTATTTTATTTTCAAATAATCTATCAACCCAAACTTATAATTATTATTTCGGAAATTTACATTCTCATACTGCATTTAGCGATGGAAATAAAGATTCAGTAAGTAGCGGCGTAAATAATCCTGCCGGATCTTACGCTTATGCTAAATTGAGCCAGAATTTTAATTTTTTAGGAATTTCGGAACATAACCACTATTCAAACAGCAAAAATCCAGGATTTAAAATTCAGAGTTATCAACCCGGAATAGCCATGGCTAATAGCGCTAATCAAGATGGGACATTTTTATCGTTGTTTGGTATGGAGTGGGGTGTTTCATCAACTTATAACGGGCACTTGATTATTTATGGTTTTAATGAGTTGATAGGTTGGGAAACATCAGTACCAGGTGTTATTGGAAATAATTATAATGTGTTTAATGCTAAAACTGATTACGATGGAATTTTTAAAAAAATAAAAAATAACCCAAATGCATTTTGTTATTTAGCACATCCAGGGTTTAGTGATTATACAACGGACGGCACATCCTCAACATCATTAGCTTATGCACCTTACAACTCAACATACGATAGCGCTATAGTTGGAACCCCATTAAGAAGTGGTTTGGCGTTTAGTACGTTTACGGATTACTCTGATTACCCTGCAGGAAACTATTTTTTATACTACAGAAAACTATTGTCTGTTGGTTATCATCTTGGAATAGGTTACGATCATGATAATCACTACACAACATTTGGCAGAAGCACGGCAGGCAGACTTGTGGTTTTAATGCCGTCATTAACCAAAGCTAATTTAACCGCAGCAATGAAGGGAATGCATTTTTACGGAAGCGATGATTGGAATGCCAAAATTAATTTTAATATTTCAGGAAATATAATGGGTTCAATTTTAAGCGGAAGCATTAATCCTATTATAAATGTTATACATAACGATATGGATGGTGAATTAGCTGATTCAATTAAAATATGGAAAGGCGTTAGTGGTAGTAATATTTACCCACAAGTTGTTTATACGTCTCTAAATAATAACACAGCCACCTATAATGACGCCAGTTCAATGTCGACAGGAACAGAGTATTATTATTTTGCGGAAATAAAACAAAAGGACGGTCAGTGGATTGTTACATCTCCAATTTGGTATACCTATAATTCTTCAGTTGGCATGGAAGAAATAAAAAAAGAATTTCAGTTTAATTTTTTCCCCAACCCTGCTAAAAATAATTTATCGGTAAGTTTATCCGATTGCGATGATTATAAAATATCATTAATAGACATAACTGGAAGGGTAGTTTGTGAAAATTATTTTTATGATAAATTCTTTACGATCGATTTGAAAAATATAAATGAAGGTGTTTATACTATGGAAATTAGAAATAAATCTTTCGTAAGTTACAAACGATTAATTATTGAATAAATTTAGCAGGCAGCTCTTTTTAACCTGTCGTTAATTGCTCTACCAAGCCCAATTTCCGGGAGTTTTTCACAAACTACAATTTCAGATTCGCATTCGTCAGCTAAACGCAGATAATTAAATAGATTAATAGCAGCTTCGTTCATGTTTTTATTTTCAGATAAATTAAAAACAATATAATCCGTTCTTGAATAGTTTTCTTCTCCAAAACAAATTACGGCAATTTTTTTTGATGATTGTGTTTTCAATAGGGTATCAATTTCGCCAAAAAATAAAGGTTTTTTAGGAGAGTAATGACTTTTAAGTTGTCCTGGAGCACTAGGATTACTTGAATTGTTAATGTTTAGTTCTACTTTCCCTAATTCGTTTTCAATTTCTTCAATAGTCAATCCGCCCAGTCTGTATATACAAATGCCATTATTGTCAATGCCAACAATTGTAGATTCTAAGCCTATTGTGCAGGAACCTCCATCTAAAATATAATCTATTTTCTTTCCTAATTGGCTATTAACATGGTGTGGTGTTGTGGGGCTAACATAGCCAAATGGGTTTGCGCTTGGCGCAGCAAGAGGCACTTTTACTTTTTCAAGTAAATTAAGGGTTAAAGAATGATTAGGAATTCTAACAGCAACATTCTCTAATCCTGAAGTTACAATAGTTGGAATTAAAGCTTTTTTTGGAAGCAGAAGTGTTAATGGTCCCGGCCAAAATTTTTCAGCTAATTTTAGCAAACGCTTATCATTTAATTCGGCATAAGTTGATATGGCTTCAATTGAAGGTAAATGAATAATTAATGGGTCAAAAAAAGGTCTTTCTTTTGCTTCAAAAATTGAAACAACTGCTTTTTCATTAAGCGCATTTGCGGCTAAACCATATACAGTTTCTGTAGGTATGGCAACTAATTTACCATCTAAAAGTAATTCTTTTGCAAGCTCAATATTTTTTCCTGTTTCCGCCACAATGCAAATATACAAATATCAAAAAACCTTATATTTGTTGAAGTATGAGTAACCTTATTACAATAAAAGATAAGCAATTTAAGCCATATATTTCTCAAGAGCAAATTTCAGATGCTGTAAAGAAAATAGCAGGTTCAATTAATAAAGAGTTACAAAATGAATTGCCACTTTTTTTAGTTGTTTTAAATGGCTCGTTTATGTTTGCGGCCGACTTATTAAAAGAAGTTACAATACCTTGCGAAATATCATTTATAAAAGTTGCCAGCTATCACGGAACATCAAGCACTGGTGCGGTAACAGAATTAATCGGATTGTCCGAAGATCTTTCAGGTAGAACAGTTGTAATCGTTGAAGACATTGTAGACACTGGTATTACACTAGAAAAATTAATGACTGTTTTAAGCCGTAAAAATGTAAAGCAAATTAAAATTGCAACCGCCTTACTAAAACCCGACTCCTATAAAAAAGAATTTAAAATAGATTATCCCGGAATAAACATCCCTAACGATTTTGTAGTTGGTTATGGTTTAGATTACGATGGTTTTGGCCGAAATTTAAAAGAGATATTTGTACTTGCATAATATTAAAATAAACAAACAATGAAAAAAATGTTAAACATTGTGTTATTTGGACCTCCCGGTGCCGGTAAGGGAACACAATCAGAAAATTTGATAAATAAATATGGTTTGGTGCATTTAAGTACTGGAGATATTTTACGCAGCGAAATAGAAAGAGGTACTACTTTAGGCAAACAGGCTAAAGAAATTATGGAAAAAGGCGAGCTAGTTGGAGATGAGATTGTTATTGGCATGATTGAATCTAAATTAGATGACAATTCAGACGCAAAAGGATTTATTTTTGATGGCTTTCCAAGAACAACCGCTCAGGCAATTGCTCTAGACGATTTGTTGCAAAAGAAAGGAACCGGAATAAGTGGCATGCTCGCTCTAGAAGTTGAAGATGAAGAATTGGTAAAACGTTTATTAATTCGCGGTCAATCCAGTGGCAGACCTGATGATAAAAACGAAGATGTAATTAGACGTAGAATTCAGGAATACAACAATAAAACGCTACCGCTTAAAAATTTTTATAACGAACAAGGAAAGTTTCATTCAATAAATGGTATTGGCAGTATTGATCAAATATTTAAATTATTGGTTGACAGAATTATTTTTTTAAACGCAGAAATGGACTTAACCGCTTTAGAAACAGAACTTGAGCATTTAGATTTAACCATTAAAGATTTTGATGTGGCTGATCAAATTGCACCAGAGTTATTACTAGAAATTGATGCCATAAAAAGAATTGAAGCTGAAGAAGCAGAGGAAGAGAAGCAGAACTTAAAAAAAATATCTAAAGCTAAAAAAGTTGAGAAGGCAATAAAAAAAGCACCTGTAAAAAAGATTTTAATTAAAGCAAAATCAAAAAAAATAGTAAAAGCTGAGAATAAAAAATCAAAACCAGTAGCAAAAAAAGCAATTAAAAAAACACAAGCTATTGCTAAGAAAAAATTAAGCAAAAAAGTTGTTGCTAAAAAGCCAACAAAAAAAAATACCGTAAAAGCCAAGGCAAAAAAAACAGTTAAAAAAATTATTCAGCCAAAAAAATTGATAGTAAAGAAAAAAATAAGTTCAAAAAAATTGAGTCCGAAAAAACAAATTAAAAGTTTAAAAAAGCCAATTAAAAAAAGTATAAAAAAAGTAGCTGTTAAATCTAAATCAAAAAAAACAGCTAAAAGGAAATAAAAAATAAATCATATTAAAGTCTAATGCGTTTTTGCGTTAGACTTTTTTATTTGTATAAATACAAAAAATGGATAATAATTTTGTTGATTACGTTAAAGTGTGTTGCCGAAGTGGAAAGGGCGGTGCAGGTTCAGTTCATTTTCATAGAGATAAATTAACAGCATTTGGTGGTCCCGATGGCGGTAATGGAGGGCGAGGAGGTCATATTATTTTGCGAGGTAATAAACAATTATGGACATTGATTCACCTTAAATACCGAAAGCATATAATTGCAGAAGCAGGAGTTAATGGCTCAAGCGGAAATAAATCTGGTAAAGAGGGTAAAGATGAATATTTAGAGGTTCCTTTAGGTACAATTGCTCGCGATGAAGAAACCGGCGAGATTGAATTTGAAATTACCGAAGATGGTCAGGAAATAATATTGGTAAACGGAGGCAGAGGAGGTTTGGGAAATGCAAATTTTAAAAACAGTGTACAACAAAATCCCAGATTTGCACAGCCCGGTGAAAATGGAAAATCTGAATGGAAAATTTTGGAATTAAAAGTTTTAGCGGATGTGGGTTTAGTTGGGTTTCCAAACGCAGGAAAATCAACATTACTTTCAGTGGTTAGTGCGGCTAAACCTGAAATAGCAAATTATCCTTTTACAACATTGGTCCCTAATTTAGGAATTGTAAGTTACCGTGATCATAAAAGTTTTGTAATGGCCGATATCCCTGGTATTATAGAAGGCGCTCATGAAGGAAAAGGCTTAGGCTTAAGATTCTTAAGACATATTGAAAGAAATTCAACCTTATTATTTTTGGTAAGTTGCGATAGTCAGGATATTGTTGCAGAATATAAAATTTTACTAAACGAATTAAAAAAATATAATCCCGAACTTTTAGACAAAAAAAGAATTTTGGCAATAAGCAAATCTGACATGCTTGATGACGAATTAGAGAAAGAAATGAAAGCTGATATTAATAAACGTTTAAAAGGAAAAAGTAAGGTGCCGTTTATTTTTATTTCATCTGCCAGTCAAAAAAACATAATTCAGTTAAAAGATATGCTTTGGGAGCAATTGAATTCTTAATTAATCCCTTTTCTTAAATTACTAGATTACTTTATTAATACTGATGTCATTGTTAAAGAGCCGGCAACTGCTTTGTCATTAAAAAACTCGGCGTTTTCGTTTTGTTCTTGTAAAGCCAGCGTGTAAATTAAAGGCAGATAATGTTCTCTTGTAGGTACAGCTAATTTTGCTGATTTGCTGAGCAATTCGTAATTAATTAAAGCCTTATGATCTTTTTCTGAGATTTTTGTTTTAAAAATTGTATTCATTTCATAAGCCCAGTCAAATCCAAATTCTTTGTCGAAATCGGCCATAGAGTTAGCTCTAACCATTCCTAAGTTATGAACCATATTTCCGCTGCCAATTATGAGAATGCCTTTATTTCTTAGTTTGGCTAATTCTTTTGCTAATTCGTAATGATATTGAATTGGTTTGTTATAATCTAAACTTAATTGTAATACTGGTATATCAGCCTCAGGATACATGGGTTTTAAAATGCTCCAGCTGCCATGATCAAGCCCCCATTTTTCATCTAAACCAACTATTGTTTTTTGTATTATTTTTTTTGTTTCAATCGCAATTTCTGGACTTCCGGGTGCAGGGTATGTGGCTTCAAACAATTCTTTCGGAAAGCCTCCAAAATCATGAATCGTATTTGGGTTTTTCATTGCGGTAACATATGTGCCGTTAGTTTCCCAGTGAGCCGAAATACATAAAATAGCTTTTGGTTTTGGTAAATTTTCCGCAACTTTTTTCCACTTTTGGGCAAATTCATTGTCAGAAATGGCATTCATTGGGTTACCATGTCCGATAAATAAAACAGGCATTCTTTTTGTAAAACTAAATTCACTCGTTAACTTATTTAATTCATTTAATTTCATAGCCTTGTCAGATAAAGGAAAAAATGCTAGTAATTTTAAAAAATCTTTTCTCTTCACACAAATTAATTGTTGTAATAGTCAAAAATAAAAATTAAATCTTCAGATTTGTTTTATTGTGATGTTAATAAAAGCAATTTTTAGTTTGGTGTTTTTTTAGTTTCTTCACTATAAATTAATTTAAAACCATGAAAAATATAAAGGCAATAATAGCAATGTCATCATTGGCAATAGTTTTTTTAGTTGCTTGTAAGTCTAAAAAAGAAGTAAGTGCAACTGCAGAAAATAATTTATGCGAGCAAAAAGTAACTTTTGAAACTTTACAGCCTTTGTTAGCCAGTAGTTGCGTAACCGGTGGTTGTCATGACGTGGGCAGTAAGCGCATGAATTTTAGATCTTATTCTATTCTTAAAAGTTTTGCAGAAAGAGGAGAAATAAAAGAACATGTTTTAATTGAAAAAAATATGCCTCCAAATAAAAAACTAAGTGCCGATGAGTTAAAGCAATTTCGTTGTTGGTTAGAAAATGGTATGGCCGAAAAATAAGCTTTAAAAATACTTTAAAGTCTAATTACTTTAATTTAAAGTATCTTTGTTTAAATTAAATGTGAATGATAACTTTTAAAGAACTTAATCTTTCCAAACCAATCTTAAAAGCTCTTGAGGATATTGGGTTTGAAAACCCAACGCCAATT
Source organism: Bacteroidia bacterium (assembly GCA_044344665.1). Classification (GTDB taxonomy): domain Bacteria; phylum Bacteroidota; class Bacteroidia; order B-17B0; family Aurantibacillaceae; genus Aurantibacillus. The sequence goes on along the minus strand of JBIJCO010000033.1, from coordinate 12,072 downwards.
CAAGAAAAATCTTTTCCTATTATATCTTCAGGAACAGATGTTATAGGTATTGCGCAAACAGGTACCGGAAAAACCTTTGCATATTTATTACCAATTTTAAAACAATTAACTTATTCAGAGCAACGTCAGCCACGCGTTTTAATTATCGTCCCAACCAGAGAATTGGTAGCTCAGGTAATAGGTGAAATTGAAAAGCTTACCAAATATGTAACCATACGATTTTATGGCGTTTATGGAGCCTCTAATATAAATACTCAAAAACAAAAAGTTTACGATGGTTTGGATATTTTAGTGGCAACTCCTGGCAGATTAATAGATTTAACCTTAAGTAGAACTCTGCAACTAAGTGCGGTGAAAAAATTAGTAATAGATGAGGTTGATGAAATGCTTAATCTGGGGTTTAGAGCCCAGCTAAATCAAATATTAGATTCATTGCCGGTTAAACGCCAGAATATTTTGTTTTCTGCAACGTTAAATGAAGATGTTGAACAAATGATTTCAAAATATTTTATTCAACCTAAATACGTTGAGCTTGTTTCAAGAGGTACTCCATTAGAAAAAATTAATCAATACGCTTATTATGTTCCAAACTTTCATACAAAAATTAATTTGTTAAAATGGCTCTTGCTTAATGAGAAAAGTTTTAATAGAGTATTGCTCTTTGTGAAGAACAAAAAAATTGCTGATGAAATTTTCACTACTCTAGACCCCGAATTTTCAACCGAGATTGGTGTTATACATTCCAATAAATCTCAGCCCCAACGTTTTGCTGCTGTAAACTATTTTGAAGAGGGAGTTCACAGGTTATTAATTGCAACTGATATTATTGCCAGAGGTTTAGATTTGTCTGATGTGTCGCATGTGGTTAATTTCGATATACCAAAAGAGGCAAGCACTTACATTCATAGAATTGGACGAACCGGACGAGCAGAGAAGAAAGGAATAGCAATTAGTTTTATTAGCGATGCCGAAAAAGCATTGCGCGATACTATTGAGAAATTAATGAATAAAAAAATTCCGGTTCTTAAACTCTCAAAAGAAGTTGAAATAAGCACTGAACTTACAACGGATGAAATTCCGGTAACACGAGATAAAAATTTAAAAAAAGCAAAAAAAATTATTTCACCAATCGGAGCGTTCGCCGAAAAAAAGGCAAAAAATAAAAAAGTACAATTAGGCGGAAAACGAGGTCAGGAAAAAATAAGAAGAATACGAGAGAAACAACGTAAGCTGCGTGGGTTTTAAGTGAGTTTTTCTAGATTAAATTAAGGATAAATACTCAGCAGGAACTTTAGCAATCGCCTAAGCCACATCAAACTAGAATATTTTTGCAGGTAAAGCGCAACCCAACATCCATAAACGTTTCGATTAATTAACAACGTTTAATTTTTAGAATTCAATTTTTAGTTGAGTTTAAATCTTTAGCCCTTTCAATTACATTAATAACCTGCAACTGCTTTGCAATAGCCACTATTTCTAATTCTTCGGCATTACCAATATTTCCTAAAATAGAACCGTTGTTAGGTTGCATATAGGCTTCTTTTCTAAGTTGTATTGATCGGCTGATGTATTTTTCTGCTTCAGCGTTAAGATTATTAGCAAGCGTTATAGCATAGTTATCATTACTCACAGATTTTATCAAATTCTTGATATAGTTTCTGTTGTCATTTAGTTTTTTAGAAGTTTCTTCAGCAATTTTTTCAGACTCAATTAACTGATTAATTAATAGTTTGTTTTGATTGTAACTATTGTCTGAATTTATTTTTTCTGCTTTTGATTTCTTTTGTGTTTCAGAATCATTTAATGTCTCATAATTTTTATTCGGATTTGTAATATTGCTGTATCCTAATAATGAATTATAATTTGAGTTATGAGCTATTAAATTGTTGCTTTGAAACTGTGATTGAGCATTTACATATACTTGAACTGATAGTGTAAATAATACCGATGTGATAAATGTTGTTTTCATAACCAATAAGTTTTAAGTAATTAATAATTATTAAATTAAAATTTTAATTAGCGGTTTTACTTATTGATTTTTGTTTTACCAGCCCTTTCTAAAATTAGTTTTGGGTATCGGGTATGAGTTGTTTTAATTACTTTCTTTTACTTGATAAAAAAAATAAGGTTATGTTTTTTTAAATTTATTTTATTAACAATTTTCACATTATACAATTTGAATGTTTTATTTAAATGAATTAGAAAATTTGTTAATATCATTTCAAAGCAACTAGTTTAAAAACTATCTTTGCTTAAAATTTTAAAGAAATAAAAAAATGAAAAAAGGTTTAATAATTATAGGCAGCGTGCTTTTTTTAGCGTTTGTTGTTTTTATGATGTACAGAAGCACTTATAATACAGCAGTAACTTTGCAAGAAAATGTAGATGAAAAATGGGGAGATGTTGGAGCAACCTATCAACGACGAGCCGATTTAATTCCTCAATTAGTTGCAACTGTTAAAGGCGCAGCAGCAAACGAAAAAGGTATTTTAACGCAAGTTACCGAAGCCCGCGCAGGTATTGTAAATGCAAAAACTCCTGAAGAAATGGATGTTATGGGTAAAAAAATTAATACCGCCATTAATTTGGCTTTTGAGGCATACCCTCAAATTCGTTCTACACAAAATTTCAGCGATCTTCAAACTCAATTGGAGGGTACAGAAAACAGAATTTCAGTTGCACGTCAAAATTATAATACAGCTGTTAAAGAATACAATTCACATATTCGTGGATTTTTAAATAGTATGTTTTTAAATAAAGAAACCTTTGCTAAAAAAGAAGTATTTAAAGAATCTGCCGGATCAGAAAATGCGCCTAAGGTAGAATTCTAAAAAATTCTGTTATGCTTACTGCCCGAAATTTTTTTGATAAAGAACAGCAACAAATGCTAGTTAATGCTATTGTTTCGGCAGAGTTAAAGACTTCCGGCGAAATACGCTTGCATTTAAATAATTTTTGTTTTGGTAATGAATTAAAAGCCGCACAAAAAGTATTTAAAAAATTAAGTATGCATAAAACAAATGAACGCAATGGCGTTTTAATTTATGTTTCCGTTCTAAGTCGAAAAATTGCTGTTTTTGGAGATGAAGGTATTTACCAAAAATTAGGTAATGAATACTGGCAAAGTGTAATAAATAATTTGATTACAAAATTCAAGCAAAATAAAAAAGCAGAAGCTTTATCTGAGTGCATTGTAGATCTTGGAGAACAATTAGGTAAATATTTTCCTAGAAATAGTAACGATGTTAACGAATTACCAAATACTATTTCTTATTAAGCATGCGTAAAACTTTAATACTATTATTTTTATTTTTTACAGGATTAATCAATTCTCAAATTGCGGATAGGCCAGTCCCGCAAAGATTGTATAATAACCTTTCAAAGGAATTTCCTGATTTTTTAAATTCAGATCAGGCAGCACAATTAGAAGAAAAATTAGAGCAATTCAGTAATCAAACATCTAATCAAATTTGTGTTGTTATTGTAGATGATTTAAATGGTCTTGATGCCGCAGATTATGCTACCAGAATAATTAACGAATGGGGTATTGGGCAAAAAGAAGCTAATAATGGCATAGTAATTTTAGTAAAACCTACCAATAATGATGGTGGACGAGATTTATTTATAGCAATAGGGTATGGATTAGAAGGTGCAATCCCCGATTTGGCAACCAAACGAATTCGTGAAAACGAAATGAATCCATATTTAAAGAAGGGCGATTATTTTACCGCTTTAGATAAGGGTACAGAAAAGTTAATGCAGCTGGCAAAGGGTGAAATAAACGTGAAAGATTATGTGAGACAGCATAAAAAAGGAAATAAATTAAGTTCCATTATAATAATAATTTTAATAATAGTTTTTTTAATCAGAGCATTTTTTGGCGGTGGCGGAGGAAATACCTATTCAGGAAGAGGACATAGAACTTATTGGGGTGGTGGTTTTGGAGGCGGTTTTGGTGGAGGAGGCTCTTTTGGAGGAGGCGGTGGTTTTGGCGGCTTTGGTGGAGGAAGTTCAGGTGGAGGGGGGTCTGGCGGTAAATGGTAATTGATAAATAAACTAACTAAAGTTATAATTTATGATTCATCCTCATCAAACAAATTCTCGCCATTATTCCATTCTGTAGTTATCTGGTTCCAGCATTTTTTTAAACTACCATTAGTGTCTTTGGTGTAGAAGCATAAAATACTTAATGCAGCATATTGCATTGGATAGGCTTTTAAAACTTCCATATTTTTGATTGTTTCATCAACAGAAATTTTTTCTGTTAAAATAATACGTTGTGCGGTTTCTAAAATTAATTTTCTTAATGGGTGATTAAATTTAGCGTCTATCTGCTTTAAAAAATTAATTAAAGCAGCTTTTGAAACATTTTTTACTGTAGCTTTTTTACAAATCTCTTCAACTACAGAAAAAACAGCGTTTGGTGATATAGTAATAGCTTCATCAATAAGTTTAACGCATTCAATGTAATCATCGAAAGGAAAATTATCCTCAATTTTATCTATAAATTCAAGTTCTTTAATAGCGTCCATAATTTAAAAACCTAAAAGAGTAATAACAAAACAAGTTGTAATTTGAAGCCCTTTATTATTTAATTGGCTAAGAGAAATTAAGTGCTAAGGTAATGGTGTAATTTTTATGGCGTTAAAGCCTTTAGGACCTTTTTCAACTTCAAATGAAACTTTATCTTTTTCTTTTACTTGCCCAAGTAAACCGTTTACATGAAAGAAAATACTTTCTTGAGATTTTTCATCACGAATAAATCCGTAACCTTTATTTTCATTAAAAAAACTTATGTTTCCTTTTCTTATAAGGTCTGCCGGATCAACAGCAACCTCTTTTTTTGCGCCTAGTTGAATGTCTTCAAGATTAAGTTCAACTCTGTTTTTTGGATCTGGTGGTGTAGAAGATAAATTACCATTTTCGTCAACGTATGCAAGCATATCTTCAAAACTTTTGCCTTTATTGTTATTGGCTTTTCGTTCTAATTTTTTTTCTTCTTTTTCTTGTCTCTTTTTTAAACGTTTATTTTCTTTTTCTTTTTTGCTGAAAGTAGCTTGCGATTTTGCCATTATTTAATTTTAATCTTCTTTATTAAGAAGGGATTAATTACAAATGTAAGCAAAAGAAGTTGCCTATTTTAATAAATAAAATGAAATAGAAATTAATTTAGAGTTAAAAATTAATAAAAGCATAAAATGGAGAATGAATGTATTTTTATTTAGAATTAATGCTTTTTAACATAGAGCGGTAAACAAAAAAAACAAAAAAAGGTAAATTAGTTTTATAAATCAAATTAGATTTGAGCATGACCATTATTAAAGAAAAATCCATTCTTCTGATACTTATTTTTTTATCGTTTAAATTTTTCGCGCAAGATAATGAAAGCGAATCGATAAAATATTGTAATGATAATATTGATAAAAAGGCGATAAAGCTTTACGAAAAAGCAATAAATAAAAAGAAGTATAAAAAGCCGGAAAGAATACAATTTTTAAATAACTGTTTGGAAATAGAACCTGATTTTGCTGAAGCAAATTTATTTATGGGATTAGAAATGATTGTAACTTGTAAGCTCGAGAATAAGCCATTTCGGGTAACGCTTCCTTATTTTTTAAAGGCAATTTCTGTTTGCCCACAAGTTCATAGTGAGCCATATTATTATATTGGTTATGATTATTATGAGAGAAATCTTGGTGATTCGGCAACAAAGTATTTAGAGAAGTTTATTGCGTTTAAAGACGAAGACGATAAAAAATTTGCTAAAGATTATGAAGCAGAAATTTATCAGGCTAAAATGATGATAAAGTCAATTAAAAAAGAAAGTTCTTTAAAAAGAAATGTTCCGTTTGATCCCAAAGTAGTAAAAGGAGTTTCAACAGAGCGGGATGAATATTTAGCTTATATATCGCCGGACGATAAAAACTGTTTCTATGTTCGCCGTTTACCAATAAATAATATTGACAAGGTTTATTCAAGTGATAAGGAGCGAGAAGTTTTTATGATTTCTAAGCGGGATAAAACTAGCGTTTTTAATAGGGGAGAAGAGATGCCTTATCCGTTTAATGTGAGTGGTGATAATCAGGGAGGGTGCAGTATATCAATTGATAATAAGAATTTATATTTTGCCATGCAGCGAGATGAGGGCGGAAACCAGCCAAATGTAGATATTTATGTTAGCAGTAGTCAAAATGGAGAATGGCAACCTTATAGGAAATTGAGTAACAATGTTAATCATCCTGTTTATTGGGATAGTCAGCCCACAATTTCAGCTGATGGTGTGACTTTAATTTTCGCAAGTGACAGACCTGGAGGATATGGAGGTATTGATTTATATGTTACGGTAAAAGATCTAAAAACAAATATTTGGAGTGTGCCAAAAAATCTCGGACCTAAAATAAATACTAGAGGAAATGAGAAAACACCTTTTATTCATAGTGACAGCGAAACATTATATTTTAGTAGCGATGGTCATTATGGATTTGGTGGGTTAGATATTTTTTATGTTCGTAAAGATGAAAAGGGTGAGTGGATGGAACCGGAAAATATCGGTTCTCCTATAAATGGAACATCTGATGATGCGGGTTTTTTTGTTAGTTCAGATACCAAATCGGGCTATTTTTTTAGTTTTGATGAAGGCAAAGTAAGGGGCAAAGGAGTTGGTCGCTATGATCTTTATAATTTTGAGTTATATAAAGAAGCACGTCCACAACAAATCGCCTTTGTTAAAGGACAAATAAAAGATGAGCAGGGAAAAGGCGTTTCTAACGCTATTGTTGAGATTAAAAACGTAAACGATGAGAAATCCTCTTTAGCAACAGTAGATAGCACTAGCGGTGAGTTTATGATGGTGGTTAATCTAAAAAAGAAGGATGATCTTTTAATAACAGTGAAAAAAGAAGAGTATGCTTTTTCTTCTCAGGTATTAAATGTAAAGGATCTAACTTACGAATCGCCTACTAAAGAGGTTAAATTTGAATTAAGTGAAGCTGTTGCTGGTAAACCTTTTGTTATAAATAACATTTATTACAAAACAAACAGCGCAGATCTGGCTAAAGAGAGCATGATAGTACTTAAATCATTTGCTAATTATTTAAAAGAAAATCCTGAAATAAAAATCGAAATACAAGGTCATACTGATAATGTAGGTAATCCAAAAGATAATGAAGCCTTAAGTACCAATAGAGCTTATTCTATAAAAAGTTTAATTGAAGAATTTGGAATTAACGGTGGCAGAATTCAGGCAAAGGGTTATGGTTCCGGTAAACCAGTTGCATCAAATAATACTGAAGAAGGGCGAGCTAAAAATAGAAGGACTGAATTTGTTATACTTGAAAAATAGAAAAATTATCTCGGGATATTTTATTCAAAATAATCCTTCATTCTTTCAAAAAATCCTTTTTCTTTTTTATTAGGATTTGGTTGAAAGTTTTTTGAACCTTTTAATTGTTCTAGTATTTTTTTCTCATCAGGATTTAGATGTGTAGGGGTAAATACACTTATTTCTACCAACAAATCACCTTTACCATAAGAGTTTACGTCAGGCAATCCTTTGCCTTTTAGTCGGAGTACTTTTCCGCTTTGAGTACCTGGTTCTATTTTTATTTTGGCTTTAGCATCAATGGTAGGAATTTCAATAGTTGTACCCAAGGCGGCATCCGGGAAATTAATATTTAAGCTGTAAATAAGATGGTTTCCTTCACGTTTCAGTTCAGGATGATCTTCTTCTTCAACAACAATTAATAAATCTCCATTTATACCTCCTCTAGGGGCTGCGTTACCTTTACCGCTCATGCTCAATTGCATGCCTTCTGCAACTCCTGCAGGTATATTAAGAGTTATAATTTCTTCCTCTCTTACAATACCGTCTCCATGACAGGTGTGGCATTTATCTTTAATAATTCTTCCTTCTCCGCTACATGCATTGCATGTTGTTTGGGTTTGCATTGCTCCCAATATAGTTTGTTGAACTCTTGTTACAACGCCAGAACCGTTACACTGTTTACAGGTATCGTAATTGCCATTTTTTGCCCCACTGCCGCTGCAAGTTTTACAGCCAACAAATTTGTTTACTTTAATTTTTTTCTCGGCGCCATTGGCAATTTCTTTTAAGTTTAGTTTAACTTTTACGCGTAAATTACTGCCTCGGTTTACTCTTCTTCCACCACTGCTTCTGCCACCATTACCACCACCAAAACCAAAGGCACCTCCAAAAATATCACCAAATTGACTGAAGATATCATCCATATTCATACCCCCATGTCCATGGCCGCCTGACGCTCCACCAACACCTGCATGTCCGTATTGGTTATATCGCTGCCTTTTTTCAGGATTACTCAATATTTCATAAGCTTCTGCAGCTTCCTTAAATTTATCTTCCGAAGTTTTATCGTCAGGATTTTTATCAGGGTGATATTTAATAGCAAGTTTTCTGTATGCTTTTTTTATTTCATCCTCGTTTGCGTTCTTCGATATTCCAAGTATTTCGTAATAATCTCTTTTAGCCATTTTAATTTATTTTTTTATGTTTATTGAGCAATTATTACTTTGGCAAATCTTATAACTTTATCTCCCAACTTGTATCCCTTTTCAATTTCATCAATAACTTTTCCTTTTTTATTATCATCGACGGCAGGAATGTATGTAATTGCTTCCATTGTATCAGGGTTAAATTCGTTACCAATTGATTCAAAAGGTATTAATCCTTTGCTATGAATTGTATTTTTTAATTTATTTGAAATAAGTTGAATTCCTTCTTTAATAGCATTAATATCATTTGCAGTTTCGTTTGCTTTAATAGCTCTTTCCATATCGTCAATAATAGGTATTATTGCTTTTAGGATGTCTTCGCCTGCAGTTTTAATTAATTCTGACCTTTCGCGTAAGGTGCGTTTTCTATAATTATCCAAATCTGCTTCGGCACGCAACCATTTTAATTTTAAATCATTTATTTGAGTTTCAAAATCATTTTGCTGATTGTCGGTGTCTTTGTCAGTTTCGTTACTTTCAGTATTGTTTTCGGACTTAATGTCAGTTTCGTTATTGTTTTCTGTATTATTTATATTTTCTTCAGGAGTTGGATTGTTATGGTTTTGCATAATTGATTGGTATAAATAAATTTAATAATGTTTGAATCAAAAATTTTGCCAGATATTTTTTTGGAAGTTTTGTCAGTAAATAACTTAATCAATGAATTAAAAAGTGATATTAAGAATTAATCTTTTTGTGTTAATTTTTCGAGCGCTAAAATTAAATCATCGCCTCTTAGGTTTTTATTAATAATTATGCCTTCTTCATTCAGTAAAAAATTATACGGAATTCCCTTTACGTCATAATTTAGAGATGCTTCGTTATTCCATACCTTTAAATCACTAACATGGTAAGGCCAGATTAATCCATCTTTTTCTAATGCATTTTTCCATTGGTTTTTGTCTGCATCTAATGAAACGCTGTAAATTGTAAAACCAGTTGCGTTTTTAAATTTCTTATTTTTAAATTCTTCAAACGCTTTTACAATAGTTGGATTTTCTTTGCGGCAAGGGCCACACCAACTGGCCCAAAAATCAATTAACACAATTTTTCCCCTCAGAGATGATAACTTGATTGTACTATCGTAAGGGTTGTTTTGAATAATTTCAGGAGCTAGATTACCTAAATTTAGGCCGATTACAACTCCTGAAATTTTGTTTTCATTCTCAGATTTAGATTTTATTTCTGTTACAGCATTAATGTTATTTTGTTTGTTTTTTTCATTGGATTTGCAAGAAGCAATAAAAATAAAAGGCAAGCAAGATAAGATTAATAAATTTTTCATCTGTCTTTCCTTATTATTTGGGCGCCGATAGAATTTAAACGAGTGTCAATACGCTGATAACCTCTATCAATTTGGTTAATATTAAAAATTACGCTTTTACCTTTAGCGCTCATGGCTGCAATTAAAAGCGCAACACCGGCTCTTATGTCTGGACTTGCCATTTGTATCGCTCGTAGTTGAACCTTTCTGTCAAGACCCATAACAGTAGCTCGGTGTGGATCGCATAAAATAATTTTTGCACCCATATCAATTAACTTGTCTACAAAAAATAATCGGCTTTCAAACATTTTTTGGTGAATTAGTACGTTCCCTCTGGCCTGAATTGCGGTTACTAGAGCAATACTAATTAAATCAGGTGTAAAACCCGGCCAAATTGCGTCGCTTACTGTTAGAATAGAACCATCAATAAAGGTATCAATTTCATAATGTTCTTGTTCGGGTATAAATAGATCATCTCCACGACGATCCATTTTTATGCCAAGTCTACCAAAAATAGAAGGGATTATTCCAAGATTTTCATAGCTAACATTTTTTATAGTTATTTCAGATTGAGTAACAGCAGCCATTCCAATAAATGAGCCAATCTCAATCATGTCGGGCAAAATTCGATGTCTTGTGCCCTTTAATTCATTAACCCCGTTTATGGTTAGTAAATTTGAACCTATTCCTGAAATTTTTGCCCCCATGCTATTTAACATTTTACAAAGTTGCTGAAGATATGGTTCACATGCGGCATTGTATATCGTGGTTGTTCCTTCAGCTAAGACTGCTGCCATTAATATATTTGCAGTACCTGTAACAGAAGCTTCGTCTAAAAGCATATAAGTACCTTTCAAATTTTTACCTTCAACTTCGTAAATTTCGTTATCTTGATGGTAATTGAATTTAGCGCCTAGTGCTTCAAAGCCTATGAAATGGGTATCAACTCTCCTTCTTCCAATTTTATCTCCTCCTGGTTTTGGCATGTATGCCTTACCAAATCTTGTTAACATGGGCCCTACAATCATCATGCTTCCTCTTAAACTACCACCTTTCTTTTTAAATTCAGGAGAAACAAGGTAATCTATATTTACGTCATTTGCCTGAAATGTGAATTCTTCGAATCCTGTTTTTTCAACTTTAACCCCCAATTCGGCTAAGAGTTCTATAAGTTTATTTATATCTACTATATCAGGAACATTTTCAATAGTAACTTTTTCTTTAGTTAATAATACTGCGCAAAGAATTTGCAACGCCTCATTTTTTGCTCCTTGGGGAATAATATCTCCTTTTAATTTATGCCCGCCATGTACTTCAAAAATTGCCATAAGAAAGTGTTAAAATTTTCTAGGATTTTTATGTTTATGATTATTGTTTTTATGTTTTGTGTTTTTGTGAAAAAATTTCTTTCCACCTCTTAATTCTTGATGAGAACTAAGTACAATATTGTCTTCTAATTTAAGTTCTCCTGAGGATAATTCAGTCAAATTTTTTAAAATAATATCATCTGTAATAGAATCTTTATTCCAATTAAAGTAAGATTTTTTTAGGTGATTTGCTATTTGACGAGTTAATTCTTTTTTCTCATTTCCATCAGGGAGTTCGCGAGCTTTTTTAATGATATCCTCAATAGTCTTACCATAATGTTTAAAGCGAATTTTTCCTTTTGGGTATTCTAATTTTTTTGGCTTTTCTTGAAAAGTTTCTGGGCTAGGTATTGGGTAGGGACTATCTACGTCTAATTTAAATTTCGAAATTATGAATAAGTGATCCCATAATTTATGGTTGTAATCTGAGATATCTCTCAAGTGGGGATTTAATTGCCCCATAACTTGTATTATGGCTTTTGCACAAAGATTTCTCTCTTCCCGATCTGATAATTTACAACAATATTCTATCATGCCTTGAATGTTTCTTCCGTATTCAGGAATTATTAGCTTGTCTAGTTGGGTATTGTATTCCATGTTTATTTTCTATTCTAATCAAAGGTAATTAAAATTGAGTATCACATAATTTTAATATGTATTAATAATTAAGCTCCTTGTTGTTAGTAAAATTTAGAATACTTAAATCCATAGATTATTAATTTTCTAAGTTTTTGTATATTAGTTAAAACCCAAAAATAAATTTTGTAAATAATAAAATAATTAATACTTTTGCCCTCCCGTTTTTTGAGATAGATATAATTAAGGATAATAATTAGTTGTTAGAAAAATTTATTTTTTTGAAAATAAATTTGGTGGATTAAAAAAGAATAATTAATTTTGCACCCCCTTAAG